>NZ_MBQD01000022.1 GCF_001693815.1 Tessaracoccus lapidicaptus | reverse complement strand
GGTCATCGTGGCGATGTCCTTTCGAGAGAGCTTTGCAAGGGTGAACTCGAAGGATCCCACGGTGACCGCGCTGACGTCCCTGACGGTCACGGCCACCGAGGGCTACACCACTATGAGGGACTTAACTTCGACCCGATCTCCAGACAGGTCGCTCCGAACCTCCTCGCGCGAAGCGAAACGCGCGTCACGGTACTCCTGCCGCCGTTCGTCCACTTCTGTCCGCAGCGCTTCTTTGGCGTCGGACTTCGCGGAGTGCTGGCGAATCGCCGTGAGGTAACTGAAATCCACCTCTTCGCCATCGACGCGGCGGATCCAGATACCGATCGCATTGGCCCCGACGAACACGCCGCTCGCATCGCGAGTTCGGCCGATGAAGAACTCCCTGACACCCGGGCCAGCCTTTTCGGCGTGGTCCGGGTGGCGTTCGAGGAGTTCGATGAGCATCCGGTGATGGACCGGGTCCGAGACGGCGTCACCGACCGAGTAGCCGGAGTTCCGTAGGATCCCGCGGAACGCTGCCTCAGCTGCCGAGCGCGTCGGCCAACTGAACGTTTCGAGCACAACCGGGATTCTTGCCATATACAGCACCCTAGAGCGTCACCACCGAGCCCTCACCAAGCGCTTGGGAGGAGACTGCGCGGAGACCTTTGCCCGGCGTGACCGAGCAGAGACTCGTTCGGCAAGTAGCCTCGTTGGATGGGCCTGTCATATGACGACGTTCGGAATCTTCCTCTGCCCGACCTGAGCCTGAACCTGCTCCGGTCGTTGGGCAACGAGCCGAACTTCAACAACCTGATCCAGGGATTCAAGCAGCGAGGCGGATACGACCAGTCTCCGCCCGACCTCGAGGCCATGCTCGCTCGCCTGTCGGATGCGTGGGCATGGCTTGAGTCGCATGCTCTGATTGGCCACTCTTCCAAGAACCCCCAAGGCAGCAGCTGGAGTCGAGTCACGAGCACGGGAAGGGCTCTGCTGGAGGATCCCAACGCGCTCTCGAAGGTCTGGGCGGACGACCGCCTCTCAGGCGGGCTTCATCCGGCGCTGTCGTCTGCACGATCGAACTTCGCGCTCGGTGACTACGAGACGGCTTCGTTCGCGGCGATGAAGGCCGTTGAGGTCGAGGTCCGCCGCGTCGCCGGTTTGCCGAACGAACTCCTTGGAGTGGCCTTGATGAGAAAGGCGTTCGGCCCGAAGGATGGCGTTCTTCGGGATCCAGGAGCAGAGGGCGGCGAACAGCAGGCGACCGCCGATCTTTTCGCCGGCGCCATCGGTGCCTACAAGAATCCGGCCAGCCATCGCACCGTTCGGTTCGACGACGCGGTGGAGGCTGCCGAAGTGATCCAGCTGGCGGATCTGCTTCTCCGTATCGTGCAACGGGCTGACGCGCGGCTGCATCCGTAGGCGCTCACGCGCCCGGCGACTATGCGCAGGCGCACGGGTGTCGCGGTAACCGGCACGTCGACCCAGGCCCAGACCGCGGTCGCGGCCGCGCTGCTGCGGCAGCTGTACGCGATCGTCACCACTTGGGAGTACACCCCAGCAGTGTCTGACAAGGCGTTGAACAGGTCCCGGACGATCCGCAGGCACGGCTTGGTCTTGCCGCGGCTACAAGACGGCATTCTTTACACGGCCACCGGCAGGAGAAGTCAGCCCATCTGAGGCGACCAGTACGGCGATCACCCCGGCTCGTCACTTCTGAGCGAGGCGACGGCGAACAGGCAGGCCGGAGACCGCTGCCATCCCCTGCACCGCAACCAGTCAGCCGGGTCGACCCGTGGCGAACGCTGACATGCGGGCGGCGAGCTGGGCGTCGCGTTCGGCAGCGACGTGCTGGTAGCGCATTGCCATGTTCGGTGTGCTGTGTCCGATCCGCGCCTGGAGTTCGGCGAGGGTGGCTCCCAACTGCGCCGCCAGCGTCGCGCTGGTGTGACGCAGCCCGTGGACCGTCAAGCCGGGCATGTCGATGGCCGCCTTGCCCTTGTTGTGGGCGACCCGGAGGACGCTGTCGTTGAGCGGGGAGTGTCCATCCCTGGCCGGGAACAGCAACGCCTCCCGCTCACGCACCGGCTGGCGCGCCGCCCATTCCCGCAACGCCGGTAGGAGGTGGGGAGGGATGGACACCGACCTGACCCCGGCGTCCGTCTTGGGTGGGCCGATCAGGAGCTGCCCCTTGAGTCTCACGACTGCCTGACGGACATGCACCACACCGATGTCCAGATCCAAGTCGCGCACGCGGAGCCCGCGGACCTCGCCGGAACGCAACCCGCACCAACCGGCCAGCAAAAGCGGTACCCGACGCGCTTCGGGTACGGCAGCCAGGTAGCGGTTGAGCTGGTCGACGGTGAGCACGTCGATCTCGCGGGCGCGTTCCTTCTGGGTGCCCGCCTTCACCCGGCAGGGGCTCACGTCCACGAGCCTCTCCTCGACGGCCTCCTTGAAGATCGACTTGAGCAGCCCATAGGCGTTGGCCTGTTGGGTAGGCGTCGTCCGCATCCCGGCATACCAGGCGGAGATCTCCGCGGCGGTGATCTCGCCCAGAGGCTGGCCGGCGAAGGCCGGGAGGATGGTCAACCTGAGCAGCTTCGCGTACAGCGCCGCCGTGCCGGGTCGAATCCGCCGGCGGGCCACCACAGTGGCGGCGTACTCACCCAGCAGCAGGGGTGCCTCCTCAACCTCCCGGACCTGACGGGCCGGGGGCTCCCACTCGCCGCGACTGATCATCCGTTCCTGGTCGACCAGCCACCCCTCGGCGTCGATCCTGGCGACGAAGGTGATCGGAGCACTGTGCCGGCCACCGTCGGGGCCGGTGTAGCGTGCCCGGAACCGCCCACTCGGCAGCTGGCCGACCTCACCGAAGCCGCGCTTGACCTTGGCCCGTGGTCTACCCATGGTGCGCCCCTCCCGTCACGCTCCGTAACGGGCTCGAGGACGGTCGGGTGGACAGTGGACGACGCCAACTGCGTTCCCCACGACCCGGATGTCGTGGGGTATACGTGGGGAACCGTGGGGAATACGTGGGGAATGGGAGGCCTCTGAAGGCCATCCGTGTCCATGGGAGTCCACAACTGAGAAGGACCGAAGTCCTTGTCAGAGGGGATTTGATGTAGTCAGGGGACCATACATCGTTGTGCGCGAGAGAGGAGTTGAACCTCCACGCCCTTGCGGGCACCGGCACCTGAAGCCGGCGCGTCTGCCATTCCGCCACTCGCGCAACGGGCCTTGCGACCCGACGCCAAAGATTAGCACGGCCTCTGCTGGGTACCGCAAATCGCGGCCGCGGCCTTGTGGGCGATCGGCCACTGATCTCCCGAACTCCACATGCCGACACCAGCCGGTGTCTAGTGTGGATAGACCATCAGTTCCACGTGAAGGAGGACGACCATGCCGGAATGGCCAGTATGGGTGTGGGTGATCATCATCGTCGTGGTGCTCGCGGTGATCATCGCCGCGATCGTTGCGGCGACACGGGGACGCGAGGGCGCGAGGATCGAGCGGGCCGACGACCTGCGCCAACGCGCCCACGAGAACGACCGACTGCTGGCGGCCCGCCAGGAGCGCGCCGAGGACCTGACGACCCGGGCGGAGGCCGTGCGCCAGGACGCCCTGACCGAGACCGAGCGCGCGGAGGAGCTCCGACAGGCCGCAGCGGAGGCGGAGGAGCGGGCGGCTCTCGCCGCCGAGGAGGCGGAACTTCGCGACGACGAGGCCAGGCACAGCCGGCACGCCCTTGATGAGCTGGAGCGCGAGCGCGAGGAGAAGCTGCGCAAAGCTGACGAGATCGACCCGCGCGTGCGCGACTCCGGCCAACACGACGCAGATCACGAACGCCACGCCCCCCAGGACCATGACCGGCGCGACGACGTCCACCTCGACGACGAGGCGGGCCACACCGCTCACCACGACCACGGCACGCCTGACGCCGCGCGCCCAGATCACGACGTGTCCCAGACCGACGGGCATCGTGAGCAGCGCGGGCATCGCGGCGTCGGCGACATCGCTGACGACGACGTGCCGCGCGACGAGCACGGCCGCCGGCTCGACCCCTACGGCAACCCTGTCCCCGAAGACCGCTGACCGAGAAGGAGTATTGATATGACCAGCTCGAACGACGACTTCATCGCCGCTCCCTCTAACGAGTTCGCCGATCCCGCGACGCGCCCGGACCCCAGCGCCGCGGCCGTCGCGCCGGATCCCTACGCCCCAGCCGCCTCCAGCCCCGACTCCCCCGAGTCGCCGGACTCCCCCGACTCGCCGGCAAGCCCCGCCAGCCCGCCCGAGCCCGAGCCCCTGGGGTCGGACGCGATGGCCGGGATGGACATCGAGCACGAGCCCGACGCCGACGGTTACTGGCGTGACGAGTTCGGCAACCGGGTGGACCACGAGGGCCGGCGCGTGGACGAGGACGGGAACCCGGTGGGCGCCGACGGCGAGCGCATCGACCCCACCGACGGCCCCATCGGCATCGTGCCGCCGATCCCGCCGAACACGCGCTGACCGCCACAGCCGGCGCCGGTCACGCGAAGCGCCCGACCCTCGGGAGGGTCGGGCGCTTCCCGTGTCGTTTCGACGTCGATCAGGGAACGACGTACCCCGCGGCGCGGTACAGCTCGTACCACTCCGGCCGGGTCAGCGCGACGTCCGCGCCTGCCGCGGACCAGGTCACGCGCTCCGGCGTCGTCGTCCCCAGCACCACCTGCATGTTGGCCGGGTGGCGGGTGATCCACGCAGTGGCGATCCCCTCGGGCCGGACGTCGTACTTCGCCGCCAGCCGGTCGATGACCGCGTTGAGTTCGGGGTAGTCCGGGTTGCCGAGGAAGACCCCGGTGAAGAACCCCGCTTGGAACGGCGACCAGGCCTGGACGGTGATGTCGTTGAGGCGGCAGTAGTCGACGATGCCGAGGTCGCGCGAGATGGACTGGTCGAGACCTGCCATGTTGGCCGCGACGCCCTGCGCCACGATCGGCGCGTGCGTGATCGACAGCTGGAGCTGGTTCGCGACGATGGGCTGCGTCACGTAGCGCTTGAGCAGGTCGATCTGGCCGGGCGTGTGGTTCGAGACGCCGAAGTGCCGCACCTTTCCGGCGGCCGACAGCTCGTCGAACGCCCGTGCGACCTCCTCGGGCTCCACCAGCGCGTCGGGGCGGTGCAGCAGCAGGACGTCGATGTAGTCGGTGTCCAGTGCGCGCAGCGATCCGTCGACCTGAGCCACCAGGTGTTCATAGGAGAAATCGAAGTACGGTCCGTCCTTGACGATGCCGGCCTTGGTCTGGAGCGTGATCTCCTCGCGCTCCGCCCGGGAGAGCCGAAGCGCCTCGGCGAAGCGCGTCTCGCAGCCGTGGTACGCACCGTCGCCGTAGATGTCGGCGTGGTCGAAGAAGTCGACCCCCGCCTCACGCGAGGCGTCGTACAGGGCGCGCACCTCGTCGTCGGTCTTGTCCTGGATGCGCATCACGCCGGTGACCACCGCTGGCACGGAAAGATCGGTGGGGCCGAGGTTGAACGTCTTCATCGTCGCTTCCTTCATCGGGTCGTCGCGCGGCCCGCTGGCCGGGCTCCCTTCGAGCCTAGTCCTGGCTCCGCCGCCGGGGCGGTAGACGCCCGGATCACGAGCCGGGTGGCGAGGCGGACGTGCCCGGTCTCGACGGCGCGACCCGACCGGATGTCCAGCAGGCGCCGCACAGCGGCCGCGCCCATGCGCTGCAGGGGCTGGTGCACCGTCGTCAGCCCCGGGACGGCCAGCCCGGCGAGGAAGGTGTCGTCGAAGCCCACGACGCTCAGCTCCTCCGGGACCGCGATGCCCCGCTGGCGGGCGGCCTCGCAGACTCCCATGGCCGCGGGATCACACGGCGCGAAGATCGCGGTCGGGCGCTGACCCTCGGGGAGGGCCAGGAGGCGCTGGGCCGCCTCGAAACCCTCCTCGTGCGTGTAGCCGCCCGGGACGACGAGCGTGGAGTCCATGGGGACCGCGTTCATGTGCAGCGCTGACACGTACCCGTGGAGACGCTCGGAGGCGGGGACCGACTCGGACGGCCCCTGGATGAACCCGATCCGGCGGTGCCCCAGCTCGATGAGGTGCTGCGTGGCCTCGACGCCGCCGTTCCAGTTGGTGGCCCCGATGCTCATGACCGACGGCGGGAGCGCGTTCGCCGGATCGATCGCCACGAGGGGCAGCCCGAGCTCGCGCACCTTGGCGAGTTGATGCTCTGAGAGGCGCGCCGTCAGGACGATGACGCCGAGGAAGCCCTTGGCCTTGATGAGCTGGAGCCAGTCGTCGCCCAGCGGCACGGGGGTGGGGGTCGCCGGCGCGGATTCCGGCACGTAGAAGGTGCTGAGCGCCACCCCGTGCGACATCGACGTGGTGATCGCTCCCTTGAGGATCTCGAGGGTGTAGCTGGTCGAGAGGTCGTCGGCAACGAGGGCGATCTGCGGGTACGGCGTCGACTCCACCGACACCGGCTCGTACCCCAGCTCGTCCACGGCAGCGAGCACGCGACGCCGTGTCTCGGCCGACACCCCGCCCCGGTCGTTGAGGGCCTTGGAGGCCGTCGCGTTAGACACACCCGCGTGTCGCGCAACGTCCTGCAGCCGCACCGCCTTGCCCGTTCTCACGCGCCACAGCCTAGCAGCGAAAAGTTTCGCCCACTTCTTAACGAACCGATAACCACTATTTGGTTGCTCTTGCAGACTAATTGTGGTTACGCTTATGCTCGACATCGTCAGTCAGAGTTTCACGAAAAGTTTCGTGAACAAGATTCGGAGGATCAACGATGACCCGTGCACTGCCCAAGCTCACCGCGCTCGTCGCCGGCGCAGCGCTCGCCCTGTCCGCCTGCGGCGGAACGACGGAAGAGGCCACCGACGGCGCGTCGGCCCCGGCCTCCGGCGGCGGCGACGTCACCCTCACGTGGTGGCACAACTCCAACACCGGTGAAGGCAAGGACTACTACGACAAGGTCGCTGCCGACTTCGAGGCCGCGAACCCCGGCGTCACCATCGACGTGCAGGCCATGCAGCACGAAGACATGGTCACCAAGCTCGAGGCCGCCTGGCAGAGCGGCGACGTTCCGGACATCTACATGGAGCGTGGCGGCGGCGAGCTGGCCGACAAGGTTGAGGCCGGCCTGGTGAAGGACCTCAGCGAAGCCGCCGGCGAGACCGTCGAGAAGCTCGGCGGCTCCGTCAACGGCTGGACCGTCGACGGCAAGACCTACGGCCTGCCCTTCTCGATGGGCGTCGTCGGCTTCTGGTACAACACCGAGCTCTTCGAGCAGGCCGGCATCACCGAGGCGCCCACCACCATGGAGGACCTCTACGCCGCCATCGACAAGCTGAAGGCCGCGGGCATCGACCCGATCTCCGTCGGCGCCGGCGACAAGTGGCCCGCCGCGCACTACTGGTACTACTTCGCGCTGCGCGAGTGCTCGGAGGAGGTGCTCTCCGATGCCGTGACGAGCCTGGACTTCACCGACCAGTGCTTCGTGCGGGCCGGCGAGGACCTGGCCGAGCTCGTGGGCAAGGAGCCGTTCAACCCCGGCTTCCTGACCACCCCGGCGCAGTCCGGCCCGACCAGCGCCTCCGGCCTCCTGGCCACCCGCAAGGTCGCCATGGAGCTGGCCGGCCACTGGGAGCCCGGCGTCATGCAGGGCCTGACCGAAGACGAGCAGGGCCTCGGCGAGGCGACCGGCTGGTTCGCCTTCCCGGAGGTCGAGGGCGGCGAGGGTGACCAGAGCGCCGCGCTCGGTGGCGGCGACGCGTGGGCCGTCCCGGCCGACGCCCCCGACCAGGCCGTCGACTTCGTCGAGTACCTGCTGTCCGACGAGATCCAGAAGGGCTTCGCCGAACTCGACATGGGCCTGCCGACCAACCCGACCGCGTCGCAGTACGTGGCCGACCCGGCTCTCGCCAAGCTCCTCGAGGTCCGCGATGCGGCCGGCTACGTCCAGCTGTACTTCGACACCGCCTTCGGCACCTCCGTCGGTGGCGCCATGAACGACGAGATCGCACTCGCTTTCGCCGGTCAGGCCACCGCCCAGGAGATCGTCGACGCCACCCAGTCGGCCGCGGACGCGGAGAAGTAACCCATGACCGACGCCACCACCACGCGCAAGCGGGCGGCGGCCGCGGTCACCACAGCAGGTGAGGGCGGGCGCGCCAAGCGCTCGCCCTCACCGCGCTCCACGCGGTCCGTCAACTGGAGGATGGGGCTGGAGATCGCCGTCTTCGTCCTCCCCGCCCTCGTCCTGTTCTTCATGTTCGTCGTGTGGCCCATGCTGCGCGCCGTCCAGTTCTCGGTGTACCGCTGGAAGGGCTTCGGCCCGCTGACCGACTTCGTCGGTCTCCGCAACTACATCTCGGTCCTCACCAACGACGTCTTCCTCGGCGCGCTTGGCCACAACCTGTTCATCGTCGTCGCCTCGGTGGCCATTCAGCTGCCGCTGGGCATCGCGGTCGCGCTGCTGCTGAACCGCAAGATGAAGTTCCAGGGGCTGCTGCGCACCATCGTCTTCATCCCCTACATCCTCGCCGAGGTCATCGCCGGCGTCGTCTGGTTCCAGCTGCTCCAGCCCCGTTACGGCGTCATCGACTCCATCCTCGCCGGCCTCGGCATCCAGGGGCCCGCCCAGGGCTTCCTCGGAACGCCGGACCTGGCCCTGTGGACCGTCATGGTCGTGCTCACCTGGAAGTACCTGGGCTTCGCGATCATCCTGTTCCTCGCCGGCCTGCAGGGCGTCCCGCAGGAGCTGGACGAGGCCGCCCAGATCGACGGCGCCTCCTGGTGGCAGACCCAGCGCTACATCACCATCCCGCTGCTCGGCCCCACCCTGCGGACCTGGGCCTTCCTGTCCATGGTCGGCGCCCTCCAACTCTTCGACATGGTGTGGATCCTCACCGGCGGCGGCCCCGCCAACGCCACCACGACCATGGCCACGTTCCTCATCAACGAGGGCACCAAGCGCAGCAACTACGGCATCGCCGGCGCCGCCTCGGTGGTCCTCTTCGTCGTGGCGCTCACGATGGCGCTGCTGTACCAGCGCTTCATCCTCAGCCGCGACACCGCCGACTCCGACAAGCGAAAGGTCCGCCGATGACCTCCGCCACCGCCGCCGCACCGGCCGCGACGCGCCGCCGTCGCCTGGGCACCACCAACCCCGTCGTCTACTTCATCGCGCTCGTCGTCGCGGCGTTCTCGCTGGGCCCGGTGCTGTACTCGATCCTCGGCGGCTTCCGCAGCAACGCCCAGCTCGCCGAGTCCCCGGCCGGGATGCCCGACCCCTGGGTCTGGAGCAACTACGCCGGAGTCCTCACCAACCCGAACTTCTGGCGCTACGGCCTCAACTCCATGATCATCGCGCTCCTGACGACCGCCGTCGTCGTGGTGTTCGGCCTCATGGCGGCCTACCCGCTGTCGCGCTACCAGTTCCCCGGCCGCGAGAAGATCTACATGATCTTCGTCCTCGGGCTGCTGTTCCCCGCCACAGTCGCGGTGATCCCGCTGTTCATCATCATCAGCAAGGACCTCGGGATGAGCAACACCTGGTGGGGCGTCGCGCTCCCCCAGGCCGCGTTCGCCCTGCCGACCACGATCGTCATCCTGCGCCCGTTCCTCCAAGCCATCCCCGGCGAACTGGAGGAGGCCGCCATGATCGACGGCGCCAGCCGCATGAGCGTGTTCACCCGCATCATGGTGCCGCTGTCGGCACCCGGCCTCATCACCGTCGGCGTCCTCGCGTTCGTCGGCTCGTGGAACGCCTACCTGCTGCCGCTGCTGCTGCTCCAGGGCGACATGCGCACCCTGCCGCTGGGCGTGGCCGACTTCTCCACCGAGCACTCCTCCGACACCGCGGGCGTCTTCGCGTTCACCACGCTCAGCATGATCCCCGCGATGGTCTTCTTCCTCACCATGCAGCGCCGCATCGTCGGCGGTCTCCAAGGCGCGGTCAAGGGCTGAGCCCACATCCGCGCGGAAAAGAACCTCCCATGACCTGGACCGATTCCACCCTGCCCATCGACGAGCGCCTCGACGCCCTCATGGACGAGCTCACCCTGACCGACCTCGTCCACCAGCTCGGCTCCTACTGGCACCCCGGCCAGACCGAGGCGCCCGCCCCCGACCCCGACCACCACGACGTCGCCCCCATGGAGAGCGAGTTCTCCCAGGAGCTCAAGCCCTGGACGGAGGCGATCGACGGCGGACTCGGCCACCTCACCCGCGTGTTCGGCACCGACCCCCTCACTGTCCCCGACGGCGTGGCGAAGCTCACCAGCTTCCAGGACGACGTGCGGGCCGCGAACCCCCACCGGATCCCGGCGATCGCGCACGAGGAGTGCCTCACCGGCTTCACCGCCCTGGGCGCCACCGTCTACCCGGCGTCGATCGCCTGGGGCGCCACCTGGCGGCCCGAGCTGATCGAGGAGATGGCCGCCGCCATCGGCGCCGACCTCGCCTCCGTCGGCGTGCAGCAGGGCCTGTCGCCGCTGCTCGACGTCGTGCGGGACTACCGCTGGGGCCGGGTCGAGGAGACCTGCGGCGAGGACCCGTACCTCGTCGGCACGCTCGGCACCGCCTACGTGCGCGGCCTGCAGTCGGCGGGCGTCGTTGCGACCCCGAAGCACTTCGTCGGTTACCCCGCCAGCCGCTCCGGCCGCAACCACGCGCCGGTGTCGATGGGTCGCCGCGAGCTCGAGGACGTTATGCTGCCGCCGTTCGAGATGGCGGTCCGCGTCGGCGGCGCCGGCTCGATCATGAACTCCTACTGCGACATCGACGGACAGCCCGCCGCCGCCTCCCACGAGCTGCTCACCACGGTGCTGCGGGACCGGTGGGGGTTCGAGGGCACCGTCGTGTCCGACTACTGGAGCATCGCGTTCCTCACCCGCATGCACCGCGTCGCCCCCGACGACGCCACGGCCGCCGCCCTGGCACTGCGCGCCGGGCTGGACATCGAACTGCCCTCGACCGGCGCCTACTGGGCCATCGAGGAGGCGATCGGGCGCGGGCTCCTCTCGGAGGACGAGGTCCGCCGCGCCGCGCGGCGCGTGCTCCGGCAGAAGCTGCAGCTCGGGCTCCTCGACGACGGCTGGCAGCCGCCGGCCGACCCCGCCGCCGACCTCGACTCCCCCCGCAACCGCGACATCGCCCGCCGCGTGGCCGAGGAGTCGGTGACGCTGCTGGCCAACGACGGTGTCCTGCCGCTCGCCGAAGGCCGCAAGGTCGCCGTCGTCGGCCCGACGTGGGACGACGTGCGCGCGTTCATGGGCTGCTACTCCTTCCCCAACCACGTCCTCGCCAAGAGTGGGACCGAGACGGGCCTGGACATCCGCAGACTCGACGACGCGCTGCGGGCAGCCCTCGGCGACGACGTCACGTTCGCCACCGGGACCGGCTTCACCTCCGGCACCGACGAGGACCTTGCCGCCGCCGTCGCGGCCGCCGCCGCGGCCGAGGTCGCCGTCGTCACGCTGGGTGACATCGCCGGCATGTTCGGCGAGGGAACCTCCGGCGAGGGCTGCGACGTCGTTGACCTCAAGCTCCCCGGCCGGCAGGGCGAACTCCTCGACGCCGTCCTGGCCACGGGCACGCCCACGATCCTGCTGCTCGTCACCGGCCGGCCGTACGCCCTCGGCGAATACGCCGACCGCTGCGCCGCGATCGTCCAAGCGTTCATGCCCGGCGTCGAGGCGGCCGATGTGCTGGCCGGCGTGCTGACCGGCACGCTCAACCCGTCGGGTCGCCTCCCGATCGCGATCCCGTCGCACCACGGCGGGCAGCCGGGCACCTACCTGGCTCCCCCGCTGGGCTGGTTCTCCAACGGCATCTCGAACCTCGATCCGACGCCGCTGTTCCCGTTCGGCCACGGCATCGGGTACGCCACGTTCGAGCTGAGCGACGCCGCGGTCTCGGCGCCGACGATGCCGGTCGACGGCGTCGTCGAGTACTCCGTGACGGTCACCAACACCGGTGATCGCGACGGCGCCGAGGTGGTGCAGCTCTACTCGAGCGACCCCTGGGCCGAGGTGGTCCGCCCCCTCAAGCAGCTGATCGGCTACCGCAAGGTCGACCTGTCGGCGGGCGAATCCGCGCGCGTGACGTTCGAGGTCCACGCGGACCGGCTGTCCTTCACCGGCGTCGACATGGCCCGCGTCGTCGAGCCCGGCGAGATCCAGCTGTCGGCCGGCCGGTCCTCCGAGGACCGCCTGCCCGCGCTCTCCGTCGAGATGACGGGCGAGCGCCGGGTGGTCGGCGAGGGTCGCGTGCTGGTGACGCCGTCGACGGTGGTGCCGGCATGAGCGCGCGGGTGACGGCCGCGGCCGACCCGGGCCGCTACGGCGCCCGGATGGGCAGCGCGGTGGTGGGCGTCGGTCGTGCCGGCGCGCAGGTCACGGTGCGGCAGACCCGGCACGCCTTCGGGTTCGGCAACATCGGCTTCGACCTCATCGGGCTGGCCAACCGCGAGGACCACTCGATCGAGACGGGCTTCGGGCAGGCACCCGCCGCCCTGGCGGAGACGGTCGCCGAGCGGTGGCTGGAGGTGTTCAACACCGCGACGCTCCCCTTCTACTGGCGCACCTTCGAGCCCGTGGAGGGCGAACCGGACACGGCGCGGCTCCAGGCCGCCGCCCGCTGGTTCGTGGAGCGCGGCGTCACCGTCAAGGGACACCCGCTGGTGTGGCACACGCTCGCGCCGCAGTGGCTGCTCGGGCGCTCCACCGCCGAGGTGCGCCGCCTCATCGAGGCGCGGATCCGGCGGGAGGTGCGCGACTTCGCCGGGCTGATCGGTCTCTGGGACGCCATCAACGAGGTCGTCATCATGCCGGAGTTCACCGCCGAGGAGAACGCCGTGACGCCCCTGGCCCGCGAACTGGGACGGGTGGGGATCGTGCGGCTCGCGTTCGACACCGCCCGTGAGGCCGACCCCACCCTCAAGCTGGTGCTCAACGACTTCAACATGTCGGTCAAGTACGAGCGGCTCATCGAGGAGTGCCTGTCCGCCGGGATCCGGATCGACTCCATCGGCCTGCAGAGCCACATGCACCAGGGCTACTGGGGCGAGGAGCGCACGCTCGAGGTGCTGGAGCGGTTCGCCCGCTTCGGGCTGCCGATCCAGATGTCGGAGACCAGCCTCGTGTCCGGGCACATCATGCCGCCCGAGATCGTGGACCTCAACGACTACCAGATCCCGTCGTGGCCCTCGACCCCCGAGGGGGAGGCGCGGCAGGCGGACGAGGTGTCGCGGCACTACCGGACCCTGGTGGCCCACCCCGCCGTCGAATCGGTGACCTACTGGGGCATCACCGACGCCGGCGCCTGGCTGGGCGCACCCATCGGGTTCCTGCGCGCCGACGGCTCCCCCAAGCCATCGTTCGACGCCCTGCACGGGCTGATCAAGGGCGAGTGGTGGGTTCCGGAGACTCAGGTGGTCGCGGACGACAACGGCGACGTCGTCGTCGAGGGCTTCGCGGGCGACTACGAGCTCGTCGTCGACGGCCGCGTCACGGCCTTCTCGATCGCGGCCGGGGAGCTTCCGACCCCCTGACCTGCACGACACGCCGATGAACTCGACCCCCGGGCCCGTAGCGGGCCTCGGGGGTCGAGTTCGTTGTGCTTTCGTGCTGCCGGCCGACGGCGCCCTAGCCGTGCAGACGCGCCCCGAAGCGCCCCTCAAGAAGCCAGGAGATCTCGGCGATCACGTGCCGCGGGTCTCCGACGTTGAGCGCCTCGATCCCGTGCTCGGTCTCGGCCAGGACCTCGTGGGTCGCGAGCTGGGACCCCAGCATCCGGTCGGTCATGAAGTGGTTCTGCCGCAGCGTGAGCCGCTCGAGGTTCACCTCTTCCGGCAGCACGAGGTGCACGAAGAAGGTCTCCCCCTCGGCCTTGCGCAACACGTCGCGGTACGCCTGCCTCAGCGCGGAACAGGCGACGACGGTGGATCGCCCCTGCGCGGCCTGCTCCGTCATCCAGTCCTGCAGCGACTGCAGCCACGGCCAGCGGTCCTCGTCGGTGAGCGGCTCGCCCGACGCCATCTTCTGCCGGTTGGCGTCGCTGTGGAAGTCGTCGCCCTCGGCGAAGGGCAGGGCGAACACCTCGGCGAGTCCTCGTCCGATGGTGGACTTGCCCGTGCCCGCCACGCCCATGACGACGAGGTGCACCGGCCCTGTCGTGGGAGAGGTCATCGCGCGTCTACCCCGACGCCCAGTGCCTCGCGTCGGGCCGCGACCCTGCGGAGAGTGAGATCCTGCATGGCGCAATGGTAATACTATTGGCGCATGCGGCCCAGTCCACGACGGCAACCGCCGCCCCCCGGTTGCCATGCGCCCGGCGTTCCCCGCGCGTCCATGGCCGACGTCGTCGCCGACCGGCTCGGCGCCGACATCGTCGCCGGCGTGCTGCGACCGGGGGACGGGTTCACGCTGCAGGGCCTCATCGATCGATTCGCGGTCTCGCGCACCGTCGCCCGCGAGGCGATGCGACTCCTCGAAGAGATGTCGCTCGTGGCGGCGCGGCCGCGGATCGGCATCACGGTCCTGCCCCCCGACGCGTGGGACCGCTTCAACCCCCGCCTCATCCGCTGGCGCCTCGACTCGCCGCACCGCGACGAGCAGCTCCGGTCCCTCACCGAGCTCAGGGAGGCCGTCGAGCCGGCGGCGGCCCGGTTGGCCGCCGAGCGCGCGACCCCGGCGGAGCGCGAGCGGCTCGTGCACCTGGCCCACGACCTGCGCGACGCCGCCACGACGATCGACGGGGCCGCCCTGGCGCGCATCGACATCGAGTACCACACCGCTCTGCTGGCCGCCTCCCACAACGAGATGTTCGCCGCGCTGACCGGCGCCGTCGCCGAGGTGCTCGACGGCCGCATCCGCCTCGGCCTGCAGCCCAGCCCGCCCGAGGCCGACGCCCTCGACCTGCACCTGCTGCTCGCGAGGTCCGTGGCGGACGGCGACCGCGCGGCAGCCGAACGGCACGCCCGGGCCCTGGTCCACGAGGTCCGCGACGCCCTCGCCCGGCGATGACCGGGGTGTAACCTCCGCCCCATGCGTGTCGCCTTCATCTCGCTCCACACCTCCCCCGCCGAGCGTGCCGGTACGGCCGATGCCGGCGGGATGAACGTGCTGATCCGGGCCCTGGCCATCGCGCTGCGGCAGGCGGGGATCGACGTGGAGTTCTTCACGCGCCGCTCGTCGCCGGGCCAGCCGGCCACGCACGTGCTGGAGGACGGGATCGTGCTCCACCACGTCGACGCCGGACCGCCCCGGCCCCTGCCGAAGAGCCAAATCGACCAGCACATCGACGAGTTCCGCGCCAACCTAGGATCCCTCGACCGCTTCGACCTCGTGCACTCCCACCACTGGATGTCCGGCGTCGCGGCCATCCCGCTCGCCCGCGAGGCGGGCATCCCGCACCTCATGACCTTCCACTCGGTGGCCGCCCACCCCAACTCCTCGCTCCGCGACGGCGAGCCGGCGGAATCCCCCGCGCGCCTCGACGGCGAGATCTACTGCGCCACGCAGTCCGATCTGATCCTCGCCGTCAGCCGGCACGAAGCCGCGGTCGTCATCGGCCGCTGCCAGGCCGACCCTGAGCAGGTGATGATCGTCCGGCCCGGCGTCGACACCGAGCTGTTCCACCCGGCCGACGGCGAGGTCTGGACGCCGGACCCGCGCGTCGCGCCCGGCTACCTCCTCTTCGCGGCCCGGCTCCAGCCGCTCAAGGCGCCCGATGTCGCCATCCGCGCCCTCGCGCTCCTTCCGGAGGCGGAACGGCCGCACCTCGTGGTGGTCGGCCAGGCGTCCGCGGACTTCGCGGACTACGAGGCGGAACTACACCGCCTCGTCGCAGACCTCGACCTGACCTCCGTCGTCACGTTCCTCCCCGGCCAGGACCGCGAGTCCTTCGCGCGCATCATGAGGCACGCGAGCATCATGCTGGTGCCGTCGCACTCCGAGACTTTCGGGCTGGTCGCGCTGGAGGCGTCGTCCTCGGGCGTCCCGACCCTGGCGGCCGCCGCAGGCGGGCTCACCGAGGCGATCTGCAACGGCCACACCGGCGATCTCGTCCCCACGCACGATCCTCGGGATTGGGCCGAGGCTCTGCTGCGTCTCCTCCGCGACCCGGAGCGGCGCGCGCGCATGGCCGTGACGGCCAGGGAGCGCGCCGAGACGATGACGTGGGCGCACGTGGCGGACCGCACGCTTCAGGCCTACCGACGCGCCATCGCCAACGGGGCGGTCAAGCACGTCACCTTCATCCACGCCCACCCCGACGACGAGACGCTCGCCTCGGGCGCCCTCATCGCGCACCTCGTGGACGAGGGCCTGAAGGTGTCGGTGCTGACGTGCACGCGCGGCGAGATGGGCGCCGTCGTCCCCGGGCCGTTGTCACATCTCGCGGGGACCCCGGCGCTGGAGCAGCGCCGCGAGGCCGAGCTCGCGGGCGCCCTCGACTCCCTGGGCGTCCACGCCCACGCCTATCTCGGCATGCCGCCGGCCCGCGCCGCGGACGAGCCGCGCCGCTACCTCGACTCCGGCATGCGGTGGATCGCCGACGGTGTCGCGGGGCCGGGCGAGCAGGCCGATGAACGGTCCCTGACGTCCGCCGACGAGGCGGAGGCGACCGCGGACATCGCTGCGTTCCTCCGGAAGATGCACACGGATCTGGTCGTCAGCTACGACGACGACGGGGGCTACGGCCACCCGGACCACGTGCGCGCCCACCATCTGAGCCGCGCCGCGGCGGAGGAGGTGGGGATCCCGTTCGCCGCGTTGACCACCAACCGTGAGCTCGCGGCGCGCTGGTTCGACTTGGAGGGGTACCGCCCGCGGGTGGCCAAGGCGCTGCGCCACCACCGGACCCAGCTGACGGTGCACGACGACGACCGCTCGATCACGCACAGCGGCGGCCAGCCGGACACGATCGTCACGTCGACCGGCCTGCGCGGCGAGGTCCCGCACCTGCCGTGAACCCGGGTGGCGTGACGTAACTCACAGCAGTTGCCGATTTCGCCGTCGTCAGCCGTCTTTCAGCCCGCTGCTGTGAGTTGTGTCACGCCGGAACGCCGCGACTCTCCTGTACCGCAACCATCGCGAACACCAGCATCCCGGCCGCGGGTACGACCAGTAGCGCGTACTGCCAGGTGATGACCGCGGCGAGCCCCAGCGCCACCGCGGTCATCACCGCCGCGAACGGATCGCGGGCGAGGCGCCCGGGGGACGAGGCCACCACGGCCCACCACGTCCGCCCAGGCCGCCACGACACGGCCGCGGTCACCACCAGGACGGCGGCAGCCGCCGCCGCGACGCTCAGGACGGCCGCCACCGCCGTCGCCCCGGGGAGCCCGCCGTCGCGCGCGATGGCGAGGTCCAACACGATCAGGAGCGCCACCAGCAGCGACGCCGCCCCGACGACGACGCCCCCGGGCACTGCCCGGCGCACGTCGTCGACGAACTGTCCCACCGTGGCGCTCTCACCGCGCAGGAACCTGCGCAGATGGGACGCGCCGGCCGCGAACGCGGCGGGCCAGGTCACCACCGGCAGGCTCGCGACGGCCACGAGGATGCCGACCCACAGCACCTCGCCCAGCAGCGCGAACTTCGACGCGGCCCCGGGCCAGCGCAGCACGCTCCCGTCCGCTGGCTCGGCGAGCGCGAACCGCGACCTCCGACTCATCCCTTCAGCCCCTGGGTCGAGACCCCCTCGACGAGGAAGCGCTGGAAGATGATGAAGAACAGGAGGATCGGCAGCAGCGCCAGCACCGACACCGCGACCGTGGCGCCGTAGTCCGACGAGCTGGTCTGGTCGTTGAAGACGCGCAGCGCGAGCGGCAGCGGGTAGTTGTCGGGCGAGTTCAGGTAGAGCAGCGGTCCGAGGAAGTCGTTCCAGCTCCAGATGAACGCGAAGATCGACGCCGACACGAGCGCGGGCTTGATCAACGGCAGGATGATCAGCCAGAAGATCCGCCAGTGGCCGCAGCCGTCGATCCGGGCGGCCTCGTCCATGTCGCGCGGCAGGCCGCGGATGAACTGGACGATGAGGAAGACGAAGAACGCCTCCACGGCCAGGAACTTACCCAGCAGCAGCGGGACGAACGTGTCGACCAGATCGAGCCGGCGGAACAGCATGTACTGGGGGATGATCAGGACGTGGAACGGCAGCAGGAGCGTGCCGATCATGACGGCGAACCAGGCCCCGTTGCCCCGGAAGCGGATGCGCGCGAACGCGTAGGCGGCCAGCGAGGCCGAGATGACGATCCCCACCACCGACAGTGACGCCAGGATGAACGAGTTGAGGAAGAACCGCCACAGCGGCACGCCTCCCACGCCCTCCAGCACCTTGAAGTAGTTGCCGATCGTCGGGTTCTCGGGCAGGAACGCCTGGTTGGCGCCAAACTCGGCGGTGGGCTTGAACGACGCCGACACCATCCACGCGAGCGGGTAGAGGATGACCGCGGTGAGGGCCACCATGGCGACGACCCAGGCGACCGTGGTCCACGTGCGCCGGCGGCGGAGGCTGCCGGTGCGGGTGGCGGTCCGGTCGCGGTCGACGGTGGTGGCGCTCATCGCTTGTCTCCCGAGTAGTGCACCCACGAGTTCGAGGTGCGGAACATGATCACCGCGATGATGCCGACGGCGATCAGCAGCACCCAGGCCATCGCCGACGCGTAGCCCATCTGGGTGTTGGTGAAGGCTCGCGTGTAGAGGTAGACGGTGTAGAAGTTGGTCGCGCCCGCCGGTCCCCCGGTGCCCGAGCCAATGATGTAAGCGGAGGCGAAGACCTGGAACGCGTGGATCATCTCCAGCAGCAGGTTGAAGAAGATCACCGGCGACAGCATGGGCAGCGTCACGTTGCGGAACTTGCCCAGCGGGCCGGCGCCGTCGACGGAGGCGGCCTCGTACAGCTCGGCCGGGACCTGCTTGAGGCCCGCCAGGAAGATGACCATGGGGGCGCCGAACTGCCAGACGGCCAGCAGGATCATCATGGGCAGGATGAGGGCCGGGATCCCGACCCAGCCGCCGATGTCGATGCCGAAGATGCGCAGCGAGCTGTCGACGGGGCCACCCGTCGAGAACATGGCGCGCCACACGATGGCGATGCTGACCGAAGCGCCGATGAGCGACGGCGCGTAGAACGCCGACCGGAAGAACCCGGTGCCCTTCGAGCGGTAGTTGAGCAGCATGGCCACGGCCAGGGCGGCCAGCAGCTTGATGGGGGTCCCGACGAGGACGCACAACAGCGTGATCCGGACCGAGCCCCACCACACCTCGTCGTCCATCATGCGGGCGAAGTTGTCGAGGCCGATGAACTCGGTCTTGCCGAAGATGCTGTAGTTCGTGAAGGCCAGATACAGCGAGAAGAGCATGGGCCCGGCGGTCAGGAGGAAGAACCCGATCAGCCAAGGGGTGAGGAACAGATAGCCGGCGGCGTCCTCGCGCCGCTGCAGGGCACGCCTGCGCCGGGGGGCGGGGGTCGAGCCACCCGCCCCGGCGGGTGCGCCGCCACGGGCCCGGTCACGTACGGGGTCCGTGGCGGCGTCCGCCGCGTGGGTCGCGATCGTCATGGGGTGCTCCGTGGTCACCCGAGGATGACGTCGGCCTCGGCGAAGAACTGCTCGACAGCCTCGTCGACGGTGACGGCACCCAGACCGAGGGCCTTGCCGAGATCCCAGAACTTCTGCTCCAGCGCGCCGTAGCCGACGACGGGGACGGGCGGGGCGTCGCCGATGCGGTCAGCGACCGAGTCGAGGAAGTCAGCGACCTGCTTGTCCGGGCCTTCGAGCACGGCGCCGTCGAGCTTGCTGCTGGAGGCGGGGAAGCCCAGCGTCGTGCCGAAGATCTCGCCGGCCTTCTCGCTGTTGACGACATAGTCGAGGAACAGGGCCGCGGCCTCAGGGTGCTCGGTGTCGGCCGAGATGGCCCTCTGCAGACCGGCCTGACGGTAGAGGTCCTTCGCACCCTCCTTGGCGGTGGGCGGCGCGACCATGGCGATCGACTGGGCTCCCGAGTCGGCCAGGTAGCCGCCCAGGAAGTTGCTCCAGCTAGTCTCGCTGACGGTCATGCCCGCGCCGAAGCCGGACTGGGGCGCGATCTCCTCCAGCTTGTTCTGCGGGATGCCGGCGCCGTCACACATCGCGGCTCCGGACTCCCAGAAGGCCTTGAGCTCCTCCTTGGTGAAGCCGAGCTCGCCGTCGTCGGTGTAGAGGTTCTTGCCGTCGGCCCGGAGCGCGAGCTCGAACGTCTGGGTGCGCTGGGTGGAAACTGCCCGGGTGGGGCGCGGACGACGCGGTGTTCGGGCACGCCGGATGGTCCGGCACCGAGTTCTGGATCAACCCGACGGCCGGGCTCGCCTGGACGCTGATGACCAACCGGCCAGAGCGTCCGGGGTTCGACGTGGCCGTCCTCGACCGCATGATCAGGCGGGCCACGGCGGGCTAAAATTGTCCTCACAAGCCGTCGGTCTCCGACGGTTTGATCTCCTCAACGACGCGTCCGAAAGTCTCACCCGAGCTATTGACAGTACAAACGTCACAAACCTAGACTGAGGTCAGCTCGACGATGAGCAACCCGAGAGGATGACGATGGCTGTCGACAAGAGCCGCAACACCGATCCGCGATACTCCCGCCTGACGATCGGCGTCTGCCCCGATCAGTGGGGCGTGTGGTTCCCCGAGGATCCCGCGCAGATCCCGTGGGAGAAGGCGCTCGACGAGATGGCCGAGGCCGGCTTCTCCGTGATGGAGACGGGACCCTTCGGCTACTTCCCGACCGAGCCCAAGCGTCTCCAGGAGGAGATGAGCAAGCGGGGCTTCCGCGTCGTCGCCGGCACCGCGTGGGGCATCCTGCACAAGGAGGAGGCCTGGGCGGACACCGAGCGCACCTTCCGCGCCGTGGGCGAGACCCACGCCGCCGTCGGCGCCGAGTACGTCGTCCACCTGCCCCCCATGTTCCGCGACGAGCACACCGGGGCCTTCACCGACGACCGTCACCTCGACGGCAAGGCCTGGGACCTCTACATCAACAACGCCAACCGCCTCGGCCGCATGATGAAGGAGGACTACGGCCTCCAGATGGTCCTGCACCCGCACGGCGACTCGCACATCGAGACCCGCGAGGACATCGACCGCATCTTCCAGGCCACCGATCCCGAATACGTCGGCTTCTGCCTCGACACGGGCCACATCGTCTACGGCATGGCCGACAACATCGCGCTCATCAAGGACTACCCCGAGCGGATCTCCTACGTCCACATCAAGGCCATGGACCCGAAGCTCGTCAAGCAGGCCCACGATGAGGACTGGCCGTTCGTCAGGGCCGTCAAGGCCGGCTGCTCCGTGGCGCCGCCGGAGGGCGAGCCCGACATGCCCACCCTCGTCGAGGCGCTGGCCGACCTCAACAAGGACCTCTACGTCATCTGCGAGCAGGACATGTACGGCTGCGACCCGTCCTACCCGCTGCCGAACGCCATCAAGACCCGCGAGTACCTGGCCTCCGTCGGCCTCGGCCTCCTCTGACCCGGAAGGATCCACAGGACATGACTCTCCGGATCGGAATGATCGGCCCCGGCGGCATGGGCAAGGCGCACATCGAGCGCATCCACACCGTCATCTCCGGCGGCCGCGTCGTCGCGGTCAGCGACGTGAACCCTGACAATGCGAAGGCCGTCGCCGAGCAGATCGACGGCACCGCCTACGCCACGAGCGCCGAGCTCATCAACTCCCCCGACGTCGACGCGATCATGATCGCCAGCTACGGCCCGGCCCACAAGCCCGACGTCATCGCCGCGATCGAGGCCGGCAAGTACGTCTTCTGCGAGAAGCCGCTCGCCCCCACCGCGGCCGAGTGCGAGGAGATCATGGCGGCCGAGCAGAAGGCCGGCAAGAAGCTCGTCACCGTCGGCTTCATGCGCCGGTTCGACGCCTCGTACCGCGAGATGAAGAAGATCCTCGACGACGGCGAGGTGGGCGAGGCCCTTATGGTGCACTGCGCGCACCGCAACCCGACCGTCCCCGAGATGTACACGTGGGACATGGCCATCAACGACACCGCCATCCACGAGATCGACACCATGCGCTGGCTGCTCGGCGAGGAGTTCGTCTCGGCCCGCGTCGACAAGCCGAAGAAGACCTCGCTGCGCTTCGAGCACCTGCAGGATCCGCTGGTGCTGATCCTCACCTCCGAGTCCGGTGTGCGGGTCGACGACGAGGTGTTCGTCAACTGCCAGTACGGCTACGACATCCAGTGCGAACTGGTGGCCGAACAGGGCGTGGTGCGGCTCGGGGACCAGGAGCTGGTGCACCGCGCCGACAAGCTCGGGCGCCGCAACCGGCTCACGATGGACCACAACCAGCGCTTCGGCCAGGCCTTCGTCACCGAGGTGCAGGAGTGGATCACCGCCGTGTCGCAGGACCGGCACACCGGCTCGGACTCATGGGACGGCTACGCCGCCGCCGTGGTCTGCGACGCCGGGGTCGCCGCACTCACCGCGGACGGCGAAGTTCCGATCACGATGATCGAGCGCCCCGCCCTGTACGCCTGACCTCCACGTATCCGCCCGGGCGCACCCCGGACCGGCCCGCCGCGAGCTGCGGCGTCGCGCCCGGGCGGGCACCCATCCCCCACAGACCCGAGGAGCCCCCATGGTCAAGATCCTGCTCGACCCCTCCATGTACCACCCCCACCTCAGCGTCGCTCAGGAGTGCGAGAAGGCCGCCGACCTCGGCTACGGCTATATCGAGCTGTCGCCGCGCGCCGACTTCCACGAGTGGCACCACTACCCCAAGGTCGACAAGGCGGAGATCGCGCGCGTCAAGAAGGCCATGCAGACCACCGGCGTGAAGATCGAGACGTTCAACCCGGTCTTCAACTGGAGCTCCCCCGACGAGCAGGAGCGCCAGGCCCAGGTCCGCAACTGGCGACGGCTGCTCGAGATCGCCGAGGAGCTCGAGGTGCCGCTCATGGCCACCGAGTTCTCCGGGGACCCGAACCAGCCGCTGAAGAGCGAGCACCAGTTCTACCGGTCCATCGAGGAGCTGATCCCCGACTTCGAGAAGCGTGGCATCGAGTGCGTCGTCGAGGCCCACCCCTACGATTTTGTCGAGACAAACGACCGCGCCGTCCAGGTCGTGCGAGGTGTGGACAAGGACTGGTTCAACTACCAGTTCTGCCTGCCCCATCTGTTCCACCTCTCGCTGGGGAAGAGCAACCCCCGCGAGCTCATGGAGTACGCCGGCGAGCGCCTGCGCCACGTGCACGTCGCGGACGTCTGGAACCACCTGGCCAACGTGGGCAACCGCTACATCATCAACCCTCCGGGCGTAGACGCGCGCATCCATCAGCACAACGAGATCGGCAACGGCGAGGTGCCCTGGGACGAGGTCTTCGGCTACCTACGCGAGGTCGAGTACGACGGCCGCCTGTCGGTCTGCGTGTTCGGCTGGGAGGAGGAAGCCGACGCCATCCACGTCCGGATGCGGGAACGCCTCGAGGCCGAATTTTCACAACGAAGCGATAACAACTGAGCAATTGTCTTGACATAGACAGGACGAACTGGTCATCATTGGCGTGTCGCGAAGATGCGACACTCCCTCCCTGCGGAGTCGCCCGACCACCGCACCCACCACGGAAGAGAGCATTGCAATGAAGCAAGGAATCAAGCTCGCGGGCCTGCTGGCCAGCGCGGCCATCGCCTTGAGCGCCTGCGGCACCACCGCAAGCACCCCCACCACGAGCGCCCCCGCGGGCAGCGACTCCAGCGCCCCCGCCGCCTCCGCCGGCGCGACCGTGACCTTCGCCCCGAGCGAGGTCGTCAAGCCCAACGACGGCGAGAGCCTGAAGATCGGCGTGACCTTCCCCATCCTCGACCAGTTCCTGCAGAAGGTCGCCGACGGCATCGAGGCCCGCGCTGAAGAGGCCGGCGTCGAGGTAACGATCGTGTCCGCGCAGGAGAAGGCCGACACGCAGCTCGGCCAGGTCGAGAACTTCATCTCGCAGGGCGTCGACGGCATCATCGTCATTCCCGTCGACACCGACGCTGCCGGCCCGATGACCCAGAAGGCCCAGGACGCCGAGATCCCCCTGGCCTACGTGAACCGTCGTCCCGCCGACCTCCCGGCCGGCGTTCCCTACGTCGGTTCCGACTCGCTGGTCTCCGGCGTGCTGGAGATGGAGGCTCTCGCTGAGCTCGCCGGCGGCAAGGGCAAGGTCGGCATCATCCAGGGCGACCCGGCCAACGAGGCCGCCCGCCTGCGGACCCAGGGGTGCAAGGACGTCGTCGCCAAGTACCCGGACATGGAGGTCGTGCGCGAGCAGGCCGGCAACTGGTACCGCGAGAAGGGCCTGCAGATCACCGAGAACTGGATCCAGTCCGGTGACGACATCGACATCATCTGCGCCAACAACGACGAGATGGCGCTGGGCGCCATCCAGGCGCTGAAGAACGCCGGCATGCTCGAGGACGTCCTCGTGGGCGGCGTGGACGCCACCGCGGACGCGCTGGCAGCCATGGAGGCCGGTGAGCTCGAGGTGACCGTGTTCCAGGATGCGGCCGGCCAGGGTGCCGGTGGCGTGGACGCCATCATCACCATGTACAACGGCGACGCAGCCCCGGCCGTCATCGACGTGCCATACCAGCTGGTGACGCCGGAGAACATGGCCGACTTCAAGTGACGAACATCGGTGGCCGGGTGCGGTGAACGCCCCGGCCACCGGCTTCGGCAGGGAGGAACGAGATGCAAGAAGTGATTCTGCGGATGCGCGACATCCGCAAGACGTTCCCGGGCGTGGTCGCCCTCGACGGGGTCCAGCTGGACGTGCGCAGCGGCACGGTCCACTCGCTCATGGGCGAGAACGGAGCAGGCAAGTCGACGCTGATGAAGTGCCTCATCGGGATGTACACCCCGGACGCCGGCACCATCGAACTGGCGGGGGACCAGGTCAGCTTCAAGGACACCAAGGATGGCCTGGAACACGGGATCTCGATGATCCACCAGGAGCTCTCCCCCGTGCCGGAGATGATGGTGGCCGAGAACATCTGGCTCGGCCGGGAACAGCGGGGCAAGTTCGGCCTCCTGGACCCGAAGCTCATCATCCGCAAAACGCAGGAACTGTTCGACGAGTGGGACATCAAGATCGATCCCCGCGCGAAGATGAAGGACCTCACCGTCGCGCGGCAGCAGATGGTCGAGATCGCCAAGGCGATCAGCTACGACGCGAAGATCATCATCATGGACGAGCCGACGTCGGCCATCCCTGAGCGCGAGGTCGAGCACCTGCACGGGATGATCAAGCGGCTCACCGACTACGGCGTGGCCATCATCTACATCACCCACAAGATGGACGAGGTCTTCAAGATCTCCAACGACATCACCGTCTTCCGCGACGGCAAGCACGTCGCGTCGGTGCCCGCCAAGGAGCTGACCCGCGACAAGCTGATCCAGCTCATGGTGGGCCGCGAGCTCACCAGCCTGTTCCCCAAGCTGGAGGCCGAGATCGGCGAGGTCGTGCTGTCCGTGCGTAACCTCAACCGCGGCAAGCTCGTGCGCGACGTCAGCTTCGACGTCCGCGCCGGCGAGATCGTGGGCTTCGCGGGCCTCATGGGCGCCGGCCGCACCGAGGTGCTGGAGACCATCTTCGGAATCCACCCGGCCGAGAGCGGCGACATCGAGATCCGGGGGAAGAAGATCCGCATCCGCGAGCCGAAGGACGCCATCGCCGCCAACATCGGCATGCTGACCGAGGACCGCAAGCACAACGGCATCATGGGCGTGCTGTCGGTGCGCGACAACATCACGATCGCCGCCCTCCCGAAGTTCAGCCCCAAGGGCTTCCTCAAGATGGGCGACCTCAAGCGCGTCAGCGAGGAGCAGCGCCAGGCGCTGCGGATCAAGACGCCGAACCTGGAGCAGCTGATCAAGAACCTCTCGGGCGGCAACCAGCAAAAGGCGCTCATCTCGCGCTGGCTGCTCACCGTGCCGGATGTGCTGATGATCGACGAGCCCACCCGCGGCATCGACGTCGGCGCCAAGAGCGAGATCCACCGCCTCATGTCGCAGCTTGCGCAGCAGGGCAAGGCCATCATCATGGTCTCCTCCGAGCTCCCCGAGGTCCTCGGGATGAGCGACCGGGTCATCGTCATGCACGAGGGCCGTATCTCCGGCGAGCTGTCCCGTGCGGACGCGAACCAGGAATCCATCATGCATCTGGCCACCGGCGGCGACGCGGCCGCCGCCTAGGAAGGAATCACCACACCCATGTCTGACACCGCAGCTGAACCTCGGGCGAAATTCGACGCCAAGTCGTTCACCAAGACGTATGCGATCCTGCTGATCCTGGTCGGCTTCATGGTCATCCTGGCCATCGTGACCGGCGGCACGTTCCTGCAGCCGCGCAACCTCATCAACGTCGTCGTGCAGGTGGCCCCCATCGGCATCATCGCGCTGGGCATGATGTTCGCCATCATCACCAAGGGCATCGACCTGTCGGTCGGGTCCACGGTCGCGCTGGTCGCCGTCGTCTCCGCCAGCCTCGCGCAGGTCCAGAGCGACACGATGATGTTCCCCGGCCTGCCGCCGATGCCGGTCTTCGTGTCGGTGCTCGCCGGCCTTCTCACGGGCGCATTCATCGGCGCCATCGTCGGCAGCCTCGTGGCCTACTTCCGGATCCCGCCCTTCGTCGCGACCCTCGGCATGATGACCGCGGCCCGCGGCCTGGCGAACATCTACACGGGCGGCCGCCCGGTCTCGAACCTCGCCCCCGGCTTCAACTGGATGGGTCAGGGCAACGTCCTCGGCGTCCCGGTCCCGATGATCATCTTCATCCTCGTGGCCGTCGTGATCTGGGTCGTGCTGAACCGGACCCGCTTCGGCCGCCACACGTACGCCATCGGCGGTAACGACCAGGCCGCCCGCGTGTCGGGCATCAGCATCGGCAAGGTGCAGTTCTTCATCTACACCCTGATCGGGCTGCTGGCCGGCCTCGCCGGCATGATCCTGGCCGCCCGCATCGGCTCCGGTCAGCCGACCCTCGGCGTGATGCTGGAGCTTGACGCCATCACCGCGGCCGTCATCGGCGGCACCTCCTTCAACGGCGGCGTCGGCACCGTCTGGGGAGTCGTGGTCGGCGCACTGATCATCGGCGTCATCAACAACGGCCTGGACCTCATGAACGTCTCCCCGTTCATGCAGATGGTCGTCAAGGGCGCGATCATCGTCATCGCGATCATCATCGACGAGCGCAAGAACCGCTAGGTTCACGCTCACCTCTCACCGCCACAGGGGCGGGGCCACCGGCCCCGCCCCTGTCGCATTCCCCCGGTACGGTGGAACCATGCGCCTGATCCTGATCCGCCACGGAGAGACCGACAGCAACGTCAACCGTCAGCTCGACACGGCCTACCCCGGCGCCCCGCTCAACCACCGGGGCCTCGCTCAGGCGGAGGCGCTCGTCGAGTCCCTGGCGCACGAGCGGATCGACGCCCTCTACGCGTCGACCCTCACGCGGGCGCAGCAGACGGCAGCCCCGCTCGCCCGGTCCAGGGAACTCGAGGTCGTCGTCGTCGACGGCATCCAGGAGATCGCAGCCGGCGTCGAGGAGATGAACACCGACTGGACCGTGTACGTCGGGATGCTGAACTCCTGGGCGCCGCACAACCTCGACGTCGGCCTGGACGGCGGGGAGACGGCGCGGCAGTTCCTCACGCGCTTCAGCAACGCCGTCGCGGCCATGGAGCAGGCCGGCGACGACGCCGTGGCACTCGTCAGCCACGGGGCGGCCCTGCGGGTCTGGGCGATCTCGCAGGACCCGTCGATCGGGTTCGAGAACGCCGCACCCCTGCACAACACGCAGTGGATCGTGCTGAACGGGTCGACGTCGGAGGGGTGGACGATTGAGCGGTGGGGCGATCACATCCGCCCCACCGCTCAGATGCGCTGATTCGGCCCGCGCCCGGCCCTGGCGTCAGAGCCGGACGGTGCGCCCTTCGCGGGCGCTCTGCGTCGCAGCCTCGGCCAGTCGCAGTGCCTCGACCCCGTCGACGATGTTGGGGCTGATCTCCCGGTCCTCCACGACGGCCGCGATGAACGCGTCGAGCTCGCGGCTGTAGGCGGCCTCGTAGCGCGAGAGGAAGAAGTCGAGGACGGGGCCCTGCGCCTGGGTCTGGGTGGCGCTGGCCTTCCGCACCGACGTCGCGGTGAGGTTCTCCGCGTTGAGGGCGCCGTCGGCCCCGAACGCCTCGAGCCGCTGGTCGTAGCCGTAGGCACACGTGCGGGAGTTCACGATCGTGGCCAGCGCGCCGTCGGCGTTGCGGAGCAGGACCATGGCCTGGTCGAAGTCGCCGGCCGCCTTGATGGCCTCGTCGGCGTTGGTGCCGAACGCGCTGACCTCGACGATGTCGCCCAGGAAGAAGCGGACCATGTCGAAGTCGTGGATGGTCATGTCCTTGAAGATTCCGCCGGAGCCCGCGACGTACTCCGCCGGAGGCCCCTGCGGGTCGCGGGAGGTGACGGTGAGCTGCTGCAGCTGGCCGATCTCGCCGTCGGCCACGCGCGCGTTGATCTCGGCGAAGCTCGGGTCGAAGCGCCGGTTGAAGCCGAGCATGACGCGGCGGGCCTCGTCGCCCAGCTCCTCCATGCAGCGGACCGCCTCAGCCATGTCGAGCGCGACGGGCTTCTCGCACAGCACGCGCTTGCCAACGCGCACCGAGCCGAGGATGTGCTCGACGTGCATCGCGGTCGGCGACCCAATGATGACGGCGTCGACGTCGGCGGCGTTGTACACCTCGTCGATGTCGAGGGTGTAGCGGGCACCACGCGCCTCTGCGAGGGCCTTGGCGGGGGCCTCGAAGGCGTCGTAGACGAGCGTGAGAGTGGCCTCGGGATGCGCGGCGACGGCCCGGGCGTGGACCTGGCCGATGCGGCCGGCGCCGATGATGGCGAAGCGGATCATAGTGGTCTCCTTGTCAGCACATACGCGGGGTAAAGAGGTGATGGGCCCCGTTGTCCAGTGTCAGGACAAGCCTACGACACCCCTGTGGCGCAGGCGATATTGGCAGGACATAATAGGAGCAAGGGCCGCACATGGCGGCTGAGAATGCTGCGAAGGAGCTGCACATGAAGATCGCCGGAGCACCCATCAGCTGGGGTGTGTGTGAGGTACCGGGCTGGGGCTACCAGATGAGCCCCGAGCGCGTGCTGAAGGAGATGAAGGAGATCGGCCTCACGGCCACCGAGTTCGGTCCCCAGGGCTGGCTGCCCGTGGAGCCCGAGGCCCGCGCGGCCGCCGTCGCGGAGTTCGGCCTCAAGCCCGTCGGCTCGTTCTTCCTCGCGGTCATGCACGACCCCGACTTCGACCCCATCCCGATGGTCGAGGCGGAGCTGAAGGCGTTCGAGGTCGCCGGCGGCGAGGTCCTCGTCCTGGCCGCCGACTCGGGCCAGGAGGGCTACGACGCCCGCCCCGTGCTCGACGAGCAGGGATGGCAGACGCTCTTCACCAACCTCAGCCGGATCAGCGACGTGTGCCGCGCCAAGGGCGTGACCGCGGTCCTGCACCCGCACTGGGGCACGATGGTGCAGAACGTCGACGAGGTGGAGCGGGTCCTCGACAACTCCACCGTCGGCCTCTGCCTGGACACGGGCCACCTCACGTGCGGCGGCGCCGACGTCGTCGAGCTCGTGCGGAAGTACGCGGATCGCGTGGGGATCGTGCACGCGAAGGACGTGCGCCTGGACCTGGCGAAGAAGCTGCTGCCGGGCGAGATCAACTGGTCCGAGGGCATCAAGGCCGGCATGTTCGTGCCGATCGGGCAGGGGGACGTTGACTTCGCCACGATCGCGCGACTCTTGGATGAGGCCGGCTTCGACGGCTACTGGGTCCTCGAGCAGGACATCATGATCGACGAGGAGCCTCCGGCCGACGGTGGCCCGGTGAGCAATGCGGCGGCGTCGTTCGAGGCGCTGAAGGCGTTGGCGTCCTGAGCGCTGTTCCGCGAACGACGAGGGGGCGGTCACCAGTTGTCGGTGACCGCCCCCTCGCGCGTGTGCCCTAGCTCGCGATGAGCCTGACCCGCGGCTTGCGGACCGGCGTTGAGCCTGGGTCGGGGTGTCGCGGCGGTTGGAACGTTCATATTCCCCGGATCGCTCGTCGACCCTCGATTCAGGCTCATCGCCCGTCCAACGACGCGGGTCAGAGGCTCATGTCGACGATGCCGCGGCCCGACATCGTGCCGTCGCGCAGCTTCTGGTAGCCCACGTTGACGTCCTCCAGGCTGAAGACCTGGTTGACGACGTCGTCAACGCCGATGAGCCCACGATCCGCCATGTCGACGACGGCGGGCAGATCCACCCGCGTGCGCGCGCCGTACGACCCGATGATCGACTGGCTGCGACGCACGGTGCGGTTGATCTGCACGTCAGCGGACTGCACACCCGCACCCAGCCCGATGGGGACCATGCGTCCGCCGTCGGAGAGGATGTCGAGCGCCGTCGCCCACGTCTGCGGACGGCCGAGCGCCTCGAAGGCGACGTCGACGCCGTAGCCGCCGGTCATCTCCATGACCGCTTCCCGCGCGTCCCTCGTCGCGAGGTTGACCGTGTGGGTGGCGCCCATGGCGGTCGCAGCGACGAGCTTGTCGTCGTCGACGTCGAGGGCGATGATCTGCCGCGCCCCCATGACCTTCGAGAACTTGATGATCATGCTGCCGACGCCGCCGGTCGCGACGACGGCGACGCTCTCTCCGAAGCGCAGGTCCGCGCCGCGCCGGACCGCGCCGTAGGCCGTCATGGCCGCGCAGCCCAGAATGGCGGTGTTCTTGGGCGACAGGGTGTCGGGGATGGGCGTCACGGATGTCGCCGGCACCACGCAGTACTCGGCCAGGCCGCCCATGGAGTACATCCAGATCGGGTTGCCGTCCGCGTCCTGCAGCCGCGTCTCGCCGTCGTACAGGACGCCCTTGAGGCGGTTGAGCTGGAAGAACGGGTAGCAGAGGTCGTCGCGGCCCGCCCGGCAGGCCTTGCACTGCCCGCACGGCATGAGGAAGGCGCCGGCCACCTGCTGCCCCACGGCGAGGTCCGCGTTGAGCATGGCGGGGCCGAGTTCGACGATCTGGCCCGAGACCTCGTGGCCCAGGACGCAGGGCGTGGGGAACGCGATGGCCCCGCCGAGCACATGCAGGTCGGAATGGCACAGGCCGCACGCCGAGACCTTGAGGAGGACCTCGTTGGCGCGGGGGCGGGGGGTCGGGATGGTCTCGATCGACAGTGGCTCACCGGGGGCCCGGAGGACTGCGGCTCGCATCGTTGCAGGGATGTCCATGGGGTGCTCCTCAGCAAAAGTTTGTGTGGACAATCCAAGTATGATCCCGTCGAGCACCCCTGTCACTAGGGGCGGTTTAATCCATCATCCGACCTTATTTGTTTGTACAAATGGGAGTTAGTCGGAGTCGCGCAGCCCGAGCACGGAGCCAGCCACGGCGCTGACGAGCGAGATGACGAGGGAGCCGAGCAGCGCTGCCCAGAAGCCGTCGACCATGAAGCCGAGGCCCACCTGGCCGGCCACCCAGGACGTGAGCATGAGCATGAGTGCGTTGATCACCAGGAGGAACAGCCCGAAGGTCAGCACGATCAGACAGGTCCCCAGCGCGGCGGCGAACGGCTTGACGACCGCGTTGACGAGACCGAGGATGACCGCGACGCCCAGGAGCGTCAGCACCTGGTCCTGCACGGTGTCGGCGGTCAGGGTGATGCCGGGGATGAGCCACACCGCGACCGCGGTGGCCGCGGCGGAGGCGAGGAGCCGGAGGAGGAGCTTCATAGCTCGAGGTTATCCCGCCCGATGAACTGACGGGCGGCTCCCCGGGTGCGTAGAGGGAGCCGCCCGTCAGCGGTTCGGTGTGGGCGGTCAGCGTCCGAAGGTGGTGACCGCGTCCACGGTCGGCACCTCGTGCCACTGCCCGTCGGCGGCCGACGCCACCACGGCCTCGTCGATCTCGGCGGCGGCCCAGCCGTCGCCGGCCGACGGCGCGACCTGCTCCCCCGTCGTCACCGACGTGAGGAACTGCGCCGCCTCGACCGCCTTGAGGTCGTCGAATCCCATCGAGGTGCCCGCGCCGGGCTGGAAGCGGTCGAAGTCCGGCATGCCCGGGCCGGCCATCACCCGGGTGTAGCCCTGGATCGGCGCCTCTCCGAGGCCGAGGCACACGTCGAGGTGGTTGAGCGACTCGAAGTTCCACCGCACGGAGCCATCCGTGCCGTACACCTCGACGATGTATTCCGCCCGCGGCCCCACCGACACGCGGCTGGCCTCGAGCACGCCAACGGCGCCGCCGTCGAAGCGGGTGAGCACCGCGACCCAGTCCTCGTTCCCGACGGGGCCCTTCTCCTCGCCGATGGTGTACCCCGAGTGCCCGACGCCGCCGGAGCCGATCGGGATGGGGCGCTCCCGGATGAAGGTGTCGGTGAGCGCGGACACCGAGGAGATCCGCCCCACGAGGTACTGAGCGAGGTCGGCGCCGTGCGAGAGCAGGTCGCCCACGACGCCGGCCCCGGCCCGGGTACGGTCGTAGCGCCAGGTCAGCGGGCCGTCTGGGCTCGACGCGTAGTCCGCGATGAACCACACGCGGCAGTTCGTGATGCGCCCCAGCTTCCCGTCGCGGATGAGCTGGCGGGCGTACTGGATCGCCGGCACATGCCGGTAGTTGAACCCGACGGCGGTCGCCAATCCGGCGCCGGCCGCGGCCTGGGCGATCTCACGCGACTCGGTCGCGCTCACGCCCATCGGCTTCTCGATCCAGAACGGCTTCCCGGCCGCCACGGCCGCCAGCGCGATCTCGCGATGCAGGTAGTTCGGGGCGCAGATCGACACGACGTCGACGTCGGGATCCGCGAGCAGATCCTGGTAGTCGGCGTAGGCGCGCTGGAAGCCCGCCACGTCGACCGCCCACTCGCGGGTGGCGTCGACCGGATCGCACGCGGCGACCAGATCGCAGGCGAGCCCCAGTTCGGGGTAGCGCTCCGCCAGCGCCTTGTAGCTACGGGTGTGCAGCCGCCCCATCCAGCCGAGCGAGATGACGCCGACTCCGATGCGCTTGATCATGGTGGTGTTCTCCTTGTCCCGGGTCAGCGGCTGTGGCTGGCCACGAAGTCGAGACCGATCTTGCCGTGGCTCCCACCGCCGGCCCAGCGGGTCGTGATGACCTTGGTCCGGGTGTAGAAGTTCACGCCTTCCTGGCCGTGGATCTTGTGGTCGCCGATGAGTGAGTTCTTCCAGCCACCGAACGAGTAGTAGCCGACGGGCACCGGGATCGGCACGTTGATGCCGACCATGCCCGCCTGCACGTCGAGCTGGAACCGGCGCGCGGTCTCGCCGTTCTCGGTGAAGATCGCCGAGCCGTTGCCGAAGGCGCCGGAGTTCACGATCTCGATGGCCTCCTCGTAGCTGTCGGCCTTCACCACCACGAGGACCGGCCCGAAGACCTCCTCGCAGTAGAGCTGCGTCTCCAGGGGCACGTTGTCGACGATGGTGGGGCCGACCCAGTAGCCGCCGTCGGTGCCGTCGACCTCGGGGCGGAACGTGCGGCCGTCCAGCACGACGTTGGCGCCCTTGGCCTCGGCGTCGTTGATCCAGGAGATGATCCGCTCGCGCGACTTCGACGAGATGACGGGGCCGAGCTCGTTGGCCGGGTCCGATCCGGGGCCGACCTTGAGCGCCTCGGCGCGAGCCTTGACGCGCTCGATCAGCGGGTCGTGGGCCTCGCCGACCGCGACGACGACCGGCAGCGCCATGCAGCGCTGGCCCGCGGCACCGAAGGCGCCGGAGACGATGTGCTGCGCGGCGAAGTCGAGGTTCGCGTCGGGCATGACGATCGCGTGGTTGTTCGCCCCACCCAGCGCCTGGTACCGCTTGCCCGTGGCGGCGCAGCCGGCGGCGACGATCTTCGCGACCGGCGTCGAGCCGACGAACGAGATGGCGTCGATGCCGGGATGGTTGAGCATGTGCGTGACGACCTGCTTGTCGCCGGCGACGACCTGGAACAGCCCATCGGGCAGACCGGCCTCCTGGTACAGCTTGGCCACCGTCAGCGACACCGTCGGAACGGGCGTGGCGGGCTTGAGGATGACGGCGTTGCCGGTGGCCAGCGCCATCGGGTGCATCCACATCGGGACCATCATCGGGAAGTTGAACGGCACGATGGCGCCGACGACGCCGACGGCCTGCCGGATGGTGTGCACGTCGACGCCGGTGGCGGCCTCGATGGTGTGCTCGCCCTTCAACGCGTTCTGGATGCCGCAGGCGAACTCGACGATCTCGAGGCCGCGGGCGATCTCGCCCAGCGCGTCGCCACGGGTCTTGCCGCCCTCGCGAACGATGATGTCGGCCAGCTCGTCCTGCCGCTCGATGAGCAGCTGGCGGAAGTTGAACATGACGCGGGTGCGCTTGGCCAGCGAGGTGCGGCCCCAGACCGCCTGGGCCTTGCGGGCGGACGCGATGGCGCGGTCGAGCAGCTCGGTGCTGGCCTCGGCGACGCCGCCGACGATCTCGCCGGTCGCGGGGTTGTCGATGGTGAGGACCTCGACGCCCTCCTCGACGTACTCTTCGCCGTCGATCCAGTGGGGCATGGTGATGGTGGACATATCGGATTCCTTTCGCCGATGGGGGCTTGGGTCAGAAGAAGCGGCGCTGGGCCTTGATGGCCTCGGCGTACTCGCGGTAGGCCTGCTGGGTGGACTCGAGCGTGGACACGGAGGTGACCGGCACGTCCCACCAGCCGGTGGCGGGCGGGTTGGGCCCGTACAGGTCGGTCTCGATGTGGATCATCGTCGCCGTGTCGGAGGCGACGGCGGCCGCGTAGGCCTCGCGGAACTCGGCCATCGTGGACACCTCGATGACGTCGATGCCCCACGAGCGGGCGTTGGCGGCGATGTCGACGGGGATGAGGTCGTCGCTGCGGCCCCCGTCCTCGGCGCGCATGCGGTACTTCGTGCCGAAGCGCTGGGATCCCCGGGACTCGGACAGCCCGCCGATGGAGGCGAAGCCGTAGTTCTGCAGCAGCACGAAGATCACCTTCGCGCGCTCCTGGACGATGGTGGCGAGCTCCATCGGCAGCATCTGATACGTGCCGTCACCCACGATCGCGACGACCTCCGAGTCGGGGCTGGCCATCTTCACGCCGAGCGCCGCGGGGATCTCGTAGCCCATCGTCGAGAAGGCGTACTCCAGGTGGTACTGGCCCGGGGTGCGGGCGCGCCACAGGCACTGCAGGTCGCCGGGCATGGAGCCGGCGGCGTTGATGACCACGTCCTCGTCGCCCATCATCTCGTTGAGCGCTCCGAAGACCTCGGTCTGCGCGGGCAGCGGGGTCTGGTCGCGGTGGTAGCACTCGTCGGTGGCGCGGGCCCAGGCGGCGCGCTCATCGGCGATCCGCGCGCTGTAGTCGTCGTCGACACGGTGGCCGTCGAGGGCCTCGGTCAGCGCGACGAGCGCCTCGCGGGCGTCGGCCAGCAGCATCTCGGCGCCCTGCTTGGCGGCGTCGAACGAGCCGACGTTGATGTTGACGAAGCGCACGTCGGGGTTCTTGAACTGGGTCTGCGACCCGGTGGTGAAGTCGGAGTAGCGGGTGCCGATGCCGATGATGAGGTCGGCCTCGTCGGCCAGCGCGTTGGCGGAACCGGCGCCCGTGGCGCCCACGCCGCCGACGGCGCGCTCGTGGTCCCAGTTGATGGCGCCCTTGCCGGCCTGCGTGTCCGCGACCGGGATGCCGGTGGCCGTGGCGAAGGCGCGCAGTTCCTCGGAGGCGCCGGAGTACTTGACGCCGCCGCCCGCGATGACCAGCGGCTTCTTCGCGGCGCGGATCGCCTCGACGGCGCGGGCCAGGGCAGCGCGGTCGGGGACCCGGCGGTCGATGTGCCAGACCTTCTTGGCGAAGAACTCCACGGGCCAGTCGTAGACCTCGGCCTGGACGTCCTCGGGCAGGCAGACGACGGCGGCGCCGGTCTCGACCGGGTCCGTCAGCACCCGCATGGCGCGCGGGAGCGACACCATGAGCTGCTCGGGGCGGTTGACCCGGTCCCAGAACCGCGACACCGGCCGGAACGCGTCGTTGGCGCTGACGTCGGGGTTGGTGGGGTCCTCGACCTGCTGCAGCACCGGGTCCGGGGCGCGGTTGGCGAAGATGTCGGAGGGGAACAGCAGGACGGGCACGCGGTTGGTCGTGGCCAGCGCGGCGCCGGTGACCATGTTGAGGGCGCCGGGGCCGATCGACGACGTCACGGCCAGCGTGCGGAGCCGCTCGGACTGCTTGGCGTACGCGGCGGCGACGTGGACCATGCCCTGCTCGTTGCGGCCCATCCAGTAGTCGAAGGGCTCGTCGAAGTCGGGGGCGACCTCGTTCTGCAGGAGCGCCTGGCCGAGGCCGGCGACGTTGCCGTGGCCGAAGATGCCGAACATGCCGGCGATGAAGCGTTGCTCGACGCCGTCACGTTCCGTGTACTGATGGGCCAGGTAGCGGATGACGGCCTGGGCGACCGACAGTCGGATGGTGCTCATAGGGGTTCAGACTCGCTTTCTCAGGCGTCGTGCCGGGTGGTGGCGTAGGGGAGGCGGGGATCGACATCGGTGTCGTCCCAGGTCTGGCGGAGCCAGCCGTAGCAGGGGTCGTCGACGGACAGCCATTCGGATCCACCGGGGCCGGCCATGACGTTGAGGTAGTACAGGTCGTAGCCGGGGGCCGCGACGCAGGGCCCGTGCCAGCCGTGGGGCACCAGCGCTGTGTCGCCTGTGGAGACGCGCAGCGCGACGTCGATCGGGCGCTCCGGGGTCCCGTACGTGGAGTGGAACGCCATGCCGGGGCCGTGCTCGTCGCCCTTGATCTCGAAGTAGTAGATCTCCTCGAGCTCGCGCTCGGTCTCGCTCATCTCGTCGTGCTTGTGCGGCGGGTAGCTGGACCAGTTGCCGCCGGGCGTGATGACCTCGCAGACCAGCAGCCGGTCGGTGTGGAGCGGGTTGCCGATGGCGTAGTTGGTGACCTGACGCGACATGACGCCGGCGCCGCGCAGGCCGACGATGGCCTCGTCGGCCGGGCAGTAGCGCGGCTCCAGCGTCTCGGACGCGACCGCGTTCGGTAGCGCGTAGCGGCCGCCGGCGACCGACGTCACGGTGGCCTCGACGCCGCGGGGCAGGTAAAGGTAGTCGGTGACCTCGCCGAAAATCGTGGAGCGCCCGGTCAGCTCGAACTGGTCCCCATCCTTGACGCTGACGGTGGCGGCGCCTTCGAGCGGCAGGACGAGGTACTCGGCGTCGCCGGTGGCGAACGTGTACGACTCCCCCGCGCCGAGGGTCGCGATCTGCAGCCCGGAATAGGTCCAGGCCGCGCTCTGGGGCGTGACGTCGACGGTGAGCGGCGCGGCGCCGGTGGTGCCGGCGGGCAGGACATGGTCGGTCATGAGTTCTCCTTGACGCGGTGGCGGGTCTTGGTGGCGACGGGGTGCCGACGCACGCTGGCGAGCAGTTCGGGCTCGCTGGGCATGGCGGTCGAGCATTCGAGGCGGGAGGCGACCAGCGCCCCCGCGGCGGAGGCGGCGACGAGCGTGTCGACCAGCGGCCACTCCTTGATGAGGCCGAAGCACAGGGCGCCGCCGAAGGCGTCCCCGGATCCGAGCCCGTTGACCACCTCGATGGGCGTGCCGGCGACCTCGACCACGCGGTCCGCATCCATCGCGAGCACGCCGTCGGGTCCGCGCTTCACCACGGCGAGGTCCACGCCGCGCGCCAGCAACGCTTCGGCGGCGCGTTCCGGATCCGACTCCCCCACCGCCACCTCGCACTCGCGGCGGTTACCCACGACGATGTCGACGTAGGGCAGCGCCTCGGCGATCGCCTCCCGCGCCGCTTCCGGAGACGCCCAGAACTGCTCGCGGTAATCGAGGTCGAGGATGGTGAAGGGGCGCCGTCCGCGTGCCTCCAGCGCGGCCAGGTGCGCCGAGCGGCTGGGCTCGCGGCTGAGCCCGGTGGCCGTGATCCAGAAGACGCGGGCCTGGACGATGGCGTCGATCGGCAGGTCGTCGGGGCGCAGCCGCAGGTCCGGCGCGACGGGGCGCCGGTAGAAGTACAGGGGGAAGTTGTCGGGCGGGAAGATCTCACAGAAGGTGACGGGGGTGTTGAGGTCGTCGTCGACCTTGACGTAGTCGTCGAAGACGCCGAGGCGGCCCATCTCCGCCCGGCAGAACCGGCCGAACGGATCGTCGCCGACGGCGGTGACGACCGCCGCGGACCTGCGCAGTCTGGCGGCAGCCACAGCGACATTGGTGGGGCTGCCACCGAGGAATTTACCGAACGACTCGACGTCCTCGAGGCCGACCCCGTATTGCAGCGGGTAGATGTCGACGCCGATGCGCCCCATCGTCAGCACATCGACGGTGCGCGTGCCGAATAGTCCCATGAGTTAACCCGCTTCTTCGAGGTGATGCCCACCCATCGTAACGCGGCGGGAGCATTTGTCAAGACAAACTGCGGACCCGGTTATCCCTGCCGGCAGGCGGCAGGGCGTCCGGATTAACGGGGAGCCGCAGCGTCACCGCCCGCAGCGGCGCGGGCGAATGACACGAAACTCCTGACAATGACCCTAGCAAATCGGACCGTCCGGGCCCTACAATGCTGTCAATTAGTGAGTGAGAGACTGCAATGCCGCACACCGCCCCATACATCCCCCAGATCGAGATCGATCGGTCCAGCCCAACACCGCTGCACGCGCAGATCGCCGAGCCCCTGGCGAGCCTGATCGAGAGCGGCGCCATCGAGCCCGGCACCCGGCTCGAGGACGAAGTGTCCATGGCCGAGCGCCTGCGCGTGTCCCGGCCGACGGCCCGTCGCGCCATGGAGACGCTGACGAACCGGGGCCTCATCGTCCGACGCCGCGGGGCCGGGACTCAGGTCACGCCGACCCGCGTCCACCGACCCATGACCCTGACCTCCCTGGCCGACGATATGGAGAAGTCGGGCGTCGAGCCGCGCACCACGGTGCTGGACTGGGAGCTCGAACCGTGCACGCCCGGCGTGGCCGCGGCGCTCGGCCTCGAGCCCGGCGCCGAGGTGGTGCACATGCGGCGCCTGAGGATGGTGCGCGACGAACCGCTGGCCATCATGAGCAACTGGCTGCCGGCGTCGATCGCCCCGACGCGCGAGCAACTGGAGAGCGGCGGCCTCTACTCGAACCTGCGCGCGCGTGGCGTGAAGGTCGCGGTGGGCTTCCAGCAGATCAGCGCCCGCCTGGCCACGGCCGAGGAGGCGCGGCTGCTCAACGAGCCGACCGGCGCCGCGCTGCTGACCATGCAGCGCACGGCGTACGACGAGCAGCACCGCGCCGTCGAGTTCGGGATGCACGTCTACCGCGCCTCCATGTACTCCTACGACCAGACGGTCGTCGCCTGACGGGGCGCACCCCGCCCTTGCATTGAATTTTGTTCTGACATATCCTTGACAGGACAAACCAAACAGGTGTCCAATGGTGTCAGGCCTCATCGTCGAGACCGCACCACCGTCGAAGAAGGAAATGGCATGACCATCGAGTACACCGAAGGACCGCTGCTGACCGCGGCCCGGACCACGCCCACCGCCCTCTGGAACGACTCCGCGGACCTCGATGAGCTCCGCCAGTCCATCGCGTTCGGCGGCGTCGGCGCCACCTGCAACCCCGTGATCGGCTACACGACGATCAACCAGCACAAGGACGTCTGGGGCCCGCGCATCAAGGCCATCGCCGAGGCACACCCCACCTGGGGCGAGTCGGCCATCGGGTGGCAGGCCATCAAGGACATGTCCGTGGAGGCCGCGGAGCTGCTCCTGCCGATCTTCGAGGAGTCGAAGGGCCGCAACGGCCGCCTGTCGGTGCAGACCGACCCCCGCCTCCACCGCGACGCCAAGGCGCTCGCCGACCAGGCCGAGGAGTTCCACAACCTCGCCCCCAACATCATCGTGAAGATCCCCGCGACGAAGGTGGGCATCGAGGCCATCGAGGAGGCCACGTACCGCGGCGTCGTCATCAACGTGACGGTGTCGTTCACCGTCGCGCAGGTGGTCCGCTCCGGCGAGGCCATCGAGCGCGGCCTGCAGCGCCGCGTCGCCGAGGGCAAGTCCATCGACGACATGTGGCCCGTGGTGACGCTCATGGTCGGCCGCCTCGACGACTGGCTGAAGTCCGAGGCCGAGCGCACGCAGCTGTTCATCGATCCCGGCCACCTGGAGTGGGCCGGTGTCGCGGCCATCAAGAAGGCTTACCAGATCTTCAAGGAGCGCGGCTTCCGCTCGCGAGTCCTGTCGGCCGCGTTCCGCAATGTGTTGCAGTACAGCGAGCTCGTCGGCGGCGACCTGGTGATCTCCCCGCCCTTCAAGTGGGCCAAGCGGATCAACAACTCCGACTACGTGGCCGAGAGCCGCATCGACGTCCCCGTCGACCCGCGGATCATCGAGTCGCTGCGCCGGCTGGAGGACTTCAACCGCGCTTACGAGGTGGACGGGCTCAGCATCGAGGAGTTCGAGCTGTTCGGCCCCACCCGCAAGACGCTGCGCCAGTTCCTGGCCGCCGACGCGGATCTCGACTCGCTGGTGCGCGACTTCCTCATCCCCGCCCCCTGATCCGACGGCCGATCCGGCCGTAGACGACACGCCCGATGGCCCCGGTCCGCTCCTGACGGACCGGGGCCATCGCGTGCCCGGGCGGGATCAGCCGATCAGCTGGCGCGGGGGTCCTCGGGCGGCAGCGCGGTCTGCAGCGCGGCCAGCCGGGTGTTGATCTGCTGCAGCAGCTCGCCCGTCTCGGCGTCCAGCGACTTCATGGCCTTGCGGCGCACCGCGCCACGGTTCGCGCTCCAGGCAAGCTCGCCACGCACACGCAGCGCCTGCGCCTGTCGACGCCAACCCGCGGGCTCCGTCGCCTCCGGAAACGCCTGCGCGACGGCGTCAGCCGCCGTGTCGATAGCCGCCATCTTGGCGTCGAAGCGACGCTTCGGGTGGTCCCCGGCCGCGGCCTCCTTCAGCTTGCCCAGCAGGCCGTCGAGGCTCTTGGCGATCTCGGGGTTCTCGCGCAGCGCGGTCACCAGCGTCACGGTCGTGGCGACGGCACCACCGGCGGTCTTGAGGATCAGGCTGAGCTTGCTCATGCGGCCAGTCTAGGTTCGGCACCAACGCCGCGGCCGCCGATCCGGGGCCATGCGCCGGGGGTGGCGTTCATAACCCGGCGATTGCGTCGGGATAGGCGTAGATGGCGGCCATCCCGACGAGATCGCCCGCGTTAGTCCGGCGAGCCGCGCCGGGACAACTAGGCTGGCGCCCATGCGACGCCCCCTCGCCCTGCTGCTGGCCCTGCCCCTGGCCGTCGCGGCCTGCTCCCCTGCCGGACCGCCCGCGGTCGACACCACGCCCACGGTCGGCGTCCAGCTGTTCCAGTGGCCGTGGCGGTCGGTGGCGAAGGAGTGCACCGACGTCCTCGGTCCCCACGGCGTCGGCTTCGTCCTGCTCTCCCCCGCCCAGGAACACATCGAGGGCGACCAGTGGTGGACCTCGTACCAGCCCGTCAGCTACCAGCTCGAGTCGAAGCTCGGCACACGCGAGGAGTTCGCCCAGATGGTGGAGGCGTGCGGTGACGCGGGCGTCGACGTCATCGCGGACGCGGTCATCAACCACATGGCCGGCATCGACGGCGGGGTCGGCGTCGCGGGCACGGAGTTCGAGCACTACGAGTATCCGGGGCTGTACGGCCGCGACGACTTCCACACGTGCTCGCTCACCGTGTCGGGCGACATCGAGAACTACCTGGATCAGCAGCAGGTGCAGGAGTGCGAGCTGGTCAACCTCGCGGACCTCGACACCGGCAGCGACCCCGTCCGCGACACCATCGCGGCCTACCTCGACGACCTCACCTCCCTGGGCGTCGACGGGTTCCGCATCGACGCCGCCAAGCACATGTCCGCCGGGGACGTCGAGGCGATCGTCGGCCGGCTGCAGGGCGACCCCCGGATCATCTCGGAGGTCATCCGCGGCTCGGGTGAGCCGATCCAGCCGGAGGACTACCTCGACGCTGGCGCGGTCTTCGCGTTCCAGGTCGCCAAGGACCTGGCCGGGATCGTGCCCGGCGGCTCGGTGCATCGTGCAGTGGAGCTGCGCGACGGCGAGGTACCGTCCGACGACGCGTACACCTTCGTCACCAACCACGACACCGAGCGCAACGGGCAGACGCTGAGCTCGAAGGACCCGGACGAGTTCCGGGTCGCGACGGCGTTGCTGATCGGGATCGACTACGGCACCCCCGTCCTGTACTCCGGCTACGCCTTCTCGGACCGGGACGCCGGGCCGCCCTCCAGCGAGGGCCGTGTCGAGGACGTGGAGTGCGCCGAGCCGTCGGAGGATCCCGCGGACGGGGCATGGCTGTGCCAGCACCGCGACGTGCTGGGGCTGGCGGAGTGGGCGGCCGTCGTCGGCGATGCCCCCGTCGCGAACATGTGGCGCGAGGGCTACGCCGTGGGGTGGGACCGCGGAGAGCTGGGCCTCATCGCCGTCAACGACAGTTCGCGGCCCGCGACGGTCCGCGTGAGCACGGGGCTACCCGATGGCGAGTACTGCGATGCCGCCGGACCCGTGGCGCCACCGACGACTCGGGACAGGTGCGCCGAGGGGGGCGTCGTCGTCGAAGACGGTGCGGCGGAACTCCAGCTGCCGGCGATGGGGGCCGTCGCTCTCCACGTGAATCTCCGGGCCGGCTGACGCCTCAGGACACGGGCGGCGTGCTGGCGCGCAGGTGGACCTCCATGCTCAGCGGAGCCGGCGTCCACTCGGAGTCGATCGCCGCCCGGACCGCCTGGTAGCCCACCTCCTCCAACGGAATGTGCACCGACGTTAGCGCCGGGGCGAGGGGATCGCGCCGGGGACTCTGGTGTTCGCGCTGAGCGACGCGGTCGCGCCGTACCCGTTGACGCCGACCTGGACAACGCGGTGCTCAGTCACGGCGTCCATCCTTCCATCCGACGCCGGAGTCGATTGCGCTGCCCACCGGCGCTCCGCGGGCCCAGCGGGTCGAGCTGACCCGCCGCCTAGACTCGTCTCGTGCCCCTCCCCCAGCCCGCCCCGCTCGTCCTGCGCGGCCTGCGCTTCGACGCCTCCCGGCCCGCCGTGATGGGCATCATCAACCGCACCCCGGACTCGTTCTACGCCTCCGCCCGCTACCTCGACGACGACGCCGCCCTCGGCCGCGCTGATGAGATGGTCAACGAGGGCGTCGACCTCATCGACGTCGGCGGCGTGCGTGCCGGGCAGGAGGGCGAGTGGGTCGACGAGGCCACCGAGATCGGCCGAGTCCGCCCGTTCGTGATGGCCCTCCGCGAGCGCTACCCCAGGCTCCCGATCAGCCTCGACACCTGGCGCGCCGAGGTCGCGCTCGCCTGCGAGGGCGCCGTCGACCTGGTCAACGACACCTGGCAGGGCGCGGACCCGGACCTCGTCCACGTCGCGGCCCGCCTCGACGCCGGCTACGTCGTCTCGCACACCGGGGGCCTCCCGCCACGCACCGATCCCGTCGGGGTCGACTACGGGCCGGGCGACGCCGTCGTCGAGGACGTCCTTCGCGTGCTGGCCGACGGCGCCCGTCGCGCGGTGGACGCCGGGGTCAGGCCCGACGGCGTCCTGGTCGACCCGACGCTGGACTTCGGCAAGACCACGCCCAACTCGCTCGCGCTGGTCGCCGCGACCGACCGCGTCGTCGCGCTGGGCTTTCCGGTGCTGCAGGCGATCAGCAGGAAGGACTTCGTCGGAGAGACGCTTGACCTGCCCACGGACGACCGGCTCGAAGGAAGCCTGGCAGCTACGGCGGTGGCGGCATGGCTAGGGGCGACGGTGTTCCGGGCCCATGACGTGCGCGCCACGCGGCGCGTCCTCGACATGGTGGCCTCGATCCGCGGTGACCGGCCTCCGGCACGCGCCGATCGCGGTCGCTGATAGTACCACCGCGCTTCGGTCCGACCTTTCACCGCCCCGCACTCCGCGGCCCCCGTCGCTGGTTTAGTGTGGAGCCGTGGGTGCACACCCCTTGAGACAAGACGGAGAGCGATGAGCGATCAAGCCACCAGTGCGGCCGACATCAGCCTGGCCGCAGACTTCGACACTCCTTCCCGGGGCGACTGGGAGAAGGAGGTCCTGAAGGTCCTGAACCGAAAGCGCCCCGAGGGCAAGGAGCTCAGTGTCGAGGCCGCGTACAAGCGCCTGACGAGCGCCACCGTCGACGGGCTCGAGATCAAGCCGCTGTACACCAAGGACGACGGGGTCGAGGAGCTCGGCTACCCGGGCGTCGCGCCGTTCGTGCGCGGCACCACGGTCCGCGACGGCGACATGGACGCCTGGCACATCGCGCAGCTGCATGAGGATCCGGACGTCGCGGAGACCCGCCGCGCCGTCATCACGGATCTCGAGCGTGGCGGCACGGCGGTCTACCTGCGCGTGGATCCCGACGCGATCGCCGTCGGCGACGTCGCCGCGGTGCTCAGCGACGTCCTGCTGGACCTGGCGCCGGTGTATGTCACCTCGAAGACGCAGCAGCTCGACGCCGCCATGGCGCTGGCCAATGTGTTCGCGGCCTCCGGCAAGGACGCGGCGACGCTGACCGGCAACCTGGGCGTCGATCCGATCGGCGCGGCCGCCCTGGCCGGCACCGAGGCGGACCTCGGCGTCCTGGCGAAGGCTGTCGAGCTCGCCAAGCCCTACCCCGGCGTGCGGCCCATCGTGGTCGACGCCACCATCTACCACAACGCCGGCGCGGGCGACGTGCACGAGCTGGCCTACGCGGTCGCGGTGGGCGTCGAGTACGTCCGCGCGCTCACCGAGTCCGGCCTGAGCGTCGACGAGGCGTTCGACGCGATCATGTTCCGCGTCTCCGCCACCACGGATCAGTTCGCCACCATCGCCCGCCTGCGTGCGCTGCGCGGCCTGTGGTCGCGGGTCGGCGAGGTGCTCGGCGTGACCGAGGCCAAGCGTGGCGCCATTCAGCACGCGGTGACCTCCGAGCGGCAGATCTCGCGCGACGACGCCTACGTCAACATGCTGCGCGGCACGATCTCCTGCTTCGCCGCCTCCGCAGGGGGCGCCGAGGTGCAGACCGTGCTTCCGTTCGACGCCGCCGCGGGCCTCCCCACGGACTTCTCGCGCCGCACGGCCCGCAACACGCAGGTGGTGCTGGCCGAGGAGTCCAACGTCGGCCGGGTCAACGATCCCGCCGGCGGTTCGTGGTTCGTCGAGTCGCTCACCCGTCAGCTCTCCGACAAGGCGTGGGCCGTGTTCCAGGGCCTCGACGGCGAAGGCTTCGCCGCGGCGCTGGCCGACGGCACCGTCAAGGCCCAACTGGATGAGGTCAACGCCGCACGCGCGGCGCAGCTGGCCACCCGCAAGATCCAGCTGACCGGCGTGTCGATGTTCCCGAACCACGAGGAGGCCGCGCTGGAACGCAAGGCCCGCCCCGCGGCTCCCGAACTCGGCGGCCTGAAGGTCGTCCGCGACGCGCAGGTCTTCGAGGACCTCCGCGACCGCTCCGCCGCGGCCCGCGGGGCCGGCAGCGCCCCGACGGTGCTGCTCGCCTGCCTGGGCGCCCGCCGTGACTTCGGCGGCCGCGAGGGCTTCACGTCGAACCTGTTCCACGTGGGCGGGATCGACACGCTCGTCGCCGAGGGCGAGACGCCTGAGGACTTCGCCCGCCAGCTCACCGAGTCCGGCGCGAAGGTCGCGGTGCTGTGCTCCAGCGCCAAGGTCTACGCCGCCCAAGGCGTCGCGGTGGCCGAGGCCCTGCGCGCCGCCGGCGCCGAGACGGTGCTGATCGCCGGCCAGATCAAGGAGCTGGGCGAGGGCGCCGAGGGCGCCGTCGACGGCAACGTGTTCGACGGTATGAACGTGGTCGAGCTGCTCGATGCCACCCTGACCGAGTTGGGAGCCTGAGATTATGACCGTCCCCCGCTTCACGGACATCGAGCTGACGGAGGCCGTCGCGGCCGACGCCGCGGCCAAGTTCGAGGCCATCATGGACACCACCGGCCACACCGCCGGATGGCAGACCCCCGAGCGGATCCTCGTGCCGCCGCTGTACGGCGACTCGGACCTGCAGGGCCTGGACTTCCTGGAGACCGCGCCCGGCATCCCGCCGTTCCTGCGCGGCCCCTACGCGACGATGTACGTCAACCAGCCGTGGACCGTCCGCCAGTACGCGGGCTTCTCCACCGCCGAGGAGTCCAACGCGTTCTACCGCCGCAACCTGGCCGCCGGCCAGAAGGGCCTGTCGATCGCGTTCGACCTCGCCACGCACCGCGGCTACGACTCCGACCACCCCCGCGTGGCCGGTGACGTCGGCATGGCGGGCGTCGCCGTCGACTCGATCCTCGACATGCGCCAGCTGTTCGACAAGATCCCGCTGGACCAGATGTCGGTGTCCATGACGATGAACGGCGCGGTGCTGCCCGTACTGGCGCTGTACGTCGTCGCGGCCGAGGAGCAGGGCGTCAAGCCCGAGCAGCTGGCCGGAACCATTCAGAACGACATTCTGAAGGAGTTCATGGTCCGCAACACCTACATCTACCCGCCGTCGCCGTCGATGAAGATCATCGCCGACATCTTCGCCTACACCTCGGCGAACATGCCCCGGTTCAACTCGATCTCCATCTCCGGCTACCACATGCAGGAGGCCGGAGCGACGGCCGACATCGAGATGGCCTACACCCTGGCCGACGGCGTGGAGTACATCCGCGCCGGCGAGTCCGTGGGCCTCAACGTGGACGCGTTCGCGCCCCGCCTGTCCTTCTTCTGGGCGATCGGCATGAACTTCTACATGGAGGTCGCCAAGATGCGCGCCGCGCGTCTGCTGTGGGCGCGCCTCGTGCGGCAGTTCGGGCCGAAGAACCCGAAGTCGATGTCGCTGCGCACGCACTCGCAGACCTCCGGCTGGTCGCTGACCGCGCAGGACGTGTACAACAACGTCGTGCGCACCTGCGTCGAGGCCATGGGCGCCACCCAGGGCCACACGCAGTCGCTGCACACCAACGCGCTCGACGAGGCCATCGCCCTGCCGACCGACTTCTCGGCCCGCATCGCCCGCAACACCCAGCTGTTCCTGCAGCAGGAGTCGGGCACCACCCGCACGGTTGACCCGTGGGCCGGCTCGGCGTACGTCGAGAAGCTCACCGAGCAGCTGGCGCGCAAGGCGTGGGAGCGGATCCAGGAGGTCGAGCAGGCCGGCGGCATGGCCAAGGCCATCGAGCAGGGCATCCCGAAGATGCGCATCGAGGAGGCCGCGGCCCGCACGCAGGCCCGGATCGACTCCGGCCGTCAGCCCGTGATCGGCGTCAACAAGTACCGGCTGGACAACGAGGACGCCCTCGAGGTCCTGAAGGTCGACAACCGCGCGGTGCGCGAGGCGCAGATCGCCAAGCTGGAGCGGCTGCGCGCCGAGCGCGACGAGACCGTCACGCAGGAGATGCTGGAGCGCGTCACCTGGGCGGCCGCGAACCCGGATCCGACCGATCCGGACCGCAACCTGCTCAAGGTGTCGATCGACGCGGCCCGCGCCAAGGCGTCGCTCGGCGAGATCTCGGACGCGTTGGAGAAGGTCTACGGCCGCTACACCGCGCAGATCCGTACCATCTCTGGTGTGTACAACACCGAAGCCGGCTCGAACGACGACATCGAGGAAGCCCGCAAGCTCGTCGAGGAGTTCGAGAAGAAGGAGGGCCGTCGCCCCCGCATTCTCGTCGCCAAGATGGGCCAGGACGGCCACGACCGCGGACAGAAGGTCATCGCGACCGCCTATGCCGATCTCGGCATGGACGTCGACGTCGGCCCGCTGTTCCAGACGCCGGAGGAGGTGGCCCGCCAGGCCGTCGAGTCCGACGTCCACGTGGTGGGCGTGTCCTCGCTGGCCGCCGGTCACCTCACGCTGGTGCCCGCGCTGCGCAAGGAACTGGACAAGCTCGGCCGCGAGGATCTGATGATCGTCGTGGGCGGCGTGATCCCGAGCCAGGACTTCGACGAGCTCCGCGAGCACGGCGCCGACGCGATCTACCCGCCCGGCACCATCATCCCGGCGGCTGCGGTCGACCTGCTCACCAAGCTGAACGAGCGCCTGGCCGACTGACCCGGACATGACTGTGGCCCGTCCCCCTCGGGGGGCGGGCCACAGTCATGTGATCGACGTTCATCTTCCTCCAGGGCTTCTTGTGTGCATATGCACAGATGAAGCCCCAGGGGAAGATTTTTGCATCAGCCGCCCGACTTGCGCCGGAACTGCCGCTTCCCACCCACCTTGCCGTGCGCGTGCGCCTGCCCGCGGCCGACGTCGACGCCCTGCGACGCCGACAGGTGCTCGGCCTGCTTCTTGCGCTCGAGGGCCTGGCGCATGGCCTCCTTGGGATCGAGTGCCTCCGAGGGCGCGTTCTCGGTCTCGATGTTCTTCTGATCCGACTCTGACATGGGGACACCCTACGCCCGCGCCCCCACCGGGCACGGGACTACGCTGGGTTGTGTGACACAACTTTCCGACCCCATCCAGTTCGCTCACGGCGTGGCCTGGCGCAACCGGCTCGCCCTGGCCCCCCTCACGAACAAGCAGTCCAATCCCGACGGCTCGTTGTCGGACATGGAGATCGACTGGCTCCTGGCCCGGGCGCGGCACGGGTTCGGCATGGTGATGACCGCGGCGGCCTATGTCGCGCAGGCGGGCAAGGCCTGGGACGGTCAGCTCGGCGTCAGCGACGACGCCCAACTCCCCGGCCTCGAGCGCCTCGCCTCCGGGCTCCGCCTGGCGGGTGCCGCGTCGCTGGTGCAGCTGCAGCACGGCGGATCGAAGGGCAGCACCGCCATCTCCGGCGAGCCGTTGGTCGCGCCCTACGAGGATACGGAGACGGGGGCCCGCGCCCTCACCGTCGACGAGATCCACGGTCTGGTCGACGATTTCGCCTCGGCCGCGGCCCGGGCGGAGCGGGCAGGATTCGACGGCGTGCAGCTGCACGGAGCCCACGGCTATCTGCTGTGCCAGTTCCTCGACGGTCGCAACGTCCGCGACGACGGCTACGGCGGCAGTCTGGAGGGCAAGGCGCGCGTCATCCGCGACACCATCGACGCCGTTCGCGCCGCGACGTCGCCGCAGTTCCACGTCGGCCTGCGCCTGTCGACGGAGCGCTTCGGCCTGACCACCGACGAGATGGTGCAGCTGAGCGCCGACCTGATGCGCGAGGGTCAACTCGACCACCTCGACCTGTCGCTGTGGGACGTCACAAAGCTGCCCGAGGGCGCGCACGCGTCGGCGGCCCCGCTGGTCACGCACTTCGTCGACCTGCCGCGCGGCGACACCCGCCTGGGGATCGCGGGCAAGGTCGTCGACGGGCCGTCGGCCCGCGCGGCGTTGGCCACCGGCGCAGACTTCGTCGACATCGGGCGCGCCGCGATCGCCGACCAGTTCATCGCCGAGCGGATCCTCGCCGACGGCGACTACGCGGGCCCGACCTTCCCGGTCACGCGCCAGAGCCTCCGCGACAACACGGTCGGCGAGCCGTTCGTCGAGTATTTCGCCACCGGCTGGCCGCAGCTCGTGGCCGACTGAGGCATGCGTGCACTGATCGCCAGCGGGTCCGGCAGGTACGCGGACCCCTGGCACCCCTTCGCGGCCACCTCCGACCTGCTGGCGGAGATCCTGACCGGGGCCGGATTCGACGTCGCCGTGGACCACGACGTCGACCACGCCCTCGCGGCCCTAGACGGTGTCGAGCTGCTGGTGGTCAACGCGGGCGACCCGTGGACGGACACCGACGAGCGGCTCCCGCTGGACCATCCGGGGGCCGCCGCCCTCACTGCCGCCCTGGACCGGGGCATAGGCATCCTCGCGATGCACATCGCGGTGGCGAGCCTGCGCGACTACCCCGACTGGGCGGCCGCCGTCGGCGCCATCTGGGTGCCCGGCGGGTCGTGGCATCCGGAGCACTCGGTCACGACCGTGCACCGGCAAGCCCTGGGCGGCGTACCCGACTCGGCATTCGACGTCCAGGACGAGCGATACCTGAGCCTGCAGTTCGTCGGCAGTCGCGAGGTGGTGGCCACCCACGAGGGAACCCACGGGCCGGAGCCGACGGCATGGCTGCGCCACCATCGGAACGCCCGCGTGGCGGTGGACGTGCTCGGCCACGACGAGCGCTCGTACCGGTCGCCCGGGCACCGCGACCTCATCCGCAACCTGGCCCGCTGGGCGATCGGCCTCGACGGCAGCTAGCGGCCGAGCAGGGCCTGCGCCGTCGGCTCGTCCGTGACCAGCACGTCGAGGTAGCGGCCCGCGATGGCGCCCCTGATGGCGTCGATCTTGTCCTCACCCGCGGCCACCCCGACGACGTTCGGCAACGCCCGCAGCGCGTCGAGGCCCAAGGTGACGGCGCGGCCGGAGACAGGGCCGTCGATGATCTCTCCCCGGCGGCCGAACCACTGGCCGATCATGTCGCCCACCGCCCCGGCTGCGGCATAGGCCGCGACGTCGTCGTCGGTCACCATGCCGGTGCGCACCGCGGAACCGCCCGGCCGCACGGCCCCCACGCCGGTGAGGGTGAGGGTGGCGCTGCGGGCCAGCTCGAACACGGTCGCGACGGTGTCCTCCGCGAGCAGCGACTCCGCCAGCTCGACGCTGGACACGAACAGCGGGGACGGGACGGTGCGCAGGCGGCGCACCGCCGTCGGGTTCTCCGAGACCAGTTGGGCCACGTTGTCGATCGTGCCGGCCGCCGACGCCAGGGTCACCCCTTCCAGCGACTCGGCCGAGAGCATCGTCAGCGCCCGCGCGACGGTGTCCGCCCAGCCCACGCCCACCACCACTCCCGGGCGCAGGAAACGGCGGACGTAGGCGGCCAGGGCCGCCGCCACCCGCTCATTGGTGCGCTCTCTGGTGAGGGTGCCGCCCAGGGTCGGGACGACGACGGCGTCGGTGAGCGGGGTGCGGTCACGCAGCGCGTTGGCGAGGCCGAGCGCCGCGAGGTAGTTGGCGTCCATCTCGATCCGCACGATGCCCTGCTGACGCGCCGTCTCCAGCAGCCGTCCTACGGTCTGCCGCGACACGAACAGCCGCGCCGCCACCTGGGCCTGGGTCAGGCCGTCCTCGTAGTAGAGCCACGCAGCGCGCACGGCCAGGTCGAGGTCCCCGGCCCCGGGAGTGAGTACCACGCGCGCCTCCTCGTCGCCTCCGGCGGCGCCCGCCGCCGTGGGCAGATGCCCAATCGTCTGCCGATAGCTTCTCACGCGGTGGCGGCGGGCATAGATTCAGTGTCGACAAGCCCGAGCCATGCGCCACGAAGGAGTAGCAGTGACGGAGATCCCGGCCACGCAGCACGCCATCCAGATCACCGGGGTGGATGAGTTCATCCACAACGAGAGCAAGGCGGTCGACCCCGTCGGCCCCACTCAGCTGCTGCTCAAGGTGGAGGCCTGCGGCATCTGCTTCAGCGACACCAAGCTGCTCCACGCGTTCGACTCCCACCCGCGCAAGGCCGACGTCGTCTCCGGCATCGATCTGGACGCGCTCGCCGAGATCCCGAGCTACCACCCCGGCGCCGCGCCGGTGGTTCCCGGGCACGAGCCCGTGGCCCGCATCGTCGCCGTCGGCGACCAGGTGACCCACTTCGCCGTCGGCGACCGGGTGCTCGTGCAGGCCGACTGGAAGCACCTCAAGACGCCCAAGTCGAACGGCGCGTTCGGCTACAACTTCGACGGCGCGCTGCAGGAGTACGTCGTCGTCGACGAGCGCTGCGTCGTGGCGCCGGACGGGGAGAAGTTCCTCATCCACGTCTCCGACGGCCCGTCCGCGGCCGCCGTCGGCCTCATCGAGCCGTGGGCCACCGTCGAGGGGTCCTACGCGTGGGCGGAGCGCAACCATCCCAAGGCGGGGGGCCGGATGCTGGTGGTGGGCGATGTCGCCGGCATCGACGAGCTCACCGCGACACACACGCCCGCCGAGGTGGTGCGGATCGACGCCTCCGGGATCGCCGGCCTGGAGGGGCAGGCGTTCGACGACATCGTGTACCGGGGATCCGATGTCGCGGCGTTGGAGGCGCTCGGCGGTCTGCTGGGCATGCGCGGCGTGCTGTGCGTCGTGCTGGCCGGCGAGGTGATCGAGGGCCCGGTCAAGATCGACATCGGCCGCGTCCACTACGACTTCATCCGCTTCTGCGGCACCACCGGCGAGGATCCTGCCGACGGCTACGCGTGGATCCCCGCCAACGGCGAGATCCGGGAGGGCGACAAGGTCGCGATCATCGGCGCCGCCGGCCCGATGGGACAGATGCACACGATGCGGGCCCTGACGTCGGGGATCGCGGGCATCACCGTCGCGGGGACGGACCTCAGCGATGATCGGCTCGCGCACCTCGAGTCGCTCACGCGTCCGGTCGCGGAGAAGGCCGGCGTCGAGCTCACCATCATCAACACTGGCACCACAAAGCTCGAGCCCGGCTACACGCACCTCTCGTGCATGGTGCCCGTGCCCGCGCTCGTCGCGCAGGCCGTGGACCTGGCCGCCGAGGGCGCGATCATCAACGCCTTCGCCGGCATCCCGGCCGGCACCACCGGCGAGTTCGACCTGCAGGCGATCATCGAGCGCCGCATCTTCATGCTCGGCACCTCCGGCTCGGACGTCTCCGACATGCGCACGGTGCTGCGCAAGATCGAGGAGGGGATCATCGACACGCACATCTCCCTCGACGCCGTCACCGGCATGGCCGGGTTCCGGGATGCGATCGAGTCGGTGATGAACCGGACCTCCGGCGGGAAGATCATGGTGTTCCCGTCGCTGCACGACCTGCCACTGACGCGACTGGTCGACATGCCGGAGAAGCTGCCGGAGGTCGCGGCGAAGCTGAACAACGGGGTGTGGACCAAGGAGGCCGAGGAGGCGTTGCTGGCGACCGCTCGCTGAGGTCGCGGGCCACCGTTCGCTGAGGTCGCGGGCCGACGGCAACGCCGTCGCGCCCCGGTCTCGAAGCCGCCACCCTCCCCGTTCGCTGAGGTCGCGGGCCGACGGCAACGCCGTCGCGCCCGAGTCTCGAAGCCGTCACCCTCCCCGTTCGCTGAGGTCGCGGGCCGACGGCAACGCCGTCGCGCCCGAGTCTCGAAGCCGTCGCCGCAGGCGGCGATCCCTCTCCCCAGACTCACTACAGTGAGGACCAGGAGGGCTCGATGACTGATCACCTGCAGCGCGCGATCGACCTCGCCGTCGCGAACGTCACAGACGGCGGCGGTCCGTTCGGCGCCGTCCTCGTCGCCCCGTCGGGGCAGGTCTTCGAGGGTGTGAACCGGGTGACCGCCGTGCCGGATCCGACGGCGCACGCGGAGGTGCAGGCGATCCGGGCGGCCGCCGCCGGCCTCGGCACCCACGACCTCACCGGCTGCGTGCTCTACGCGTCGTGCGAACCGTGCCCGATGTGCCTGGGGGCGGCGCTCTGGGCGAGGGTGTCGCGGGTGGTGTTCGCGGCCGACCGCCACGACGCCGCCGCGGCCGGCTTCGACGACGCCGCGTTCTACGACGAGATCGCGGGCTCTCCCCGCGCCATGGCGCGCGTCCATGAGCCGCGGTCGCGGGCCGTGGAGCCGTTCGCAGCCTGGATGGGCTACGAGGGGCGACGCCTGTACTGAGCCTCGGCAGTGCGACAACCGCCCCGGCAGCACCTACGATCACGGAATCATGACCTCCTCCGTCGACACTCCCGGCACCGGTCGCCTGCGCGACCTCCAAGGCCTGCGCGCCGTCGCCGTGCTCGCGGTCATGGTCACGCACGCCGGCCTGCCCGTGCCCGGCGGCTTCACCGGCGTGGACGTCTTCTTCGTGATCTCCGGCTTCATCATCACGCTGATGCTGCTGCGCGAGCACGCAACCACGGGGACGATCTCGTTCCGGCGCTTCTACATCAGGCGGCTCAAGCGGCTGGGACCGGCCCTCGCCGTGACGAGCACCGTCACGGTGGTGCTGTCGCTGCTCTTCCTGTCGCCGCTCGGGCCGCAGGAGACGGCCTTCAAGACGGCACTGGGGGCCACCGTCGGCGTCGCGAACCTACGCGGGCAACCCGGCCAACCTCGCAGGCCTGGACCCCGCACGGTTCTCCCTCGTGGAGGGCTCCGTGACGGACCCGTCGGTCGTGGACGAGCTGGTCGGCGGGCACGACGCCGTGGTCCACTTCGCGGCTGGGCCGTGCGGCCGTACCCCAAGCCGGTGACCCTGGCCCCGGACGGAGTCCCGCCGAAGCGCGAGCACGCACCCGACGAGCTCGGGCTCGGCCACGCCCCGGAGGCCGCGCACGTCGCGGGACTCGTCGTCCTGCGCCGCACCCCCGGCCGCGCCACCGCGACGTTCACCGACCTGGGCGTCCTGGACACGATCATGGCCGTGACCCCGGAGACGTCGTCGCTGTCGGCGCTGCCGCGACCGCTGCACCTGTTGGCGGACCTGCACGCCGCCGTCGGCTGCCGGCTGGTCGAGTACGGCGAGTCAGCGCAGGTGCTGTCCTGGTGCCGCGCCGTGCTGGACGGGGAGGCGCCGTGATCCGCCGGGGCCCGCTGAGCGACGTCCTCACCGTCGACGGCGAGTCGGTCGCGCTCATGGGTTCCCGCGTCTTCCGGCTGGGGCCGGTGGCCGGCGCGATCCTCGAGATGCTGGCCGACGGCCCGCTGCCGAGTGACTCCATCGAGGCACGGCTCGTAGCACTGTTCGGCGCCCCGCCGGACCAGGACACGACGGAGGCCGTGGCGGCTCAGCTGCGGGAGCTGGCCGGCCACGGCCTCATCGCGATCGACGCCTGACGCGGCGAGGGTGGTCGCCCACGTGGCCACGGACCTGCGCGACGACCACGAGCTCATCGCCGCCGTCGCCTCCGCGGCCGAGGAGATCCTCGAGCTCGCGGCGGTCCACGGCAGGGGCGGACGTCCCGCGGGCCGGGGCCGGCGGTAGGGTCAGGGGCATGCGGAAGCTGTCGGTCGAGGAGTTGGCGGATCGGATCGTGGCCGGGTCCCGCGGGCACATCGCCCGTGCGATCACGCTCGTGGAGTCGACCAAGCCCGAGCACCGCGACTACGCCCACCAGCTGCTGCGCCTCATCGCGCCGCGCACCGGGCACGCCTTCCGGGTCGGCATCTCGGGCGTGCCCGGCGCGGGCAAGTCCACGTTCATCGACGCCATGGGCATCAAGCTCATCGACGAGCGGCACCACAAGGTGGCCGTGCTGGCGGTGGACCCGTCGTCGTCGCGCACGGGCGGCTCCATCCTGGGCGACCGGACCCGCATGGCCGAACTGGCCTCCCGCGAGGACGCGTTCATCCGGCCCTCACCGTCGGGCGGTCACCTGGGCGGCGTCGCGCGCGCCACGCGCGAGTCCATGCTGGTGCTGGAGGCCGCCGGCTACGACGTCATCCTCGTCGAGACGGTGGGCGTCGGGCAGTCCGAGGTCGCGGTGGCGGGCATGGTGGACACCTTCCTCATGCTGCAGGTGGCGCGCACCGGGGACCAGCTGCAGGGCATCAAGCGCGGCATCCTCGAGCTCGCCGACGTCATCGCCATCACGAAGGCCGACGGCGACAACGAGCAGGCGGCCCGGGTCGCCGCCCGCGAGCTCAGCATCGCGATGAAGCTCATCACCAGCGACACCAAGAAGCGTCGCGCCCCGGTGCTCACCTGCTCGTCGTACACCGGCGCGGGGCTCGACGAGCTGTGGAACGCCGTCGAGAAGCACCGGGCGGAACTGGAGGCGGAGGGATCTCTGGCGGCGCGCCGCCTCGACCAGCAGCGGGACTGGCTGTGGAACATGGTGCGCGACGAGCTGCTGGAGTCCCTGCGGACCTCCCCGCTGGTCCGGTCGGTTGCCGACGACGTCGAGGCCCAGCTGGCGGAGGAGTCCCTGTCCGCCCTCGAAGGCTCCCAGATCATCCTGCGTGCGTTCGCCGACGCGCTGCCGAGCCTCCCCTGGGCCCAGCACACCCCACACTCCGCCTGATCCCCCTCCGGCAGCTCAGCCCTCCACGTCACCCGCAATTGAGCAGATGGCACCACTCGCGAGAAACCCCCCGCCCAGCTCACGCGTGAGCAGTCTCTTGAGAGGTGCCATCTGCTCAAACCCACCCCCCCAGAGTGGCGACGGCGAGCTAACCCATGTCGCGCCCTCACGACGGGGGCCGTTAGACTTGCCCGGTACCGTTGCCCGTGGGGAGGCGCCAACTGAGCACCGAGAGGAGGCGCATGGGAGTCTTCGACAAGGCCGAGAAGCGGATCGAGTCCGCGGTCGGCAAGGTCTTCGCCCGAGCCTTCAAGGGGTTCGTCCACCCCGTCGAGATCGTCGCCGGCATTCAGCGCGAGCTGGACGCCGAGGCCACGCTGCTCAGTCGCGACCGCCGCCTGGTCCCGAACGCTTTCACCGTCGGCCTCTCGCAGGCGGACTACGACCGCCTCGTGCCGTACTCGAAGACCCTCAACGCGGAGATCCTCCCGGGCATCCGCGACCACGCCGCCGAGCGCAGCTACGTCTTCAACGGGCCGGTCACCATCGACTACGAGCTCGACACCTCGCTGCCCACGGGCCAGTTCACCGTCACCAGCCAGGCCGTCTCCGTCGACACCGGCGCTGCGGCCCACAATCCCGCGCCGGAACCCCGGCCCGGCCGTCTGGTGCTCGAGGTCAACGGAGTGCGGCATCCGCTGGTGGCTCCTGGGCTCCTCATCGGCCGGGGCGCCGAGGCAGACCTCCGGCTCAACGACCCCGGCGTGTCCCGCCGCCACGCGATGCTCACCGTGAGCGGAGACCCTGAGCACCCGGTTGTCACCATCGAGGACCTCGGCTCCACCAACGGCGTGCACGTCAACGGCAACCGCGTCACCAAGACCCGGGTCGGCGAGGGAACGAGGATCGAGATCGGCTCCACGCGGATGCTGATCCACACGCCCGCGGGGTCCTGACCGTGTCAGACCTCATCGTGGCGGCCGTCAAGATCGTCTTCCTCGCCCTGCTCTGGCTCTTCATCCTCTTCGTCGCCAACGTCGTCCGCACCGACATGTTCGGCCGGCGCGTGCCGGTGTCCTCGCTCGCCGCCATCCCGGCGGACCGCGGCCGAGGGCGCAAGCGCGCGAAGCACCCGACCCGGTTCGCCGTCACCTCCGGCCCGCAGCAGGGCGTGTCGGTTCACGTCGAGCCGACGATCAACCTCGGCCGGGCGGCGGACTCGACGCTCCTGCTCGACGACGACTACGCCTCCGCGCGCCACGCGCAGCTCGTCCAGCAGGACCCCAGCACCTGGGTCATCACCGATCTCCAGTCCACCAACGGCACCTATGTCAACGGCAAGCTCGTCACCGAGCCGACGAAGGTCACCGTCGGTGACGTGGTCCGGATCGGTCGCACCCTGATGCGGTTCGAGATCTGATGACGTTCTCGCTCCGCTTCGCCGCACACTCCGAGGTGGGCCGGGTCCGGAAGAACAACCAGGACTCGGGCTACGCCTCCCCGACCATGCTGCTCGTCACCGACGGCATGGGCGGTGCCGCCGCGGGCGACGTCGCCTCCGCCGTCGCGGCGCAGGAGGCCGCGCGGTCGGACCGGCGCGTCGCCGACGGCGAGGAGATGCTCACGCTGATGGCGGGCGTCATCGGCCGCTCCAACGCCATCCTCTCGGCCCTCATCGAGAAGGACCTCGAGCTCGACGGCATGGGCACCACCTTCTGCGGCGCCATGTTCAACGGCACCCAGTTCGGCATCGGGCACGTCGGGGACTCGCGCGGCTACCTGCTGCGCGACGGCGAGCTGACGCAACTCACGCACGACCACTCCTGGGTGCAGTCGCTGATCGACGAGGGCCGCATCACCCCCGAGCAGGCCGCCACGCATCCGCACCGCTCGCTGATCCTCAAGGTGCTCAACGGACAGGTGGAGTTCGAGCCGGACCTCGACCTGCTCGACGCCCGCCTCGGCGACCGCATCATGTTCTGTTCCGACGGGCTGAGCGGACTCGTCGACGACGGCTCCATCCGCGAGTTCCTGGAACTCGACTCGCCGTCCGACGCGCTGGCCAACCTCGCAGCCGCGGCCAACGCCAACGGCGGCCACGACAACATCACCATCGTCCTCGGCGACGTCGTCGAGCAGGACGACGCGCTCGACGCCCGTGAGGGGACCTTGGTCGGCGCCGCGGCGGCGCTCGACGTGCCGCGCAGCCAGTCCCCCGCCCCGAACACCCCGGGGCGGCCCGCAGCGTGGCCGGCGGCGCATTCGACGGACCACAGCCCCGACGAGGTGGCGCGCTACGCGCCCCAGGAGTCGCATCGGCGCTGGCCGGGCATCATCATCATGCTGGTCGCCGTCGCCCTGGTCATCGGCGGCGGCGCCTGGGGTGTCCAGGCCTACGCCCGGACCCGCTACTTCGTCGCGGCCGACGAGGGCAACGTCGCGATCTTCAACGGCCTCCCCGGGGAGGTCCTCGGCATCCGGCTGAGCACGCTCGAAGAGCGCTCCGACGTCGCGATCGGCGACCTGCCGGCCTTCTACCAGCGCGCCGTCGAGTCCTCCATCCGGGTGGCCGACGTCGCCGCCGGCCGCGCCACCACCGAGCAGCTGCGGGCCTTGGCCGAGCGGTGCGTCGAAGTGCGCGAGGAGCGGCGTCAGCCGAGCCCCGTCGACACCGCCGAGCCCACGCCCAGCCCGAGCCCCACGCCCACGGTGCCCGGGCTCCCCACCGCCACCGCCCGCCCCACCCCCACGGGCGGCGTCGCCCCGGGGGTCCCGACGTTCCTCTCGCCCCCCGCGGTCACCGCGACCCCGACGGACAGCGACGAAGCCGACCCCGAGGCGTGCTGATGTCCGCCGCCGTCCAGCCAGCAGTCTCCGACGAGGTCATCGTCTACAAGAAGCGCCGGACCGTCGAACTGGTCCTCCTGCTTTTCGCGCAGACCTTCGGCCTCGCCGGGTGGATCATCACGAGCCTCAACCTCTACGGCACGCTGCCCGAGGGCCTCGTGCCCGCGGCCGCGCTGTGGTACGGCCTGGGGATCGCGACCCACCTCGTCGTCCGCTTCCGGCTGCCGTACGCGGACCCGGTGATCCTGCCGGCGGTGTTCCTGCTCAACGGCCTCGGGCTGGCGATGATCTCCCGGATCGACCAGATCCCCGAACCGCCGGCCAACGACGCCGCGACCCAGCTGCTGTGGACCGCGCTGGGCCTGTCGCTCTTCGCCGCCGTGGTGTTCGTCCTGCGCGACCACCGCCGTCTGCAGCGCTACCCCTATCTCATGTTCATCGCCGGCCTCGTGCTCCTGCTGCTCCCGCTCGTGCCGGTCATCGGGGTCACCTCCGGCGGGGCCCAGATCTGGATCCGCGTCTTCGGGCTCTCCTTCCAGCCGGCCGAGGTGGCCAAGATCCTCCTCGCGATCGCGTTCGCCGCCTACCTCTACGAGAAGCGCGAGGTGCTGGCGCTGGCCGGGCGCCGCGTGCTGGGGATCGACCTGCCCCGCCCCCGCGACCTGGGCCCGATCGCGGTCATGTGGCTGACGGCCCTCGTCGTGATGGTCTACCAGAACGACCTGGGGACGTCGCTGCTGTTCTTCGGGCTGTTCACCGTGATGATCTACGTCGCCACCGAGCGACCGGCTTGGCCCATTCTCGCTGGGATCTCGTTCGTCGGCGCCGCGCTCGCCGCCTGGCGGTTCACCAACCACGTGCCGCGCCGCGTCAACGCGTGGCTGGACCCGTTCAGCGACTACGACCGCAACTTGCAGATCATCAGCGCGCAGTTCGGCTACGCGTGGGGCGGCCTCTTCGGCCGCGGCTGGGGACTCGGGCGCCCGGGCCTCACCCCGCTGGCCAAGAGCGACATGATCGCGGCGGCGCTCGGTGAGGAGATCGGGGTCCTCGGGCTCATGGGTGTGATCCTCGTCTACGCGCTCCTCATCGCCCGCGGCTTCAAGACGGCCCTCACGTCGCCCGACGGGTTCGGCAAGCTCCTGGCCACCGGGCTGAGCTTCGCGTTCGCGCTGCAGGTGTTCGCGATCATCGGCGGCGTGACCCGCCTGCTGCCGCTCACGGGCCTCACGACGCCGTTCATGTCCCAGGGCGGCTCGTCGCTGGTGGCCAACTGGATCATCATCGCGATCCTCATGATCATCTCGCACCGCGGCCGCATGCCGCAGGCCGCCACCGCCGCCCCCCGCGAGGCCGGCGCCGTCGACGACGCCACCCAGGTGATCGCCCGATGAACGGCCCCATCCGCAAGGTCACGGTGTTCGTCGCCCTCATGATGGCGGCGCTGCTGCTCAACCTGACGCAGATCTCGGTGGTGCAGACCGAGGCCCTCAACGCCGAGCAACGCAACCGTCGCATCATGGACGCCGAGTTCGCGCAGCCCCGAGGGGCCATCCTGGTCGGCAACCAGCCGATCGCGCAGTCGGTGCCGCGCAGCGGGCGGTTCCCGTTCGTGCGCACCTACCCCGACGGCGAGCTGTGGTCGACGGTCACGGGCTGGTACTCCTACGACTACGCCCGCTCCGGGCTGGAGGCCTCGTACACCGAGGAGATGGCCGGCACCTCCTCGGAGCAGTCCGTCGAGCGCGTCATCGACCTGCTGTCGGGTCGCCGCACCCAGGGCGCCAACATCTCCACCACGCTCAACGCGCGAGCGCAGGCGGCGGCGGTGCGGGCGCTCGGCAACCAGCGCGGCGCGGCCGTCGCCATGAACTACGAGACCGGCGAGATCCTCGCCCTGGTGTCCACGCCCACCTACGACCCCAACCGGCTGGCCACCGTCGACCTCGACGCCGAGCGCGCCGCCTGGGCCGAGCTCATCGACGCCGAGGACGAGCCGCTCAAGAACCGGGCAACCCGCGAGGTGTATCCCCCCGGATCGACGTTCAAGCTCATCACGGCGGCCGCCGCGCTCGAGGACGGCTTGGTGCCGAGCAGCGAGCTCGACGCCCCGGCGTCGCTGCGGCTGCCGAACTCCAGCCGCTCCATGGGCAACTCCACCAACTGCGGCGGGGAGACGGTGACCCTGGAGCAGGCGCTGAAGACCTCGTGCAACACGGCCTTCGGCTCGCTCGCCATCTCGCTCGGGCCCGACAAACTTCAGGCCATGGCCGAGGCCTTCGGGTTCAACAGCGAACCGACCATCGACATCGGCGCGGCCGAGTCGCGGTTCCCCACCGAGCTCGACCTCGCCCAGACGGCACTGTCTGCCATCGGGCAGTACGACGTCGCGGCCTCCCCGCTGCAGATGCTGCAGGTGGCCGCCGCCATCGCCAACGACGGCGTCCTGATGCGCCCGCATCTGGTCAACACCGTCACCAGCGAGGACCTCACGGTCCTCTCGGCCCAGGGACCCGAGCGCCTCGGCAGCCCCATCAGCGCGTCGAGCGCTGAGTTGTTGCAGCAGATGATGGTCGCCACCGTCGAGGACGGCACGGGCCGGCCCGCGCGCGTCGACGGCCTGGTCGTCGGCGGCAAGACCGGCACGGCGCAGACCGCCCCCGACCGTCCCCCCTACGCCTGGTTCGTGGGCTATGCGGAGGACCCGAAGGTCGCGATCGTGGCGTTCGTGGAGGACGCCGACGTGGCGCGCGACGACATCTCCGGCGGCCGCGTCGCGGCCCCGATCTTCACGGCGATCCTGGAGGCCCTGCGGTGAGCTTCTCAGATATGTCTCAGGTTGATGGCGCAGTATTGAGCCTGACCGATCGAAAGGAACGCGAGCGATGACAGAGCGAGGAGCCCTCCTGGGCGGCCGCTACGAGCTCGATCAGGTGATCGGGCGGGGCGGCATGGCCGAAGTGTGGCGCGCCCGCGATCTGCGGCTCGAGCGCGACGTCGCGGTCAAGCGCCTGCGGGTCGACCTGGCCAGCGACCCCACGTTCCAGGCGCGCTTCCGGCGGGAGGCGCAGTCCGCCGCCGGCCTCAACCACCCCAACATCGTCGCGGTCTACGACACCGGTGAGGAGCGCGACTCCGCCTCCGACGTCACGGTGCCCTACATCGTCATGGAGCTCGTGGAGGGCGTCACGCTCCGCGAGGTCCTGCGCGACGGCCGCAAGATCGTCCCCGAGCGAGCGCTCGAGTTCACCGGCGGCGTGCTGGACGCGCTCGCCTACTCGCACCGCGCCGGGATCATCCACCGCGACATCAAGCCCGCCAACGTCATGCTGACCCCCAACGGCACCGTCAAGGTGATGGACTTCGGCATCGCGCGCGCCGTGGCGGACACGTCGGCGACCATGACCCAGACCGCGGCCGTCATCGGCACGGCCCAGTACCTGTCCCCGGAGCAGGCCCGCGGTGAGAAGGTCGACAACCGGTCCGACATCTACTCCGTCGGCTGCCTGCTCTACGAACTGCTCACGTCGCAGCCGCTGTTCAAGGGCGATTCGCCGGTCAGCGTCGCCTACCAGCACGTGCGCGAGGCGCCCGTGCCGCCGTCGCAGGTGGATCCCGAGATCTCGCCGGCCATGGACGCGATCGTGCTCAAGTCGCTGGCCAAGGATCCGCGCGACCGCTACCAGGACGCCTCCGAGTTCCGCGAGGACATCCTGCGCGCGCTCGGCGGCCACCAGGTGCACGCCGCGCTCCCCGTCGAGCCGCCGACGCAGGTGATCCCCTCCGATCCCATGACCACGACCGCGCGGCGCGGGATCTCGCCCGTCCCCGCGCCCGGGCCGAGGACCGCCGTGACGCCCGCCGTCGTCGACGATGAGGACGACCGCCGGTCCCGGAAGGGCCTGGTGGCGCTGCTGGTGGTGGCGGGGCTGCTCCTCGTGGCGCTCGGTGTCGCGGTGTCGGCCATCATGAACCCACCCGCGCCGGAGGGACCCGAACCGGTGGCCGTGCCCGTCGTGGTCGGCCAGAGCGAGCGCGCCGCCGTGGCCCTGCTGACCGGCGCGGAGCTCGTGCCCGAGGTGGTCTACGAGATCGGCACGGCCGACGACCGCGGCCAGGTGCTGGAGTCCTACCCCGAGGCCGGTGAACTCGTCGACCCGGGATCCACGGTGACGCTCACGGTCTCCAGCGGGCCCGACGTCAAGACCGTCCCCGACGGACTGATCGGGCTGACGGCCGACGAGGCGCGCCAGCGGCTGGTCGACGCAGGGCTGCCGAACGTCAAGAACGTCGACGCGGACCCCGCCGAGGAGCCCATCGACGCCGTGGCGGGCGAGGTCGTCGAGGTCAACCCCGCCTCCGGTGCCACCGCGGCCCCCACGGACGAGATCGTGCTGGTCGTGGCCACGGGCAACTCGGTCGTGCCGTCGCTGCGGACCCTGACGCTGGAGGAGGCGCAGGCGGTCGCCCAGAGGGCCGGCTTCAAGCTGGACGCGCGCGAAGAGGAGACCGACGTGTCCCAGCCGGGCCTGGTCTTCGATCAGGATCCGCAACCGGGAACGGTGGCGTCGCGCACGGACGAGATCAGCGTCATCGTCGCGATCGCGCCGCCGGAGCCGAGCGAGAGCCCGACGCCGAGCCTGACGCCGACGCCCGACCCGCCCCCGAGCGAGAGCCCGACGCCGAACGAGAACTCCGGCAGCGGCAACAACAACTCGGGCGGCAACGGCGGCGCGGGGTCGGAAGCGTCCCCGGACCCGTCGACGTCAGCCGAGACCAGCTGATCAGTCGAGCGCGGTGGTGACCAGCGGAGACAGCGTGGCCGCCCTGCGGGGCGCGTCCGCGTCCCCACACTCGGCCAACCAGTTGGCCAGCATCTGATAGCCGCCCTCCGTCAGGACCGACTCGGGGTGGAACTGCACCGCCTCGACCGGAAGCTCGCGGTGGCGAACCGCCATGATGACGCCCGACTCCGTGCGGGCCGTCACCTCCAGCACGTCGGGTACCGTCTCCTCGACGATGGCCAGCGAGTGGTAGCGCGTGGTCGTGACCGGCGAGGGCAGTCCCGCGAAGACGCCTCGGCCCTCGTGGAACACGGGCGACGTCTTGCCGTGCAGCAGCTCCGGCGCCCGGTCGACGACGCCGCCGTAGGCCACGGCCATCGCCTGGAGCCCGAGGCACACCCCGAACAGCGGCCGGACACCGCCGAGGGTGCGCACGACGTCGATGCACACCCCGGCCTCCTCGGGAGTCCCGGGGCCGGGCGACAGCAGCACACCGTCGAAGGGCTCGTACCAGCCCTCGTCCGCGAACCGCGGGTCGTCGTTGCGCCACACCTCCACCTCGGCGCCGATCTGCGCGAGGTAGGACACGATGTTGTAGACGAACGAGTCGTAGTTGTCGATGACGAGGATGGCGGCCACGCGGCCATTGTGCCATCCGGGACCCCGACGGCCTCGGCGACGATGTCAGCCGGACGCCCGCGCGACCGAGACCCCCGTCGAGCCGCTGAACGCCGGGAACTCCAGGGTGCTCACCCGCTCCTCGCCGTAACCCAGCCCGTAGGCGTCGACGTACTGCTGGTAGATCTGGACGGCGGGTGAGGCCGCGAGGCCCTCGGCCAGCCCGTCCTGCGGCCCGATGGCCTCGATGACGTAGGGCGGCGCGTACGGGATGCCGTGCAGCACCACGGTGTTGCCCACACACTTGATGCCCGTGGTCGCGATGACGCGCTGCCCCTGGATGGTCATGGCCTCCGCGCCGCCCGCCCACAGCGCGTTGACGACGGCCTGGATGTCCTGCTGGTGCACCACCAGGGCGTCTTCGTCGACCCCCGCCGGCTTCACGTCGTTCGGGGCGTCGGTGAGCACCACCCGCAGGCCCGGGCCGGAGACCGGGACCATGCTGGCGGCGAGCTGTGCCTCATCCAGGGCCCCAGTGATCGAGGTGATGTCGGGGGCGGCATCGCCGAGGGCCGCCACCTCTGCGCGCAGTCGGTCGGCCTCGAGGCGGAGCTCCTCGTTGCGGCGCCCCTGGCTGACGATGAGGTCGCGGAGGTCGGCGTTGCGGTCGGCGCGCAGGTCGGTTCCCCGCGCGGCGAGAGCGGCCACGGTCATCATGAACCCGGCCAGGACGCACACCAGGATGGTGGTCGCGCGGCCCCGGCCAGAGCGCTCGCGCAGCTGGTTTCGGCCCATGTTGGCGCGCACGCGGGGGACCCGCTCCGCGATGGTGCGCCAGATGCTCATGCGCCCACGGTACCCGCAGGCGGGCCGAGCGCGGCCGGCGGATGTGGGCGATTCGGGGCGGCTGACCTAGGCTAAGAACCGCTAGAAGGAGACGACAGTGCCCGAATCGAGAGTCCGCAAGTCCGCCGTCGAGAAGAAGAAGGCCAAGAGCAGGTCCGAGCTGGCCGAGCAGCGCAGCGAGACCGCGCGCCTGGCGCCCGCCGGCCGGTCGTGGGTGCCCGCCGTGTTCCTGCCACTGGGCCTCATCGGCGTCGCCTGGATGGTCACCTGGAACCTCGCCTACGAACACATCGGGTTCATGCGCGCGCTCGGGGACTGGAACCTGGCCATCGGCCTGGGACTCATCGTCGCCAGCTTCGTCGGCATGACGATGTGGAAGTGAGCGTGCTCGGCACCTTCGACGCCGTCATCTTCGACTTCGACGGGACCATCGCGGACTCCGTCGCCTCCATGCACCGCGCCTACGCGGTGTGGGCTGAGGAGTACGGCATCGAACTCGAGTCGCTGCGCCAGTACACCGGGCGTCCCGCCGAGGCCGTGGCACGCGCCCTGGTGCCGGCCGACCTCGCGCCCGCTGCCGGCCGCCGCATCGACGAGCTCGAGGTGTCGGACGTCGACGGCGTGGTCGCGCTGCCCGGTGCGTCCGATGCCTTCGCCGCCATCCCGTCCCACCTGCGGGCCATCGCCACGTCGTGCACGACGGCGCTGCTCGACGCCCGGCTCGGGGCCACCGGCCTGCCGCGGCCGGACGTCGTCGTCACGAGGGACCAGGTCGAGCGCGGCAAGCCCGCGCCGGACAGCTTCCTCCTGGCGGCCGAGCGGCTCGGGGTCGCGCCCGAGCGGTGCCTGGTCTGCGAGGACGCGCCTGCCGGCGTGGCGGCCGCCCGGGCAGCCGGCATGCCGGTGCTCGCGGTGCTCACCGAACACAGCGCGGAGGAGCTGGCCGCCGACTGGGCGGTCGGGAGTCTGGCCGACGTCCGGTTCGAGACGGTCCCCGAGGGCGTGCGGGTCACGCTGCGCTGACGCCCGCCGCGATTCCGGGCGCCACGGGCCCAGCCGTTAGGATGGCCCGCGTGACTGATGCCTCCGCCCCCCTGCCCAGCGACTCGGAACAGACCGCCGTCCGCAAGGAGAAGCGCGCCCGGTTGCTGGCCGACGGGCGGGATCCTTATCCCGCGGACCTGACGCGCTCCCACACGCTGCGCGACATCCGCGCCGGCTGGGGTCACCTGGAGGCCGGGCAGGAGACCGACGACGTCGTCACCACCGGTGGCCGCGTCGTGTTCATCCGCAACACGGGCAAGCTCGCCTTCGCGACCCTGCAGGACGGTTTCGGCCCCGAGGACACCGGGGAGCGACTCCAGGTCATGCTGTCCCTGGCCGAGGTGGGCGAGGAGGCCTTGGCGGCCTGGAAGTCCGACGTCGACCTCGGGGACTTCGTCTGGGTCACCGGACGGGTCATCGCATCCAAGCGCGGCGAACTCTCCGTCATGGCCAGCGGCTGGCGGATGGCCGCCAAGGCGCTGCGGCCGCTGCCCGTCATGCACAAGGACCTGTCCGAGGAGGCCCGGGTCCGCCGCCGCTACGTGGACCTCATCGTGCGCGACGAGGCCCGCGACATGGTGCGCAAGCGCTCCGCCATCACCCGGGCGATCCGCGACACGCTCTACGACCGGGGCTTCCTCGAGGTCGAGACCCCGATCCTGCAGCTCGTGCACGGCGGAGCCGCGGCCCGGCCGTTCTCCACGCACATCAACGCGTTCGACCTCGACATGACCATGCGCATCGCGCTGGAGCTGCACCTCAAGCGCACCATGGTCGGCGGCGCCGACCGCGTCTTCGAGATGGGCCGGGTGTTCCGCAACGAGGGCATCGACTCGACGCACTCCGCCGAGTTCACGATGCTCGAGGCCTACATGTCGTGGGGGGACCAGGGCACCGTCGCACGGCTGATCCAGGACGTCGTCCAGGCCTCCGCCGACGCCGTCGGCTCCCGGCAGGTCGAGACGCCGAAGGGCACCGTCGACCTCGACGGCGAGTGGCCCTGGCTGCCCGTGTTCCCGACGCTGTCGGAGAAGCTCGGCGAGGACGTCACCGTCGACACGCCCCTGCCGGAGCTCCACCGCCTGGCCGACGCCCACGACGTCGAGTACGACCCGAAGTGGGGCGAGGGGAAGATGGTGATGGAGCTCTTCGCCGAGCTCATCGAGCCTGACCTCATCCAGCCCACGTTCGTCTACGACTACCCGTCGATCGCCCAGCCGCTGGCCCGCCAGCACCGCACCGACGCCGGGAAGGTCGAGGCCTGGGACCTCATCATCGGCGGTCTCGAGCGGGGCACGGGCTTCACCGAGCTGGTGGACCCGGTGATCCAGCGCGAGGTGCTGCTGGCGCAGTCGATCAAGGCCGCGGGGGGCGACCCCGAGGCGATGCAGTTCGACAACGACTTCATCGAGGCGCTCGAGTACGGCGTGCCGCCGATGGGCGGACTGGGGCTCGGTGTCGACCGGCTCATCATGCTGCTCACCGGTGTCGGGATCAGGGAGACGATCCTCTACCCGCTGCTTCGGCCCTCCGCCGGCTGACACCCCCACCGTTCGTCGCGGGGCGTTGAGCCTGAGACGCGGTCTGCGGACCGTGGTCGAGCCGCCGATTATCACAAGTTGGTAACGTGAGTTGACTCTCTCGCCACCCCCGGGTTAGCCTTTCAGCAATCCCCTGAGAGCGCTCTCGAACCTCACAGACGATGTGGTGAGAGCGCTCTCGGATCGGCACAGCAAACAAAGGAGTCATAGTGCGTGCTGCCATCCGCAACCTCGCCGCCGTCGCGTGCGTCGGGGCACTGCTCACCGCCTGCTCGAGCGGCAACGGGACCACTCCCGACGCCACCCAGAACGGATCCGCCTCGGCGGATCCCAACGAGAAGGTGACCCTCACCGTCGCCACCTTCAACGAGTTCGGCTACGAAGAGCTCTTCGAGGAGTACATGGCCGACAACCCCAACGTCACCATCGAGGCCCGCAAGGCCGCGACCTCCAACGAGGCCCGTGACAACATGAACACCCGCCTGGCGGCCGGCTCCGGCCTGGCCGACATCGAGGCCATCGAGATCGACTGGCTCACCGAGCTCATGCAGTACCCGGACAAGTTCGTCGATCTTGCCGACCCGGAGCTCGACGGCCGCTGGCTCGACTGGAAGTCCGCGGCGGTCACCACCGAGGACGGCAAGGTCATCGGCTACGGAACCGACATCGGCCCCGAGGCCATCTGCTACCGCGCCGACCTCTTCGAGAAGGCCGGCTTCCCCACCGATCGTGAGGAGGTGGCCGACCTGCTCGAGGGCGACTGGGACACCTACTTCAACGTCGGCAAGGACTTCGTCGCCAAGTCGGGCGGCGTGGCGTGGTTCGACTCCGCCTCGGCCACCTTCCAGGGCATGGTCAACCAGGTGGAGAACCCCTTCGAAAACTCCGACGGCACCCCCATCCCGCTGAGCGAGAACGATGAGATCAAGGCGATCTACGACGACATCGCGACGGCAGCCACCGACGACAACCTGTCCGCCGGCCTGGCGCAGTGGAGCGAGGACTGGACCAACGCATTCCAGACCGACAAGTTCGCCACGATGCTCTGCCCCGGCTGGATGCTCGGCGTCATCGAGGGCAACGCGCAGGGTGTCGAGGGCTGGGACATCGCCAACGTGTTCCCCGGCGGCGGCGGCAACTGGGGCGGCTCGTACCTGACCGTCCCGGAACAGGGCGCCAACCATGAGCAGGCCAAGAAGCTCGCTGCCTGGCTGACCGCTCCCGAGCAGCAGATCAAGGCCTTCCAGGCCAAGGGCACCTTCCCCTCGCAGGTCGAGGCCCTTGAGGACCCGGCCCTGCTGGATCAGACCAACGCGTTCTTCAACGACGCCCCGACCGGCCAGATTCTCGCCGAGCGGGCCAAGGCCATCGAGGTCGCGCCGTTCAAGGGCCCGAACTACTTCGCGCTCGCGCAGTTGGTCACCGACGCGCTGAACCGCCTCGACGTCGAAGGCACCGACGACGCCGCCGGCTCGTGGGACAAGGCCCTCGAGGCCTACAACGCCCTCGGCCTCAGCTGAGTCACCCGCGGGGTCGGGGGTCACACCCCGACCCCCGACCCCGCCCGTCACCCCGCCCTGCGAGAGAGTCCCCCATGAATCAGCAGCTCACCCGGAGCCAACGCCTGAGTCGCCTCGACGTCAAGGCGTCGCCGTACCTGTACATCAGCCCCTTCTTCATTCTGTTCTTCATCGTCGGCCTGTTCCCGCTGGTCTACACGGCCTGGGTCTCTGTGCACGACTGGCACCTCATCGGCGGCCAGGGCGAGATGGTGGGTCTCACCAATTACATCGACGTGCTGCAGCAGCCCAACTTCTTCAAGGCGCTGCGCAACACCTTCTCGATCTTCCTGCTCTCCTCTGTCCCGCAGGTCCTCGCCGCGATCGTCATCGCCTACCTGCTCGACACGAACCTGCGCGCCAAGACCTTCTGGCGCATGGGCGTCCTGCTGCCCTACGTCGTGGCGCCCGTGGCCGTGTCCCTGATCTTCGCCAAGATCTTCGCCGATCAGTCAGGCCTCGTGAACGCGGTCCTGGAGATCCTCGGCACCTCCCCCATCGGCTGGCACGCCGATCCGTTCGCAGCCCACGTCGCGATCGCCACCATGGTGAACTTCCGCTGGACGGGCTACAACGCGCTGATCTTCCTCGCAGCGATGCAGGCGATCCCGCGCGAGATCTACGAAGCGGCCATCATCGACGGCGCCAACCGGTGGCGCACCTTCTTCTCGGTCACGGTCCCGATGCTGCGGCCGACCATCATTTTCGTCGTCATCACCTCCACCATCGGCGGCCTGCAGATCTTCGACGAGCCGCGCATGTTCGACACCCTGGGCCAGGGCGGCGCGGACCGGCAGTGGATGACGCTGACGATGTACATCTACGAACTCGGCTGGGGCGCGCAGAAGAGCTTCGGCCGCGCCGCGGCGGTGTCGTGGCTGCTCTTCCTCATCATCATCGCGGTCGGCGTCATCAACTTCCTCATCACGCGGTCCATCTCGTCGTCGTCGAGCGGAAAGGCGGGCCGTTGATGTCCACCCAGATGTCCACCCCCATGATCGAGCAGCTCGCGGGCAAGGGCGCGGCGCGCGCCGCCCGTCGGAAGCTGCACGGCGTCGACAAGCGCCCCGGCTGGCTGACCTACTGCGCGCTGGCCGCTGTCGTCCTCATCTCCTTCTACCCGATCTGGTTCACGATCCTGCTGGCCTCCTCGAACGCCGGCGAGATCGCCCGCAACCCCATCCCGTCGCTCATCCCGGCCGGGGAGTTCCTGACCAACGTGACACGCGTCATCGAGTCCGACATCAAGTTCTGGACGGCGCTGGCCAACTCGATCATCGTGTCGACGGTGACCGCCATCTCCGTGGTGTTCTTCTCGACGCTGGCCGGATACTCGTTCGCAAAGCTCCGGTTCCGCGGCAGCAACGGGCTGCTCGTGTTCGTCATCGCGACGATGGCCGTCCCGACGCAGCTCAGCATCGTGCCTCTGTTCATCCTCATGTCCGAACTGGACTGGGTCGGCAAGCTGCAGGCCGTCATCGTGCCGGGCATGGTCACCGCGTTCGGCGTGTTCTGGATGACGCAGTACCTGCGCGAAGCACTGCCGTTCGAGCTCATCGAGGCGGCCCGGGTCGACGGCGCCTCCATGATCCGCACGTTCTGGTCCGTGGCGATGCCCGCCGCCCGGCCGGCCGCCGCGATGCTGGCGCTGTTCACGTTCGTGGGCTCGTGGACCAACTTCTTCTGGCCGTTCATCATCCTGGGCTCGGCCAACCCCACCCTGCCCGTGGCACTGCAGCTGCTGCAGGCCTCGTACTTCAAGGACTACTCGCTCATCATGGCCGGCGTCGTCGTCGCCACGTTGCCGCTGGTGATCCTGTTCGCCGTCGCCGGGCGCCAGCTGGTCGCCGGCATCATGCAAGGAGCAGTCAAGGGATGACGACCTACACCTTCCCGGAAGGCTTCCTCTGGGGCAGCGCCACGGCCGCCTTCCAGATCGAGGGCGCGGTCCACGAGGACGGGCGCCGCGATTCGATCTGGGACGTGTTCTGCCGCGAGCCCGGGGCGGTCGCCAACGGCGACGACGGCACGGTGGCCTGCGACCACTACCACCGGATGCCCGACGACGTGGCGCTCATGTCCGAGCTGGGCCTCCAGTCGTACCGCTTCTCGACGTCGTGGGCGCGGGTGCGGCCGGACGACGATCAGTTCAACCCCGCGGGGCTGGACTTCTACTCGAGGCTGGTCGACGAGCTCCTCGGCCACGGCATCACACCGTGGGTCACGCTGTACCACTGGGACCTGCCCGCGGCACTCCAGTCCAACGGCGGGTGGACCAACCGCGACACGGCCTACCGCTTCGTCGAGTACGCCGAGGCGATGCACGGGGCGCTGGGCGACCGGGTGAACATCTGGACCACCCTCAATGAGCCCTGGTGTTCGTCGTTCCTTTCCTACGCCGGCGGCGAGCACGCCCCCGGCCACGCGGACCGCCGCGAGGGACTCCACGCCGGCCACCACCTCCTACTGGCCCACGGCATGGCGACGGCGCGGCTGCGTGAGCTGGCGCCGTCGGCGACCCTCGGGATCACCACCAACCACACTGTGGCCGACCCGCTGGACCCGTCGTCACCGACGGACGTGGACGCCGCCCGGCGCATCGACGGCATGTTCAACCGGTTCTTCCTCGACCCGATATTCCGGGGAGCCTATCCGGCCGATGTGCTGGAGGACCTGGCCGGCCTCGGCCTCGAGGACGCCATCCAGCCCGGCGACATGGAGATCATCGCCACGCCGATCGACGTGCTGGGCGTGAACTACTACCACGGCGAGGCCGTCACCGGGACTCCGTCGTCGGATTACGCGCCTGTGGTGGGGCCCGACGGACGGCTCCGGGGCAACCCCAACATCGGTTCGGAGTGGGTGCGGTCGGTGTCGCGGGGGCTGCCCGTGACGGACCAGGACTGGGAGATCCAGCCCGAGGGCCTGACGCGCCTGCTGGTGCGCCTGCACGAGGAGTACACCGGCCCCGCCGGCATCCCCCTCTACGTGACGGAGAACGGCGCTGCCATGCCCGACGTCGCGGACGAGGAGGGCTTCGTCGATGACCAGGACCGCGTGGCGTTCGTGCGCGACCACCTCGTGGCCGTCCACGACGCGATCTCGCACGGCGCGGACGTGCGCGGCTACTTCGTGTGGTCGTTCATGGACAACTTCGAGTGGGCGTGGGGCTACGACAAGCGGTTCGGCATCGTCCGCGTGGACTACGAGACGCAGCATCGAACGCCCAAGGCCTCCGCGTTGTTCTTCCGGGACGCCGCGAGCGAGAATTGCGTGCGGGGGTAATGAAGGGACCGACGATGATGAGGCCGACGCTTGAGGACGTCGCGCGGCATGCGGGCGTGTCGCGGGCGACGGTGTCGCGGGTGGTGCGTGGCGACGTGGGGGTCGCGGGTGAGACCGCGGCCAAGGTGAGCGCGGCGGTCGCCAAGCTCGGCTACGTCCCGAACGCATCGGCGCGCTCCCTGGCGACCGGCCGGTCCAACACGCTGGCCATGGTGGTCCCGGAACCCGACGGGCGGGTGTTCTCGGACCCGTTCTTCGGGCTCGCCGTGGCCGGCATCAACGCCGGCATGGCCGGCACCGACATGCAGCTGGTCATGGTCTTCGCGTCCCGCCCTGACCGTTCCGGCGCCGTCGTCGACTTCCTCCTGGAGGGCCGCGTGGCGGGGGCCATCATCGTGTCGCACCACCGCTCGGACGGCCTGGTAGCCGCGGCCGCCGCGCTGCCGATGCCGACGGTGTTCCTGGGCGCGCCGCTGATGCCGCCGGGTATTGAGCGCACACTGTATTTCGTCGACAGCGACAACCTCGGCGGCGCCAGGCTCGCCGCCGAGCGGATGCTGGCCACGGGTGTCCGACACCCTGCCACCGTCGCCGGCCCCATCGACATGGCTGCGGCCCTCGACCGCCTGATCGGCTGGCAGGAGGTGCTGGAGGCAGCGGGCCTCAGCGTGGCTGTCGCACACGGCGACTACACGCGCGAATCCGGGGCACGCGCCGCGGCGGAGCTGCTCGACGCGGACCCCTCTATCGACGGGATCTTCGCCGCGTCGGATCTGATGGCGCAGGGTGTCCTGGACACGCTGCGGGCGCGGGGGCTCCGGATTGGCGATCAGGTCAAGGTGATCGGCTTCGACGACTTCGAAGCCGCAGCCCAGACGCACCCGCCGCTCACCACCGTCGTCAACCCCGCCGTCGAGCTGGGCCGACAGGCCACCCTCATGGTGCTCAACCTGGTGGAGGGCCGCGACACCCCGTCGCCGGTGATCCTGCCGGTGGAGTTGCACGTCCGCCAGTCCGGCTAGGCGCCTGCCCCCCGTCCCGACGCCTGCCTCCCGTCGCGACGCCTGCCTCCCGTCCTGACGCCTGCCCCCCCGTCGCGACGCCTGCCTCCCGTCTTGACGCCTGCCTGAAGTTCCGGGCCGCCTGTCTTCGTGTGTCGCGCCTGCTCTAGAGGGCAGGCGCGGCGCAGAAGGGCAGGCGCGGAGGGCCGCCGCGGCCGGCCGCGTCAGAGCGCCAGCCGACACGAGCGCTGGCGACGACGCCAGTACACGCGAGTGCTGGCGACGGCGCCGCCCCCACCGCGCTGACAGGACCGTTTGCATCCGCCCCGCGCACGACTTAAACTCCCATGTAACCGGTTACATTCAAGGAGGAATCATGCGACGGTCAACGACGGCGACGCTCGCGCTCCTCGTCGTGACCGCCATCTGGGGCTCGACGTTCTTCATCATCAAGGACGCCGTCAACCTCATCGACCCCATCGACTTCCTGGCGGTCCGGTTCGCCGTCGGCGCCGCGATCCCCGCCGCCATCTTCTGGCGACGGCTCCGCCGGCTCACCGCGACCCAGTGGCAGATCGGCCTTGCCCTCGGCGGGCTCTACGGCCTCGCCCAGATCGTCCAGACCGTCGGCCTGCAGACGACGGCGGCTTCCGTGTCGGGGTTCATCACCGGCACCTACGTGGTCCTCACCCCGATCATCATGTGGATCGCGTTCCGGGCCCGGCTCAACGCCCGCACCTGGGCCGCGGTCGGGCTCGCCCTCGTCGGCCTGGCCGTCCTCAGCCTCACCGGGATCGGCGGCGGGGGCGTCGGCGAGGCCCTCACCCTGGTGGGCGCCACGCTCTACGCCGTCCACATCGTGCTGTTGGACCGGTGGTCCCGCTCCATGGACACCATGAGCCTGGCCATCGTTCAGCTCATCGGCGTCGCGCTCACCGCCGGTTTCCTCGGCCTGCCCGGCGGATACCACGTCCCCGCGGACCCCGGCGTGTGGGGCGCCATCGCCTACACCGCCGTCGTCGCCGGCATCGTCACGATGCTGCTGCAGACCTGGGCCCAGCGGCACATCACCCCCACGCGCGTGGCGCTGCTCATGACGTTCGAGCCCGTCTTCGCCTCGGCGTTCGCCGTCGGCTTCGGCGGGGAGGCCGTCACGCTCCGGCTCATCGCCGGCGGCGCCCTGATCCTGCTCGCCACGCTCCTCGGCATCCCCGGCGGCCAGGCCGGACCCGCCGACGACGTCCCCCTGATTCCGGCGCCCGAGGGCGCCGACACCCCTCCCCCCCCCCCCCCCGTCATCAACGGAGATAGACAAGAAGGAGATTCCCTATGACCATCCTCACCCGCCGCCGCGTCGGCGCCCTGGCCGGCCTCGCCGCCCTCGGGATCGGGCTCACCGCCTGCTCCGGCGGCAACGCCTCCACCCCCACCGACGGCGACGCGAAGGTCGTCTGGTCCACCTGGGGCTCGCCCGAGGAACTGAAGATGTTCGACCGCGTCCAGGACTCCTTCAAGGAAGCGAACCCGGACGTCGAGCTGGTCTTCCAGCCCACGCCGTCGTACTCGGACTACCACTCGAAGCTGCTCACCCAACTCTCCTCCGGCACCGCACCCGACGTGTTCTACGTCGGCGACGACCGCATCGCGTCGGTCATCCGCAACGACGTGTTGGCACCGGTGAGCTCGTCCTCGCTCGACGAGGGCGACTTCGCCGAGAACGTCCTCGACGTCGCCCGCTGGGAGGGCGAGCTCTACGCCCTGCCCAACGACGTCAACCCCGACGCCCTCTGGTACGACAAGGAGGCTCTCAAGGCCGCCGGCATCACCGAGGACCCGGCCGAGCTCGCCGCCAACGACGAGTGGACCACGGAGAAGTTCTTTGAGATGACCGGCAAGCTGGCCGACGCCGGCCTCACCGGAGCCGTCTACTGGAACTACTGGGCCACCCACGACTCGATCATGACCGCCGGCGGCGGCCAGGTCTACGACGACGAGGGCGCCTACGTCGCGCACACCGACGCCAAGAGCGTCGCGGCGCTCGACGAGTACGCCGCACGGTTCGCCACCGGCGAGCTCAAGCTGGCCGACCTCCTCCCCGAGGGCTCCGGCGAGGACACCCTCTTGGTCACCCATCAGCTGGGCTTCCTCGCGCAGGGCCGCTACACCATCGGCACCATCCGCGGCGCGGGCGTCGACGAGAGCCTCTACGACATCGTCCGCTGGCCCACCCCCGACGGCAAGGCCGCGCCCACCGGCGTCGCCGCGTCGTACCTGGCCGTCAGCAAGGACGCCGCGGAGAACGACGCGGCCTGGGACTTCTTCTCGTTCTTCCTGAGCGCCGAGGGCCAGCAGCTGCGCCTCGAGGGCACCGGCAACGCCGTCCCGTCGATCGCCGGCACCGACGACATCGTGCTGGCCGACGGCTTCCCGGCCCATGCTCAAACCATGCTCGACATGCGCGACCTCGGCTACTCGAACTTCGCCACCGAGGCCGCCGTGCCCGATCTGTCCAACCAGATCGCCGTGGAGTTCATGCAGCCCCTCTACGAGGCGGGCTCCGGCGCGCAGGAGACCCTCGACGCCGTCGCCGAGCTCGTCGAGGAGAAGACCGCGTCATGACCGCTGCCCCGCTCGTGGCCGGGGGGCGACCCCCGGCCCGGCGCGGCTGGCGGGAGAGGGACAAGTACTGGGGCATGGCGTTCGTCGCGCCCCAGGCGCTGGGCATGCTCCTGTTCACCCTGCTCCCGTTCGCGGCCGCGTTCCTCCTCGCCTTCACCGAGTGGAACGGCTTCGGGATGCCGGAGTTCATCGGGTTCGACAACTTCGCCGACCAACTGACCAGCCCGCTCCTCGGCCGCGCGATCCTCAACACCATGGTCATCGCGCTCGTCACCGTGCCGATCGGCCTGTTCCTCGCCATCGTCGCCGCCGTCGTGCTCAACAAGATCCGCGGCCGCGCGTTCTACCTCGTGCTGTTCTTCGCCCCCGTCGTCACCAGCTCGGTGGCCATCGCGCTGATCTGGCAGCAGCTCCTGCGCGCCGACGGCGTGCTGTCGGGGTCGCTCACCAGGCTGTTCGGCATCGCCCCCATCGACTGGCTCGGCGACCCCATTCTGGCCCTGCTGGCCGTCTGTCTGGTGACCATCTGGGCGTCGCTCGGGCTCAACGTCGTGATCTTCATGGCGGGCTTGCAGTCCATCTCTCCCTCGGTGATGGAGGCCGCCGCCATCGACGGCGCGGGCCCCGTCGCTCGGTTCTTCAAGATCATCCTGCCGCTGCTGTCGCCGATCGTCTTCTACCAGTCGGTGGTGGCGTTCATCAGCTCGCTGCAGACCTTCGACCTGGTGTTCGTCCTGGTCAACAACGCGGGCCCGGACAACGGCACCCGCACGATCGTCTACCACATCTACGACCTCGGGTTCGCGAAGTCGCAGTTCGGCCTCTCCAGCGCCGCCTCCATCGTCCTGCTCGGCCTGACCCTGGTGATCACCGCCATCCAGTTCGGCGCGCAGAAGAAGTTCGTCCACTACGAGAGCTGAGCCATGACCGTCCTCACCACCCCCCGGCCCCGGTCGCGGGGCTCCTGGCTCAAGCACCCCCTGGTGCTCGCGGCCGCGCTGCTCATGGTGGCGCCGTTCCTGTGGATGCTGCTCACCTCGTTCAAGGGGCTGCCGCAGCTGCTCACCGATCCGCTGTCGATCCTGCCCCAGCCGTGGGTGTTCACGAACTGGGCCGACGCCTGGAACGCGCTGCCCTTCGGCCGCGCCTACGCCAACTCGATCTACATCACGGTGCTCGTGGTGGCCGGCACGCTGCTCACCACGTCGATGGCCGCCTACGGGTTCGCCCGCATCCCGTTCAAGGGCTCGACGGTGCTGTTCTGGGTGTTCCTCGCGATGCAGATGGTGCCCAAGCAGGTCACGCTCGTGCCGTTCTACTTCCTCATGGCGAAGATCGGCTGGGTCGACTCCCACCTCGCGCTCATCATCCCGGCGATCATGGTCAACCCGTTCGGCGTGTTCCTGGCACGGCAGTTCATCGCGTCGGTGCCCGTCGAACTGGAGGAGGCCGCGATGATCGACGGCGCCTCCCGCTGGCGGATCTACTGGACCATCATCCTGCCGGCCATCCGGCCGGGGCTGGGCGCGCTGGGCATCATCGTCGCGCTGGACGCGTGGAACAACTTCCTGCTCCCGCTGGTGCTGCTGAACTCCACCGACCTGTTCACCGTGCCGCTGCTGCTCAGCCAGTTCCAGGGGCAGTTCGGCGGCATGAACTACGGCATCGTGATGGCCGCCACCGCGCTGTCGACGGTGCCGATGCTCATCGCGTTCGTGATCGGGCAGCGGCAGATCATCGAGTCGCTGGCCACGTCGGGGCTGGGCGGTCGCTGATGGCCGACCTCGGCCGGGACCTCGCCCACCGCTTCGACCTCGAGGGGGTCCCCTACACCGCGCGGTACTCGCGTCTGTTCGTGCGGCGCGGGGCGGTGGGGCTCACGGTGTACGAGGCGGCCTACGAGCGGCCGCTGGCCGACAGCGTCGTGGTCTCCGGGCTGCAGATCCTCGACGACGCCGGCCGCGAGGTGCCGATCGTGCGCGCGAGCCCTGCGGGCATCGAGTTCGACGGCGGGGTGCGGCTGGTCGTCGACGGCGGGGAGGTCCTGATCGGGGGCCTGCCGGAGTCGTGGTCGGTCTCCGCGGACGACGTCGCGTCTCCTAGGCTTCGAGACGCCCTTGGCGGCTTCGCCGCTGAGGGCTCCCCTTTCCCGCTGGTTGAGGAGCGTGGAGCGACGGAGTCGATCCACGCGTCTCGAAGCCTGAGAGACGGAACGATCCGCACCTCACCCGAGCACCATCTCCTAGCCCCCCACGACCAGCAGCTCGCCGAGTGGCTGGACCGCTGCCCCGCCGTCAGCCCCGCCTATCGCGACCTCACCCGCTTCTGCTGGTGGGTCCTCGGCGTCAACACGCTGCGCCTCGACGCCCTCGACGGCCTCAACCGCGCCGTCGTGCCGTCGAAGATCGGTTACGTGGGGCTGTGGCAGTGGGACGCGTATTTCATCGCGATCGGGCTGCGCCACGGCGACCCCGACCTCGCCCTCGAGCAGCTGCGCATCGCCGTCGCGCACCAGGGCTCCGATGGCCAGCTCCCCGACGTCGTGCACGAGCAGGGCGTCCTCGCCTCCAGCGACGACCTCCCACCCGCCGACCTGGAGAACCTGCGCGCCATGGCCTCGCCGTCGCTGGCCCACTCCCGCGTTCCGCTCACCAAGCCGCCTCTGACCGCTCTGGCCGTGGCGAAACTTGCGGAGGTCATCGGCGAGGGCGTCGTCGACGAGTTCCTCCCCGCCGTGCTGCGCGCGCAGGAGTGGTGGTACACCCACTCCACACGCGGCGGCCGCCCGGTCTACCTGCACCCCTACTCGTCGGGCCTCGACGACTCCCCGATCTTCGACGACGACGCCATCATCGCCTCGCCGGACCTGGCCGCGTACCTCGTCCTGTCCGACGGGCTGCTGGCCGGCTGGCTCGCGGAGCGCGGCCGCCACGACGAGGCCGCCGCCTGCCGGGGGCGGGCAGACGCCACCGTCGACTCCCTCGTCGCCACCTGGGGTCAGGCCCGCGGGTTCTTCCCCGCCCTCGGCGAGGACGGCCAGCCGATCCCGGCCGAGACCATCGGCTCCCTAATGCCGCTCCTGGCCGACGGCCTGCCGGTCCACCTCGTCGACGGCGTCCTGGCCGCGATCGACGACCCCGCCCGCTTCGCCACCCCCCACGCGCTGCCCACGGTGGCAGCCTCGGACCCCGACTACTCCACCGAGCGCATGTGGCGTGGGCCCGTGTGGGTCAACACGAACTGGCTTGTCGCAGAGGGCCTCCGTCGCCAGGCCGCCGTCGACCCCTCACGAGCCGACCGCCTCCTCGACGCCGCCGACCGCCTCGAGCGCGACACCCTGGCGCTGGTGGACGCTCACGGCCCGAACGAGTACTTCAACCCAGTCTCCGGCGAGAAACCGCCCCGAGCGACGACGGTGTTCGGCTGGTCGGCCGCCCTCGCCGTCGACCTCGCCGTCAGCCGGTCCCGCTCCGGCTGAACATGTGGCCGTCCGCCCGCAGAGGTCCTACTCGGGGCGCAGGACGGCGAAGGGGTCGGTGATCACCAGCGCGTGGTCGCGGAAGCGGAAGACCCGGGCCGGGCGGCCGCCCCTCGTGCCCGGGGCCGACATCTCCCCCGTCGGGACCAACTGGCCGCGCCTCGTCAGGACGCGCTCGAGGTTCGTCGGCGCCACGTCGTGGCCCAACGCCGCGACATACACCTCCCGCAGCTCCGCGATCGTGAACTCCGCCGGCATCAGCGCGAACCCGATGTTGGTGTAGCTGAGCTTCGCCCGGAGCCGGGTCACGGCCTGCGCCACGACGGTGGCGTGGTCGAACGCCAGCTCAGGAAGGTCGTCCACTGCCACCCACGACGCGCGCTCCGGCAGGTGCGGCTCCGCCACCGTCGGTACGAGGCCGAGGTAGCTGGTGCCGATGGTGCGCTGCGCGGGGTCGCGACCGGGGTCCGAGCGCGTGCCCAACTGCTCCAGGTGGGTCAGTCCCGCGACATCCACCTTCTGCGCGAGATGCCGGAGCACCGCAGCCTCCAGCGTCTCCTCCGGCTCGACGGGGCCGCTGGGCAGCGCGTACCGGCCGGCGTAGGGCTCGTGGTCGCGCCGGGCCAGAAGCACGGACAGCCGCGGCGCGCCGTCGTCGACCCCGCGCACCTGGAGGACGGCTCCGATGGCCTCATGCCGGTACAGCGCGACGCCCACGGAGTCGCGCGGGGTGTGGGGAGCCATGGACGGCATGCTACAGTTCCCTCAGTTTTCGCCTTACAGTCGAAAACTGGAAAGGAGCAGGAGATGACTCTCCTCCAGGAGCCCGCCGCGGGCCTCGAGGCCTGGGAGTGGACCGCCGACGAGGTGGCCGCGTGGCAGACCCGCGTGCACGCGCTGGCGGCCGCGCGCAACGCCGTCATCCTCGCCCACAACTACCAGGCGCCGATCATCCAGGACGTCGCGCACCACGTGGGCGACTCGCTGGCCCTCTCCCGCATCGCCGCGACGTCCGACGCCGAGACCATCGTCTTCGCCGGCGTCCACTTCATGGCCGAGACCGCCAAGCTCCTCTCCCCCGCCAAGCGCGTCCTCATCCCGGATCAGGCCGCCGGCTGTTCGCTCGCCGACACCATCAACGCTGACCAGCTGCGGGCATGGAAGGCCGAGCACCCCGGCGCCGTCGTCGTCTCCTACGTCAACACGACGGCCGAGGTGAAGGCGGAAACCGACGTGTGTTGCACCAGCTCCAACGCCGTCGACGTGGTCCGCTCCATCCCGGAGGACCGCGAGATCCTCTTCCTCCCGGACCAGTTCCTCGGCGCGCACGTGCGCCGCGCCACCGGGCGCACGAACATCCACGTCTGGCTCGGCGAGTGCCACGTGCACGCCGACATCTCACCCTCGGACCTCGTCGAGTCCGTGCGCGCCAACCCCGCCGCCGACCTGTACGTGCACCCCGAGTGCGGCTGCACCACCAGCGCGCTGTGGCTGGCCGAGTCTGGTGAGCTGCCCGCCGCCCGCACCCACGTGCTGTCCACCGGCGGGATGCTGGACCACGCGCGGCGGGAGACATCGCGGCAGGTGCTGGTGGCCACCGAGATCGGCATGCTGCACCAGCTGCGCAAGGCCAACCCAACCACCGACTTCCAGCCGGTCAACCCCAAGGCCGCGTGCCCGTTCATGAAGATGACGACGCCGGAGAAGCTGGAGGCGTGCCTCGGCGACCCTTCGTTGACCAGGGGCTACGAGGTGGACGTGCCGGCGGATGTGGCCGCGCGGGCGCGGCAGGCCGTCGAGCGGATGGTGGCGATCGGCAACCCCGGGTCGGGGGAATGATGCTGCCCGCGGCTGCCCCCGCGTGGACGGGGCGGACCGACGTCGTGGTGGTGGGCACGGGCGCGGCGGGCCTGTCCGCGCTTCTTCACCTGGCCGCCGCCGGCGTCGACTGCGTGGCCGTCACCCGCGGCGAGGTCACGGACTCGGCCACCGCGTGGGCGCAGGGCGGGCTCGCGGCGGTGTGGGACGACGGCGACACGCTCGCCTCGCACCTGGCTGACACGCTGACTGCCGGGGCGGGATTGTGCGACGCGGGGGTCGTGTCGGATCTGGTGGCGAGCGCCCCGGGCGCGATCCGGCGGCTGATCGGGCTGGGGGCGCGGTTCGACCGGGCCTCTGGGGGTGGGCTGGACCTGCATCTCGAGGGCGGGCATTCGGCGCGCCGCATCATCCACGCCGACGGCGACGCGACCGGGGCAGAGATCGAGCGGGCGCTGTGGGCGGCGCTGTCGTCGGCTCTCGCGGGGTCGCGGACGCCGGTGATGACCCGGACGCGGCTCGTCGACGTGCTCACGGATGCCGAGGGGCGGGCCTGCGGGGTGCGGCTGCTCGACGCCGACGGCCAGGTGGGCGAGCTGCTCGCTGGCGCCGTCGTGCTCGCCACCGGCGGGATCGGTCAGTTGTGGCCCGTCACGAGCAACCCGCTGGGCGCGACCGGCGACGGCGTGGCCGCGGCGCTGCGGGCCGGCGCCGAGGTGCGCGACCTCGAGTTCATGCAGTTCCACCCCACCGTGCTGGCCGACGCCGCCGCGGGGTCGCGGGGGGTTCTGGTGTCCGAGGCGGTGCGCGGCGAGGGGGCGTGGCTGGTCGACGACGCGGGCCACCGGATCATGGCGGGTGTTCACCCGCTGCTCGAACTGGCGCCGCGCGACGTGGTGTCGGCCGCGATCATGGCCCACCTCGACCGGACCGGCGCGCCGCACGTGTGGCTGGACGCGACGTTCTTCGGGCGGTCGACGTGGGAAGGACACTTCCCCGGCATCCTGGCGCTCTGCCGGGGCCGCGGCGTCGACCCGGTAACCGAGCGCATCCCGGTGCACCCGGCGGCGCACTACGCGTGCGGAGGTGTCGCGGCGGACCTGCACGGGCGGACGTCGGTGCCGGGGCTGTACGCCGTCGGCGAGGTCGCGGCGACGGGGGTGCACGGGGCGAACCGGTTGGCGTCGAACTCGCTGACCGAGGCGCTGGTCGCGGGCGACCGGGTGGGCGCGCTGCTGGCCTCGGGCCCCGTCGGCCGGGTTGGTGTCCCGGTGTCGCGGGCGGCAGCCGGGGTCGTCGAACCGACCGCCGTACCCGCGATCCGCGCATGGATGCAGCGGGAGGCGTTCGTGTCGCGGACGGGACCCGGCTTGGCCGCGTTGGGCGCGGCGTTGGCCGCGGTGCCGCTGGGCGCCGGGCGGGTCGACCACGCGTCGCTGACCGCCACGAACCTGCACGCCGTCGCCACCATCGTCGCGGCGGCCGCGGCGGAACGGACGGAGTCGCGCGGGGCGCACCGGCGCTCCGACTTCCCCGACACCTCGAACACCTGGGAGCGACGAATCACCGTCCGCCTCACGGAGGGTGCGCTCGAGCTGACCTCCGCGCCCCTCGCCATCACCGAAAGGACCGCAGCATGACCACCCCCTGGAACGCCGTCGACCCCGCCGAGGTGCGGCGAACCATCGAGGTCGCCGTCGACGAGGACCTCCGGCTCGGGCCGGACGTCACGACCGAGGCGACCGTGCCGGCGGACGCCGTCGGTGTCGCCGAGGTGGTGGCGCGGGAGGCTGGTGTCGTCGCGGGCGTGCCGGTTGCGGTCGAGGTGCTGCGGGCTGTGGCGTCGCGGCTGGGCGTCGAGGCGTCGGCCGAGGAGGTGCTGGACGATGGTTCGCGTGTCGCGGCGGGGGACGTCGTGCTGCGAATCACCGGGCCGGTGCGCTGCCTCCTGACGGCGGAACGGACGCTGCTGAACTTCCTCGGGCAGCTGTCCGGGGTGGCGACGGAGACGGCCGCCTGGGTGTCCGAGGTGGTGGGGACGGACGCGCGGATCCGCGATACGCGCAAGACCGTGCCGGGGATGCGCGCGCTGCAGAAGTACGCCGTCGTCTGCGGCGGCGGGGTGAACCATCGCATGGCGCTCGGCGACGCGGCGCTGATCAAGGACAACCATGTCGCGGCGGCGGGGTCGGTCGCGGCGGCCTTCCGTGCGGTGCAAGAGCACGTGCCGGGGATCGCGATCGAGGTGGAGTGCGACACCGTCGAGCAGGTCCGCGAAGCGGTCGCCGCGGGAGCCGAACTGGTGCTGCTGGACAACATGACCCTGGCCGAGACCCGCGAGGCGGTCGCGGTGTGCCGGGCGGCCGGGGTGCGGACGGAGGCGAGCGGGGGCCTGACCCTGGACCGGGCCGCCGAGGTAGCGGCGGCGGGCGTCGACTACATGGCCGTCGGGGCGCTGACCCACTCGGCCCCGGTCCTGGACCTCGGGCTCGACCTCCGCTGAACGGCACATTTCTCGCTGTGGAGATTCTTGCGTGCATATGCACGCAAAGGGCTCCATAGCGAGAAAAGTGCGGGCGCATCATCCACAGATGAGCAGATCCGTGGGAGATCGGGGCGCCGTGTCACTACCACGGGGGTGTGTTCCCAGCCGGCATCTACTCGTCTGCCCAGCTCCGCGAGGAGGGTCTCACCCGCCATCGCGTCGACCGACTCGTGCGGGACGGCTCGCTCAAGCGCGTCACCTCCGGCTGGTACGCGAGCGCCGAGGCCGATCCGGCTGTCGTCAGCGCCATCAAGGCCGGCGGCCGGCTGGGGTGCTTGAGCGGCTGCGCGCTGCATGGGTTGTGGGTGCCCCCTCAGTCCGGAACCCACGTCGTCTTCGGCGCAGGTGCGACCGCACGACGCGGTCCCGGGCTCGTGCTCCATCCTGATTCGGCGCCTCAGCCCCGGGGCGCGGTGTGGCCCGTCTGGGACTGCGTGAGACACGTCGCGCGACGACACGAGCCAGAGAGCGCGGTGATCGTTGCAGAATCGGCCATCAATCTGAGGTTGCTGACGGTCGACGACGCACGCCAGGCACTGGCGGCCCTCCCAGTGCGGCACGCCCGCTTGCAGGAACGGCTCGCGCCGGCTCAATCGGGCAGCGAGACGAGGGTGCGGCTGTTCTTCGCCAGCAGGCATGTCCCCGTCACCGCTCAACACCACATCGACGGCGTCGGATGGGTCGACCTGTTGGTGGGCGACCGACTGATCGTTGAATGCGACAGCCATGCGCACCATGGGGAGACAAACTACGAGAACGATCGGCGCCGCGACCTTGCCGCCCGAGACCGTGGGTACACGACGCTACGCCTCAGCTACCAGCAGATCTGGCTGCACTGGCCCGCGACCCAACAAAGCCTGATTCGCGAGATTCGGGCTCGCCGACACATCAGACGAGCCCGATGACCTGCAAGTTTCTCGCTGTGGAGCTTCTTCTGTGCATTTGCACGCAGGAAGCCCCACAGCGAGAAAAGTGCCGGTCAGGCCGCGACACCTACCTCGGCGCGGGCCATCTGCTCGGCCGACGGCGCGAGCTCAGCTTCCGCGGCAGCCGGGTCGGACGCCTTGAGGCGACGGATGTAGCGCTCGTACCACAGGACCGCGAGGCCCAGGAACACCACGACACCACCGACGTTGTAGGTGAGGGTCAACCACAGCGCCTGGCTCAGCGGGATCGTCCCCGCGACGAACACAAATTCGAAGACCACCAGCAGGAACGTCGCGACACCCAGGCCGAGGGACCGCGAACCCATCCGGAAGTCCCGCGCGACGCCGTCATACCTGCGGCGCAGCACCCAGTAGGCCAGCAGGATCAGCAGCGGAGGCAGCAGCGCGGTGGCGGCCGTCATGTTGATGACGATGCCCAGGAGGTCGTTGATGTTGCCGGACCCGAGAGCGGGGATGACCAGGATCGGCACGACGATCGCGAACTGCAGCCACGCCGCCCGCCACGGGATGCCCTCGGAGTTCAGCTCGACGAGCTTGCCGCCGAAGATGCCCCGCGGGATCTCGGAGAAGAAGATCTTCACCGGGGTGGAGGTCCACATGAGGAGCGAGCCGAGGGTCGCGGCGAGCAGAATGACGCCGACGACGCGGTTGACGAGCACCGCGGACAGGCCGAAGTGCTCACCGAGGGCACCCATGACGACGAACAGGCCGTTGGAGTAGTCGAGGGATCCGACGGGGACGAACACGTTCATCAGCAGCGACGCCGTGGCGTAGAGCAGGCCGATCACGATGCCCGCGATGACGATCGTGCGGACGAACGCCTTGACGCCGCCGCGGAGATCGTTGAGGAACACCGCCGACGACTCTGCGCCGCCGACGCCCTGGATAATCCAGGCCAGCGTGCCCATGAAGCCCCAGGCCAGCGCGAAGGTTGAGAGGTCGGGCGTCATCGCCCCGGCGGTGATCGGCGTGGCCGGCTCCACGCCGCCGAAAACGGACGCCAGGGACAGCACGATGAACGTCGCGGTGAGCACCAGCACCAGCGTGGCACCGATCGAGGTGACGGAGCCGATCCACTTGGCGCCCTTCGTCGACACCCACGTGGCGAGAGCGAAGATGACGATCGACAGCACGGCGACGGCGGTGCCGCGGTCGTTGTGGGGGTGCGTGCGCTGCTGCGCTCTGGGGTCCTGGTCAAGCTGGCCGCGCCGGACCGCCGAGTCGCTGATCGGCGGCACGAGCGGCAGCTGCTTGGTGTTACTTGTTGTGGAAGCTGGCGCCCTCGACGGTGACGTGCAGCAGCACGGCCCGCGCGTCGGGGGTGGGGAGGATGCGGGCGGCCTCGTCGATGTCGACGATCAGCAGGCCTCCGTCGGGAATGAGGACCCGCTCCGCCGGCCCGGTGAAGGGCTGGCGGTCGGTGAGGTCGCTGTAGGGGGCGACGGCGGCCAGGTCCTCCTGACGCGCCACCTCCACCGCGACCTCGCCTGCCATCGACGCCACCACCATGAGGTAGCGACGCCGCCCGGTGAGTTCGCGCGCGGCCAGATCAGCCGCGCTACCGGTGCGGTAGGTGAGGGAATCCCCGATGGAGTAGGTGACGCCCTCGGTGAGCGACGGCGCGGCGGCGAGTGCTTCGCGGGTCCGCGACCACCTCTTCTCCGCGCCGAGGAGGTCGCGCAGAGCGGAGTGGCTGTCGAAGATGCGCATGGTTCAGTTCCCCTTCAGCGGCTGGAGCGTGAACTCGAACGAGAACGACTCGAATCGCGTGCGGTAGCTGTCCAGGACCTCGGAGCCCCACGAGTTGGAACCGAGACCGAGGACCTGGTCGTTGAGATTGACGGTGACGGTGTCGCGGGGGGTGAGGTCCGTGACGTGACGGGCGGCGTCGATGTCCTCGCAGGTGTACGGCCACGCGGAGAAGTGGAACGGCCGCTCCCCCGGGCGCCGCGACACCCGCAGCCCCTGCCCTGAGCCGTCGGTCAGCTCGACCCACCGGACGTCGCCGCGGTTGCCGTAGTCCTGCGGCACGACGTAGGGCGTGACCATGGCGTCGACGTCGCTGCTCCAGAACCCGATGGGGTTCGCCGCCGCGGAGTCGGGGTAGTTCTCCCCTGGCCCGCGCCCGAACCACGCCACCCGGCGGAGGTCGCCGGGGACCTCGAGGGTGACGCCGATGCGCGGGACGATGTCGCGGTAGTCGCCGTAGGGGGATCCGGCGGCGCGGAGCGTGGCGGCGCCGTCGGGCGCGATGCGCCATTCGACGTCGACGTGGCAGCCGAAGTCGAACACCGGTGGCGCGATCCGGGCGCGGTAGGTGACGACGGCGTCGCCGCCGTCCTCCCGCCAGGCGACGTCGCGGATGGAGGTCTGCATGAGCTGGAGGTGTCGCGGGAACCAGAGGTCGTCGGCCTCCTGCTGGTGGTTGTCGACGAGCGGCTTCCAGAACCCGACGCGGAGGGGGGAGGCGACGAGCTCGCGTCCGTCTGCCGTCCAGGAGAGGAGGTCGGCGGTGAGGGTGTCGAAGGTGAGGCGGCCGGTGGCGGTGTCGACGTGGAGGCGGTGCTGGTCCGGGTAGGCGTGGAGAGTCGCGCTTCCTAGGTTTCGAGGCTCGCCTGCGGCGAGCACCTCAGCCAGCGGGGAAGGGCAAAGCTCAGCCAACGGGAATGGGCCGGCGTCGGTCGACGGGCGGACAGCCAACTGATAGCGACCCAGTTCGTGGCCGGGCTCGCACCAGGAGGCGGCGCGGTTGGTCACGACGGTGGCGATCGCGGCCGCCTCCGACGCGCCGACCACCGGAAGGTCATAGGGAAACTCAGCCGTCTCCCCTGGGGCGACAGCCCCGACCTGCAGCACATCGGTCCTGGTCAGGACGCCGTCGGCCCAGGTGTCGACCCGCAGCTCGATGTCGCTCAGGTCCGTGAACCACCGCCTGTTGGTCACGCGCACGACGCCGCCGGCGTACGTCACTCGGACCGGGCAGATGACCTGCCCGTACTCGATGAGCCCAGGGCTGGGCGCCTGCCAGGGGAAGACGAGTCCGTCGATGCAGAAGTTGGCGTTGTTGGGGTAATCACCGTAGTCGCCGCCGTAGCGGTGGAACTCGCGCCCCTCGTCGGTCCGCGCGAGCAGCCCGTGGTCCGCCCACTCCCACACGAAGTGCCCCTGGATGGAGTCCCACCGGTCGAACACCGCCTGGTACTCGCTCAGCCCGCCCGGGCCGTTGCCCATCGCGTGGCCGTACTCGCAGATGATCCGCGGCTTCGGATGCGGGTGCTCGCCGAAGTCGTTCATCTGCGAGACGCGCGAGTACATCGTCGAGATCACGTCGACCACCTCGGCGTTACGGTCCTCCTCGTAGTGGACGGGGCGGTGGGGGTCGAGTTCCTTGGCCCGGCGGTACATGGCGCGGATGTTGCAGCCGTAGCCGGACTCGTTGCCGAGCGACCACATGACGATCGACGCATGGTTGCGCTGCGCCAGCACGTGCCGTTCGATCCGGTCGACATACGCCGCCTCCCAGGCGGGGTCGTCGGTGATCCGCGAGAGGTCGCCGACGTTGGCGAACCCGTGCGACTCCAGGTCCGTCTCGGCCAGCACCATCAGCCCGATCTCGTCGCACAGCTCGTAGAAGCGCGGGTCGTTGGGGTAGTGGGCGGTCCGGACCGCGTTGATGTTGTGGCGCTTCATCAGCTCGAGGTCGCGCCGGACGCGGTCCAGGCCGACCGCGCGACCGCGCCTGTCGTCGTGGTCGTGGCGGTTGACGCCGTGCATCATGAAGTAGGCGCCGTTGAGGAGGAGCCGGCCGTCCTCGACGGTGACCTCGGCCAGGCCGAGCCGGTGCGGGACGTACTCGCTCGCGCCGTCCGGCCCGACGACGGTGATCAGCATGTCGTAGAGGTGCGGGTCCTCGGGGTTCCAGAACCGGGCCGCAGGGACGGTGACGGTCGCCGTCGCGCCGGGAGCCAGCCTGGTCTCGGCGACGACGACTCCGCCGTCGGTGATGCTCCAGGCCAGCTCGGTGGCGCCGGTGGCGGCGGCGGTGAGCGTCACTTCGGCGTCGTCGCCCACGCGGTGCGTGCGGACGTGGAAGTCGGTGAGTCGCGCCGCGGGGCGGGTGACGAGGTAGAGGGCGCGGAAGATGCCCGAGGCCCACCACATGTCCTGGTCCTCGATGTAGGTGGCGTCGGAGAACTGGAGGACCTTGATGGCGAACAGGTTGTCGCCGTCGACCACGTGCGCGGTGACGTCGAACTCCGCCGCCAGTCGCGACCCCTTCGTCATGCCGACGAACGCGCCGTTGAGGAAGATCTCGGCGTAGCTCTCGACGCCGTCGAGCCGCAGGACGACCTGCTCGCCGGGCGCGGGCGTGGAGAGTCGGACCGTGCGCTGGTAGGCGCCGGTGGGGGTGTCGGCCGGGACATGCGGGGGCTCGATCGGGAAGGGGTATCCCTCGTCGGTGTACTGGAGGCTGCCGTGACCGTCGAGCTGCCAGAGGTGCGGGACCACGACGGTGTCCCACTCCTGCTCCGTGGCCTCGAAGGAGGCCGGCACGCGGGTGGGGTGGTCGAAGAGGCGGAAGCGCCACTCGCCGGTGAGGTCGACGAAGCCGCGCGAGGCCGTGCGGTCGCGGCCGGCGGCCAGCTCGGGCGTGGCGTAGCCGAAGAAGTACGCCCGTGCGGGCATCCGGTGGCGGCCAGTCAGCGCCTGGTTCTCCCAGTCGAGGGGCTCCCTCATGGACGCGTCTCCTTTGCTGCTGCGTCTCACGACCGATCAATGTAACCGGTTACATTCTTACGGTAGCCCACCCGATTGCTCCCTGCAAACGGGGGTCCGGTTTAGTCAGCTCAGGCCACGCCCGCTGTGCGAGCGAGCAATGCGCACATTTCTCGCTGTGGAGCTTTTCGTGTGCATATGCACGCAGAAAGCCCCACAGCGAGAAAAGTGTCACTCAGGCGGGGAGGAGCCAGTCGACGGCCTGGCGGGCCGTCCATCCACCGGGGTGCAGCCGCGACAGCTCCCGGGCGCCCTCGAGGTCCTGGCCGAGCGTCACGGCCGGCGGCTCCTGGTAGCCGCTGGGGCGCAGCTGGCCGAGGCCGATGTTGGCCATCAGCGCGTTACATAGGCACTTGCGCCCGACCGTCTCCTCGATGCTGCCGCCCTTGCGCAGGTAGGGCGCGATGGGCTCGGAGGGACACCGGTAGGTGATTGACTTGTCCGGCCGCTCGACGGGGACGCGCAGGTAACCGAGATCACAGATGCGCTCCCGCTCCTCGTAGACCTCGTCCTCAGACAGCGTGTCGGCCAACTGCGCCACCTTGAAGGGGAATCCAGTCGGGGAGGCGCGGGGGTCGTTGCGGACCGAGAGTTCATCAGCCTCCAGTTCGGACATGAGCTGGCTCCGGAGCTCGGGCGTCAGCCCGGACTCGTCGGCGAGCGCGAACAGCGTCCCGATCTGCACTCCTGCCGCGCCGGAAGCGCGCGCCTCGGCGACCTTCTCCGGCGTCGCATAGCCGCCGGCGAGCCAGAACGGCAGCCCGACCCGGGCGATCTTGGCCAGGTCGGCGTCGTCACGGGGCCCGTAGATGGGGTCGCCGGCCTCGTCGAGTTCCACCTTCCCGCGCGGCGGCGAGCTGTGCCCGCCGGCGCGGGGCCCCTCGACGATGAAGCCGTCGGGGCGGATCTCGGGGTCGCGGTTCAGGTAGTCGGCCAGCACGTGCAGGGTGACGATCGCGAGGAAGTTGGGGCGCCGCAGCGGGAGTAGGTCGTCGCCGAGGACCGTGCGCGGGTTGAGGGCGGCCCGGTGCGTCGTCGTCGCGTTGACCACGTCGATCGTCAGGTGACCGGTGCGCGCGGACGCGAACTCGGTCAGCAGTCGGGGGATCTCGCGCGGGACGCCGGCGCCCATGATGACGTAGTCGACGTCGGCCAGCATCGCGCCGAGGATCGCCGAGAGGTTGGCCGTCTGGATCTTCTCCAGCATGTTGATGCCCACGACGCCGTCGTGGCCTTCCTTGGCCAACCACACCTCGGTGAAGTTGCCCAGCACGCTCAGCTCGATCGCCGCGCGTCGCGGCGAGATCGTGAGCGTGGGGTGCGGACGGTAGGGCTTGCCGGGCGGGCGGCCGCCCTCGAGGAAGTAGGTATCCATCACGCGCTGGACCATCGCCTGGGAGGGGAAGTGGGCCAGGGCCCGCCGACGATGACCGCCGGGATCCCCGTCCTGCAGGACGCGGGCGAGGACGCCGTCCAGGGCCGTTCCCGAGACGACGCCGAGTTCGCCGCACTGCGACACCTCGCGGGCCAGACGCCACGACGACACCGCGACGCCCATGCCGCCCTGAATGACGGTAGGGGGATGTGTGATGGGCACCGGCTTCTCCTCGACAACGCGGAACAAGATATCCCTACGGTACCGTAACTTACGCGACCGTAAGAATCGGGTGGGGGCCATTTCGGACTTGAACGATCCCTCTGGCGGGATGCCCGGCCGACCGCTCCGGACCGCGTGAGAAGATGAGCGACACCCGAGCCCAAGGAGTCCCGTGCCCAGAGCCCCCCGCCCCGGCCGCCCCAGCGTCACGATCGGCGATGTGGCGCGCGTGGCAGGGGTGTCGCGGGCGACGGCATCGCGGGCGCTCAACGACTCCCCCCTCGTCACGGAGGAGACCAAGGGGCGCGTCCGCGACGCCGTCCGCGAGACGGGGTTCGTCATGAACGCCCAGGGGCGGGCCCTCGCTGTCGGCCGGGCTGAGTCCGTGGCGATCCTCGTCACCGAGCCGCTGGACGAACTGTTCCAGGATCCGACCTACGCGTCGATCCTCCGCGGCATCACCGAGGGCCTGGCCGAGACCCCCACCCTGCCGATCCTGTTGCAGGCCTCCTCGGACGCCGAGCATCGGCGCGCCCTCCGGCACTTCGAGCGCCACACCGTGGACGCCGTCATCGACATCTCCCCCTACGTCGGCGGGGACATGCTGGAGGCGCTCAAGGGCGGAACCCTTCCCGTGGTGCTGTGCGGCCAGCTCGAGGGGCAGCCGTACGAAGGGATCTTCGCCAGCGTCTTTGCCGACGACGTCCGCGGCGCCCGGCTCGCGGGCGCCCGCATGGCCGAACGCGGCCGGCGGCGCGTGGCCGTCATCAACGGCCCGCTCGACAACCCCGCCGCCGCGGACCGCCTCGTCGGCTACCGCCAGGCGTTGGACGGGATCTTCGACGACGACCTCAGCGTGTCGACGGGGTGGGACTCCAGCTCCGGGTTCGACGCGATGCGCCGGTTGCTGGAGGCGCATCCCGACATCGACGGACTGCTTGCGGGATCGGACCGGATCGCCGTCGGCGCGATCGCGGCCCTCGAACTGGCCGGCCGGTCGGTCCCCCGGGACGTCTCCGTGATCGGCTTCGACGACCACGCCGTCGCCGCGACGTCCACGCCCCCGCTCACGACGGTGCGGCAGCCGATGCGCGACGAGGGCCGCATCGCGGCCGAGCTCGCGCTCGCCATGGTCGACGGCGAGCCGCCGAGGACCGTGGTCCTCGAGATGGAACTCATCGAGCGCGCCAGCGTCTGAGGCACCCGGCAGCCGCGGGTAGGCTCGGGGGGGTGACCCTCCCCCCGCTCGTGGAGCCCGGCGACGACCTCACTCCGGCCCAGCTCACCCGCTATTCGCGACACATCCTCGTGCCCGGCATGGGCGTCGCGGCGCAGCGCAGGCTGCTCGCGGCACGGGTCGCGGTGGTGGGGGCCGGCGGGCTGGGCAGCCCCATCCTCGCCTACCTCGCGGCGGCGGGCGTGGGGCACCTCACCGTCATCGATGACGACGTCGTGGACGCCAGCAACCTCCAGCGGCAGATCGTCCACCGCGACGACGCCGTGGGCCTGCCCAAGGTCGACTCCGCCGCGGACTTCGTCCGTGGTCTCAACCCCGACGTCGCCGTCGTCACCCGGCGCGCCCGGATCACGCCCGACAACGCCCGCGACCTTCTCGCCGGCCACGACCTCGTGCTCGACGGGGCCGACAACTTCCCCACCCGCTACGCCGTCGCGGATGCCTGTGCGGAGCTCGGCCTGCCGGTGGTGTGGGCCGCGGTGCTGCGCTTCGACGCGCAGGTGTCGTCGTTCGTCCCGGGCCGAGCGGAGGCGGTCACCCTGCGCGACCTCTACCCGGTCCCGCCGCGCCCCGAGGACGTCCCCTCGTGCGCCGAGGCCGGCGTCCTGGGCGCGCTCGTCGGGCAGGTGGGATCCATCATGGCCGCCGAGGCCGTCAAGCTGATCTGCGGGTTCGGGGAGCCGCTCGTGGGCCGGATCCTGCTCATCGACGCCCTGACCCAGCGCACGCGCGAGGTGCCGCTTCGCCCGGCACCCTCCGCCGCCCGCCGTCGCCCAGTCAAGGAGCCGACCGTGACCTATCCCGTGCTGAGTGTCGAAGACGTCGCCGCGATCCTCGACGACCCCGCCCGCCCGACCCTCCTCGACGTCCGCGAGCCCGCGGAACACGCGCTGGGCACGCTGCCGGGGTCGCTCGCCGTGCCCCTCGGGGACGTGCTCGCGTGGGCTGACCTCGCGGCGCTTCCCGCCGGGCCGGTCATCGTCTACTGCAAGGTGGCCCCCCGCGCGCGCCGGGCGGCGGAGCACCTGCTCGCGCTCGGCCACCCGGACGTGCGGCTCATGGACGGCGGCATGCTCGCCTGGGCCGAGCGCATCGACCCCGCCTACCCGCGGTACTGACCGACGGCATCCGCCACCCGATCTGCGAGACTGGACCCCATGGCGACGGTGAGGTACTTCGCCGCGGCCGCCGAGGCCGCCGGCACGGATGAGGAACAGGTGAGCGCCCAGACGCTGGGCGTCCTGCTCGACGACCTGCGCACCCGGCACGGGAACTCGCTGGCGCGGGTGCTCGACGTCAGCTCCGTCCTCCACGACGGCCGCTACGTCGACGACCCCGCGACACCGCTGCCCGCCGACGCCGTCCTCGACGTCCTGCCGCCCTTCGCCGGCGGCTGATCCGGGATCTGACGATGGCCGTGCTGATCGACCCGCCCCGCTGGCCGGCGCACGGCACCCTGTTCGGGCACCTCGTCTCCGACACGTCGCTCGACGAGCTGCACGACTTCGCGGCCACGGCCGGCATCCCGCCGCGCGCCTTCGACCACGACCACTACGACGTCCCCGCTTCGCGGCACGCGGAGCTCGTCGCGCTGGGCGCGGTAGCCGTCGGGGAGCGGGAGCTGGTCCGGCGGCTCGCCGCCTCGGGGCTCCGGGTCCGCCCGCGGGACAAGACCCCCACCCGGCCCGCCGCCCGGGCCCTGGCCGTCCAGGCGTGGGACCGGCTCGGGCTCCCCTCAGCCCTGCGCGACGACCTCCTCACCCGCTGGTCCGAGCCGCACCGGCATTACCACGACGTGCGCCACCTGGCGCAGTGCCTGGCGGCCCTGGGCGAGCTCGGCGGGTCGGACCCCGTCGTGGAGCTCGCCGCCTGGTTCCACGACGCGGTGTACGACGGTGTCCCCGGCCGCGATGAGGAGGCCTCCGCCGAGCTGGCCGACCGAGCGCTGAGCCCGATGCTGCCCGCCGACGACGTCGCCGCCGTCGCCGCGCTGGTGCGGATGACCGCCACCCATTCCCCGAGCGACGCCCAGGGGTCGCTGCTGTCCGACGCCGACCTCTCGATCCTCGGGCAGATCCCCGGCCGCTACCACGTCTACGTGCGCGACGTCCGCCTGGACTATGCCCATGTCGACGACGACGCCTGGCGGGCCGGGCGCTCGCAGGTGCTGCGAGGGCTGCTGGCGACGGACCCCCTGTTCCGCACCGCCGAGGGGCGCCGACGGTGGGAGTCGCGGGCGCGCGCCAACCTGTCCGCGGAGCTGGCCCGGCTGGCGCCCTGACGGCGCCCGATCCGCCTCGCCGACCCACGCGCTCGGCTAGTGTGGAGAGCACGACCGGAGGGAGCACTGATGAAGAAGATCACCGACAACGGGCCCGAACCCAACGTCTTCGACCTGGAGACCGCCACCAAGGAGAACCCCAACTACCGCACCGTCGCATGGACCGGGAAGTACCTGCAGGTCACGCTGATGTCGATTCCGGTGGCGCAATCGATCGGCCTTGAGGTCCACGAGGACACGGACCAGTTCGTCCGCCTCGACGCGGGCAAGGGCCGCGTGCTGATGGGCCCGAGCAAGGACGAGTTGAACGTCAAGGTCGACGTCGAGGACGGCTGGTCGGTCCAGGTGCCGGCCGGCACGTGGCACGACATCGTCAACACCGGCGACGAGCCCATGCAGCTCTACGTCGTCTACGCGCCGTCGCACCACGCCAAGGGGGCCGTGCACAAGACGGCGGAGGACTCGAAGAAGGCCGAGGAGTCGGGCAAGGACGAGCCGCCGTCGTGGACGAAACAGCCCTAGTCCCCCGCTGACCTGACCCCCCGGACGGACAGCGCCTGGACCCTGCCGTCGCGCTTGAAGACGGAGGCGCTGAGGTCTAGGTCGCCGGTGCCGTCGTCCACTCGGAGCTCCGCAGCAGATCGAGCCGAGGCCTTCGAAGGCGAAGAACGAGCCTGAGCGCCCGGTGAACTCGGCGGGATGGAAGACGTCCTCGTGGAGCGCGAGGAGACATTGACTTGGATGCGCCCTCGACGAGAGAGCGCTCTCACAGGCATGGCACGCCGGCGGCGTCTCGGCAAGAGCGACTCGCATAGTCCGGACGTCCCCCTGGCCGACGACCCCCGGTCCGGGCGCGCGGGCTCGACACCGGCATTTGATGAGTGAGTGTTCACTCACTAGACTCGCCCCGTGACCAGAGCCGCCCCCATGCCCCCCGAGCAGCGCCGCGCGGCCATCGTCGAGGCCAGCATCCCGCTCCTGGAGAGGCACGGCGAGGCCCTCACCACGCGCATGGTCGCCGAGGCGGCCGGTGTCGCCGAGGGCACGATCTTCCGCGTCTTCGACTCGCTCGACGACCTCATCTCCGCCACCATCAGCGAGGCCCTCTCCGCCGACAGGCTCGCCAAGCGGCTGGCCGACACCCCGCTCACCGGCGGAATCGAGGCTCAGACCCGCACCGCCATCGAGCTCATCGAGCAGTACCTCCACTCGGTGCACACCATGTTCATCGCCGCCCACGGGGCCGCGAAACACACCGCGCCCCACGCCGCGCAGTGCGCCCGCACCGAACTCGAGGCCCGGACCGCGGAGCTCGACGCCTGGATGACGGACCACTTCGCCCCCTACCGCGACATCATCACGATCCCGCTCGACGCCTTCGCCACACTCCTGCGCACGTTCGCCGTCGGCCACGCCTCCCGCTTCGTCGCCTCGTCGTTGACCCTCGACGACCTCGCCCGCCTCGCGCTCCACGGGGCGCTCCGAAAGGACTCCGCATGCTCCAGCGACTAGCGCGGCTCATCAACCGCTACATCCGGCCCTACTGGGGGCTGCTCAGCATCGTCATCGTGCTGCAGACCATTGCGACGATCATGTCGCTCTACCTCCCCACTCTCAACGCCCGCATCATCGACGAGGGCGTGGTCACGGGCGACACCGACTTCATCTGGGGCACCGGCGGCGTCATGCTGCTGCTGTCGGCCGTCCAGGGCGCGGCACAGATCGGGGCCGTGTGGGCCGGCGCCAACACGGCCATGCAGTTCGGCCGCGACGTCCGGGCCGCCATCTTCGAGCGCGCGCTGTCCTTCTCGGCCCGCGAGCTCAACCGCTTCGGGGCGCCGTCGCTCATCACGCGCACCACCAACGACGTGCAGCAGGTCCAGATGCTGGTGCTGATGACCGCGATCATGCTGGTGGGCGCGCCCATCACGATGGTGGGCGGCGTCATCATGGCGCTACGCGAGGACGCCGGGCTGTCGTGGATCATCTTCGCGGCCGTCGTCATCCTGGGCGCGGGCATCGTCGTGCTCATCGTCAACATGGGCCCGCTGTTCGAGCTCATGCAGAAACGGATCGACACCCTCAACCGGGTGCTGCGCGAGCAGATCACCGGCATCCGGGTGGTGCGGGCGTTCGTGCGGGAGCCGCACGAGGCGCGCCGGTTCGACACCGCCAACGCCGAGCTGGTCGACACGGCCACCAAGGTCGGGCGCCTCATGGCCTTCCTGTTCCCGTTCGTGGGCCTGATCATGAACGTGTCCACGGTCGGGGTCATGTGGTTCGGCGCGCAGCGCATCGAGTCCGGCGACATCCAGATCGGGCAGCTGACGGCCTTCATCTCCTACCTCATGCAGATCCTCATCTCCGTGATGATGACGACGATGCTGCTGGTCATGGCGCCCCGCGCGGCCGTCTGCGCCGACCGGATCATGGAGGTCCTGGAGACGGACTCCTCCGTGGCGCCGCCCGCGAGCCCCGTCGCGCCCTCCGGCGAGCGCGGCCACGTCCTGTTCGACCGCGTCAGCTTCGCGTACCCGGGCGCCGAGGAGCCGGTCATCCGGGACATCTCCTTCGAGCTCACCCCCGGCACCACGACCGCGATCATCGGCTCCACCGGCTCCGGGAAGACCACGCTGATCAGCCTCATCCCGCGGCTGTTCGACGCGACGGCAGGGCGCGTGCTGGTCGACGGCGTCGACGTGCGCGACCTCGACCCCGACACCCTGTGGGCCAGGATCGGTCTCGTCCCGCAGAAGCCGTACCTGTTCTCCGGCACCATCGCCAGCAACCTGCGCTACGGCAAGCCGGACGCGACCGACGAGGAGCTGTGGGACGCGCTGCGCGTCGCGCAGGCCGAGCCGTTCGTGCTCGACAAGGAGGGCCGGCTCGAGTCCGAGATCGCGCAGGGTGGCACCAACGTCTCGGGTGGTCAGCGGCAGCGGCTCGCGATCGCCCGGGCGCTGGTGAAGAAGCCCAGCGTCTACATCTTCGACGACTCGTTCTCCGCCCTCGACGTCGCGACCGACGCCCGCCTCCGCGCGGCGCTGCGGCCCGAGACCGCGAGCGCCGCGGTCCTGGTGGTCGCCCAGCGCGTCTCGACCATCACCGGCGCGGACCTCATCCTCGTCCTCGACGACGGCGAGATCGTCGGGCGCGGCACGCACGAGGAACTGCTCACCACCAACGCGACGTACCGCGAAATCGTCGAATCCCAGCTGAGTGCCGAGGAGGCCGCCGCATGAGCGAGAACAAGGCAGTCCCGGTCAAGGCCAACGAGCGCCCCAAGCACGCCCCCACGCACCGCGGACCCGGACACGGCCCCATGGCCGGTAGCGGCGAGAAGGCGGCGAACTTCAAGGTGTCGGTGCGCCGGCTCCTCGGTCACCTCCGGCCGCAGCGCGCCGGGATCCTCCTGGCCGTGACGCTCGGCGTGCTGTCCGTGGCGCTGTCGGTTGTCGGACCGAAGATCCTGGGCCGCGCCACCGACATCATGCTGTCGGGCATCATCGGTGGCCAGATGCCCGCGGGCGTCACGAAACAGCAGGTGATCGACCGCGCGGTCGCCGAAGGCAACACCGACTTCGCCGACCTCCTGCGCAACCTCGACTTCGTCCCGGGCGAAGGCATTGACTTCGGCGCCATCGGCTCGGTGCTGCTGCTCGTGCTCGTTCTCTACGTCGTGTCGTTCGTCTTCTCCTACATCCAGGGCTGGGTCCTCAACGGCGCGGTGCAGAAGTCGATCTACCAGATGCGCCGCGAAGTGTCGGAGAAGCTCGACCGCCTGCCGCTGGTGTACTTCGACCGGCAGCCGCGCGGCGAGGTGCTGAGCCGGGTCACCAACGACATCGACAACGTGTCGCAGACGCTGCAGCAGACGCTGTCGCAGCTGCTGAACTCGCTGCTCATGGTCATCGGCGTCCTCATCATGATGTTCTGGATCTCGCCGATCCTCGCCCTCGTCGCGCTCATCTCGGTGCCCATCGCGATGGTGGTGGTCTCCGTCATCGGCAAGCGGTCGCAGAAGCTGTTCGCCCAGAACTGGAAGTCCACCGGCGAGCTCAACGCCCACATCGAGGAGGCCTACTCCGGCCACTCGCTGGTGAAGGTGTTCGGCCGGCAGAAGGAGGTCCAGGCCGAGTTCCGCCGGCGCAACCAGGAGCTGTACAAGGCAGGATTCGGCGCCCAGTTCATCTCCGGGATCATCATGCCGGTGATGTTCTTCGTCGGGAACCTCAACTACGTCGTCATCGCCGTCGTCGGCGGCCTGTGGGTCGCGTCGGGGCGGATGAACATCGGCGACGTCCAGGCGTTCATCCAGTATTCGCGGCAGTTCACCCAGCCGCTCACGCAGGTGGCGTCGATGGCGAACCTGCTGCAGTCCGGCGTCGCGTCGGCGGAGCGGGTGTTCGAGCTGCTCGACGCCGACGAGATGACCGAGGAGCCGGCGGGTGAGCTGAAGGTGTCGCGGGGTGATGTGGTCTTCGACCATGTCAGCTTCTCCTACAAGGCCGACCAGCCGCTCATCCAGGACCTGTCGCTGACGGCGCAGCCCGGGCAGACCGTCGCGATCGTCGGGCCGACGGGGGCGGGCAAGACCACGCTCGTCAACCTCATCATGCGGTTCTACGACCTCGACGGCGGCCGCATCCTCATCGACGGCGTCGACATCGCGTCGGTCGCCCGCGGCGAGGTGCGCGGCAACATCGGCATGGTGCTGCAGGACACGTGGCTGTTCGGTGGCACGATCCGCGATAACATCGCCTACGGCCGTCCGGACGCGACGGAGGAGGACATCCTCGCCGCCGCACGGGCCACGTTCGTCGACCGCTTCGTGCACTCGCTGCCCGACGGGTACGACACGGTCATCGATGAGGAGGGCTCGAACGTGTCGGCGGGCGAGAAGCAGCTCATCACCATCGCGCGGGCGTTCCTCGCGGATCCGGCGCTGCTGATCCTCGACGAGGCGACGTCGTCGGTGGACACGCGCACGGAGCTGCTGGTGCAGCACGCGATGGCGGCGCTGCGGACCGGGCGGACGTCGTTCGTCATCGCGCACCGGTTGTCGACCATCCGGGACGCCGACCTGATCCTGGTCATGGAGGAGGGCCGTATCGTCGAGCAGGGGACGCACCACGAGCTGCTGGAGTCGCGGGGGGCGTACTACGAGCTCTATCAGAGCCAGTTCAACGCGGCGATCGAGGAGGAGACCGCCGCCTGACCGGCCCATTCTTCGAGGGCATCTGCATCTGTCTCGACGGGTGCCGATGCCCTCGCTGCGTTCTCGACGCTGTGGTGGGGCGGCGGGTGGGGGTGGGCTTGAGCAGATGGCACCACTCGCGCACAGTCCCCCGCGCGAACTCAGCGTGGAGGTCGTCGCGAGTGGTGCCATCTGCTCAACCCGCGCTCCACCACGGGATGTGCGCGCGAGGGTGGGGTGCCCCCCGGGCCTCGTGTCAGGGCGCGCTGCAGGTTCCAGGGAACAGCCGAGGAAGGCTCACTGCACTGATAGGCGACGCCGGGGTGCGACGTCGCCCAGTTCAGCGAGACTGCTGGATGCGAAATTCACCACCCGTTGGAGGTGACCAACCGCTCCGCGACCTCGCGGTAGCGCTCCGCGATCTCCGGCCGCGACTCCGCCTCGTAGGTCTCCGTGGACGACGACTCCCACGCCGGGCGCGTCCCGGTCAGGGCCCACGCCGCCTGGCGTGCCGCGCCAAGGGCGACGTACTCGGCCGGAGCCGGCACGTCGACGGGCACGCCGAGCACCTCGGGCGCCAGCCGCCGCACGGCCTCGGACTTCGAGCCGCCGCCGATGAGGCTGACCCGCTCGATGGTGACGCCGAGGCGACGGATCGCCTCCAGCCCTTCGCCCATCAGGCACAGCAGGCCCTCGACCGCGGCCCGCGCCACGTTCTCCGGGGTGAAATTCTTGAGCGTCATGCTCACCAGCGACGCCGTCGCATCGGGCAGGTTCGGCGTCCGCTCCCCCTCGAACCACGGCACCATGACCAACCCCTCGGCCCCGGAGGGAGCCGACAGCGCCAGCCGCGACAGCTCGTCGAAGTCCACACCCAGCACCCGACGCGCCGCGTCGAGGATGCGGGCGGCGTTGAGGGTGGCGGTCAGCGGCAGCCAGGAGCCCGACGCGTCGGCAAACCCGTTGACCAGCCCCGACTCGTCGTAGGCCGGCGTCGCCGACACCGCCGCGACCACCCCCGACGTGCCGAGCGACACGCTCGTCTGTCCCGGTCGAAGATCCAGCCCGAGGGCCGCACCGGCGTTGTCGCCGCAGCCGGGCCCGAGGATCCAGCGCCCGCCGTCGACGCCCTCGTCGGGCGCCAGCACGCGCGGCAGGATGACCGACGACGCGTCGCGGCGGAGCGCCAGCGACAGCAGGTCTCGCCGATACTCGTTCGCGACGGAGTCGAAGTAGCCGGTGCCCGACGCGTCCGACCGGTCCGTGAAGAGGTCCGCCAGGACCCCTGAGCCCTGGATTTTCCAGGTCAGCCAGTCGTGGGGCAGCGCCACGGCCGCCACCCTCGCCGCGTTCTCGGGCTCGGCGTCCGCCATCCAGCGGAGCTTGGTGTTGGTGAACGACGCCAACGGCAGGTACCCCACCGCCGGGACCCATCCGTCGAACTCCTCGCGGAGCTCGCGGGCGGCGCCGGCGGAGCGGGTGTCGTTCCAGAGCAGGGCCGGGCGGATGACCTCACCGGAGGCATCCAGCGCGACCATGCCGTGCTGCTGGCCGCCGACGCTGATCGCGGCGACGTCGTCGAGGCCACCCGCCGCGGCGGACGCGGACTGGAAGGCGGTCCACCAGTGGTCCGGGTGCACCTCCGTCCCGTCGGGATGGGAGGCTGCGCCCTGGCGGACGATCTCACCGCTCTCGGCGTCGACCACCAGGACCTTGCACGACTGCGTCGACGTGTCGACGCCGGCGACCAGCGTCACGGCTCCTCCCTCAGGCCTTGAGGAGGTGGCGGACAGCGGCCTGCTGCAGCTCGACGAAGTGGTACTCGCGGGCACCCTTCTCGTCGGCGTCGGGCATCTCGGCGGCGCGGAGGTCGGCGACCGTCTCCCCCTCGGCGAGCGTGGGCTCGGCGAGCTCGAAGATCGACGCCTGGCGCATGAGCTCCTGCACGGCGGGATCCTGCCGGAACGAGCGGGCGCGCTCGGCGAGCAGCGTGAAGGTCTCCATGTTGGCGCGTGCCGAGTCCCAGATGCCTTCGACGCCCTCGGTGCGGCTGGGCTTGTAGTCGAAGTGGATCGGGCCCTCGTAGCGGGGAGCGTCGGGGCTGGCCGGGAAGCCGTTGACCAGGAGGTCGACGGTGAAGAACGAGCTCATGAGGTCGCCGTGGCCGAACGCGAGGTCCTGGTCGTACTTCAGGCCGCGCTGGCCGTTGAGGTCGATGTGGAACAGCTTGCCGGTGTACAGCGCCAGCGCGAGGCCGGTGGTGTAGTTGAGGTTGGCCATCTGCTCGTGGCCGACCTCGGGGTTGAGGCCGACGATGTCGCCGTGCTCCAGCGTCGCGATGAGCCCGAGCGCGTGGCCGATCGTCGGCAGCAGGATGTCGCCGCGGGGCTCGTTGGGCTTGGGCTCGAGACCGATCTTCAGGTCGTAGCCCTGCTCCTTGATGTAGCCGGCGATGGTGTCGAGGCCCTCGGCGTAGCGCGCGTGGGCGGCGAAGTAGTCCTTGCTGGTGTCGTACTCGGCGCCCTCACGGCCGCCCCACATCACGAAGGTGGAGGCGCCGACCTCGGCTGCGATGTCGACGGCGTTGAGGATCTTCTTCAGGCCGAAGCGGCGGACGGAGCGGTCGTTGGAGGTGAGCCCGCCGTCCTTGAAGATGGGGTGGCTGAAGGTGTTGGTGGTGACCATCTCGATGGTCAGGCCGGACTTGTCGGCGGCGTCCTTGAGCTGCTTGATGCGGCCCTTGGCGGTGGCCTCGTCGGCGTCGAAGGGGTAGATGTCGTTGTCGTGGAAGGTGATGCCCCACGCGCCGAGCTCGGCGAGCTTGTCGGCGTAGTGCCACGGGTCGAACTCCGGACGGGTGTCGGAACCGAACGGATCGGTGCCCCGCCATCCGACGGTCCAGAGGCCGAACGAGAACTTGTACTGCTGGTCTGCCATGGTGGTCTCCTCGTTGAGAGATCGAAGTTTTGTTTTCGTTCTGAACTTATATCGGATCTGGGCTAGAGTCAAGTGCATGCGCACGCATTTCGACCCCACCGCCGGCGTCGCCAGGCAAGGCAGCCTCCGCGCCAGCAATCTGTCGCTGGTCGCGCGACACGTCTTCGCCAGCGATATAGCGCCGGCTAGGGCCGACGTCGCCAAGGCCACCGGCATGACCCGCTCGACGGCATCCCGCATGGTCGACGAGCTCGTCGCCGCGGGCATCCTGTCCGAATCGAGCCCGCTCCCGAGCACCCGCCGCGGCCGCCCGGCCACGCCGCTGCATCCGCGCGGCGGGACGCTGATGGCATTGGGACTCGAGATCAATGTCGGCCACAGCGCGGCCAGACTGGTCGACCTCGCCGGCACCGTCGTCGCCGCCGCGGACGCCACCGGCGACAACGTGGGCCGCTCCCCCGCCGAGGCCCTCGCGCACGTGGCGGGACTCGCCCGCGAGTGCCTGGCGCACCTGCCCTCCGACGCCACGCTCGTCGGGGTCCAGCTCGCGGTGCCCGGCCTGGTCGACGCGGCGTCGCACATGGTGCTGCGGGCGCCCAACCTCGGCTGGCACGACGTCGATCCGAGGCCGCTGCTGCGCGACGGCGGGCTGCCCGAGGTGGACGAGGTCGACTACGGGGTCGCGAACGAGGCCGACTGTGCGGCGATCTTCGTCGGCCACGAGCGCCCCGGCCGGCCAGGCGGGCTCGACGCCTTCCTCTACCTGTCTGGCGAGGTCGGCATCGGGTCGGCGCTCGTCATCAACGGATCGGTCTCGCTCGGCACCCGCGGGTGGGCGGGCGAGATCGGGCACACGTGCATCGACCCCGACGGCCCGCAGTGCGGCTGCGGCGCCACCGGCTGCCTGGAGCGCTACGCGGGCACGCGGGCGCTCACGGAGATGGTGGGGGTCGCGACGATCGAGGAGGTCCGCCAGGCCTACCTCGACGGCGTCCCCGCCGCCGTCGACGCCGTGCGCGCCGCCGGGCGCGCGCTTGGCCTGGCGCTGGCGAACGCGGGCAACCTGCTCGACATCACGACGGTGGTCCTGGGCGGCGACCTCGCAGTCCTCATCGAGGAGTACCGGCCGCTCGTGCAGCAGGAGCTGGACATCCGGCTGCTGGCGCGCCCCTTCACGGAACCGAAGCTGCTCGCCGCCACGCCCGACCACGCGGCGCCGGCATTCGGGGCGGCGTACGTCGCGCTCGAGCGCGTGCTCGAGGACCCGGCGCACTGGGCGGCGCCTGCCACCGAGCGCGCATCCCTTGCTTAGTTGAAGCTTCAACATTAGACTGGAGGCATGAGCCTTCACGCCGACACCCACATGGGTCGCCTCGAGCTGCGCGTCCGCGACATGCCGGGCATGCTCGCCTACTACACCGAGGGCGTCGGCCTGGAACCCCTCGCCGACGAGCCCGGGGCGCTGACGCTGGGCCACGGTGGGACGCCGATCGTGCGGCTGACGGAGTCGCGGGAGCTCCGGCCGTCGCGCCGCTCCGACGCCGGCCTGTTCCACACCGCCGTCCTGTACGCGGAGTTGCCGGCCCTCGCCGCCACGCTGGTGCGGATGTACGAGCGGTACCCGCACACCTACGCGGGCACCGGCGACCACCTCGTCTCCCAGGCGTTCTACTTCACCGACCCCGAAGGCAACGGGGTCGAGCTGTACCACGACCGCCCCCGCGACCAGTGGCAGTGGCACGGGGACCAGGTCCAGATGGCCACGCTCTACATCGACCCGGCCGAGTTCGTGTCGACGCACCTCGCGGGCGTGGATCCGACGGCGCTGCCGCCGACGCAGGCGGAGCTCGGGCACGTGCACCTGCAGGTCGGCGACATCGCGTCGGCGAAGGCGTTCTACGTCGACGCGCTGGGGTTCGACCAGACCGCGGCGCTCGGCGGCTCCGCGCTGTTCGTCGCAGCCGGTGGGTACCACCACCACATGGCGATGAACGTGTGGAATTCGGCGGGGGCCGGACCGCGGCAGAACACGCTGGGCATGGGCGTCGTCGACATCCTGGTGCCCACCGTCGACGAGCTCGGCAAGGCAGATGAGCGGCTCCGCTTCGCCGGGCACCGGCCGACGTTCGACGGTCGCACACTCACCGTGCTCGACCCCTGGCGCAACGAGATCCGGCTCGCCGTCGGCTGATCGCGCCTGCCCTCCCGCCCGACGCCTGCCTTCCTGCTCCGGCGCCTGCCTTCCTGCTCCGGCGCCTGCCTTAGCGCACGACGCCTGCCCTAAAGCGCAGGCGGGGCGCACTAAGGCAGGCGCCAAGGACGAGAGCGCAGGCGATCCGCACTAAGGCAGGCGCCGGGGCGGGAGCGGGGGCGCCAGGCCCGCTAAGCTCGTGTCCACCGGCCGAAGGGTCCACGATGCGTAGAGCCCGCCCATGACCCACGAGGAGCTCAACCTCGTCGTGCTGGCGGTGTCCGGGATCTTCCTCGCCGGCGTCATCGCCGTGCGCGTGGCGTCCCGCAGCGGCATGCCCGGCATGCTCCTCTACCTGGGCATCGGGCTCATCATCGGGGAGGCGGGCCTCGGGATCCGGTTCGACGACGCGGAGCTCGCGTTCAACCTCGCCCTCATCGCCGTCGCGGTCCTCCTCACTGATGGGGGCTTCACCACCCGGTGGGCCGACCTCCGCCCCGTCGCGCTGCGCGCCGGGCTCCTGGCCACCGGCGGGGTGCTGGTGAGCGTCACGGTCGCCGCGACCCTCGCCGTCGTCATCCTCGGCCTGGATCTGCGCACCGCGATCCTGCTGTCGGCCATGGTCTCCTCGACCGACGCCGCCGCGGTGTTCGCGATCCTGCGCCGCCTGCCCGTCAAGCGGCGCGTGCGGGCCACGCTCGAGGGCGAATCCGGGTTCAACGACCCTCCGACGATCGTCCTGGTCAGCGTCGTCGCCTCCGACGCCTGGGCCGAGGGATCGATCGCCGCGATGATCGGCACGGCCGTCTTCCAGCTCGTCGCGGGCGCCATCATCGGGCTGATCGTCGCCCGGCTCGGGCAGCTGCTTCTCGGCCGGATCTCCCTGCCGTCGGCCGGCCTCTACCCGCTGGCCACCCTGACGATCGCGATGGTCGCCTTCGCCGGGGCGGGGGTCGCCGGCGGGTCCGGGCTGCTGGCGGCCTACGTCGCCGGCATCTGGCTCGGCAACCAGGCGCTCCCCCACCACTCGACGACGGAGGGCTTCACGGAGTCGCTCGGCTGGCTGGCGCAGATCGCCCTGTTCATCATGCTGGGCCTCCTGGCCTCCCCCGATCAACTCCCCGACGCCGTCGTCGACGCTCTGGTCATCGGGTCCGTGCTGACGTTCGTCGCGCGCCCGATCTCGGTGTGGCTGTGCCTCACGCCGTTCAAGGTCCCCTGGCGCGAGAAGGCCTTCACCTCGTGGGCCGGGCTGCGCGGCGCCGTGCCCATCATGCTGGCGATGGTCCCGCTCACCAACGGCCTGCCCGGCGCCAGCCACATGTTCCACGTCACGTTCCTCCTCGTCGTGACCTTCACGCTGCTCCAGGGCCCGACCCTGCCGCGGTTCGCCCGCCGCATGGACGTCACCGAGGCGATCTCGCCGCACGCGGTCGCGTTCGACTCATCCCCGCTCGAGGGCATCGACGCCTCCCTGGTGCAGGTGACGGTGCCCGACGGCAGTCGCCTCGGCGGCATGTACGCCGACGACCTCCGCCTGCCGCGCGGCGCCGTGCTGTCGATGATCATCCGCGGCGACGAGGTCCTCGTCCCCGACCGCACCACCCGCCTGCACGAACACGACCAGCTGCTGATGGCCGTGCGGACGGACCTCGTCGAGCGCACCCAGCGCCGCCTGGAGCTGCTGCACGAGGGCGGCGCGCTGGCCCGCTGGGTGTCGTCGGGCCGCAATCGACGGCGCCTCACCGGCGGCGAATGACCCCGGGCCGGCCGATTCTCGGGCAACAATGGGAGATCCCTGACGGAAGGACCGCCATGACAGACCTGTGGACCGAGGACCCGCGCAGCGCCCTGCGCGTCGGCCCCGACTTCGACCTCGCCACCTTCGACCGCGCCGGCACCCCCGCCTGGGCGGGCGACAAAGCGCAGGCGAAGGAGGTGATGAAGGCCCGCGGCGATCTCTTGTCGGAGCTCCAGGAACGGTTCTTCGCACATGGCCGGTCCGGCGGCACGCGCAAGCTGCTCATCATCGTCCAAGGGCTGGACACCGCGGGGAAGGGTGGCATCGCCCGCCACGTCATGGGGATGGTCGACCCGCAGGGCGTCGCGCTGCGCAGCTTCGGGGTCCCGACGCCGGAGGAGCGCCGCCATCACTACCTGTGGCGGATCAAGCGCGCCCTCCCCCGCCCGGGCCTGATCGGCCTGTTCGACCGCTCGCACTACGAGGACGTCCTCGTGGTCCGCGTTGAGGAGCTGGTGGAGGAGGAGGTGTGGCGCAAGCGCTACGACGAGATCAACCGGTTCGAGCGGGCCCTCGTCGACGACGACACCGTCGTGCTCAAGTTCGCCCTCATGGTCTCCCACGACGAGCAGGGCAAGCGCCTGATGGAGCGCATCGAACGCCCTGACAAGAGGTGGAAGTACAACCCGGGCGACATCGACACCCGTCTGAAGTGGGACGACTTCCAAGCCGCCTACGACGACGTGTTCCGTCTCACCTCGACCGCCCATGCGCCCTGGTACGTGCTGCCGGCGGACCGGAAGTGGTACTCGCGGCTGGCCGCCACCGAGATCATCACCCGGACGCTCGCGGAGATGGATCTCGAGTGGCCGCGCCCGCGCTGGCGGGCCGAGGTCCAGCGCCGCCGGCTGGCCGCCACGATGTCCCCCGAGGCGTTCGCCGAGTCCCAGGCCGAAGCGAAGGCGGCCGCGGAGGAGGCGGCTGCCGAGAGCGGCGAGATCCATGCCGCCGCCGACGCCCTCGCGAACGGCTCGTCCCGGACGAAGCGGCGGAAGAAGGGCGCCGCCAAGAAGCGTGCGGGCAAGAAGGACAAGGCCGGCACCCGCACGTCGCGGAAGTGAGCGACGGCGGCGCCGCTCAGGCGGGAACGGCCGGCTGAGCGAGCGCCGCGCGCTCGTCCTCGCTGAGGGTCGCGGCGAGCCGGCGCAGCGCGTCGACGCGGACCTCGGGAGAGATGGGGGCGAGCATGCGCTCGACGTCGCGCGCCACGACCTCGGCCTGCGACGCCGTCGGCTGGTACTGCCAGGCGCGCTGCACCAACTCCCGCGACACCAGCCCCTTCTTCGCCAGCCGGTCCAGCACGGTCATCACCGTGGTGTACGCCAGCTCGCGCTCATGGCTGAGCAGCGAGTGGACGTCGGACACTGATCGGGGCGCGTCGGAGGCCCACAGCAGCTCCATGACCCGCTGCTCAAGTTCTCCACGCGACGGCATGCGCCAAGCATACGGGCAGGCCCTGGCCGCCGCGCCCGATCCGTTGGCGAAATACGACCGGGGGTAGTACGGTCCGAGCATGGATGCTGTGACCCTGGCGAGGTGGCAATTCGGGATCACCACCGTCTACCACTTCCTCTTCGTGCCCATCACCATCGCGATGTCGATGCTGGTGGCCGTCCTCCAGACGATGTGGGTCCGCACAGGCAAGGACGCCTATCTGCGGCTCACCAAGTTCTTCGGCAAGCTGTTCCTCATCAACTTCGCCCTCGGCGTGGTCACGGGCATCGTGCAGGAGTTCCAGTTCGGGATGAACTGGTCCGAGTACTCGCGCTTCGTGGGCGACGTGTTCGGCGCCCCGCTCGCGCTGGAGGCGCTGTTGGCGTTCTTCCTGGAGTCCACGTTCATCGGGCTGTGGATCTTCGGGTGGGACAAGCTGCCCAAGAAGCTCCACCTGCTGGCGATCTACATGGCCGCCATCGGCACGATGGTGTCGGCGATCTTCATCCTCGCGGCCAACTCGTGGATGCAGAACCCCGTCGGCACCGTCTTCAACAACGGGCGCGCGGAGCTCGACGGCGTCGAGGGCTTCCTCGAGGTCCTCACCAACCCGGTGTTCCTCGTCACGTTCCCGCACGTCATCGCGTCGTCGTACATGGTGGCGGGCGGGCTGATGGCCGGCATCGCCGGCTGGCACCTCGCCAAGATCCGTCGCGACGGTGAGCAGCGGCCCGGCGACACCGGCGGCTACCGCTCGGCCGTGCGCCTCGGCGCGTGGGTCATGCTGGCCGCCTCCGTCGTGACCGTGATCACGGGCGACCTGCAGTCGAAGGCCATGACGCAGGTGCAGCCCATGAAGATGGCTGCCGCCGAGGCGCTGTTCGACACCGAGCGCAACGCCCCCTTCTCGATCCTCACCATCGGCAACCTCGACGGCACCGAGGAGGTGTTCGCGATCAAGGTCCCCGGCCTGCTGTCGATCCTGTCGGGTCATGAGGAGGTCAAGGGCATCAATGACCTGCGCGAGGAGTACGAGACCCAGGGCTTCCGCCAGTTCGACGGCTCGCAGACGTCCATCCAGGCGCAGTACGCCGAGGAACTCGCGGCGAACTACCCCGGCCTCGACCCGATGCCCATCGTTCCGGTGTCGTACTGGACGTTCCGGCTCATGATCGGGCTGGGCATGATCGGCGCCGCCATCGCGCTGTTCACGCTGTGGATGACCCGCAAGGACCAGCTGCCGGCGCCGTCGAGGCTGTGGACATGGGCCATGTTCGCGATGCCGCTGCTGCCGCTGTTCGCCATCTCCTTCGGGTGGATCTTCACCGAGATGGGACGCCAGCCGTGGATCGTCGCCGGCGTGATGCCGACGGCAGCGGGGGTGTCCCCCACGGCGAGCCCGGCCGAGGTGCTGTTCTCCATGGTCGTGTACACCCTCATCTACGGCGGGCTCGCCGTGATCGAGGTGTGGCTGTTCCTCAAGTACGCGAAGGCGGGCCTGCCCGACGTCGCGCCCGTCGAGTTGCAGACCGATCCCGACGCCCCCATGACCTTCGCGTACTGAGAGGCCGCTAGATGAACATTCTGCTGGAGACTGTCTCCGTGCCGACGCTGCCCATGGTCTGGTTCCTGCTGGTGGCCGTGCTGTGGCTCGGCTTCTTCTTCCTCGAGGGCTTCGACTTCGGTGTCGCGATGCTCATCCCCGTCCTGGGCAAGAATGACCGCGACCGTCGCGTCGTCGTCAACACGATCGGCCCCGTCTGGGACGGCAACGAGGTGTGGCTGCTGACTGCAGGCGGCGCCATGTTCGCGGCCTTCCCCGGCTGGTACGCGTCGCTGTTCTCGGGCCTCTATCTGCCGCTGCTGCTGGTGCTGGTGGGCCTGATCCTGCGCGGCGTCGCGTTCGAGTACCGCTCGAAGCACCCGGGCACCCGGTTCCGGGCGATGCTGGACTGGTTCGCGATCGTCGGCTCGTTCCTGCCGTCGCTGGTGTTCGGCGTCGGGTTCGCCAACTTCGTCATCGGCCTCGCGAACGACGGCCTGCTCTGGAACGGCTCGTTCTGGGGACTGTTCGGGCCGTTCGCGCTGCTAGGCGGCGTGATGCTGGTCGTGCTGTTCCTCGTGCACGGGTCGGCGTTCATCGCGCTGAAGACCAAGGGACACATCCACGAGCGGGCCGAGGCGTTCGGCGGCCGCGTGGGCTTCGGCGCCGCGGTCCTGGTGGCGCTGTACGTCATCAGCCAGAACGTGTTCTACCCGGCCACCTCGGAGTTCGGCGACTTCTCGCTGGCAGCCTGGGCCGCGGGCATCGTCGCCATCCTCGCGATCGTCGGCGCGACGCTGATGATCCGCAAGGGCCGCGACGGGTGGGGCTTCATCCTCACGGGGACGACCGTGCTGACGCTGTTCATCGGCATGTTCCTGCGGATGTACGGCAACCTCGGCTTCGCGCAGGACGAGAGCCGGCCGGTGGAGGAGCGCCTGAACATCATCACGGCGGCGTCGTCGGACACCACCCTGACGATCATGACGTGGGCGGCCGTGATCTTCGTGCCGATCGTGCTGGCGTACCAGTCGTGGTCGTACTGGGTGTTCAGCCGGCGCATCTCTACGAAGAACATCCCCGAAGAGGTATCGGCGGTCGCCTGATCCGCGTCACACGACACGGGCCCCGGCTGAGTGCCGGGGCCCGTCGTCGTCGTGGGGTCGGTGGGTCAGCCGCGGCGCTTCGCGGATGGCGCGCAGTCGACGCAGACGTCGGCCGGGATGAGGCCGACGCGGATGAGGCCCGCGAACAGGACGCAGCCGACGCAGAAGCCCAGGGCCGCCTCGAGCGCGGGGAGGGCGATCATGACGACGGCCAGCGCCGTCGCGGCCACCAGCGGGGCCTCGGCCCCGGTGGCGAGGTGGGCGACCCACAGCCCGGTGATGACGGCCGTCATGGCGGCACCGATGCCGGCGGCGAAGCGCTTGGGCGCAAACGCCGTCGACCGGGGTGCGGCGGGGACGAGCGGACGGACCGCGGCGGCGATCCGCGCGACCGGGCTCCAGCGGGGACCGACTGCCGAGCGGAGGGCGAAGTCGATGAACAGAAGCGCGTAGAGCCACCACTGCTGGGTGAGGAGCGCTGTCGCGCCGACGGCGACCACCACGCCGGCGACCAGGCGGACGGTGACATCGTCGACCACGGCGGGGACGCGGCTGAGCCGGATGGGCGCGGCGGCGGCAGCGGAGGGGTGGATCTCGAGAGTGGAGCTCATCTGGGGTCTTCCGGTCGGTGTCGCGGGGTGCGGGCGGCGGCCCGCGTCGCCTGCACAACGACGGCGGGGGTCCGTTCATTCCCCGGCCCGGGGTGGGCCGGGGGGGTTTGAGCAGATGGCACCACTCGTGACGTCCGGCACGCTCAGGCTGAGCGCGCGTGCCCCGTCGACCCGTGCCATCTGCTCAAACCCCAGCCACCCAGCCGGGTCCGGCGGCCCCGAAACACTGTGGAAGACTGACGGGGTGGCCGGACCCATCCATCCCAGACTGCTCGAGCGCGCCCGCGCCACGCGGTGGTTCCTCGGGGCGACGGTGCTGGTGGGGGTCGCCACCGCGGCGCTGCTCATCGTGCAGGCCCGCGTCCTGGCCGACTGGGTGACCACCGCGTTCACCACCCGCGCGCTCCCCCCGGGCTGGCCGGCGGCGCTCGCCGTCCTGGCCGCCGTATTCGCCGGCCGCGCAATCCTGTCCTGGCTCAGCTCCACCCTCGCTCACCGCTCCGCCGCGGCCGTCAAGTCCGACCTCCGCCGCGACCTCCTCGCCGCCCGCCTCAACTCCCCCGCGGGAGCCACGACGTCGGCGTCGCTGATCCGCATCGTCACGCAGGGCCTCGACGCGCTGGATGGGTACTTCGCCAAGTACCTCCCGCAGCTCGGCCTCGCCGCGACCGTCCCGCTCCTCGTGGGCGGGGCCATTCTCCTTGCCGACTGGCGCTCTGCGATCATCATCGCCTTCACCCTGCCGCTCATCCCCGTCTTCATGGCGCTCATCGGCTGGACCACTGAGAAGGCCACCCGCCGCAGCTTCGCGGTCGCGGACCGGCTGGCCAACCACTTCGCGGACCTCGTCGCGGGCCTGCCCACCCTGCAGGCGTTCGCGCGCGCCCGGGCGCAGCGCCGCGGCGTGGAGATCAGCGAGGAGCAGTACCGCGACGCGACCATGAAGACGCTCTACGTCTCCTTCCTCAGCTCCTTCGCGCTGGAGCTCCTGGCGACGCTGTCGGTGGCGGTCGTCGCGGTCACCGTCGGCTTCCGGCTCGTGTACGGCGAGATCGACTTCCCCACGGCGCTGTTCGTCCTCATCCTCGCTCCCGAGGCGTTCCTGCCCGTCCGGCAGGTCGGGGTGCACTTCCACGATTCCGCCGACGGGGTCGCCGCCGCCGACGCCGCATTCCGGATCATCGACGAGGCGGGCCCGCGGCGGGGCGGCCGCCCGGCTCCCGTCGTCGGGCCGCTGCGCCTCGACGATGTGTCGTTCACCTATCCCGGGGCCGCGCAGCCGGCGGTCGAGGGGCTGACGCTGGAGGTCGCGCCGGGCGAGGTCGTCGCGGTGAGCGGCGCGTCCGGGGGCGGGAAGTCGACGGCGTTGGCAATGGCGATGGGGTTCCTCGCTCCGACGTCGGGCCGGGTCAGCGTCGACGGCGTGGACCTCGCGGAGCTGGACCTGGCCACGTGGCGGTCCCAGGTGGCGTGGGTCGGGCAGGAACCCGGGATCGTGGCCGGCACCGTGGGCGACAACGTGGCGCTCGGCGCGGCTGGGGCCACCGTCGACGACGTCCGCCGCGCCCTCGCCGACGCGGGCGCGGACTTCCCGCCCGACAAGCCGGTGGGCGACGACGGCGAGGGCCTGTCGGCCGGGGAGCGCCGGCGGGTGGCGCTCGCGAGGGCGCTGGTCCGGATCAGGGTCGGGGGCGCGCGGTTCCTGGTGCTCGACGAGCCCACCGCCGGGCTGGACGCCGACACGGAGGCGGCCGCCGTCGACGCCGTCCGCGCGACGGGGGCGGCGGCGCTGATCGTGAGCCACCGGCCCGCGGTGCTGGCCGCGGCGGACCGGGTGGTGGCGGCCGCGACCCGCGCGGTTGAGACTTCTGCCTCTCCCCTCCCGGCGCCCATGACCGCCCAGGCCGCGGAGAGCCGGGCTGCACGGGTCGACGACGCCGCGCCGGACGAGTCGCTCCCGCCCAGGCCCGGCCGGTCCCTGCTGCTCGACCTGCTCGCGACCGTGCCGAAGGCGCGCACCCGGTTCGCGTTGGCGGTGCTGCTGGCCGCGCTCGCGTCGGCGTCGTCGGTGGCGCTCATGGGGGTTTCGGCCTGGCTCATCTCGTTCGCGGCGCTGGCGCCGCCGGTGCTCTACCTGCAGCCCGCCGCCGTCGGCGTCCGGGCGTTCGGGATCTCCCGCGGCGTGTTCCGCTACGTCGAGCGGCTCGTGGGGCACGACGTGGCGCTGCGGCTGCAGGGCGCGCTGCGCGTCCGCGTCTACGCGACGCTGAGCCGCACCACGCTCATCGGGCGCCGCCGCGGTGACCTGCTCACCCGCATCGTCGCCGACGTCACGGCCGTGCAGGACGTGGTCGTGCGGGTGTGGATCCCGGCGCTGTCCGCGGCGGTCGTCGTCGTGGGCGCGAGCGTGGCGATGGCGCTCATCGACGTGCCGAGCGGGCTGGTGCTGCTCGGGTCGGCGGTGCTGGCCGGCGCGATCCTGCCGTGGTGGACACAGCGCGCGTCCCTGGCCGCGGACCTCGCCGCGGTGCCCACTCGCGGGCGGCTGGCGGACCGGGTCCGGGAGCTGGCGCTCACCGCGGTCGACCTGGTCGCGTACGGGCAGCAGCGCGCCGCGCTGAGCCGCGCCGACGCCGTCGACGAGGAGCTGCGGCGGGTGGAGTCGCGGGGTGCGTGGGTGCGCGGCGTCGCGGGGGGCGGTCAGGTGGTGGCGGCCGGGGTCGCGGTGCTGGCGGCGCTGTGGTTCGGCACCGGCGCGGTCGCGCGCGGAGATCTCGACCCGCGGCTGCTGGCGGTCCTCGTCCTCACGCCGCTGGCGCTGCACGAGGTGCTGGCGACGTTCGCGCAGGCCGCGCAGACCCACACGCGGGCGCGCTCGGCGCTGTCGCGGGTCGAGGAGCTCCTGTCCGAACCGCCGGTGGGCAGCGGCGACGCCGTGCCCGGTGACGCGGGCGGGGCCGGTCTCGCGTTGCGCGACGTCACCGTCGGGTGGCCCGGCGGCGGGCCGGTGGTCAGCGGGTTGTCGCTGTCGGTGGCGCCCGGCGAGCGGGTCGCGCTGGTGGGGCCGTCGGGGGCGGGCAAGACGACGGTCGCGGCCACCGTGATGGGGCTCATCCCGCCCCTCTCGGGGGAGGTCGCGCGGGGCGGCCGCGTGGGCTACCTCGCCCAGGATGCGCACATCTTCGCGACGACGGTGGCGGAGAACGTGCGCATCGGTCGTCGCGACGCCACCGACGACGACATCCGCCTCGCGCTGGCCCGCGCGGGGCTGGGGCTGGACCCGGCGCGTCGCGTCGGGGAGGCGGGGTCGACGCTGAGCGGGGGCGAGCGCCGTCGACTGGCGATAGCGCGGCTGCTGGTCGGTCCCCGCGACGTCGTCATCCTGGACGAGCCCACCGAGCACCTCGACCGCGCGACCGCCGACGCCCTCATCGACGACGCCCTCCGCGAGTTCGCCGACGTTCCGATGCTGATCATCACGCACGACCCCGACGTGATCGCCCGCTGCACCCGCGTCGTCGCGGTGGGGGTTGAGCCTGACACGCGGCTTGCGGGCGTGGGTTGAGCCCTACGACCCCACATTCAGGCTCAACGCCCGACCCGCCTCCACCGCGACACCGCCCGCATCCGACAGCGCCCGCTCCCCCGCCAGCTCCCACAGCGACACCGCCCCGGCCAACCCCGCGACGTCCGCGTCGATCCGCCCCGCGACGACGGCGACGCGCGCGTCACCCGCCACAGCCCGCACCACCGAGAGCACCTTCCCCCCGGCGGACTGGCTGTCGAACCGCCCCTCGCCGGTGACGACGAGGTCCGCGCCCGCGACGGCATCCGCCAGTCCGACCGCCTCCGCGACAGCGGACGCCCCCGACGCCGTCGTCGCCCCCCACCACTGCAGCGCGAACCCGACTCCTCCCGCGGCGCCCGCGCCGGGCACCTCCGGATCCCCGCCCAGGAGCCCGGCGAACCGCGCGACGTTATCCTCCAGCTCGTCGACCATCCCCATGCCGCCTTTCTGCGGCCCGAATACCGCCGCCGCGCCAAGGGGGCCGAGCAGCGGGTTGGTCACGTCGGACAGCACGACCGCACCACCCGACGGCGGCCGCAGCATCCCACTGACATCCACGCCGACGACGCGCCCCAGCGCCGCGTTGCCCGGCGACACCACCTCGATGCCCGCTGCGTCGACCAGCCGGGCACCGAGCGCGACGAGCATGCCGGCGCCGCAGTCGGTGGACGCGCTCCCGCCGATCGCCAGCAGCAGCCGCGACACCCCCGCCTCCAGGGCCGCCCGGATCGCCAGGCCGAACCCCGTCGAGTGCGCCTCGCGCGGTGCCAGCGGGTCCAGTCCGACGATGCCGCATGCGTCCGCGAGCTCGACGACGCCCGTCCCGTCGGGCAGGCGCAGCCACGACGACGACCGCGGCCGGCCGACGGCGTCCACCACCTCGACCGGCACCCGCTCGGCCCCCGGCACGGACGCGAAGGCGTCGAGCGTGCCCTCCCCGCCGTCGGCCATGGGGCGCAGGATCAGCTCGTCGCCGTCGCGCACGGAGCGCCATCCGGCGGCGATCGCCTCGGCGGCCTCGAGCGCGGTGAGGGTTCCCTTGAAGGAATCAGGAGCGACGACGACCTTCATGGCCACGAGCCTAGAGGTGCTGGCCGGGCGCGGGGGAGCCGATAGAGTGGCCGGGTGACCTCTCCCGCAGCGCCAGCGCCAGCAGCTGCCGAGCTGCCCCCGCGCCGCCTCAGGGTGGCGCAGTTCACGGACAACTACGGCCCGGGCAGCAACGGCCTCATGTTCGCCGTGCAGCAGCTGGAGGGTAACCTGCTCGACGCCGGGCACGAGGTCATCGTCGTGGCGCCGGAGGCCAAGGGCCCGAACCCGCACCACGGCCGCCCCGGGCGCACGGAGATCCGCCTCCCGTCGGTGCGGGTGCCGAAGATGCCCACCCGGGTGGCGAGCGGGCGCAAGTTCGACCGCACCATCGACCGCATCGGCGAGCTCGCGCCGGACGTCATCCACGTGCACGGGTTCGGCACGGTCGGCGTCCTCGGGACGTGGGCGGCCCGCCGCCTGGGCATCCCGCTGATGATCACCTGGCACACCGACTTCGACGCCTACGCCGACCACTACTCCGCCGTCCTCCCCATGCTGACGGGCGTGCTGCGGGCGTTCGCGCGGTTCACGAAGGGCGAGTTCGTCAGCGCCGAGGACATCCGACTCGCCGAGATCCGCTACGAGGATCGGGGCCGCTCGACGGCGTCGCTGCTCAGCGTCTGCGAGAAGATGCTGGAGTCGGCCGCCCTCATCACGACGCCGTCGCCCAAGACCGCCAACCGGCTGCGGCTCATCACACCCAACGCCAACATCCGGGTGGTGCCCAATGGCGTCGATCCGCTGCCGCCCGGCCCGCCGCCGATCCCCCACCCCGACGGCCCGATGGTGCTGTACGCGGGCCGGATCGCGCCGGAGAAGGGGATCCCGCTGCTGGCCGAGGCGTTCGAGCTGGTGCACGCGCAGCGCCCCGACGCGCGGCTGTGCATCGTCGGCGACTGGGAGCGGTACACGCGCATCAAGAAGGTGCTGGCCGAGGGTCGCGCGGCGGGCCGGATCATCCTGCCCGGCGAGCAGAAGCGCGACGCCCTAGGCGCGTTCTACGGCATGGCGGACGTGTTCGCGTTCCCCAGCCTCACCGACACTCAGGCGCTGGTCCTCCACGAGGCCGCGCTGGCGGGGCTGCCGATCGTCAGCGTCGACCACGAGCTGACACTGGTCGTCGAGCCTGGCGTCAACGGTGAGATCACGCGCCCCACGCCGGCGTCGCTTGCCGCAGGGATCATGCGCGTCATCGACCGGCTGCCCGACGAGGAGTGGCGCGCCCACGCGTCGGCGCGCTCCGTCGAGTTGGCGTCGCAGTGGAGCATCGAGTCGCAGGCGGCGGAGATGCTCCGGCTGTACGCGGAACAGGCGGGGTCGCGCTGAGGGCATCGTTCCTCCGACCCCTACCCCCGCCCCCGCACCCCCGCCGTCGGCCGCGCGGAACCGACGGCCGGCTTGACCGGCACGACACGCCGATGAACTGGGACCTCGGCCGCCTCCACACGGCCGAGGGTCGTGCGAGCCTGCTATTCGTGTTGGGCGCAGGGCTGGGGCGGGACCGGCGGTCGACAGCACGAATGACAGCCGAACTCGCCCCTCACCGTCGTAGGGGGCGCCGACGACGGAGTTCGACGGCGTGTCGTGCCAGGTGAGCGGGCGGCCGGGAGGCGGGCGGGGGTCAGCACCCGACGGGCCCGCGACCCGCAGCCGCGACCGCGACTACCGACCCGTCATGTCCCCCGGGATGACCCAGCGGTCGAAGTCCTCACCGCTCACGCCGTTGGCCAGCGCCGACTCCCGCAGCGACGTGCCCTCCTTGTGCGCCTGCTTCGCGATCTTGGCGGCCTTGTCGTAGCCGATGTGCCGGTTCAGCGCGGTGACGAGCATGAGATTCGTCGACAGGTTCTGCTCGATGCGCGGCAGGTTCGGCTCGATGCCGACCGCGCAGTGCTCCGTGAACGACAGCGCCCCGTCGGCGAGCAGCCGGATCGACTCCAGCACCGCGTGCGCCATCACCGGCTTGAACACGTTGAGCTGGAAGTTGCCTTGGCTCCCGGCGAAGCCGACGGTGGCGTCGTTGCCGAACACGCGCGCGACCACCATCGTCAGTGCCTCGGACTGCGTCGGGTTGACCTTCCCCGGCATGATCGAGCTCCCCGGCTCGTTCTCCGGGATGTTGAGCTCACCGATGCCGTTGCGCGGCCCGCTGGCGTACCACCGCACGTCGTTGGCGATCTTCATGAGTGCGTCGGCCAGCACGCGCAGCTGGCCGCTGACCTCGACGAGCGAGTCGTGCGCGCTCAACGCGGCGAACAGGTTGTCGGCCTGCCGGAACTCCAGCCCGGTCTCCTCCGAGATCTTCGACGCCGCCAGCCGCCCGAAGTCGGGGTGCGCGTTCAGCCCGGTGCCGACGGCGGTGCCGCCGATGGCGAGGTCGCGGGCGCGCGAATCGGCGTGTCGGATGCCCTCGACGGCGAAGTCCAGCTGCGCGACCCATCCGCCGATCACCTGGCCGAGGCGCACGGGGGTGGCGTCCTGCAGGTGGGTGCGGCCGACCATGACGACGTCGTCGTACTGCTCGGCTTTCTCGGCCAGCACGTCGCGCAGGCGGGCGACCGCCGGGTAGAGCCGGGAGTTCAGCTCCGACACCACGGCGATGTGCATGGCGGTGGGGAACGTGTCGTTCGACGACTGGCCGCGGTTGACGTCGTCGTTGGGGTGCACAGGAGCCTTGGAGCCGCGCTCCCCGCCGGCGAGTTCGATGGCCCGGTTCGCGATCACCTCGTTGGCGTTCATGTTCGACTGCGTGCCGGAGCCGGTCTGGAACACGACCAGCGGGAATTCGGCATCCAGCCGGCCCTCGATGACCTCGTCGGCGGCGCGGGCGATGAGGCTGCCGCGGTCCTCGGGCAGTTCGCCCAGCTCGGCGTTCGCGAGGGCCGCGGCCTTCTTGAGGACGCCGAGCGCCCGGACCATGGCGCGGCCCCAGACGAAGGTGTCGCGGCCGATGTCGAAGTTGTGGAGGCTGCGTTCGGTTTGGGCGCCCCAGTAGCGGTCGGCGTCGACCTGGACGGGCCCCATGGAGTCAGTTTCGATGCGGGTAGCCATGACCCCAACCTACCCCGATCCCGGGCGCTCCCAGCCGGGAACGACGGGCAGAAAAAAGCCCGGCCGCTGCCCTTGGGGGGGCGGCAGCGGCCGGGCGGTCTTGCGGGACACCAGCAACGGCGTCGAGAGAAACACTAGCTGAACTCGGCCCGTCTGCGTAAATCCTCGATCCTTCACCCGGATTCACGAATTTCTTGACCTACTCTTCACCTTCGTCGGGTCAGCGCTCCGCGATGCTGCGGAAGCCCCGCAGCCGGAGGCTGTTGAGCACCACGAACACACTCGAGAACGCCATGGCGGCGCCCGCGATGATGGGCGTCAGCATGCCCAGCGCCGCGAGCGGGACGGCCGCCGTGTTGTAGCCGAAGGCCCACACCAGGTTCGACTTGATGGTGCGCAACGTGGCGCGCGACAGGCGCACAGCGTCGACGGCCGCGACGAGATCGTGGCGCATCAGCGTGATGTCGCCGGCCGCGATGGCCGCGTCGGTCCCGGTGCCCATGGCGATTCCGAGGTCCGCCTGCGCGATGGCCGCGGCGTCGTTGACACCGTCGCCGACCATCGCGACCTGCCGGCCGTCGGCCTGCAGTTCCTTGATGACGTCGACCTTGCCCTCGGGGGTCACGCCGGCCCGCACCTCGTCGATGCCGACCTCGGCCGCGACGGCCCTGGCCGTGCGCTCGTTGTCGCCGGACAGCAGCACCGGGTGCAGGCCCAGGTCCTTGAGCTGCGCGATGGCCCGCGCCGCCGACGGCTTGATGGTGTCCGCCACGACGATGCGCCCCAGCACCCGCGACTCGTCCGCGACCTCGACGATGCTGCCGATCGGCGCGTCCGGCCACTCGACGGCCGGGTGCCCGAGCGCCGCGATGTAGGCCGGCGATCCGGCGTAGACCAGTCGGCCGTCGACGCGTCCCTCCACGCCGCGACCGGGCGTGTTGCGGAAGTCCTCCACGGGGCGGTTCTGGTCGACCGACGCGACGATCGCCTGGGCGATCGGGTGCTCGGACCCGGACTCGACGGCGGCGGCCAGCTCGAGGAGCTCGTCGCGCCCCACCGACTCGGCGGTGTCGACGCGCGCCACGGACATCTGCCCGGTGGTGATGGTGCCGGTCTTGTCGAACGCGATGGTCTGCACCCGGCGCGCGCGCTCCAGGACCTGCGGTCCGCGGATCACGATGCCCAGCTGGGCGCCGCGACCGGTGCCCACCATGAGCGCCGACGGTGTCGCGAGCCCCAGCGCGCACGGGCAGGCGATGATCAGCACGGCGATGGCCGCCGACAGCGACATCGTCACGCCGTGCCCCACCAGCAGGTGTCCGGCGAGCGTCAGTGCCGAGATGGCGATGACGACCGGCACGAAGATCCCGGAGACCTTGTCCGCGAGGCGCTGGACGTCCGCCTTGCCCGTCTGCGCCTCCTCGACCATCCGAGCGATGCGCGCGAGCTGCGACTGCTCCCCGACGGCGGTGGCCCGCACGACGAGCCGGCCCGTCGTGTTGACGGAGCCACCCACGACGTCGGTGCCCGGCTCCACCTCGACCGGCAACGACTCGCCGGTCATGATGGAGGCGTCGACGGCGGAGCGGCCCTCGACGACGACGCCGTCGGCCGCGACCTTCTCACCGGGGCGCACGACGATGAGGTCGCCCGCCCGCAGCGTCTTGACGTCGACGCGGCGTTCCTCGCCGTCGACCAGCAGCGACGCCTGCTTGGCGCCCACCTCGAGGAGGGCCCGCATCGCGGCGCCCGACTCGCTCTTCGCGCGGGCCTCGATGTAGCGGCCGAGCAGCAGGAAGGAGATGATCGTGACGGCGGCCTCGAAGTAGATGAACCCGAGGGCGTCCTGTTGCGCGAGGTCGAAGGAGAACTCGTGCTTCATCCCGATCATGCCGGCGTGCCCGAAGACCATGGCGTAGACGGACCAGGCGAAGGCGGTGAGGGTGCCCATGGACACGAGCGTGTCCATGGTGGTGGTGCCGTGCCGCGCGTTGACGTACGCGGCGCGATGGAAGTTGCGGCCCAGCCACAGGACGACGACGGCGCTGAGGACCAGCGCGACCCACTGCCAGCCCGGGAACTGCAGGACCGGCAGCATCGACACCGCCACGACGGGGATGCTCAGCGCGAAGGCCCACAGGACCCTCGGCTTCAGCTCAGCTGCCTCGTCGGCCTTGACGGCCTCGGGCACCGGCATGGTGGCGCCGTAGCCGGCCTGCGTGACGACCTCGATGAGACGGTCCGTCGAGATACCGGGGGGAGCCTCGACGGTGGCCTTCTCGGTCGAGTAGTTGACGGTGGCGATGACACCGTCGACCTTGTTGAGTTTCTTCTCGATCCGGGCCGCGCACGAGGCGCAGGTCATCCCCTGGATGTCGAGCTGGACCGTGGTGGTGCCGCTCACGCCTCGACGACGGTGTAGTTGCCGGCCTCGCGGACGGCCTCGATGATCGCGTCGAAGGGGACGTGCTCATCGGACTCGACCAGCATCTGGCCGCCATCGAGGGTCACGGAGACGTTCGACACGCCGTCGACCTCCGAGACCTCCTCGGTGACGCTCTTGACGCAATGGCCGCAGGTCATGCCGGAAACGGTGTACTTGGTGATCATGGTGAAGCCCCTGTTCGGTAGGTGGGTCAGCGGACCAGGCGTTTGATGGCCTGCATCGCCTCGTCGATCTTGGCGTCGGCCTCGGGCCCACCCTGACGGGCGGCGTCCGCGACGCAGTGCGAGAGGTGATCGTTGAGAAGACCCAGCGAGACCGCCTTGAGCGCGCTCGTGACGGCTGCGACCTGGGTGAGGATGTCGATGCAGTACTGGTCCTCCTCCACCATGCGCGCGATGCCCCTGGCCTGGCCCTCGATGAGGCGCAGCCGACGTAGGTAGGCCGCCTTCTCGGGCGTGTAGCCGTGGTTCGCGTGATGACACGTGGCTTCGGTGATCTCAGTCATGCAAGTCCCCCTTCTCGTACGCCACCATACCCCTTGGGGGTATCGGCTTCAAGTAGATTCATCATCGCATGCGAGGAGTCGCCATTCCCCACCGGGGTCTGGTACCTGCAGCGATTTGTCCACAGTTCCGGACCCGACCCTGTGGACAGTGGGCCACCACGCAGTCCTCCGCCCTGCCGAACCGCTCCGCATTAGCACCAACGGAGCGACGGCGTCCAGCCCCCGAAGGTAAGAATTAGCAACGCGCCTAGTCAGCTGGCTTTTTCCGCAAGAGCGCACGTCAGGCGCAGTTGCGCCGTCGAACAGGCGTCGAACGCGGGGCCCGCGGGGGATATGTGGACAAATCCCCCGGGCACCATCCTGTGCGGCAAAGATAACGATTTGATAACGGTCCAGTGGCCGCTCACGCACATATCTGTCCACAGGTCGCGGGCCGGGACCTGGCAGCCGTCCACAGCCTGTCCACACCCCGTGCACAGGCTTGCCCACAGGGCTCCGCCGGATCCTGTCGGAGGCGTGCCCTAGCCTGTCCTGTGGCCGGAATCCGTCGGGCTTCAAGGAGGGACCATGTCGCAGACAGCCGTCTTCGACGACCGCGAGCTGGATCGCACTCCCCCGCAGGACCTGGCGGCAGAGCAGAGCGTCCTGGGCGCGATGATGATGTCGAAGGACGCCATCTCCGAGGTGGTCGAGGTGCTGCGCGGCGCGGACTTCTACCGGCCCAATCACGAGATCATCTTCGACGCCATCATCACGCTCTACGGCCGCGGCGAGCCCGCGGACCCGATCACCGTCGCCGGCGAGCTGGGCAAGCAGGGGCAGCTGGCCAAGGTCGGCGGGCCGGTCTACCTGCACGACCTGCTGGCGTCGGTCTCGATCGCGGCCAACGCCATCTACTACGCGGAGTTGGTGCGCGACAAGGCCGTCCTCCGCCGGCTCGTCAACGCGTCGATCCGCATCGCCCAGCTCGGCTACCAGGGCCAGGGGGATGTTGACAAGATCGTCGACGAGGCCCAGCAGACGCTGTTCGAGGTGACGGAGAAGAAGGCGTCGGAGGACTACAAGTCCCTGCGCGAACTGCTCGAGCCCACCTTCGACGAGATGGAGGCCATCGCGTCCTCCGGGGACGCGCTCTCGGGAGTGCCCACGGGGTTCATCGAGCTCGACCGGATCACCAACGGCCTGCACCCCGGCCAGATGATCATCGTCGCTGCGCGCCCCGGCGTCGGTAAGTCCACCTTCGCGCTCGACGTGTGCCGCTCGGCGGCCATCCACCACAACCTCACCGCGGCGTTCTTCTCTCTCGAGATGAGCCGCACCGAGATCGTCATGAAGGTGCTCTCCGCCGAGGCGTCGGTGCCCCTGGGCAAGATCCGCGGCGGCAAGATGGACGAGAACGACTGGCAGCGCGTCACCGACAAGTCCGCCATCCTGGGCGAGAAGAACTTCTTCATCGACGACTCGCCGAACCTCACCATGATGGAGATCCGCGCGAAGGCCCGCCGGCTCAAGCAGAAGCACGACCTGCAGCTGCTCGCGATCGACTACATCCAGCTGATGAGCTCGGGCAAGAAGGTGGAGTCGCGCCAGCTGGAGGTCTCCGAGTTCTCCCGTCAGATCAAGCTGCTCGCCAAGGAGCTGGAGATCCCCGTCATCGCCTTGTCGCAGCTGTCTCGAAACACCGAGCAGCGCAAGGACGGCATCCCCCAGCTGTCCGACCTGCGTGAGTCAGGCTCGCTTGAGCAGGACGCGGACATCGTCCTCATGCTGCACCGTCCGGAGATGTACTCGCAGAACCCCACCGACGAGGAGCGCGGGCTGGCCGCATTCCACATCCCCAAGCACCGCAACGGCGAGACCGGGAAGATCGATGCCCTGTTCCAGGGCCACTACAGCCGGTTCACCAACGCCCCGATGTGACGCTCCCGGTCATGAGGGTGAGGAAGTCCTCGATGCGCACTTCAGACTCGAGGCGGTGCCGGAAGTTCCTGTGGTCCGCCAGGCGGTACTGGTTGCGCCGGCCCAGTTTCACCTTCTCGACGTACCCCTCCTCGACGAGATCGGCGACGATCTGCTGCACGGCGCGTTCGGTGATGCCCACCTGTTCCGCGACGTCGCGCATGCGGGCGTCCGGATCTCGCGCCAGGGCCACCAGCACGTGTCCGTAGTTGGAGAGGAATGTCCACTCAGAGGGCATGTGCTGAATAATACCCACGGAACAATTCACGAAACGGAAGGCATCCATCGTGCCCGAAACCGCTGACGCCACCCTGGCCGCCCCCCGTCCCGATGCCACCCCCGACACGCTGCTCACAGCGGACATCGCCCTGTTGACGTCGTTGCACCGGCAGGTGCTGACGGAGTCGGGCCGCGACGAGCTGGCGGGCCTCATGGACCGCCTGGAAGAGGCGGCGGCGGGCGCGGCCGACGGAGGCGACCCGGCCGAGCCGACCCGGATCATCGAGGCGCTCACGGCCCAGCAGGCGGCCAGCCTCGCGCAGGCACTGACGGTGCACTTCCACCTGATCAACCTGGCCGAGCAGCGCCACCGATCCCGGCTGCTGCGCGGCGCCGACCCCCGCTCCGGCGACGCCACGCCCGACATGTGGCCCGCCGTCGCCGCCCTCGGCGAGCTCGCGTCCCGCGTCCGAGACCTGCGCGTCCATCCCGTCCTGACGGCGCACCCGACGGAGGCGCGGCGCCGGGCGGTGTCGTCGGCGCTGGACCGGATCGGCGCCCAGCTCGACCGATTCGACGACGTCGCCGCGGGCACGCAGGAGCGGGCGGCGGCCCGCCGTCGGATGCTCGAGGAGGTCGACATCCTGTCGCGCACCTCGCCGCTGCGCACCACCCCGCCGCAGCCGGCCGACGAGGTCCGCGCCGTGATGCAGGTGTTCGACCAAACGCTTTTCCACGCCGTGCCGCGGCTGTACCGCTCCGTCGAGATGGTGATCTCCGACGGCGACGCCGGCCGCCGCGACCCCGCGGTCCCGGCCTTCCTGCGCTTCGGGTCCTGGGTGGGCGGCGACCGCGACGGGAACCCGTTCGTCACGGCCGAGGTCACGCGGCAGACCGCCGCGATCCAAGCCGACCACGCGCTGCGGGCGCTCGCGACGGGGGCGGAGCGCATCGCGCGCACCCTGACCATGAGCGAGGACGCCACCCCGCCGTCGCCGGAGCTGGCCAACGAACTCGCCCGCGACGCCGTCGCGGCCCCGGAAGTGTTCGCGGGCATCCGCACGTCGTCGCCCAACGAACCGCACCGGCAGAAGCTGCTCTTCGCCGCGGAGCGGCTCAACGCCACCCGGCGCGGCCGCATCGAACTCGCCTACCGCAGCCCCGACGACCTGCTGGCGGACCTGCGGCTGATTCAGGACTCGCTGCGCCAGGCCGGCGACGACCGGGCCGCGTTCGGCGAGCTGCAGCACCTCATCTGGCTGACCGAGACCTTCGGGTTCCACCTCGCCGAACTCGAGGTGCGCCAGCACAGCGCCGTGCACGAGGCGGCGCTGGACGAGCTGCTCGGGCAGCTGGACGACGAGCCCGCCGACGACGAAGCCAGGCTCGCGCTGCTGGACCGGCTGGCGGTGGAGGGCTGGCCCGAGCATGTGCAGCCGGTGACCGACAAGACGCGCGAGGTCCTCGACACCTTGCGGGTGATGTCCTGGCTGCAGGAGCGGTGGGGGCCGCGGTCGTGCGGCCGCTACGTCGTGAGCTTCACGCAGAAGGCGGAGCATCTCGTGGGCGTCCGCGCGCTCGGCCGGTTGGCCGTCGGCGAGGGCCGGCTGCGGCTCGACGTCGTGCCGCTGTTCGAGACTGGCGCGGATCTGAGCGGCGCCGTGGGGATCCTCGAGCGGTGGCTGCCGACGGACAGCACCAAGGTGTGGCTGGGGCAGACCGGCGGACACGTCGAGGTCATGGTGGGGTACTCGGACTCGGCGAAGGACGTCGGACCGGCGAGCGCCACCCTGACGCTGTACTCCGCGCAGAGCGAGCTGGTCGAGTGGGCCGACGGCCATGGCCTGCACCTGACGATCTTCCACGGCCGCGGCGGTTCCCTCGGCCGCGGCGGAGGCCCGCTGCACCGCGCGATCCTCGCGCAGCCGCCCGGCTCCGTCGCCGGCCGGTTCAAGGTGACCGAGCAGGGCGAGGTGATCTTCGCGCGCTACGCCGATGAGACGTTGGCCCAGGCGCACCTGGAGCGGCTGACCTCTGCCGTGCTGCTTGCCGACACCGACGACGCCACCGCCCGCAACCGGGACGCGGCGGACCGGTTCTCCGACGTGTCGGCCACCGTGGAGCGCGCGTCCCGCGAGGCGTGGTGGGACCTGGTGCGGACCCCCGGCTTCGCCGACGTCGTGGCCGAGTCCAGCCCCATGGACGAGCTGAGTGAGCTGCGGCTGGGCTCTCGCCCCGCGCGCCGCAGTGGCGCCACCGAGGGCCGCGACCTCAGCGATCTGCGGGCCATCCCCTGGGTGTTCGCCTGGTCGCAGATCCGCGCCAACATCCCCGGCTGGTACGGCCTGGGGACGGGCCTGGCCGCCGTGGGCGACCCGGAGCGGCTGCGCGCCGCGTACCGCGAGTGGCCGCTGTTCGCGAGCCTCATCGACGTCGCGGAGATGAGCCTGGCGAAGGCCAACCCACGGCTGGCCGAGTCCTTCCTGGCGCTCGGCGGGCAGCCCGATGTCACACGGCGGGTCCTCGAGGAACTCGACCTCACCAGGCGGCTGGTGCTGGAGACCATGGGCCAGCGCGAGCTGCTGGAGGCCAAGCCGCTCCTGCACGGGCGGGTCGGGCTGCGGGCTCCGTCGATCGACGCGCTGAGCCACCTGCAGCTGCGGGCGCTGCGCCTGATCCGGGATCCGGAGGCTCCGATCGACGACGCCGAGCGTCAGGTGTGGACGCGGGTGCTGCTGTTGACGGTCAATGGCGCCGCGGCCGGCCTGCAGAACACGGGCTAGCCTCGGCCGGGGGCCCGCCGTCTCAGGCCCGGACGGCCGCTGTCGAGCGGCGGATGTCCGCGACACCACGCGCCACGATCCACGCCACCACCGCACCGCCGGCCGCCCAGGCGGCGGGGTGGTCGGCGATCATCAGCAGCATCATCGCCAGCAGCGTCGGCGCCAGGTACTGCATCGAGCGGATCACGTACACGCCGAACGACGGCATGTTTACCCCCCGCGACTCCGCCACTGATTTCACCATGAAGTTCGGGCCGTTGCCGATGTAGGTCAGGGCGCCGCAGAAGACCGCGCCCAGCGAGATCGACACGAGATAGGTTTCGGGGACGGGCGGGGTCGTGCCGATCATGGCGACCCCGGCGGGTGCCGGCAGCTGCGACGCCATCTCGTAGAAGGTGGCGTACGTCGGCGCGTTGTCGAGCACTGACGACAGCCCGCCCGTGAAGAGGAACAGGGTGATCTCGTCGAGGGGCAGCGACCTCGCGTGCTGGCCCAGGTACTCCAGCGCCGGGATCATGGTGAGGAAAATGCCGACGAACAGGGCCGCCACCTCTGCGATCGGCCCCCAGCTGAACTCGTTGTCGCCGTAGCGGACGCTGCGCTGGGTGGTGAACAGCGACGCGGCGGCCGCGCCCCACATGATGAGTTCGCGCACCGGGATCCAGTCCCCCGCAACGGCGTGGCCGGTCTCGATGGCGTGCAGGTCCATCGACGGCGCGAACGCGACGGCCGCGATGATCACCGCGAACCAGAGGAAGTTGAGCTTGCCCCGGATCCCCAGCGGCTGGACGTTGCTGCGGTCGAACGCGACGTCCTGGGGAGCCTCGGTGGCGTAGATGCGGCGGTCGAGCGCGTAGTAGCTGAACAGCATGAGGGCCAGGACGAACAGCCACTGGGGCCACAGCGTGAACGTCCACGTGAACGGCACGCCGCGCAGCAGGCCCAGGAACAGCGGCGGGTCGCCCAGCGGCGTGAGGAGGCCGCCGCAGTTGGCCACGATGAAGATCGCGAACAGGGCGGTGTGCACCCGGTGCTTGCGTTCCTGGTTGGTGTTGAGCAGGGGGCGGATGAGGAGCATGGCGGCGCCGGTGGTGCCGACGAACGACGCGACGATGCCCCCGATGGCGAGGAAGATCGTGTTGTTGCGTGGCGTTGCCTCGATGTCGCCCTTGAGGAAGAGCCCGCCTGAGACCACGAACAACGCCAGCAGCAGCGAGATGAACTGCACGTACTCATAGAGGGCGTGGCCGACGCGCCACGGGTCGTCGAACGTCCACACCGCGATGGCCACCGGGATCCCGAGCGCGAGCGCCAGCCCCAGCTGTACGGCCCGCTTCTCCCAGTGGTGGGCGGTGTGCGGAAGCAGGGGGAGGATCGCGATGGCGGCCAGCATCGCCACGAAGGGGAGCATGCTCCACCACGGATAGGTCATCGTCGGGCTCCTTCGCCGGGCGCCCTCCCGGGGGCGCCCGGCTCGAGCTCTCAGGGTAAACCCGCGCGCTCGGGGGCTCCGGCCCACCCCGCGATTCTGGATGGCCCGCGGGGGGCGGGTACCGTGGGCGTGTCGTCGCGGACACGACGCCGACGCAGGAAGGTGGGGACTGTGAAGGACGGAAGTCTGCCGGACCCGACGGGCGCCCGGCGCTGGGGCGTGACCGACGTCGCGGCCCGGCTCGACACCATGGCCGCACGCCTGCGCGACGACTCCCGACCGACGACCACGGCGATCGTCGAAGCCGCCATCGAGCTGATTCCCGGTGCCCGGTGGGCGACCATCACGGTGCAGGAGGGGCCGGGGTTCAAGTCGCTCGTGGTGAGCGACGAGCTGGCGCAGCGCCTCGACGACCTGCAGTACGACCTGAACATCGGTCCCTGTCTCGACGCCATCCGCGACAAGCGGCCCTACCACATCCCAGACCTTCGGACCGACGACCGGTGGCCCGCCTACTCGGCGGGTGCCGAAGCCCTCGGCGTGCGCAGCATCTTCGCGCAGCCGCTGCACCTCATCGACGCGGCGCACACGATCGCGAGTCTCAACATGTACGCGGACCGCGAGGGCGCTTTCACCGAGTCCTGGGACTCGGATCAGGCCGTGGTCCTGGCCACCTTCGCGTCGATGGGCACCTCGGTGGCCGTCAGCCGGGAGCGGGCCGAGCAGCTGGAGGCCGCGCTGCGCACCAATCGGGAGATCGCGATGGCGATCGGCGTCCTGATGGGGCGCCACATGATCACGCGCGAGACGGCCCTCAACCTGCTGCGGCTGGCCAGCCAGCACCTGAACCTCAAGATGTCGGTGATCGCGGACCGCGTCGTCACCACGGGCGAGCTGCCGTTCCAACCGTCCGCCTGATCGCGCGCGGTCACGCCGCGTGGCGCTGCAGCCACAACTCGAGGACCGTCAGCGCCCAGAGCGCCGAGCCCGCAGCCCCGCCGCGCCGCTGCGGTGCCGCCAGCCAGCGCTCGAGCAGGAACGGCTGCACCAGTGCCCGTTCCTGTGCTGCCCGCGAGCGGAGGGTGTCGCGGGCCAGGTCCAGCAGCGGCCCGTCGAGGCATGCCGCGGCCGGGAGCGCCGGGCAGTGCCGGGGTCGGGCGGCGATCCGGGGCGGGAGAACCTCCCGCGCCAATGTGGAGACGAGCCTGGGGGTCTCGCCGGGCGCCGCCCCGGCCGGGTCCGCGGCCACCAGCTCGACGACGGCGCGGTCCAGGAACGGCACCTCGGCCTGCACGGACCACCCCCGCGTCATGCTGTCGATCCGCACCAGCGGCCCCTCGGCCAGGTCGCGGAGCCGCTCGGGCGATCGCGGCGCCTCCGCCGGCCCGTGCCCGAACCACACCGGTCGCGTCGGGTCCGGGAGGTTTCGCGACGCGAGGTGCAGGGCGACGGCCTCGGGGTCCCCGAGGGGCTCGATCATGTCGTCGACGGCGCCGTGGACCGTCGCGGCGAGCTCCCCCACCGGCACCTGCAGCGCCTGGTGCCTGGTCCCGTAGCGGCGCGCGACGACACCGGCATGGTGCAGCTCGTCCCCGTCCCGGTGGCCGACTCCGTCGAACCCGAGGCTGAGGGTGTGCACCGGCCCGAGGTGGCAGTCGGTGAGCAGCGCGACCAACAGGCTCGAGTACAGGCCGCCCGAGAGCGGCACGTGAACGGGGCCTGTGTCCGGGAGACGACGGCGGATCGCCGCCCGCAGCGCCTCGTGGAGGGCGTCGACCCGGTCCCGGGACGGGGTCGTGTCCGCGACTTGGGGCCGGACGGGCGGCTGCCAGTAGACGCGGTCGCGCGTCTCGCCGTCGGCGTCGATGATCCTGAGGGTGGCCGGCGGCAGCTTCTGGACCCCGGTGAGCACAGTGCCCGGCGACGCGACCCGGCCCGCATGTGCGATGAACTCGCGCACGGCGTCGCGGTCGACCGTGGAGTCCACCACCCGGGACGCGATGAGGGCGGGCATCGTCGACGCGAACCACACGACGCCCCCCGCCTCGGCGACGTAGAGGAGTTTCACCCCCAAGCGGTCGCGAGCGAGGAGGGTGGTGTGGCGGGCGCGGTCGGCCAGGACGAGGGCGAAGTCGCCCTCGAGTCGCTCGACGAACCACTTCCCCCAGCGAGCGTAGGCGGCGATGACGAGCCGGGCGTCGTCGACGGCGTCGCCCCGGATCGTGTCGCCGAGGCCGCGGATGAGTTCCGCCCGGTTGACCAGGTGGCCGTCGATGATCGCCGCGACTCCGGTCGCGCCATCGACGACCGGCTGCAGGCCGTCCGGGGTGTCGGGGAGGTCGCCGTGTCGATGGGCGAGGATGACTCGACTGTCGCCGCACATGCGCCGCGGTCCCCAGTGGTGCCCCTGGAGGGCTTGAACCATGCGGCTGACCGCTTCGACGTCGGGCCGCGCCCGGCTGGTCAGCGCGATCGCTCCGGCAATGCCACTCATCGGACTCACCTCTCGGATGCGGGAGGGGCCGACGGTGGCTCCCCGGGCGACGACGGGAGAGCCCACACGACAAGCGGGTCCTCCACGGAGGGTGAGCCGCTTCTCGACTCGGGTGGCACCATACCTCCGGGAGACCCCCCGGGGGAATAGCTGGGGCGGATTCGTCCCGCGCGGGGGCTCGCCATATGGTGGTGCTCTGGCCCGACGGAGGGGCAGGGCAGGGAGTCATGATGCAGGAGTCCACGACGGCATTGGCGCAGGTCCGCACCGCGCTCTGGCACCTCCGGGCGGGCGGGGTGGGCCAGCTGCGGGAGTTCCTGCGGCGGCGTCGTCGCCCCGGCGCCGGGCGCCCCGACCGCCTGTTCAAGGACTCCGACGGCCGGCTTTCCTTCCAGCCGTGGCAGTACCCGGAGGCGGAGCCGCGCCGCCGGCTCCGGGTGGGCATCATCGCCGATGCGTTCACGCTGGGCTCGTTCCGATACGAGTGGCACCAGGTGCTGCTCTCCCCCGACGCGTGGCGCGAGCAGCTCGACGCCGAGGACCTGGACCTGCTGTTCGTCGAGTCGGCGTGGGCGGGCAACGGGAAGGCGTGGCAGTACCACCTGACGGGGACGTCGGCGCCGCGGCCCGCGGTGGTGGAGTTGGCGGCCGAGGCGCGGCGTCGCGGGATCCCCAGCGTCTTCTGGAACAAGGAGGACCCGACGCACTTCGAGGACTTCCTCGACACCGCGGCACTGTTCGACTGGGTGTTCACCACCGATGCCGAGTGCGTGCCCGCCTATCGGGAGCGTCTGGGCCATGACCGGGTGGGCGTCATCCCCTTCGCCGTCGCGGACCGGGTTTGTAACCCGGTGCGGATGTCGCGGGAGCACCAGCCGCGGGGTATCGCGTTCGCCGGCACGTGGTTCGCCCACAAGTACCCGGAGCGGCGCGAGCAGATGCGGCTGCTCTTCGACGCTGCCCTCAAGGCCGAGACCGAGGACGTCAAGTTCGACATCTTCTCCCGCTTCCTCGACCACGACGAGAAGTACCAGTTCCCGGAGCCGTACGCCTCGCACGTCGTCGGCAGCCTGGACTACGACCAGATGCTGAGCGCCTACCGGTCCTACAAGGTGTTCCTCAACGTCAACACGGTCACGACGTCGCCGACGATGTTCGCCCGAAGGGTCCTGGAGATCACCGCCTGCGGGACACCCGTGGTCTCGACCCCGGCACCGTCGCTGGCCGCGTTCCTGGGCGACGGCGTGGCGCAGGTCTCCACCCCGGCCGAGGTGGAGTCCGCGATCGGCTCGCTGGTCACCGACGAGATGGCGCGCGCCCGGATGGTGCACGTCGGGCAGCGGAACCTGTGGAAGGCCCACACGTACGGCCATCGCGTGGACACGATCCTGGAGTCCGTGGGGATCCCCAACGAGCCCGTCCGGCTGCCGACGGTGTCGGCGCTCGTGGCCACGAACCGCCCTCATCAGATCGACCATGTGCTGGCCAGGGTGGCCGCGCAGCGCGACGTGGACCTTCAGTTGCTCGTGGCCACGCACAACTTCGAGGATCGCGACGTCGCGGCGAAGGCCCGGGCGCTGGGGATCGAGAACGTGACCGTGCTGCCAATGGGCACCGACGACACCCTCGGCGACTGCCTCAACGCGCTCCTCGACCGCGCCGACGGCGAGGTGGTCTCGAAGATGGACGACGACGACTGGTACGGCCCGGACTACCTGGCCGATCTGCTGCGAGCCATGCGCTACTCCGACGCCGAGGTGGTGGGCAAGCACTGCCGGTTCGTGCACCTGGCGGCGCGCGACGTCACCGTCCTGACGCAGGAGGTCAACGAGCACCGGTACACGCACTTCGTGGCGGGCCCGACGCTCACCGCCGCGCGTGACCTGGCTCGGACGCTGCGCTTCGCGCCCCGCACCCGCGGCGAGGATTCGGACTTTCTGGAGCGCGCGCTGGCGGAGGGTGGCCGGATCTACGCGGCGGACCGGTTCAACTTCGTGCAGTGGCGCAGCGGCCGCCCGGAGGATCACACGTGGACGGCCGACGACGAGTCGTTCCTGAAGTCCGACGTGCATCTGCCCGGGCTCCCCCTCGCCACCGTCGAGCTGTGACGGGACCGTGACTTCATATGCGGCCCGGCCGCAGCCTATGCTCAGAGAACATTCGTCTCTGTCACGCTGAACCCAGGAGGATGCATGAAGCGGGTAATGGTCATTTACGGCACTCGCCCGGAAGCGGTGAAGATGGCCCCGCTCATCAAGGCACTCGAAGCGTCGCCGGTGCTCGAGCCATTCGTGGTCAGCACAGGCCAGCACCAGGAAATGATGGATCAGGTCAACCGCTGGTTCGGCATCAAACCTGATCTGGACCTCAAGGTGTTCAAGCACGGCAGCACCTTGAATGAGCTCACAGCGCGCATCGCGAGCCTGCTCGATCCAGTGTTGGAAGAGACGAAACCCGACGCGGTTGTGGTCCAGGGCGACACCACCACAGTGGCCATCGCAGCCATCGCTTGCTTCTATCGGTTGATCCCGGTGGTTCACCTCGAGGCAGGCCTCCGGTCAGGCGACATCCACTCCCCGTTCCCAGAGGAGGCCAACCGCAGGATCGCGGGACAGGTCACGTCACTTCACCTTGCCCCCACGACTACCTCGCGCGACAACCTGCTACGCGAAAACGTTGACCCGGCAAAGATCGTGGTGACGGGGAATACCGTCATTGATGCGCTCAACTGGACGGCAGCCCATGATGTGCAGTTCAGTGACAAGCGGCTGCGCAAGGAGCACGAGGCTGACCGACCGATGATTCTTCTAACAACACATCGACGTGAGAACTGGGGCGAGCCGATGCGCCGTATCGGCGAGGCTGTCGCCACCGTCGCGCAGAACTATCCCGAGTACCTTGTTGTCTTCCCCGCTCACAAGAATCCCTTGGTGCGGGAACAGGTTGAGCCTGCCGTCAAGGATCTCGACAACGTGGTCGTTACAGATCCACTTGAATACTCAGAATTTGTACACGCCCAGAAATGGGCACGCATCATCCTGACCGATTCTGGCGGCGTCCAGGAGGAGGCCCCCAGCCTGGCCAAGCCGGTCTTGGTGCTCCGCGATAACACCGAGCGGCCCGAGGCGGTCGAAGCAGGAACCGTGAAGCTAATTGGCACCGAAGTCTCCAAGATCGTTGAGGCGACTTCGTCCCTCATCGACGATCTGGCGCTCTATGAGTCGATGGCCCGGGCTACCAACCCTTACGGGGACGGACGGGCTGCTGAAAGAAGTGTGGCCGCCATCTGCGAATTGCTAGCGGTAGGCAAGCGACTCTCAGACTTCACTCCCAGCAGCGTCTGATCGAAGGCAGCAAGAAGAGGGGACTGCTGCACGTCTTGGTGACAGGTTGGGTTAGGCGGCCTGGAGGGCCGGTGTGGTCATGATCGTCTCGTATTCGATGGGGGGCAAGCGGCCGAGTCGGGTCTGTCGTCGTCGGCGGTGGTAGGTGCGTTCGATCCAGGTCACGATCTGGATCCGCAGGTCCTGTCGGGTGGCCCAGCGACGGCGGTCCAGGACATTCTTCTGTAGGAGGGCGAAGAAGGACTCCATGGCCGCGTTGTCGGCGCTGGTCCCGACCTGCCCCATGGAGCCGACGAGCCTGTGGTGCCGTAGCGCGGCGAGCTACTTGCGTGCCCGAAACTGCGACCCGCGGTCGGAATTCACGATGCAGCCGGCGACGTCGACGCCTAGCGCTGCGCGGGCGGTGACCGCGTTGTTCAGCGCCTGCACGGCCAGGCGGGACTTCATGCGGGCATCGATGGAGTAGCCGACGATCCGGCCGGACCAGAGGTCCTTGACCGCGCACAGGTAGAGCTTGCCCTCGCCGGTGGGGTGTTCGGTGATGTCGGTCAGCCACACCTGGTTCGGTCCCTTGGCGGTGAAGTCGCGTTCGACGAGGTCGTCGTGGGCCGGGGTCCCGGCTTCTTCCCGTTGGCGCCTCGTTTCTTCCCGAACGCGCTCCACCAGCGATTGGCAGAGGTGATCCGCCAGGCGGTGCGGTCCGCCATCGCCTGACCGGCGTCGCGGGCCTCGTCCGCCAGCAGACGGTGCCCGAACTCCGGGTCGTCACGGTGAGCGTCGAACAATGCGTTGGCCCGATACGCGGCAACGAGCTCTCGCTCGCCGATCGGATGGGTGAGCCAGCGGTAGTAGGGCTGGCGGGCGAGCTTGAGGACCCGGCACGTCACCGCGACGGGAATCCCGTCGGCGGCGAGCTCACGCACGAGCGGGTACATCATTTTCCCGGCAGGTTCGCCTGCGACAGATACGCCGCTGCCCGGCGCAAGACCTCGTTCTCCTGCTCCAGCAGCCGGATCCGTTTCTTCGCTTCGCGCAGCTCGGCGTTCTCCGTCGCCGTGGTGCCGGGCTTGAGCCCCGTCGTCGACGCCAGCGGCGCGCATCCAGTTGCGCAGACATGACTCGGCGATCCCGAAGTCGGCCGCGATCTGCTTGATCGTCTGACCGGCCTCACGTCGGCGAGCGACGTTGACGACATCGTCGCGGAACTCCTGGGGGTAGGGCTTAGGCACGGTACACATCCTTCCAGCGACGCCCCACGGCGTCACAGATCAGATGTCACCAACTCCTGCAGCAGTCCTAAGCCTGTCCAAGACCAACGCTGGGGCGACGCTGCATCACCCGAACGAAATGTCGAACTGGATGCAGGATCCCGCGTGCCGGCCACGATGATGGAACTCCACCGCCCACGTCGGTTCACTCGAGTAGGGCGCGCTAGAAACAAAGCCCCTGGTGAGACTTTGTGATCCCTCCCACCCGTCGGACATTGCTCCTTCATGCCCACGGACAACTACGAGATCGTATTCGCCAATCGCTCGAATGGCTAGCCACCGACCCCCGCCGGTCAGCCGCAACCCATCCGGACCTACCCGCAAGGACAGAGATGGATCAACCAAAAACCGACTGATCCTCTGATCATCTTCCGACGGACGTGAAACGACCGAATCCACCAACGAAATCCGATTCTCTTGGCGATCAATTTCCATCACGCGCCGGAGGGCTGAACGTCCATCATGCACCTTCTCCATGGTCAACAGATCCGAGGAGGGGGTGCGGGTGAGCTCAATATGGCCCAGTATACGTGAGGTGTTTCGTCCGAATGATATAAGCTGGCGAGCGCTGAGACCATCAAACCTCTGCAAGAAGAATCCCGAGTGGCCTCGTTGCGAACGCACCGCCACTGCGCGGGAGTCGTTCTCGTCGTAGCCAATGATTCCCGCGTCGCGGATCAAACTCATCCCACGATGCCAAAGCGTCATAGACATGTCGTCAGCCTGTTTGTGAATGACTCCTCGAAATCCACAGACGGCCGATACATAGGTCTCATCAGTCTTCGTGAAATAACAGCCACTGTCGGCGCTAAAGAGGGTACCGCTTTGAGGCAGGTAGGAACAACCTCCGCCTGAAGAGTCCCCTATCGCTGGGACGTGCCCATTCGGCAGGAGCATGAGCGCCAACGCCTGCTCAGCCCGGTCCGCCATGCGAGTGATCAACTGGCTCGATGCATCCGCCGAATCACGCGACCAAGTCCGAAAAGAAACCACTTGTCGAAGCAATTCAACGTACATCTTCTGGTAGAGCGGCGTGTTCTCACGGGCGATGCCTTGCTCGTCGAAGACTATATCAAGGCATGAAGACAAGAAACGGTCGCTGCGGGCTCTGATGTCCGCGATTCCGGCCACGTCTCGGAAGACGAGACTGGCTTGCTCACACGCGATTGCCAACATCACGCCGTGATTGTTGTCCAGGAACTGAACTGCTTCCTGGATGATCAATGCCAGCCGAGCGACAACGTTGCAGAGAACATCATCGACTTCGCGACGGGACCAGTCAGGCAGCACTGAGGCGACGAGTCGGGAGCGCAATCTCCCAACAACTCTCAGTCCTAGTGACATTTGATGATCCAAGCTGCCCGAGCGCAGTTCATCATAGGATGGAGCTAGCCGGTCGATGTACTGAATGAAAGCTTGGAGGACATTGACAATTACCGACCAACCTTCGGCATTATCGTCGATCTCTAACAGATAGCGCAGCGAGTTCCGCCAGAGGGTGCTGGTCGTCGGGTCCGTGACCGGCGAGACGTTCCAAAACGACTCATAGCTGTCCAATCGACATTCGTGAGTCACACGGTTGGGGAATGTCGCCGTAAACTTTCCATGCGCGATCAGAACCTCCCACCCCGGCGGCGTCTCGTCAGGGAAGCGACCGTCATACTCGCGGAGAAGAGTATCCCACTCATCGGCCAGCAGCGCTGTCATATCTCGTCACAATCTGTTGCATCGCGCCACAGTCTGGCATAGACACTATTCGCATAATGGAACGGCGCGAGCCCCCACCGATGCTGTTCATCCGCCAGCGTGTCAGTGACTATGACCTGACGTACCCCCAACTCGGCAACATGGCGGTAATAGCGCCCATATGAAGCGTTCGCCATATCGGCTGAGAACCCCCAAGAAGCGGGTGTCGGTACGCCCGACACCGTCGAGAGCGCCCAGTCCGGCGCCAGCATGACCGTTTGGTCGATCACGCCGATCCGCCTCAGGCGATGGACAAATTGATCTGCCGCATGCGTCCACATAGAATAATGCTCCTCCGTCCCGAACGCGATCAGTCGGCCTAGCTCGAGCACTCGCCGTAGACTGGGAGATGCAAGCATCTCGACACTACGCGTGACGTACGACCCATCTGCGAACCGCACGCAACCATGCCGTTCATCAATGAGATCCCAGAGAATGAGATCACCATGAGTCACTTCGCTGACAAAATTGTCCAACTGGTGTCCTTCAATGTCAGCCGCTACCTGTCGCCGCTGAAAAGGGCTTTCTAACGGTAGGCGACTGGGGAAATACCTACTGGCGTCGGTCCCGTAGGACAGAAGAGAATGCCGTGCGACATATCTGGAGACACGGGCGCCGCGGGATGTCGAAAGATCTACTGTATCCCGGGATACGCAACTCCCATATATGGAAATGCTAATCGCGGTCGATGCCATTAGGTTCTAATCTCTGACAGCAGTCTTTCGATTTCTTCTTCTGTGCGCTGTGCGTGATATCGATCTTGAATCCATTCACGTCCTTGCATCGCGTGCTGACGTCGAAGCCCCTCGTTCTCCATGTACTCGACGATACGCTCAGCCATGACCCTCTCGTCCGACACGACGAACTCGCTTGGATAACACTCCCGAGCACCCTCCCACGGCAGAATGAGTGCCACGGCGCCTGCGCAGAACGCGTCACCAACTGCAACCTGCATGCCCTCATAATCGCTGCAAGAGACCACTAGCGACACTTCAGTTAGTGCATGCTTAGTGTCCACCCACCCCCTGTACACGACAGCGCCCATCAATTCCGCCTCTTCGATGAACGTGCGACAGCCCTCGAAGTATGCTCTTTCAGCGGGGTCACGCATCAGCCACTCCAGCTCCTCCGGCCGTCGGCCAAAGACGTGCAACTCCGCCTCAGGCACGGACTGGCGCACCTTGGCAAGCACGCGCAGTGCACGGCGGAATCCCTTGAGCCGGGGAACAGCCCCGATCATTCCGATAGTGGAGTGTGAACGCCGCTCGTCATCGACTCGGTAGCTCGGACAGTCAAAGCTATTCGGCAAGAGCCACATCTTCTCATTCGGGATGTCAAAACGGTCCCGGAATGCCGACAGGGTGTGCGGTGCGATGGTCACGACAGCATGGACTCGGTCCCATCGAACACGATCACCATAATCCGCCACCATCTCGGAGCGATGCGCGCGAATGATAAGCCGTTGCTGTGGCGTTAGCTGCTCAGAATACCAGACGGATGCCCCTAGTAGCCATTCGGCCCACACTATGTCGGCCCAGGCTACCATCTCCTTGCTGACGTGCTCATCATGCACATTGTGGCCGCCCCAGAGATCGGTACGCACAATGCAACGCTTTTCAAGGGCCGGGAGCACGGTCGACATGAACTTGAGGTCGTGTCCCGCAACGACTAGTCGCAGTCGAGTCTCGCGAGTAAACGAGGCGTGATCTCCTCTGCGCGCGTGGACCAGTACGTCCGATACACGATCAGCGAACCGCATCGTTGAGATGGCTGACCAGTGCTTGAGGCAGAAATCGGAGAACTGCCGGAAATCGGACTCCGTCAGAGGCTCGGTTCCAAACCAAATGTACTGACGGACGGCGTACTGGATCGAGGCGAGTCCGTGCTCTCGCACGAAGCTGATTCCACGCAGATCGAGGATATTCTCGACATCCTCCCAGGACCTGACGAAGTCCCCGAAATCAGCAGAAGTGATTCGTTGAGTAACAGAGGCTGTACGAGGCTCGTGGGACTTCACATAGATGCGAAGTGGCTGTCTTTCGAAAAGCACAGAGCGGGCAGCGACCAAAGCGCGGGCCGTGAACACGATATCCTCGCCGATGCGCCGGCCGGGATCGAAGCTGATCTGATGCTCTCGTAACAACGCGCGACGAAAGATCGAGCTGCAGGTCAGGCTCTGACGCCTGACTATCGCGCGCAGCTTCTCGGTGTCGGTCTTGAGCGACTCCCATTCCGGGATATCGTCACTCAGACGTTCGCCGCTGTTCCCCTCGCGCACTACAAGCGGACCACGCACTACGTCGGCTCCCGATGCAAGGGCCCGGTTCAACGCGGCAGCCAGGCCTTCTGGGAGAAGAACGTCGTCCGCGTCGTGGAAGTACACGTAAGGCGCGTCCGCGAGCTCAATACCTGCATTTCTCGGAGCTGCGGCGCTTCCCGAGTTTACGGCCAGTTGCGTCAGTTGAGCATAGGGGCGGGAGTCCACCCATTCCTGAAGGTGCTCATATGTCATGTCATTTGAGCGATCGTCAACAATAACGAGCTGAAGCGCTACCAGTTGTGCTATTCGCTCAAGCGAGGACAGCGACTCCCGCATCTTGTCGAAGCAGTTGTAGGTGGGGACGACGATGCTTAACGTGGGTGTGATCATGATTTCCTACACCATGTAGCTGAAAGACTCTGCCGGACGCAACAGGTATGTCCCTAGCTGCGCCGCGGGCACGTACGGGGTGGCGCTGGGGTTCGCCGGTCCGAATCTGAAGCGACTCGAGGCGGAGCCAGCCAACTCTATGACGGACTGTTCATACACGGAGTGCGCCTGGAGCCATTTCACGTCCTCAATCGACGGCACAGGGCGGTTGCGCTTAGTGAGGATAGCACCGGGACGATTCATAACGCTTCTCGTGCGAACTCTCCCGCTCGCGACATCGTCTTCCGCCACGACGACTACATGCGGTCGCTTCTCACGCATCAGGTCCATGATGAGTCCATGGTCAGAGTTGCGCCCTACCACTGTCAGAAGATCTCCGAAGTCAGGGCGCGACGCCCATTGAGAGTACAACGCGTCAAATTCTGCTTGGGTTTCGACTACTCCGGCCAGCTGTGGAGACGCATATCGACTCTCGAACTTCATGCCGAGGGCGCCAAGAATGGTTTCGGCTCGATGCCCGTAGGTGTTATCGAGCGCGATGGCCATAGCCCTCCTCTGGAGATCTCGGCGAGCGTCCTCCGTCAGCGACAGAAAGCGCTCGGGTTCGACATCGGCATATATGACTGAGTCGCCAAAGAAGTTCCGAACACCTTGGGAGGAGTTAGACAGGACCACGGCTCCAGAAGCTGCAAGTTCGAAGATACGCCGTGCGAACATGGTCGGCGATGACGTCACGGTATTTAGAGTTATACCGTACTGAGAGCGCCGGAAGGCCCGAGCAGTCTCTTGATAAGAAATAGCCGGGCGGATGTACTGGCTATACCGTTCGGGGTAGGCATATCGCGCGGACTTATCAGCGAACATTCTATTGTAGATCACGAGTTCGCGCCCTGTGCCGAGCACGAGATCCATGATCTGCTCTGCCACGAGCGATCTCTCGGGGTACATTGCGTACCATGTGCCGGCAAAGTTCACATCGTCCCGCGCGTCCTGGGAGCCCTGCGGATTGAACAACATGGGCTGCACAGCGAAGGGGAGGACATCCGCGTGCCGTGCGCCAGCGTGCTTCAAGTACCCATCCACACACTCCTCAGCGGTAGTGAAGACATAGTCGAACAGGCACGCAGTCCGAACGAAGTCGTTAATCCGATCCGAGAAATGCGTGGGATCTTCCTTATTCCAAAATACCGTCGGAATACCTGCAGCCCTGCAATAGTCAAGAATACTGAGCAGGTCGACCCGATTCTCCTGAGGCCATCTGATCGAGGCGTAGACCTTGGCCTGCCAGGGGTGTTCCTGCGGGGATCCCCCCTGCCAGGCGGATTCGCATAGGAAGAGCGTGGGTTGACTGTCCTCGAACACCGATCGCCAATTCGTCGGCGTCAGCCTTTTAACGTCGAACTCGTATTTGAAACTGTTGAAAGTGAAATCGTCCGCGATCATCGCGACGACGACATCTCGGGTGAACGGGAGTCCTGTCGTTCGATAAGGGGGATCGGTTTGAGTAGGCGTATAGCGACGTCCCGCCGTGTGGTCCTCGCTCCATCGGGCCCGTTCCGAAGCCGCTACCGGCACGTACGACGCGATGTCCCCCCCTGCAGCCTTGGGAGTGGAGGGTGCGGCTCGAGGGGGGGTGAGGCTGGGGGAAGCATCGGATCTGGCGGGCGCCGCTGCATGCACGCTCGGAGCAACCTTGGCTGTTCCGCGGGGTGCAGTCGTCAAACTGTCCCGGTCTGGCTTCAACTCCTTGGCGTAGTAGAGGACCCTCGAGAGCTCCTTGACGATCGTCTTGTGCTGCACACGCTGTTCCCTAAGACTCCGGGCAAGAGTCCTTGAGAGTCTCTGGGTCGCTACCAGTGGGGCCGAGAGGGAGATAGCCGCAACGATCGCGACTGTCGCAGAGCGCGGAATCCCTAATGACGCGTCCAGGGCAATCCAGAAGGTGACGCCGCCTATCAGCAAGGCGAGGACCAATAGCATCACCCGGGCTCTGGGGAGCTTTAGGTGTTTCCCAAAGCGGCGTAGTCGATCGTGCGTCACGCGGGTCCTTCGTGATTTGAGAGCGGTTTGGAACCACTACTGGGCGGGATTCTGGGGCGTCCTTGGCGAGCCAGGGTGAACGCTTCGTCGGCTGCCTGAAAATCTTCCTTGGCGACCAAGTGTGCCCACCATCGGTATGCTCTGGCTACTTCCACGGCAGGTCCATCGATGATGAGCTCACCCATGTGCAGCCAGATGGCGCGGGTGCACATCTCCTCGATGGTCTGCGCAGCGTGCGACACCAGGAAGATAGTGCCCGCCCCAGCGCGGAGTTCATCGATCTTGCGCTTACTGCGGTCCGCGAAGGCGGCGTCGCCCGTCCCGAGCGCCTCATCGATCAGCAGGATGCTCGGCTGCGCCGCCGCCGCAATGGCGAACCGCAGCCGCGCGCCCATGCCGGAGGAGTACGTTTTCATGGGGCGGTGGATGGCATCGCCGATGCCGGCGAGCTTGATCACCCCGGGCATGATCTCGGTGATCTCGTCGGGATGGAAGCCGAGCGCCAACAGGCCGAGCCGAACATTCCTCTCCCCTGTCAGGGCCGGCATCATCGCCGCGCTCACTCCCAGGAGAACCGGCGTGGCCTCAGCAAGCACGCGACCGGTGCGGGGAGGCTCGACTCCGGCGATCACGCGCAGCAGCGTCGACTTGCCAGACCCGTTCGCACCAACCAGGCCGATGTGCTCACCCTCACGCGCGACGAAACTGATGCCCTTCAGGGCGTCGACCCCGGTGTAGGTGGTCAGCCCGATGGCCTGGCCGGCCCTGGCGAGGACACGTTTAGCCGGCGGCAACGCGTCCACGTTGGAGGTCTCGGTCCGGTACCGCACCGACACATCGTCGACCAGCACTGAGATCCGGCCCGGCGCCTCACTCGCGGCCATAGGACACCTCAGCCCGCCAGAAGAACAACGCTCCGACTACGAGCGCACCCAGCGCCCAAAGTGTGACAGTCACCCACTGCCCAATGGGAGGGATGGTCGCGTCGAGTAACAGCGATCGATAGATCGTCAAGAGTTGATACATCGGATTGATGCGCACCAACTGTCCGATCCAGGGAACGCTGTCGAACCGGTCAACGGCAAACATCACGGCGGATCCGTAGAACCAGAGCCGAAGCAGGTACGGGATGAGTTGACGAGCGTCAGGCAAAGCCGTAGCGATGCGCGCGAGCAGGAACCCGATCCCTTGGTTGAAGACAGCGTGGACGAGGAACACCACAGGCAGGAGGACCCACGCTGCGGTCGGGAGCGCATGAGGGGGCACCGCGACAAGAAGCACGATGAGCGTGACGAGCACAGGCAGCATCGCGAAGGTCTCACGCAGCGTCGCCGCTACGGGAAGCACCGCCCGAGGGAAGGTGAACGCCCGGATCAGCCCGCGGTTGTTGTGGATCGACGTGGCCGAGGAGTTGATCGTGCGCGAGGTGTAGGTGAACAGGAACACGCCGATGACGAGGTAACCGAAGAAATTCTCGATGGCGCCGCCGGCCCTGAGGATCAGCCCGAAGATCATGAAGTAGATGAGCCCGTCGAGCGCGGGAGCCAGCACAAGCCAGACATTGCCCAGCAGCATGCCGCGGTGCTGGGTCGTGCTCTGGGACCAGGCCTGCATGCCGATGAAGTGCCGCCGCTCTACCAACTGCGAGAGGTACTCCCGGAACGGTGGACGCCCACTGACCGGTGAAAGGTGGTCGGTCGAGTCGGGGTGGGCACGGCGGGGCACGGCGGGTTCTGCGCCCCTGTGCTTGAGCCGCCTGCCGCCCTGACCGTCCGCGTCAGCCACGCGACACCCCGAGCTGCCGGTAGATCTCTGCGTACGTCACCGCGCCATGCTGCCACGTCCTCAGCGCAGCCGACGAACGGCCCGCCTCCCCCTTCGCGGTGCGGGCGGCGGTATCCTGCGCGAGCACACCGAGCGCGTCGGCCCACGCGGCCACGTCGTCGGCCGGTACCAACGTGCCGGCGTCGCGGCCCACGAGCTCATGCAGCGCCGGGAGGTCGCTCGCCACCACCGGCCTGCCCAGGGCCATGGCCTCAACCGGCTTCATCGGGGTGACCATCCGGCAGACAGGGGTGTCGCGGCGCGGCACCACGAACATGTCCAGCGCCTCGTGCCAGCGGATGGCCTCAGCGGCCGGGACCCTGCCCGGGAAGAGCACCTTGTCCTCGATGCCGAGCTCCCGTGCCAGCGCGATGAGGCCCGGACGAGAGACCCCGTCGCCGACGATGGCGCCACGCAGGTCTATCCCGCGCCGCCGCGCCTCGGCGAGCGCCCGCAGGAACGTGTCGAGGCCCTCGTAGTCGACCAGGGAGGAGACAGTGCCCGCCCACACGCCGTCCGTCGGCAGCCCGAGGTCGGCCCGGGCCTGCGCGGGCGTGTTGGTCCGCGCCAGGAAGGTCGGATCGATGCTGTTGGGGACAACCGAGATCCGGTCCCGAGCCACGCCCCGCGACACCAGGTCCTCGGCCTGCACTTCGGACAGCACGACGACGGCGTCGGCCGCGGCGGCGAGCTCGGCCTCCTTGGCGCGCAGCAGGCGCACGCGCTCGCTGCGTTCGCCGTCGGCACGCCAGGGCTCCGGAAGCGCCGCGATCCACGTCAGCTCCAGCTGCCCTCGCATCTCGTACACCCACGGCAGGTGGTGCCGACGGGCCACGGCCTCGGCCACCAGGGCATTCGTGAAGTCAGTTGTGGTGTGGATGACGCCGGGGCCGAACGCCTCGACCAGCGGATCCAGCGCCGCCACCTGCAGTTCGAGCCTGCGCCGGGCGTCGACGGGGAGGCCAGGGGCCAACAGCCGGTGGTAGGCGATGCCGTCGATCCAGTCGACGGGGGCAGCGTTGAGCGTGCCGATCGTCACCGGGTACCCGATGCGCGTCGCCGCCGCCACCGTGAGTCCCTCGGCGCGCTGCGCCCGCAGCACGGCATGGCTGCGGGCCGTGTAGCCGGAGTGGGTGTGCGGCTTCGAGTTGGTGAGGATGTGGAGGACGCGCGTGGTCTCCACCGCGGCCCCCTGGGGCCGGATGTCCACCTGCAGGCGGAAGCCCGGCTGAAGCAGTGCCAACTCCGAGCGGCGGCGCCTGGCCACCACGCTGTCCGCGTCGCCGAGCGCCGCGACCGCCTGCGTCAGCTCCCCGCGGGTCCACGCCTGGTCCGAGCGCACGCGGGCGTCGTCGCGCAGCCGCGGCGGGATCGCCTCGGCGTCCCCGACGGCCACAGCCAGCCGGGCAGCGAGGCGGTCCAGCGGCGTCGCGCGACTCGGGCGCCGCGACCGCAGAGCGCGAGCCGCCACCTCGGGTCGGTCCGCGAGGTAGGCGCCGAGCGCCCCAGCGAGCCCCGTCTCGGTCCGCGACAGCACCCCCCGCTTCCGCGACCCGAACCGGCGCCCCACGAGAAGGGCGAAGCCCAGCGGATCGTCCACGAGGTTGCGGCCCACCGTCGAGGCCACGAGTCTGGCTTGGTCAACGCGCCCCCCGGGCATCGGCCACCTCCTCCAACACGTCGGCGAACGTCGTCGCCAGCTTGTCCACGCTCAACTCACGCTCCACCCAGGCGCGCCCCGTGGCGGGGACGGCGAGCCGGGACCGGTCCGCGGCGAGGGCGGCCCAGAGATCGGCCAGGGCCTCGACGTCCTCGGGTGCGGCCACGTCGCCCGCTTCGAGCTCGGTGATGAGCTCCGCGGTCTCCCCCGCCACCGAGGCGGTGATGTGGCGGCCGGACAGCATGATCTCGTACAGCTTCGACGGCACCGTCTCCGCCAGCAGCTCCCAATCGCGCAGGCTCACCAGCACGGTGTCCGCCCACTCGTAGTGCGGCAGCACCTGGTGGGTCGGCACGCGCTCGTAGAACTCGACGGGGGCGTCGGTGTCGCGGGCGATGTCGTGCGCCGCCTCCCACTGCGGCCCGGACCCGACGAACCGCAGCCGCACCGGCACCCCACGCTGCTTCGCCACTGCGGCGGCGCGGATGGCGGTGGCCAGCAGCTGGGCGCGGCCCACGTTGCCCAGGTACAGCACGTTCAGCGTCTCGCTTTCAAGCGCCGGCGCCGGCAGCGGGTAGGCCCACGGCTTGGACGACGTATTGCGCACCACATGCACCCGGGACAGCCCGGCCTCCCGCAGCCGACGCGCGAGGCCCTCGGTGGTGACGATCACCGCATCAGCGTCGGCGCGCAGCGCGCGCAGCAGCGGGCCCACCACCACCGTGGACGCCCCCACCATCAGCCGCTTGACGGGATGGCCGGGGAGCCCGCGCCCGTCGTCGTCCCACTCCCGCCAATTGTCCATCAGCTCGGGCCAGGCGTCGCGGAGGTCCAGCACGAAGGGACGCCGCTTGAGGGCCGCGACGGCCCATCCGATCGGGATCGTGACCGCGGTGGGTGCGGAGGCAACGACGACGTCGGTGCGGCGCACGCGCATCGCGCGGCGGAAGGACTGGATGCCCATCACGAAGTCGATCACGGCGCGCGCGGCCACGCCGGAGCTGTGTCTTTGCAGGGGCGGCAGGACGGGATGGATGGTGACCCGGTCCGGCGGCGGGTCGGCCAGCAGTGCGTAGCGAAGGTTTCCGAGCTGGCGGGCGGCGGACATGAGGGCGACGACGTCGACGTCGTGCCCGGCCTCCGCCAGCTTCGTCGTCAGCCACGACCACCGCGAGGAGAACGTGGAGCGCCTCGGCGGGAAGTACTGGGCGACGACGAGAATGCGCAAGACTCCCGTGCCCCCTAGGTGGTTGGTCGATTACCGATGCCGCGCTCCGGCCAACCGCCAGCCTAACCGAGGATGGGCGCTGGGCTAATCTTTGCGCTGGTGCGTCCAACAACAAATCGGGGGTTTCTCATGTCCACAGACCGCGTGGTCGCCGTCATCGGCCTCGGCTACATCGGTCTGCCCACGGCCGCGATCCTCGCCGCGAACGGGTACGACGTGGTGGGAGTCGACGTCAATCCGAAGCACGTCGACGCGGTCAACCGCGGCGAGGTGCCGTTCGTGGAACCCGCGCTGGGCGGCTTCGTCGCCGACGCCGTCGCCGCCGGACACCTGCGCGCCCAGGCCGAGACGCCCGCCGCCGACGTCTACATCGTCGCCGTCCCCACCCCCTTCGCCGAGGGCTACCGGGTCGACACGCGCTACATCGACGCAGCCACCGACTCGCTGCTGCCGCACCTGACCGGCCGCGAGCTCGTCATCCTCGAGTCCACCTCCCCGCCCGGCACCACCGAGCACATGGCCGCCCGGATCGCCGCCGCCCGGCCGGAGCTCACCGGGGTCGAGTACGCGCACGCCCCCGAGCGCGTACTGCCCGGCCGCGTCATGGAGGAACTTGTCACCAATGACCGGATCATCGGCGGCCTCACCCCCGCCGCCGCGGAGCGCGCCCGCGAGCTGTATGCCTCGTTCTGCAAGGCCGAGCTGCACCTCACCGACGCCCGCACCGCGGAGATGGCCAAGCTCACCGAGAACTCGTTCCGCGACGTCAACATCGCGTTCGCCAACGAGCTCTCGCTGATCTGCGACCAGATCGGCATCGACGTCTGGGAGCTGATCGAACTCGCCAACAAGCACCCCCGCGTCAACATCCTGCAGCCCGGCCCCGGCGTCGGCGGGCACTGCATCGCCGTCGACCCGTGGTTCATCGTCTCTTCCGCGCCCGAGACGTCGAAGCTCATCCACACCGCGCGCCTCGTCAACGACGGCAAGCCGGAGTGGGTCCTCGACAAGGTGCGCGCCGCCGCCGAGGGGCTCGAGCAGCCCGTGATCGCGGCGCTGGGCCTGGCGTTCAAGCCGGACATCGACGACCTGCGCGAGTCGCCGGCCCTCGACATCGCCGCCGCCCTGCCGGGCGCTGTCCCGGGGGCGACGGTGCTGGCCGTCGAACCCAACGTGACCGAGCTGCCCGCCAAGCTCGCCGGCGGCCCGGTGCAGTTGGTGGGTCTCGACGAGGCGCTGGAGCGCGCCGACGTCGTCGTCCTGCTGGTGGACCACCGGGAGTTCAAGGAGCTCGACCGGGAGCGGCTGTCCGGCAAGCGGGTCATCGACACGCGGGGGACCTGGCGCTGACCTCCACGCCGCCCGCGCCCCACGCCGATCCGGCCGGCGACCTCGCCCCGCGGCTGGCGGGGTGGTTCTCGACGGCGGCACGCGACCTGCCCTGGCGCGCGCCAGGCACCACCCCCTGGGGGGTGCTGGTCAGCGAAGTGATGTGTCAGCAGACGCCCGCCGCTCGGGTGGCGCCCCTGTGGGAGGCGTGGATGTCGCGGTGGGACACACCGGCCGCGCTCGCGGAGGCGCCGACCTCCGACGTGCTGCGCGCCTGGGGCCGGCTCGGCTATCCGCGGCGCGCGCTGCGGCTGCAGGAGACGGCCCGCGCCGTCGTCGACCTGCACGCCGGCGAGGTGCCGGAGGACGAGGCGGCGCTCCTGGCGCTGCCCGGGGTCGGGCGGTACACGGCGGCGGCAGTGCTGGCGTTCGCGTTCGGACGGCGCTCGCTCGTGCTCGACACGAACATCCGGCGGGTCCTGGCGCGGCTCGACGGGGGCGTCGAGTTCCCGGGGGCGCACGAGACCGCCGCCGAGCGACGGCGTGCGTGGGAGTTCGTGCCGCCCGCGGACGCGGACGCTGCTCTGTGGTCAGTGTCGGTGATGGAGCTGGGCGCGCTGGTATGCACGGCGCGGTCGCCGCGCTGCGGGGAGTGCCCGGTCGCGGGATCGTGCGCGTGGCTGGCCGCCGGCCGCCCCGCCTGGGACGGGCCCGAGCGGCGGGCGCAGTCGTGGGAGGGTACGGACCGGCAGTGTCGCGGCCGGATCATGGCCGCGCTGCGCGGGCATGGGGAGGTGCGGCTGTCGGATGTCGCGTGGCCCGACCGCGACCAGTTGGCGGCGTGTGCGGCGTCGCTGGTTGCGGACGGGCTGGCGGTCGGGGTCGCGAAGGGGCTGACCCTGCCGTAGGCGGTGCGCTCGGTGACCCCCCAAGACTGCGGGCAGGTCGCGTTACGACCCTTCGAGACTGGCCACGCCGCTTCGCGGGCGGCCATCCTCAGGGAACGGAGAACGAACAGCCACGCCGCTGTCTCCCCGCTGGCTGAGGTGCCGCGAAGCGGCCTCGAAGCCTCAGAAACGCGGGAAAGTCGCGTTACGACCCTTCGAGACGGGCCACGCCGCTTCGCGGGCGGCCATCCTCAGGGATCGGGGAATGACTGGCCACGCCGCTGGTTACCCGCTGGCTGAGGTGCCGCGAAGCGGCCTCGAAGCCTCAGAAACGCGAGAACGTCGCGTTACGACCCTTCGAGACTGGCCACGCCGCTGCGCGGGCGGCCATCCTCAGGGAACGAGACAAGACTGGCCACGCCGCACCCCTATTGCGGGAGAGCACCAGCAACTTTTCTCGCTGTGGAGCCGACTGCGTGCATATGCACGCAAGAAGCCGCACAGCGAGAAAGTTGCAGATCATCACCGCGCGCAGTCGACACATTCCGGGCCCCGAGGCAGCTGCGCGGTGATTCAACGGGCCGGATCAGCGGACGGTGAGGGTCCAAGCCTTGACCGGAGCCGAGCCGTCGAGCAGCCGAGCCGACACCTGCCCGTCGTCATCCGCCGCGACCTCGAACCGCGACACCGACCCGTCCGGCCGCGGGATCTCCACCACCCGCGACATCCCGGGCTCGAACCCGTACGCGGTCAGCTCGACGCCTTCGGCCCAGTCGTAGTCCGGCCGGTCCGCGACCGCACCCCACGGGATGACCGCCCCCGGGCGGGCCAGCAGCGGGAGCGAGTCGAAGCCGTGCGCCTCCGTCCGCCACCCCGGCCCCTCGACGACGCCGCCGTCGAGGACGTTCGTCCACCGCCCGGCTGGCACGTAGTAGGTGACGCGGCCGTCGTCGGAGAAGATCGGCGACACCAGCAGCTGGTCGCCCAGCATGTACTGCAGGTCCACCATCGCGGCCCCCGGATCCTCCGGGAACTCCAGGAACAGGGGCCGCATCACCGGCAGCCCTTCCAGGTGCGCGACCTCCCCCAGCTGCCCGAGGTACGGCATCAGCCGCATCTTCAGCCGGATGAACTGGCGCGCCACGTCGACCGCCTCGTCGTCGAACGCCCACGGCACGCGATACGAGCTGGACCCGTGGAGCCGGCTGTGCGAGCTGAGCAGCCCGAACGCCAGCCACCGCTTGAACACGCCCGGGTCAGGGGTGCCCTCGAAGCCGCCGATGTCGTGGCTCCAGAAGCCGAAGCCCGACGCCGCGAGGCTCAGCCCGCCGCGCAGCGACTCCGACATCGCCGAGAACGTCGACTCGCAGTCCCCTCCCCAGTGCACGGGGAACTGCTGCCCGCCCGCGGTGGCCGACCGGGCGAACACGACGGCGTCGCCCTCGCCCCGCTCCTCCACCAGCAGGTCGAAGACGGCCTTGTTGTAGAGGTGCGCGTAGTAGTTGTGCATGCGCTGCGGGTCCGAGCCGTCGTGCCAGACGACGTCGGTGGGGATCCGCTCCCCGAAGTCGGTCTTGAGCGCGTCGACGCCCTGGCGCAGCAGGCCGCGCAGCTTCTCGACGAACCAGGCGGTGGCGTCGGGGTTGGTGAAGTCGACCAGCGCCATCCCGGCCTGCCACATGTCCCACTGCCACACCGACCCGTCGGGCCGCTTGACCAGGTAGCCGAGGTCCTTGCCCTCGGCGTACAGCACCGAACGCCGCGCGATGTAGGGGTTGATCCACGCCGACACCTTCAGCCCACGCTCGTGCAGCCGCGCCAGCATGCCCTCGGGGTCTGGGAACGTCGCGGGGTCCCAGATGAGGTCGGTCCAGTGGAAGGCGCGCATCCAGAAGCAGTCGAAGTGGAACACCGACATCGGCAGGTCGCGCTCGGCCATGCCGTCGATGAACGAGTTGACGGTGTCCTCGTCGTAGTCGGTGGTGAAGCTCGTCGACAGCCAGAGGCCGTAGCTCCACGCGGGCACCCGGGCCGGGCGGCCGGTGAGGGCCGTGTACCGGCGCAGCACGTCGGCCGGGGTGGGGCCGTCGATGACGAGGTAACGCAGGCGGTGCCCGGGCACGGAGAACTGCGCCCTCGACGCGAACTCGGACGCCAGCTCATACGAGACGTGGTCCGGGGTGTCGACGAAGACGCCGTAGCCGCGGTCGCTGAGGTAGAACGGCACGTTCTTGTACGCCTGTTCGCTGGAGGTGCCGCCGTCGGCGTTCCAGATCTCGACGCTCTGCCCGTTCTTGACCAGCGGCCCGAACCGCTCCCCCAGCCCGAACAGGTGCTCGCCGGGCGAGATGGCGAGCTGCTCGCGGACGAAGGACCCGTCGGGGGTGGTGAGGGCCGACGGCGCCCGCCCCGTCGACGAGGTCAGGTGGCCGCTCGCGCCGTCGAAGCTGAGGTCCCACGGCACGTCGCGGCCGAGGGTCGCGGTCAGGGTGCCGCTCGTCAGCGACACCGACCCCTCGGCCTCCGTGACCGTAACCTCCGGGGCCGCTCCCGCGAGCGCGAACCGCGGGCCGACCTCGGGCTGGTCCCAGTGCTCGATCGTGACCCCGATGACACCGTCGGCGGGGGAATCGATGCTGATGGTCAGCTGGGGGCAGTTGAGGGTGTCGCCGCGATGCTCGATCACGCGCGTCGGGGTGTGGGCGACCAGGCGGCGCCCCTCCTCCACCACGATCTCGGCGATGCTGCGGGGGCTCAGCGCCGTGACGCCGGGCCGCAGCTGCCAGTAGCCGTCGGTGAACTTCATCGTGGGTCCTTCCGGGTTGGTCGAAACGCTTGCGCGGCCGTACTCTGATGCCGTCCGATGCTGGACGGCGCCGGCCCGCGGGGCTGCATGGGAGGTCCCCCGCCGCTCCGGGACGAGGGGTGAAGATGGCCGGCATTCAAGAGGTGGCCCGCAAGGCGGGGGTCTCGCAGTCGACGGTGTCCTACGTGCTGAGCGGCCGGCGGCCGATCTCCGGCGCGACGCGCGAGAAGGTCCTCAAGGCCATCGAGGAGCTGAACTACCGCCCGCACGCCGGCGCACGCGCGCTCGCGTCGTCGAAGACCCACGTGCTGGGTCTGGTCTCGCCACTGCGCCCGGGCGTCAACGTCGACGTGATCATGCAGTTCGTCGCGGGCATCGCGACGCGGGCCCGCCACTACGAACACGACGTCCTCCTCGTCACGGAGCAGGACGCCAGCGGCATCGAGAGCGTGTCGCTGCGGTCCATGGTGGACGGGTTCATCGTCATGGACGTCGAGTCCCGCGACTCCCGCATTCCCACGCTCATGACGCTGCGGCAGCCGTCGGTGCTCATCGGGCTCCCCGAGGACCCCGGCACGCTCAGCTGCATCGACTTCGACTTCGAGGCGGCCGGCTCGCTGGCCATCCGCAGGCTGGCGAAGCACGGCCGGGTGGCGCTGCTGGGCTCGTCGCCCGAGGTCGTCAGCCGCGGCACGTCGTACGCGGTGCGGCTGGCGCGCGGGGCCGAGCGCGAGGCCGAGGCCCGCGGCATCGAGCTGCGCCGCCTGGCCGCCGACGACGACCCGGTGGCAGCCGCCCGCCTCATCGACGAGGTGATCGAGGCCGGGTACACCGGGCTGGTCGTGCACAACGAGTCCGCGCTGCCGGGCGTCATCCAGGCGCTGCTCCGCCGCGGGCCCGAGGTGACTGAGTCGGTGGAGATCGTCGCGATCGGCCCCAAGACGCTGCTGCTGGCACCGCTGTTGCACATGACCGTCATCGACATCCCCGGCACCACGATCGGATCGACCGCCGTCGACATGCTCATGGGGCTGGTCACCGGGGACGCGCTGCCGGAACGTCGACTGGTGGCGCCGCGCGTCGAGTGACCGCGCGCCGGGCCCACGGCCCGGGTGCGCTCCAGCAACCCCATGGTTCCCCTCCAGCCCGCTGCGCGGGGGTCTGACGACGGCGTCGATTCGGCGTCGAATCATTTCGACAAAGCTTAACCCATCCGGCCGGGGTCGGCGCAAGCCTGGATCCCGATCGCGCAGCCGGTCTGTTGCATTCAGGCGGGGTGGGGCATGATTGATCGTGACACCGCAGCGTCCCGGCATCGCCGCCGACACATCGAAAGGCTTCGACCTCATGGCCCATGACGCCCCCTCCCTCGAGGCACTCGTCGACGACCTCTTGGCGCGCCTCGGCGACGCCGAGTGCGTCGCCCTCCTCCACCAGGCCAACCCCGCCATGCCGGACCACGGCCTGGGCGCGTTCCACACGGGCGCCGAGGCGCTGCACGGCGTCGCCTGGCTCGGGACGGCGACGGTGTTCCCCCAGCCGGTCGGCATGGCCGCGGCCTGGGACGCCGACCTCCTGCGGGAGATCGGCGACGCCGTCGGCACCGAGTTGCGCGCCAAGCGCGCGGCCGACCCGGAGCGCGTCTCGCTCAACTGCTGGGCCCCCGTCGTCAACCCGCTGCGCCACCCGTTGTGGGGTCGCGGCGAGGAGGGCTCCTCGGAGGATCCGCACGTGACGGCGTGGTGCGGCGAGGCGTATGCAGCCGGGTTGCGGGGCGACGACGCGACCGTGTGGAAGACCGTGCCCACGCTCAAGCACCTGCTGGCCTACAACAACGAGACCGACCGGTGCACGTCGTCGTCCAGCCTGCCGCCGCGCGTGCTGCACGAATACGACCTTCCCCCGTTCCTCGGCCCCCTCGCCTCCGGCGCCGCTGGGGGCATCATGGCCGCCTACAACCTCGTCAACGGACGTCCCGCGCACACCTCGGCCGAGCTCTACGAGGCGGTGCGCGCGGCCCAACCGGACCTGCTCGCGGTCTCGGACGCCTACGCGCCGACCAACCTCACCGGCGCCGAGCGCGCGTACGCCACGGACGCGGAGTCGCACGCCGCGGCCATCAGGGCCGGGCTGGACTCGTTCACCGACCGCGACGCCGACTCCTCGCACACCGTCGCCGCGATCACCGCCGCGCTGGAGCAGGGCCTGCTCGACGTCGCGGACGTCCGCCGCGCGGCCCGCCGCGTGCTGCTGGCCCGCGCCCGCACCGGGGAGTTCACGCCCGACGCCGACCCGTACGCCCACATCACCGCCGACGACATCGACACCCCCGCCCACCGCGACCTCGCCCGGCGCGCCGCCACCGCCCAGGTGACCGTCCTGGAGAACCGTGGACTGCTGCCGCTGCGTGCCGGGTCGACGCTGGCGGTCGTCGGTCCGCTCGCCACCGTCGTCAAACACGACTGGTACTCCGGCACCCCGCCCTACATGGTCAGCGCAGCGGACGCGGCCGGGGAGGCGCACCCAGTCACGGCGCACGACGGAGCGGACCGGCTGCGGCTGCGTTCGCGCACCACCGGGTTGACGCTCACCCGTGCCGCCGACGGGGCGCTCGTCGCGGACCAGCCCGGCGACGACGTCGTCGCCGTCACCGACCGGGGCCACGACATGCTCACGCTCGCCGACGACGCCACCGGGCTGCTGTGGCGCGGCTCGGACGACGGCATGGTGCACGTCGACGCCACGCGGCCCGAGGGATGGGTCACCCACCAGGTGTTCGCCAGGCACGTGCACGACGACGGCTCCTGGTCGCTGCAACACCGCGGCAGCCGGCGCTGGGTTCGCGTGGAGGCGTGGGGCGGGCTGGCGAGCAGCACCGCCGAGGATCTCGCGGCGGCCGAGCGGTTCGACGTGGAGGTCGTGAGCTCGGGCGCCGAGGAGGTCGCCCGGGCCGCCGCGGGCGCCGACGCCGTGCTCATGGTGGTCGGCAACGACCCGCACATCAACGGCCGCGAGACCACGGACCGGCCGTCGCTGGACCTGCCGGACGCGCAGCGACGCCTCGTCGAGGCCGCACTCGCCGCCAACCCCGCCACCGCGCTGATCGTCATCTCGTCCTACCCGTACACGCTTGGCGACCTCGCGGACCGCGCGGGAGCCGTCGTCTGGTCCAGCCACGCGGGCCAAGAGCTGGGACACGCGCTGCTCGACGTGCTCGACGGCCGCGCCGAGCCTGCCGGCCGGCTCCCCCAGACCTGGTGGGCCGACGCCAAGCACGCGGGAGACCTGTTCGACTACGACATCATCGACGCCCGCATGACCTGGTGGTACAGCCCGCACACACCCCGCTACCCGCTCGGGCACGGGCTGACCTACGGCCGCGTCGAATACCGCGACATCAGCCTTCCCAACGGCCTGGCCGGCCCCGCGGTGGTCCGCGTGGCCAACGAGGGCGACCGGCCGGCGCACGAGCTGGTGCAGGTCTACGCGGCCAGCACCGACGACCGCATCGGCCGCCGGTTGCTCGGGCACCAGCGGGTGGTCCTCGCCCCGGGCGAGGAGGCGACAGTGCCGGTCGAGCTCCACCCCGCGCGACTCCGCACCTGGACCGCTGCCCGGGGTCTGGACCTCCCCGCCACGACGTGGCGGATCGTGGCGGCGTCGTCGGCCGGCATGGCAGGGCCGTCCCTGGAGCTGACGACCGCGCCCGCGACCCCCGACGCGCCCCTGCCCCTACCGCTCGTCGCCTGGCACGCCCCGGACTGGTCCGGGGTCGTGGGCGTCGCCGTCGACCACGTGCGCGGAACCGCGTACCGGGCCAGGTCCGGCGCGGGGCGGCTCGGCTGGCCGTCGGTGGAGCCGCTGCCGGCGCGGCTGGCGATGAGGCTGCGCGTGACGACAGGCCTCGGCGGAGACGTCGAAATCCGCTGTGGCGGCGCGAGCGTGCTCGGCACGCCGGAGCAGGAGCGTCGCGGTGAGTGGCACGACGTCGTCGTCGACTGTCCGGCGCCCGGGGCGACCTCCCTCGAGGTACGCCTGACCGGTACCGTCGAGCTCGCCGAGATCCGACAGGAGAACTGATGCACCACAACCTCACCCCCGCCATCCCCGGGTTCTACTCCGACCCGACGATGTGCGCCGGTCCGGACGCGGTCTACCTCGCCACCTCGTCGTTCGAGCTGTTCCCCGGCGCCCCCGTCTTCCGGTCCACCGACCTCGCGGCGTGGACGCAACTCGGCAACGTCGTGCACCGCACCGACCAGCTCGACCTCGCCACCTTCCGCCGCGCCTCCGCCGGCATCTACGGGTCGACCCTGCGGTACCGCGACGGCCGGTTCTGGTTCGCCACCACCAACATCGCGCAGGCCGGCGAGGGGCAGCTCATCTTCACGGCCGACGACGCCGCCGGGCCGTGGTCCGATCCCGTCGTGGTCCCGGGCACCGTCGGCATCGACCCCGACCTCGCGTGGGACGAGGACGACACCTGCTACCTCACCTGGTGCGCCTTCGACGACGGCATCGCGCAGGTGACCATCGATCCCGCGACCGGCGAGGTGCTCTCGGAGCGGCGTTCGCTGTGGTCCGGCACCGGCATGAAGGCCCCGGAGGGCCCGCACCTCTACCGCGTCGACGGCTGGTGGTACCTGCTGATCGCCGAGGGCGGCACCGAGCGCGGGCACTGCGTGTCCGTGGCACGGTCGAGGCGGCCCGACGGCGGCTTCGAGCCCCACCCGTCCAACCCGATCCTCACGCACCGCTCCACCGACCACCCGGTGCAGTCCGTGGGGCACGCGGACCTCCTCGAGTGGGACGGCCGCTGGTGGGCGTGCTACCACGGCACCCGCCCGCGCGGCTACACGCCCGAGTACCACGTGATCGGGCGCGAGACCATGCTGTGCCCCGTCGAATGGGTCGACGGGTGGCCCGTGTTCCGGGAGGACCTGGCCCCCGCCTTCGCGGCCGACACCGCGCTGGACGCCGACTTCACCGGCCCGCTGGGGCCCCGCTGGGTGTCGCCGCAGGGATCGCTCGACGGCGTGGCCGTCGACGGCGGGGCCCTGACGCTCAGCGCCGGCGGCGCCCCGGCGCGCCCCGTCGGCATCCGCGTCCAGGACCTGGCCTGGGAGTGTGAGGCGACGCTCGACGTCACCGCCGGCACGGCCCGCCTTCTGATCTACCTCGACGACGCCCACGTCTACGCCGTGGAGGCGGACCGCGACTCCGTCCGCGCCGTCGGACGCAGCGCCCCGTTCGAGCAGGAGTTCGGGCGCTGCGCCGTCGAGGACCCGGCGGCGGTCCGGCTCCGCGTCGCGGCCCACCCGGCCGCCGGCCTCATGATGTACGAGCCCTGCGGCCCCGACGTCGTCGACCTCGAGGCGTGGGCCGACGGCGGCTGGCGGCAGCTGGCGTCCCTGGACGGGCGCCACCTGTCGACGGAGATCGCCGGGGGGTTCACGGGCCGGTTGGTCGCGGTGCAGGCGGTCGTCGGGCGGCCCCGGGTGACGCACTTCGCCTACCGCCCGACGCAGAGCTGAGGGGTCGCGGTGCAGATCGATCCCGGGAGCAGGAACGTCCAGGGCATCACGACGCTGCTCGCCTTCATGGCGCTCAACGCCATCTACCTCGTCTCCTGCGTGCCGATCGTCACCATCGGCGTCGCGACCAGCGCGCTCTACGAGGTGACCATGCGCTACGCCGACGAGGAGCGCGGCAACCTGATCGCGGATTACTTCCGCGCGCTCCGCGCCAACCTCGGGCCCGCCACCGCCGTCTACCTCGTGTTGGCCGTGCCCGCGGCGCTGCTGGCGTTCGCCTCGGCGTTCTGGTTCTCCTTCGACAGCCCCGTCTCGGGCGGGGCCGGCTTCCTGGCCGCCATCGGGGCCGGCTATTTCTTCGCCGCCACCCTGTGGGGGCTGGCGCAGGTCGCCGCGTACCGCAACGCGCTCGGCCAGACGCTGAAGAACTCCCTGCTGCTGCCCGTTGCGCAGTCGATCCGGACGCTGGGGCTGCTGGCTGTCGTCGCGGGCTGTGTCGCGCTGACGGTCGTGGTGCCGGGCTTCGTGTACATCATGCTCACGCTGGGCTGCTCGCTGGCTGCCTACGGCATGGCGTTCATCTTCCGCGGCGCCTTCGCCCGCCACAGCTGAGCGAGGTGCCCGCAACTTTCTCGCTGTGGAGCTTCCTGCGTGCATATGCACGGAGGAAGCTCCTCAGCGAGAACATTGCAGGTCACTGCCCGGGTACACGTAGAGGGGGGTGTGCGGGATACCCCGCACACCCCCCACGAGTCCTGGATCAGGAGCGGGCCGCCGCCTCCTCGCGCAGCTCGTTCTGCGCCTTGGCGTTGGCCATGTCCACCTCGAGCACCTTGTCGTAGCCGAGGCCCTTGACGGTCTCCTGCATGCCCGCCAGCAGCGAGTCGAACTCAGCCTCGCTGGACGCAAACGACATCTTCCACGACTCCTGCACGATGATCGCCTTCACCTGGTTGCGCAGGGTCTCGATCTCCGAGCTGTCCGCAGGGGCGGTGAAGCTGGCGCCGGGCGCCACCATCAGCTTGTCGTTGTCGCGGAGGTAGTCCATCGTCGTGGGAGCGTCGCCCATCTTTGCGGACCAGTCCTCGTACAGCGGGTTCGACGTCGCCTCCTGGAACGTCTCCCACATCTTGTAGCTGAACGCAGCGCCCGTCTCAGGGTCGGTGTCGATCGGCAGCACCAGCGTGGTGTTGAGCCACGAGGCGCCGTCCTGATAGGTGCCGCCGCCCCACTCGGCGGGCACGTCGGCGCCGCCACCGGCCAGGGCCTTCATGCCGAACTCGGTGAGCTCGGGCTTGCCCTCGTCGTTCAGATCCCAGGTCAGGCCCTTGGGACCCGCGGCACCCATGGTCTGGCTGTTGTTGGAGTAGGTGCCCTCGGGCGAGTACAGCCAGTCGATGAACGCGGCGACGCGCTCGGGATCCTCGGCCTCGGACCCGACGGCCAGGACCTGCTTGCCGCCGAACGGCTCGGCGCCGTAGGAGAAGACCTTCAGGTCCTCGACGGGGGCGAGCATGAAGCCCTCACCCGCGGCCATGTTCTCGGTCGTGTTGAACGCCGACTGCCCCTGCCAGGGCCACCAGGAGAACAGCACCTGGCCGTTCTGGTACTTGGAGAACAGCGTGTCGTAGTTCTGCGTCGTCGACTCGGGGTCCAGCAGCCCCATCTGGTTGGCCTCGTAGAAGAACTTGAGGCTGCGCACGTACTGCGAGTCGTCGTCGATGATCGACTGGTAGTCCGAGCCGTCGGCCTTGGCGAGCACCATGCCGACCTCGTCGTAGCCGTAGAACGTCGTGGGCTGCTTGGCGTTGTTCATCATGTTGCCGTCCCAGTCCTTGAACAGCGAGAGGCCGTAGACCTTCTTGCCGTTCTCAGCGGTGGGATGGGCGTCCTGCATCTGCTTGAGGACCGGGAGGAGGTCCTCGAGCGTGCCGACCTCCGGGTAGCCGAGCTCCGCGTAGTAGTCCCAGCGGACGAACGGGCCGAAGGTGGGGTCGATGCCCTCGCTGGGATCGGTCGCCTTGAGCGACGACACCTGCGTCGGGAAGGCGTACGTCCCGTCCTTGCCCTCGTTGAGGCGGGTGATGGCCTCGTCGTACTTGGCGGCGTTGGACATCGCCGGGTAGTACTCGGAGACGTCGAGCAGCAGGCCACCGTCGACGAGTTCGTCGAGCTTCTTGCCCTTGTCGGTGACGATGAGGTCGCCCAGATCACCGGCCGCGACGCGCGTGTTGTACAGCGTGTCCCCGCCGCCCGCGACGTTCGGGGCGATGATGTTCAACTTCATGTTGAACTTGTCCTTGACGATCTTGGCGAACCAGCCGGGCTGCTCGCCCATGGCGTTAGCCAGGCCCGCGAAGACGTCGATGGTGATCTCCTCGGACCACTCCGACGGGAATTCCCCGTTGGCCGCCGCCGATGACGACGGCTGGGTTCCCTCCTGGTCCGGACCGCACCCGGCGAGCGCCGAGAGCGCTATCACGGGTGCGACCACGAATGCCGCTACCTTGCGAAACTGCATTGTTTTCCCTTTCTGAAAGCCGGGTGCCGGCCCGTCAGCCCTTGACGGCGCCGAGCATGATCCCCTTGACGAAGAACCGCTGGAAGAGTGGGTAGATGAAGATGATCGGCAGGACGACGATGACCGAGACGGTCATGCGGATCGACGTGGCGGTCTGCTGGGTTGCCGCGGAGGCGACGCTGCCGAGGTTGCCGCCCGCCTGCTGTGCGGCGGCCGCGAGGCTCGCGGCCTGGTTGATGAACATGTAGAGCAGGAACTGGAGCGTGTACAGGCTCTGGTCCGTGACGTAGATCAGCGTGTCCTGGAAGCTGTTCCACTGCGCGACGGCGGAGAAGATCGCCACGGTCGCGAGGATGGGGGTCATGTTGGGGAGCATGACGCGGAAGAAGATCTGGAAGATGTTGGCGCCGTCGACCTCGGCGGCCTCCTGCAGCGAGTCCGGCATGGACTCGACGTAGGTCTTGACGAGGATGATGTTGAAGGGCTGGACGATGAACGGGAGGATGTAGACCCAGAAGTTGTTGGTCAGCCCCAGGGTCTTCATGATGATGAAGACCGGGATGAGGCCCGCGTTGAAGTACATCGTCACGATGATCACGCGGTACCAGAACTGACGCTTCCAGAGCCGGGCCTGCGTGAACATGAAGCCGAGGAACGCCGAGGCCATGACGGTCGCGGCGGTGCCCAGCACCGTGCGGCCGATCGACACCAGCGCGGCCTGCGGCAACCCCGGCAGGTTGAACACCTGCACGTAGTTCTCGAGCTGGATGCCCATCGGCCACCAGCGGACGTCGCCGAGGGCGGAGATGTCGTTGGCGCTGATCGAGTTGATGATCAGGTAATAGAAGGGGTAGGCGCACAGCACCGCGAACGTCGCGAAGATGAGGTAGTTGACGGCCTTGAAGGCGTAGGACCCCTTCTCTTCCCGGATGCGGGTGAGGGGTTGGGCGAGGGTGGTCATGGGGGGCCTCCGCTCAGATCAGGGACGACCCGCGCACGCGCTTGGCGAGGGCGTTGACGGACAGGAGCAGGATCACCGAGATGATCGATTTCAGCATGCTGATCGCGGTGGCCATCGACAGGCTGTTGCCCGTGATGCCCACGTTGTAGACGTAGAGGTCCAGCACCTGGATGGTGTTGCGGTTGAACGCGTTCTGGAACACGTAGTACTGCTCCATGCCGTTGTTGAGCAGGTTGGCGATCGAGAGCAGCAGCAGCACGAAGTACGTGGGCATCAGCTGCGGCACGGTGATGTACCACATGGTCTGGAAGCGGCCCGCGCCGTCGACCTTGGCCGACTCGTAGAGCGACTGGTCGATGCCGGCGATGGCGGCCAGGTACATGATGGCGCCCCAGCCGAGGCCCTTCCAGATGCTCCAGAGCGTCATCGTGAGCCAGATGTTCTGGTCCGTGTCGAGGAACTTCATGGGGATCGTGATGAGCCCCGAGTCGAGCAGCACGGTGTTGACCAGGCCCGTCGTCGAGAACATCGAGAAGGCGATCATGTACACCAGCACCCAGGAGATGAAGTTCGGCAGGGTGGTGAGCGTCTGGATGATGTTCTTGAACCAGGTGGAGCGGATCTCGTTGAGGAACACGGCGAAGGCCAGTGGCAGCACCGACGTGGCGATGCCGAGGAAGCTCATGGCCAGGGTGTTCGTCATCACCTGGGCGATCTGGGACACCTGCGTCGGCGACCCGACCAGCAGTTCGAACCACTGCAGGCCCACGAACTCGCTGCCCGACAGGCCTCGCGCGGGGCGGTAGTCGTACAGGGAGTAGATCCAGCCGTAGAGCGGGAAGTAAGAGAACAGGAAGACCAGCACCAGGAACGGCAGGATGCTGAGGAACATGACGAACCCCGCGCGACGACGCCCTGCCACGGGGCGGGCGGGGCCCTCATCAGCCCGGCGGATCCGCCGTTTGGCCGAGGAGACGGCCTCGGGCTTCGGCGGCTGGATCGGCGCCGCGACCGTCACCGGCCGGCCCTTACTGAGCGGGGCGCCGCGGCGGCCTCGACGGCGGGCCGGGGGCCCCGTGCGGGTGCTGGGTCGTTCATCACTCTCTCTGCCTCCGTTGGCGAAGCGTTTCGATGACTGATGATAACCCGGGACGGGTCTCGTCGCAATAGGGCTTGTGGCTGAGCGCAGAAGCCTCGAAACGCAGCGACGGCGCCCGCTGAGCGGACGCCGTCGAAGGGGGAAGGACCCGGGTCAGCCCGGGAGCACCTGGTAGTCGACCGTGATCACGCCGGACGAGATGCCGCCGAGTTCGCTCATGGCACCGCGCGACAGGTCGAGGCAGCGGTCCGAGACGAAGGGGCCCCGGTCGTTGATGCGCACGGTCACGCTGCGCCCGTTGGCGCGGTTGACCACGCGCACCATGGTGTTGAACGGGAGCGTGCGGTGCGCCGCGGTGAGGCCGTCGGGGTTGTAGCGCTCGCCGTTGGCGGTCACCGACCCGTAGGAGTAGTAGGACGCCTTGCACGTCTGGACCGGGATCGACGACACGTCCGGCTCGGACGGGAAACCCGCGATGTTCGGGGTGCGCGGCGGGATGGCGGTGACCGGAGCGATGCCCGACGCCGTGAACTGCACGATGTTGTTGAAGACCTCGACGTCGTTGCGCTGGACGAAGCGCCCGTCCTGGTAGCTCATGACGTCCGCCGTCGCGTAGGAGCGGCAGCCGTTGCGCCCGGTGACTTCGGTGTCGCACTCCGTGCGCCACTGGCGACCGTCGGCGCCGGTCCACGAGCCGGTGCGGGCGAGCGGGTTGGTCCCCCACTGGGCGCGATCCGAGGGCAGGTAGGTCAGGTTGTTGAACACCCAGCCGTTGCGGGTGGTGAGGCTCCCGTACTCGCTGACGACCTTCGTGGCCCAGATCTCCGTGCGGCAGCGCACGACCGTGTCGGAATACATGTCGCACTCCGTCTGCCAGTAGCGGCCGTTGACGTAGTGCTGGCCCGGCTGCGTGTACGGGTTGGTGCTGGCGTGGGCGACGGTGGGCGCGACGGTGCCGAGCGTCACGGCGCCCAGGATGACCGCGAGGGTCACCATGAGGAAGCGCTTGAGCATGGGGTCGGGGTCCTTTCCGCGGAGCCGGGGAGCAGCGACCGTAACACCGAATTCCTGAGAATCCAAAGAGATTCTCAGCGAAATCTCTCAGGATCGGGCGGAACCTGCGTTGACTGGGCGCGATGCGCGATGAGCACGGAGTGAAACTGAGAAGTGACGGTTGAGGGTTTGGCCGCGTTCCCGCCACACGCGACCGGGCGGCGGCGCTAGCCTGAATCGTCGGCCGCACCGTCGCGGCCCCACGGATCGGCGAAGGAGCCCAGATGCGCATCGGCGTGCCGCGCGAAGTGAAGAACAGCGAGTTCCGGGTGGCCATCACCCCCGTCGGAGTCCATGAGCTGACGCAGCGCGGGCACCAGGTGCTCGTCGAGCGCGGCGCGGGGACGGGCTCGTCGTTCAGCGACGACGACTACCGCGCCGTCGGAGCCACCATCGTTGCCGACGCCGACACCGCATGGGGCGACGCCGAACTGGTCCTCAAGGTGAAGGAGCCTGTCGCCGAGGAGTACCACCGCCTGCGCGACGACCTCGTGCTGTTCACCTACCTGCACCTGGCCGCCGATGAGCCGCTCGTCGACGCGCTGCTGGCCGCCGGGACCACGGCCATCGCCTATGAGACGGTCCAGCTGTCGTCGGGGCTGCTTCCCCTGCTGTATCCGATGAGCGAGGTCGCGGGCTGCCTCGCGCCGCAGGTCGGGGCCCACGCGCTGATGAAGAACCAGGGCGGTCGCGGTGTCCTCCTCGGCGGCATCGGTGGGGTGGCGAACGCGAAGGTCGTGGTATTGGGGGCCGGTGTCGCGGGGCAGAACGCCGCGAATATCGCGCTCGGCATGGGCGCCGACGTCACCCTCCTCGACACCGACCTGCAGAAGCTGCGGATGAGCTTCTGGCGCTGGGACAACCGGGTGCACCAGATCGCGTCGTCGACGCTGGCGGTGCGCGAACAGGTGCTGGGAGCGGACCTCGTCATCGGCACCGTGCTGGTGCCGGGGGCGCGGGCGCCGAAGCTGGTCACCGACGACATGGTGGCATCGATGAAGCCCGGCTCGGTGCTGGTGGACGTGTCGATCGACCAGGGCGGCTGCTTCGAGTCGTCGCGGCCGACCACGCATGACAACCCCACGTTCGACGTGCAGGGCTCCACCTTCTACTGCGTCTCGAACATCCCCGGCGTGGTGCCGAACACGTCGACGTGGGCGCTGACGAACGCGACCCTGGCCTACGTCGAGGCGATCGCCGACCGCGGCTGGCGGGACGCGATGCGGGCCGACGAGTCCCTGGCCCGCGGCCTGTCCACGCATGGGGGCGCGCTGGTGTCGCGGCCGGTGGCCGAGGCGTTCGGGCGGGAGTGGGTCGACGCGGCGGATGTGCTCGAGAGTCCCGCCGGCTGACGGGTGGCCTGCACTTTTCTCGCTGTGGGGCTTCTCCTGTGCATATGCACGCAGGAAGCCCCACAGCGAGAAAAGTGCGGGTGACGCAGCGCTACGACAGGAAGGGCGCGACCGCAGCGGGCGGCCGGCCGATGATGGCCCGTTCCCGCACCCCGTCGTGTCTGATGAGCACCGGGCGCTGCGCGAGGGCCGGGTGAGCCGCCAACACCCGCGCGACCTGGTCCGCGCTCGCGACGTCGTCGTCGCTCAGGCCCAGTTCGTCGAACGTCTTGTCGCGGCGCACCAGCTCGCTGGGGTCGGCGTCGAGCACGTCGATGACCGCCAGCCAGCCGGCCTCGTCTAGCGGCTCCTTGAGGTAGTTGCGCACCTCGAGGTTGAGACCCGAGGCCTCGGCGGCCGCGAGGGCCGCCCGCGACGTCGAGCAGCGCGGGTTGTGCAGAACGGTCAGATCGGCCATGGATCTCCTCCTCGAGTAGGCGTCAGTCGGGGACGTTCTGGGTCAGCTCGGCCAGCCACGCCGTCGCCGAGGCGTCCGACGGCATCCGCCAGTCCCCCCGCGGCGACAGCGACCCGCCCGACAGCACCTTCGGTCCGTTGGGCATCGCCGAGCGCTTGAACTGGTGGGCGAAGAAGCGCCGCAGGAACACGCCCATCCAGCGCTTGATGGTGGGCAGGTCGTAGGCCGTGCGGTCGGCCTCGGGGTAGCCGGCGGGCCAAAGCCCGGCCTCGACGTCGCGCCACGCGTGATGCGCCATGAACGCGATCTTGCTGGGCCGGTACCCGCGACGCAGGATCCCGAACAGTGTGAAGTCGTGCAGGGCGTAGGGGCCGATGGAGTCCTCCGTCGACTGGGGCTTCTCCCCCTCCCCCACCGGGATGAGCTCGGGCGAGATCTCCGTGTTGAGGATCGACGCCAGCGTCTCGTTGACCCCGGCCTCCTCGAACTGTCCGCTCGAGATCACCCACCTGATGAGGTGCTGCATGAGCGTCTTCGGCACGCCGGCGTTGACGCCGTAGTGGCTCATCTGGTCCCCGACGCCGTACGTGCACCACCCGAGCGCCAGCTCGGACAGGTCGCCCGTGCCGAGCACGATGCCGCCGCGTTGGTTCGCGACCCGGAACAGGAAGTCGGTCCGGATCCCGGCCTGCACGTTCTCGAACGTCACGTCGTAGACCGGCTCCCCTCGCCCGGCCGGGTGCCCCAGATCCTTGAGCAGCTGGGTGGCCATGGCGGTGATGTCGACCGTCTCGAACGTCACCCCCAGCGCCTCGGCGAGGAGGGTCGCGTTGTTCTTCGTGTGGGCCGACGTGGCGAAACCCGGCAGCGTGAACGCCAGGATGTGGGTGCGCGGGAGCGCGAGCCGGTCGCAGGCCTTCGCCGCGACGATCAGCGCGTGCGTCGAGTCCAGCCCACCGCTGACGCCGATGACGATCTTGGGCGCCTTCGACGCGTCGCCCCCGCCGATGGCCTTCATGCGGCGCTCGAGCCCGGAGACCTGGATGTTGTACGCCTCGTAGCAGTCCTGGTGCAGCCGGGCGGGGTCGTCGGGGACGAACGGGAATCGGTCGTGCGGCCGGCGGAGCCCCAGGTCGCCCGACGGCGGGTCGACGGTGAACTCGACGATCCGCACGTCCGGGCCGAGACCCAGGGCTCGCCGGTTGTCGTCGAAGGACCCCTGGCGGATGCGTTCCTGGCGCAGCCGGTCGAGGTCGACGTCGACCACCGTGCGCTGCGCGCTGTGCGGGAACCGCTCGGTCTGGCCGAGCAGGTCGCCCATCTCGTAGACCATGGTCATGCCGTCCCACGACAGGTCCGTCGTCGATTCGCCGAAGCTCGCGGCCGCGTAGGCGTAGACCGAGTTGTGGCGGGCGCTCGCCGAGCGGGCCATGAGGTGGCGGTCCTCCGCGCGGCCGACGGTGATGGGTGAGGCCGACAGGTTCAGCTGCACCGTCGCCCCCGCGAGGGCGGCTTGGGCCGACGGCGGGATCGGCACCCACATGTCCTCGCAGACCTCGATGTGGACGGTCAGGCCGGGGAGGTCGGTGGCGTCGAGGAGCAGGTCGGTGCCGAAGGGGACCTCCCCGAACTCGGTGGGCCAGCCGGGCCGGACGATCGTGGCGGGGAGGCTGTCGTCGGCGCCGTCGGCGAACCAGCGCTTCTCGTAGAACTCGCGGTAGTTCGGCAGGTAGGCCTTCGGGACGACGGCGAGGACCTGCCCGCGGTGGATCGCGACCGCGCAGTTGTAGAGCCGGTTCCCGACCCGCAGCGGCGCGCCGACGACGACCAGAGGCAGCAGGTCTGCGGTGAGCTCGGCGAGGAGGGCGACGGCGTCATCGACGGCGTCGAGGAGGACGTCCTGGAGGAGAAGGTCGTCGATGGCGTACCCGGACAGGGACAGCTCGGGGAAGACCGCGACCGCCACGCCGTCGTCATGACAGGCCCTGACCTCGACGGCGATGGCGCGCGCGTTCGCGGCGGGGTCCGCGATGGTCACCGGGAGCGTGCAGGCCGCGATCCGCGCGAACCCGTGGCGGTACAGCGAGGAGAAGTCCATGCGGGTCAGTCTTGCACGCCGCAGTGGGCCTGCGCCCTGGTTCCCGACGTGGTTGCCGTGTCACTCTGGGGGGATGAAGGTCAAGGCATTCCTCCTCGTGGTCGCCATGCTCGCCGCGACACTCGTGCTCTCCTGGCAGCAGGCGCCCCGGGCCGCCGCGTGCAGCTGCGTCGCGATGACCCCCGCGGAGCAGGCGGAGATGGCCGACGTCGTCGCGCGCGGCACCGTCGTCGCCGTCGACCGGCCCGCCCGGCCGTCATCAAGCACCGACGACGCCACCTACACCGTCCAGCTGACCGAGGCCTGGAAGGGGGACCCGCCGGGCACCGTCGACGTGCTCACCGCGGTCGACGGCGCCAGTTGCGGCTGGGAGGGCATCGAGCAGGGGATGGAGATCATCCTGTTCGCGCAGGCCGACGGCGCCGCGTGGCGTTCCTCCCTGTGCGACGGCTCCGGCCCCGTCAACGCAGACTTTGTTGATGCCCTCACAGCTGCGCTGGGCGAGCCGACGGCGGTCGCCCCCTCGCCGGGAGACCCGGTCGCGCCCGGTCCCTCGGAGGTCGGCCTGGCCGCGGACCCGGCGCTGCTCGGGGGCGTGATGGCCGTGCTGGTCGCGGCCGGGATCGCGGTCTGGTTCGTCCGCCGGCGCTAGGCCGACGGCACCCCCGAGGGCCAGCGGGCCTTCAGCCATTCCCAGCCACGCCGCACCCGCGACATCAACACCCACGCCAACCCGATCATGATCACCAGCAGCACCGCAGCGACCACCGCCGCGGCCACCGGGAACAGCACCGCGAGCGTGGAGACGCCCACGACGCCCACGTCCCCCGCCACCGACGCCGCGACATTGGACACCGGCTCGGGCGACGTGTTGACCGCCAGCCGGATGCCCGCCTTGGACAGGTGGCTGAGCAGCGCGGTCACCCCGCCGACCGCCGCGAGCGAGATCGTGAGGAGGTCGCCCTGGGCGCCGGCGATGAGCGCACCGATGACGGCGCCGGCGATGGGGCGGATCACGGTCGACGGCACGTCCCAGAAGGAGTCGACGACGGGGATCTTGTCGGCAACCAGTTCCAGCAGCGCGAGGATCCCCATGACGACGAGGACGTCGGTGCGCATGAACCCCTCAGGCACGCCGCCCGTGCCGGCGTAGCGGCCGAGCAGCCCGAGGACGAACACCGTCGCGTACGCGTTGATGCCCGAGGCCCAGCCGGAGGCGAACGTCATGGGGAGGAGTTCCATGGCGCTCATTATGTCGGCTCAGTCGTCGGACGACGGCGGCTCCCAGTCGGGCGGCATCATCACGTGCAGCGCCTTGGGCTCCACCCGGACCGCGACCGACATCACCTCACCGAAGTGGTCGCCGTCGAGTTCGATCTCCTCGGGCTCGCGTAGCCACACCTCGATGCGCCTGCACTGCTGGTAGTTCAGCTCGCGGTCGTCGTTCTGCTTCTTCTTCCGCCCGCGGAAGAGCGCGTTGTCGACCAGCACCTTCCACGCCACGCGGACCCACCCGAAGCGTCCCTCGGGCACCACGGCCACGACGTCGAGCACCCCGTCGTCCACCGCGGCCTCCGGCATCAACAGCACGTTGTTGCCGATCGAACCGCAGTTGCCCACGAGCACGGTGTGGACCCGCGCACGGCGGGGCGGGTCGTCGTCGAGCCGGTACTGCAGCCGCATGCGGTGGTTGCGCTTGAGCGACTCGACGCCGGCCTTGACGTACGCGAGCATCCCGACCCGCTTCTTCAGCTCCTCGTCGGTGGTGGACATGATCTGGGCGTCCAGCCCCATGCCGGCCATGACGACGAACGCGTGCTCCTCGCGGGTCCCGTCGGCGCGCCGCCACTCGGCGACGGCGAGGTCGACCTCGCGCGCCACCCCGGCGAACGCCGTCGACACCGACTCGGGCAGGTTGTCCAGCGTCAACTCCAGGTTCCGGGCCAGGAGGTTGCCGGTGCCCTGCGGGCAGAGCCCCAGCGGCACGCCGGTGCCGTGCAGGCCCTCGGCCACTGCCCGGATGGTGCCGTCGCCGCCGACACCCAACACGACGTCGCACCCCTCTGACACGGCCTGCTTCGCCATCCCGACGCCGGGATCCTCCGCGGACGTCTCCAGCCACAGCGACGGCTCGTACCCGGCCTCCCGCTCGGCCGCCTCGACGACCTTCTCGAGGTGCCCGCGGTCGATCTTCGTCGGGTTGAACACGACGGCGGCGCGCCGCCCGCTGCCGGCGACCTGCCCGCCCACGCCCTGCTCGCTCATGGTCAGTCCTTCCACACCGGGATCTCTCGGGAGCCGTCGGGGATCGGCTGCTCCTGCCACACCACCACGGACCATGCGGCGACGGTGGTGCCGTCCGCCACGATCATGCCCTCACCCTCGGGCCAGTGGTTGCAGGCCGGTTCCGCGAACGTGGAGGTGTCGATGAGCCGGCGCCAGATGTGACCCTCCAGGGGCGGCGGGACCCTGAAGTCGATGTCGACGTCGGCCATGTTGATCATGACCCAGAAGTCATCGCCCGGGGAGTCGATCTGCACGGCGACCGCCCGGTCCCCCTCGCTCGGATAGCCGTCACCCGACGGCGTGTGGAACAGGTAGGACACGTCCTTGTCGTCGGCCACCATGTCGCCCCACCGCCGCTGCTGCAGCGCGTCGTGCCGCTGCCGGAGGTTGGCGAGGAAGGTGGCGAACCGGAACTGGCCGTTGACGTGCTCTGCGGTCTCGTAGACGCCGAGGTTGTCGTGGTAGGGCACGTCGATGCCCTCGGCCACCGGGACCCGCTGCGGCGCGTTGGTCGGGATCATGGCGTAGTTGTTGCGCATCGCCACGGAGTCCAGCGCCCACGGGTTGTTGTTGCCGTTCTGCGTGCGGCCGAACTCGTCGCCGGCCACGATCATCGGCACCCCGCGGGAGAAGAACAGGATGGTCCACAGGTTCCGCAGCCGCTGGCGACGCAGGGCCTGCGAGCCGCCCGAGTCCCACGACAGGTTGTCGTCGGATCCGCCGTCGGACGGGCCGAACGGCGGCTCCTGGTTGTTCTGCTTCTCCTGGTACGACACCAGGTCCGCCATGTTGAAGCCGTCGTGCGCCGTGATGAAGTTGATGGTCTTCTGCGCGCCGCCACTGTCGTGGAAGTGGTGGTAGTCGCCGTTGAACATGTCGGTGAACGCCACCGTGTTCGCGTCGCCCTTGGTGAAGCGGCGCACCGCGTCGCGGTAGCGGCCGTTCCACTCGCCCCAGCCGCGGGGGAAGTTGCCCACCTCGTAGCCCCACAGGTCCCAGGCCTCGGCGATGACCTCGATGCGCTCCTGCCGGGCGAACTCGGCGATGTCGACCAGCAGGGGGTGATCGGAGAAGAAGCGCTTCTGCCTGGCCCAGTCGTCGGGGTGCGCCTCGTCGGGGAGCCGGCCCAGCACGGTCGCGAGGTCGAAGCGGAAGCCGTCGACCTGCATGTCCTGCGTCCAGTAGCGCAGCGAGTCGAGCACCAGGTTCCGGGCCGCCTCCGAGGAGTAGTTGACCTGGTTCGACGTGCCGGTGGCGCCGTCGATCAGCCGCTTGTCCGACGTCATCTGGTAGTACTCGGCCGTGGCGAAGCCGCCGAGGCTGGTGAAGCCGGTGGTGTTGACGTCGCCGTTCCAGTTGCCGCCCTCGGCGGTGTGGTTGTAGACGACGTCGAGGTAGACCTGGAGCCCGGCGTCGTGGAACGCCGAGACCATCTCCTTGAACTCGCGGGTCGGTCCGCACCAGCTCTTGTCGGCGGCGTACTGCCGGTTGGGCGCGAAGAACGACAACGTCATGTAGCCCCAGGCGTTGGTGGCGCCCTCGCGGGCCGACTCGGAGGCGTTCTGTTCGTGCACGGGCAGCAGTTCGACGGTGGTGACGCCCAGCGCCTTGAGGTACGGCGCCATCATCCCGGCGCCCTTGTAGGTGCCCTGGAACTCCGGCGGGATGTCGACGACGCCCTCGAACCCGGGCTCGCGGCTCAGCAGCTCCGACAGCCGGGCCACGGACGGGTGGCCGGTCAGCTGCTCGACCTGCACCTCGTAGATGACGTTCTTCTCGCTGGGGATGCGCGGCTTGGGTGTCACCGGCGTGTAGTCGGCGATGAGGACGCCCTTGGGCGCGTAGGGCCCGGTGTCGATGTTGCGGCGGGGGACGCCGTCGACGATCTCCCCGCCGGTGCCGAACACGCCGTCGTTGACGCCGAAGTCATGCAGCTGGTCGGTGAAGACGTTATGCGTGACCTCGCGGGCATACGGGTCGAACAGGACCTTGTTGGGGTTGAAGCGGTTGCCGTGCTCGTCGAGGTCCGAGATGAACCCGAGGTCGGATCCGGGCTTCCATCCCTTGACGTAGGGCCAGTTGCGGCCCCAGGCACGAAAGCCGATCAGCGCCCCGAACTGGAGGCCCTGCAGCAGGGCGCGCCAGATGCCGTCGCGGCCCTTGGCGAGGAGGAATGTCTTGGTGGCCCGGGCGCCCAGCGCCTCGGGATAGATCTCGAGTTGGACCCTGGTGGCCGCCGGGGCGTACACCGCGAAGGTCACGCCCTCCGCGTGAGGGTGGGTGCCGAGCGGCCAGGTGGCCTTGGCCCAGGTGCGCCTGTCGAGCGCGATCACGCGTGTCATGGCGATGATTGTGTCACGGTGCACCAACACGGGCAGCCCTCCGCGGGCGGGCGGGCGCAGTTTTCGGATACCTGCGCCAACACCCCCAGTCAGGAGGATTCTGGTGCCATGACCAACCGCCCGAACCTGGTCCTCGCGGTCGTGGCCGGGCTGGTGGTGGCCCTGGCGGTGATCGCGGGCCTGCTCACTGCGACGCGGGAGCCGCCGGAACTGGACCCCGCCACCCCCGAGGGGACCGTGCAGCTGTTCGTGCTCGCCGTCATCGACGGCGACGACGAGGAGGCCGTCGACTACCTCGACCCCGCCCTCGGCTGCCGCGCGCCGCTGCCCGAGGTCTACCGCCCGAGCCGCATCAGCATGGCGGTCGCGGAGTCGACGGCCACCGGCCAGACCGCGCGCGTCGTCCTCGACGTCACGGAACAGGCCGGCGGGTTCCTCGACTCGTCGACGCACCGGGAAGTCTTCGACCTGCGCGCCGACGGCGACGGCTGGATCCTCACCGGCCACCCCTGGCCCATCTTCTCGTGTAAGTGAGGCGATCCGACATGTTCCAGGTGTTCAGTCTGGTCTTCACCCTGGCGCTGATCGTGGGGCTGATCGTGCTGGTCGTCGCCGCCGCACGACGGCGCGGGCCGGGCATCGACGCCCGCAGCGTCAGGCGCTTCTTCCAGTACGTCCTGCTCTTCGCGCTCGTGATGGTCGTCGCCATCGGGGTCGCGGAGCTGCTCGGGATGCTGCTCGGCGCCGACGTGCCCGAGTGGGTGGATCCCGACGCCGAGCTGGCCCGGGGACTGGCGTTCGTCTTCGTCGGCGGTCCCCTGCTGGCCGTGCTGGCGTGGGCCACCCGCCGCTCCCACCGCCTCGACCCCGCCGAACGCGATTCGGGTCTCTACATCGCCTACGTGACGCTGGCCGCACTGGTCGCGGCGTTCGTCGCGGCGACGGCCCTGCCGCAGGTGGGTTTCGCGGCCCTCGGCGACGGTGACCTCGACGCCGACGGCGTCGCGGTGGTGCTGACCTGGACCGCCGTGTGGGCCGTGCACTGGTGGCTCGCCAGACGCACGCTCGACGGCGACCGCAACACCCCTCACCTTCTGCTGGGCTCCGTGCTGGGGCTGGTCATGGGGGTCGCCGGGCTGGTCAACACGCTCGGTGGATCGCTGGATCTGCTCCTGGGGCTCGAGCGCTACGGCCGGCCGCTCGGGGTGCTGGGCGAGTCGCTCGGCGCGGTCCTGGCCGGCGGACTGCTGTGGGTCCGCTACTGGGCGACGGCGGCGATCCGGCTGCCCCGTCGGCCGCTCTGGCTGGCGGTCGTCCTCCCGCTGGGTGTCGGCGGTGGGCTCATCATGGCGCTGGTCGGCGGCAGCCGGCTGCTGTGGAGCGTGCTGGTGTGGTTCGTCGGTGACCGGCAGGGATCGTCGGCCACGCAGCACTTCGACAGCGCGGCGGTCGAGGCCGCGGCGGTCGTCGTCGGCCTGGTGGTGTGGTGGTACCACCGCACCGTCCTCGGCACCGCCGAGGGGCGAACCGAACCCCGCCGCGTGTACGAGTACCTCGTGGCCGGCATCGGTCTGGCCGCGGCCGCCGTCGGGGTGGGCACGGTGCTGGTGAGCCTCATCGAGGCGCTGACGCCCGGCGTGGACGTCGGCATGACGGTCATGAACACGCTGTTGGCCGCGGTGACCCTCCTCGTGGTGGGGGTGCCGGTGTGGTGGATCTTCTGGTCGCGGGTCCGGCGCGCGGCGGCCGTGTCGCCGGACTCTGAGCTGGTGTCGCCGACGCGCCGTGTCTACCTGGTGGTGCTGTTCGGGCTGGCCGGGATCGCCGCGGTGGTGGCGCTGATCGCCGTCGCGGTGATCGTGCTGCAGGACGTCGTCGCGGGGTCCGTCAGCGGGGTCACGCTGCGGTCGTCGCGTTACGGGCTGGGGACGCTGGTGGGCGCCGCCGCCGTCTCGGCGTACCACGGGGCGGTGTTCCGGCAGGATCGCGCGGCCGGCGCGACCGTGCGGGTGACCGGCCCCCGGAGCGTCGTGCTCGTGGGCGCCGTCGGGCCGGAGTTGGATCGGGAGCTGACGCGGGCGACGAGCTCGCGCGTCGAGGTGTGGGGCCGGCTGGATGCGGCCGCGGCCCCGTGGGATCTCGCGGGGTTGGCCGCGACCTTGGGCGAGTACCCGGGTGCGGATGTGGTCGTGGTCGCCGACGGTGGAGGCTACCGGGTGATCCCGGTGGACCTGTCGGGGCGTCGGGCGTTCGTCGCCCCCGCCGTGGCCGAGCCCGCCGTCGATGAGCCTGACACGCGGTCTGGCGAGGTGCGTTGAGCCTGACACGCGGTCTGGCTGAATGGTTTGAGCCTGCGGCAAGGCTCAACGCGCGAATTCGGTCTGATAGCGCTGACATCCTCGTCGATCCGTGGATCAGGCTCAACCACGGCCCCCGGACCGCGTGTCAGGCTCAACCACGGCCCCGGGACCGCGTGTCAGGCTCAATCCCCGAGCGCGACGGCCGGCGGGAGCAGCGCCAGCGGCACACCGACGGGGGTCAGTCGTCGTCGACCTCGCCGGCCAACGCCTTGGCCGCCAGGTTCTCCTCCTCCGCGACCTCCCAGACCTCCTTCGCCGCGCGCAGATTCAACGCGACGATGCCGAGGCCGAGGACGACGTCCGGCCAGCCGTTGCGCACCAGGGTCAGGGTCACCACGCCCATGACGATGATCCCGATGTTGATGATCACGTCGTTGCGGGCAGCCAGCCACGCGGCGCGCGTCATCGAGCCGCCGTGGTCGCGCTGCCGCAGCAAGAGCACAGCGCAGATGGTGTTGACGACGACGGCGCCTCCGGCGGTGAGGACCAGCGACAGCGGATCCGGCGCCTCCGGGTTCTGGAACTTCGCGATCGCCTGCCACAACGCGGCGACGGCGGGCACGAGGATCACCCCGGCCATCACCTTGCCGGCGACCGAGCGGTGCGCGAGCGGCCACCCCAGCGCGAGGAAGATCAGCAGGTTGACGGCCGTGTCCTCGAGGAAGTCGACGGAGTCCGCGAACAGCGACACCGACCCGATGGCCAGCGCCACGGCGTTCTCAACGAAGAAGTAGCCCAGGTTCAGCAGGGCGACGATGAGGACTGTGCGCTTCAGCGCGCGGACGCGGGTGGGGTCGATCTCGTGCACGGCGGACACGCTACCGTCCGGCCTCTTCCCCACCGACGACGGATCGCGTACGCTGGGATCACCCAAGAAAGGTCAGGACAAATGAGTCTCTCCATCGGGGTCATCGGCGCAGGAATCATGGGCGCCGATCACGCTCAGAATCTCCATCGGTTCATCTCCGGCGCCACCGTCGTCGCCATCGCTGATCCGGACAAAGCGCGCGCCGAAGCGGCCATCGCCGGCATCGCCGGCGCCCGCGTGTACGAGGATCCGCAGCAGCTGATCACGGCCGACGACGTGGCCGCCGTGGTCATCGCCTCGCCGGACTTCCTGCACGCCGACCAGGTGAAGGCCTGCCTCGACGCCGGCAAGCACGTCCTCGTCGAGAAGCCCCTCGCCTATGACTCCGCCACCTGCGGCGACGTCATCGCGCACCACCGCCGGACGGTGGGCGACGACGTGCCGCGCGTCGCCGTCGGCTTCATGCGCCGCTTCGACCCCGGCTACGTGCAGATGAAGGACGCGCTGCGCTCCCGCCGGCACGGTCGCCCGCTGATGATCCACTCCGTCGGCCGCGGCGTCACGTCCGGCCCCGGCGCCACCAACGAGAGCGTCGTGTTCAACTCCGCCATCCACGACCTCGACCTCATCCCGTGGCTGCTGGACGCCCCCATCACCGAGGTCGCCTGGCACGCGGGACACCCCAGCTCGACGGCCGTCGACCTCGCCGACCCGTTCCTCATCCTGGTGCGCACCGCCGACGGATCGCTCAGCACCGTCGAGGTCTTCCTCAATGCCCGCTACGGCTACGACATCCGGTGCGACGCGGTCTGCGAGACCGGGGTGCTGACCCTGGCTGAGCCCGCGAAACTGCTCGTCAACGCGGACCTGGCCACGTCGACGCCGCTGGCGGCCGACTGGCGGCCCCGGTTCGCCGACGCCTACCGCCTCGAGCTGCAGGAGTGGGTCGACGCCGTGCGCGCCGGACGCCCGTCGACGCTGGCCACCCTCGCGGACGCCGAGCGGGCCACGCTGGTCGGCGAGGCCGTCGTCGAGTCGATGTACTCGGGTGGGCGGTTCGTCGAGGTCGATCGGTGAGGCGGCTCCCCGAGCCGCGACCCGCCGGCGAGGTGCCCAGCCTGCGCTGGGGCATCCTCGGCACCGGCTGGATCGCCCACCAGTTCGTCTCCACTCTCCTCGCCAACACTGCCCAACGGGTGGTCGCGGTGGGGTCGCGCACGATGGGGCGGTCGCGGGAGTTCGCCGACCAGTTCGGCATCGATGCGGCCTTCGGGTCCTACGAGGACCTGGTCGCGGCGGATGTCGACGTCGTCTACGTCGCCACCGGTCACCTGGACCACCTGGAGCACGCGCGGCTCGCGCTCGAGGCCGGGAAGGCGGTCCTGGTCGAGAAGCCGATGACCCCGCGGCTGGCGGACACCGCCGCGCTCGTCGAGCTGGCCCGCACCCGCGGCCTGTTCTGCATGGAGGCGCTGTGGACGCTTGCCCTGCCGCGCTACGACGTCGTGCGTCAGGTCCTCGACTCCGGCCTGCTGGGCACCATCGAGTCCGTGTCCGCGGAGATGGGCGAGTACCTCGTCGACCACCACCGCGCCATGGACCCGGCGCAGGCCGGCGGCGCGATGAACGACCTGGGCACCTACCCGCTCATGTTCGTGGACTGGGTGCTCCCCGGCCTCGACGTCGTCGCGGCCACCGGGCAGCGCCACGCCACGGGCTCCGTCGGCCAGTTCGCCGCCCTCCTCACCGACGACGCCGCGCGGCAGGTGACGGTGCACGCGTCGATGGTCGCCGACACCCCCACCACCGCCGTCATCGCGGGCTCGGACGCGACGCTGGTCCTCGACGGGCCGTTCTACCACCCGGGCCCCGTCGAGGTGCGGTTCCGCGACGGCGAGGTCCTGCGCTGGGAGGAGGAGCGCGTCGCGCACGTGGGCCTGTTCCACGAGGCGGTCGAGGTGGCGCGCTGCATCGGCGCCGGCCTGACCGAGTCCCCCCTCCGGCCGTTGGACGCCACCCTGAGCACCATCGCGTTGATGGAGCGGGCCCGCGATCTCATGGGCGACCCGCTCCCCTGACGCCTAGGCTTGGGTGCCATGTACCGACACGTGTTCTGGGACATGGGGGGCACCCTCGTCGACACCTACCCGCAGCTCGACCGTGCGCTGGCTGCGGTCGTCGCCGATCACGGCGGCTCGGTCGACGTCCACGAGGTGTCGCGGCTGACGCGGGTGTCGACGGGGCACGCCGTTGCGCACCTCTCTGCACGCTTCGGCGTACCGGAGGCCGCGTTCGAAGCCGCGGAGGAGGCGCTGAAGGCCCGCTGGCGGGCCACCCCGGCCCCCGCGATGCCCGGCGCCGCAGCCCTGCTGCACGACGTGCGCGCTGCCGGCGGCCTCAACCTCGTCGTGACGCATCGCGACCGCACCAGCGCCGAGTCCCTGCTCACCGGGATCGGCCTGGAGGTCGACGACCTGATCTCCACCGCCGACGGCTATCCGCGCAAGCCGGACCCGGCGATGTACCGCGCGATGCTGGAGCGGCACGGCCTCGATCCCGCCCAGTGCCTGGCGGTCGGTGACCGCCCCATCGACGCCGAGGCGGCCGCCGGCGCGGGGCTCGCCACCGCGACGCTGGAGTCGCCCGAGGCCCCCGTCGACGACGAGGCGGACCACTCCGTCGCAACCCTCGACGAGCTCCGTCCGCTGCTCGGGCTCGCACCAGCCCGGTAGTTGAAGCTTGGATTACCCTCGGCAGGGCGCGTAGACTGTCCGCCGTGAACCACCGACTTCTTCTCGTCCACGCCCACCCCGACGACGAGTCCAGCCAGTCCGTCGCCACCATGGCGCGCTACCTGGACGAGGGCGGCCAGGTCACGCTCGTGACCTGCACCCTGGGCGAGCTGGGCGAGATCATGCTCCCCGAGTGGCAGCACTACACGCCTGCCGAGCTCGGCCAACACCGCATGTCGGAGATCGACGAGGCCCTCCGCGAGGTGGGGGTCAACGACCACGTGTACCTCGGCGGGCCGGGCCGCTACCACGACTCCGGCATGACCACCGGGCCCGACGGCCGCGCGGCCGTCCCCGACACCATGCCGGACAACGCGTTCTGGCGAGCCGACCTCCTCGAGGCCGCGGACCACCTGGTGGAGGTCATCCGGGACCGCCGGCCACAGGTCGCCGTCACCTACGACCCGCACGGCAACTACGGCCACCCCGACCACATCCAGGCGCACCGGGTGCTGATGTACGCCAGCGTGCTCGCAGCGTCGCCGTCGCACCGGCCGGACCTCGGCGCGCCGTGGCGCATCCAGCGGATCGTGTGGAACACGCACAACACGCAGCGCTGGGTGGAGGCCTACGCCATCGCCAAGGAGCGCGGACTCGAGCTGTGGCCCGAGGAGGAGCGCGGCGCCGACAGTTTCGGCCCTGACCCCGCTCAGATCGTCGCGGTGATCGAGACGGCACCCTGGCTCGGGGTGTGCCGACGGGCGCTGGGCGCGCACCGCAGCCAGGTCGACATCGAGCATCCATTCTGGCAGTTCTACCGGATCATGCAGGAGTTGCCGGGCTCCGGCGAGGCCTACCTGCTGGGGGCAGGGGAGCCGTTCCCCGAGAGCGACGCGCCCGCGACCTGCCTGTTCGCCGGCCTGGACGACGAGGCCGCCGCCTGCTGATCGGTCGGCCACCGGCCTCTAGAGTGGACGGCATGCGTTCCCGGGTCAGTGCCGCCGTCCTCGCGATCCTCGCGCTCGCCGTCACGGCGTGCGCCGACGACGGGTCGGCGCCCAGCGCCACTCCCGTCCCGGCCACATCCTCGGAGGCGCAGCTGTCGGGCGAGGTGTTCACCGGCGAGGTGAACACCGAGGAGATCACGGTGGGCCCGCAGACCGTGCGGGTACCCGTCGGCATCCGCCTGCCCGAGGACTCGCTGGTGACCAGCGCCGACGAGGTGAGCGTCATGGTCGCCGACGAGGATCCGGCCGCGGTGCTGGAGGCCGTGCGCGCCAGCGCGGAGGAGTCCGGTTACGAGGTCTTCGCGACGCCGTCGCCGGACACCACGGTGTGGGTCGGCAACGGCAACGCGGTCATGCTCATGGCCATCCCGTCGGCCCAGATCCTGACCTGGGGGCCCGAATCGATGGCGGAGGCGCTCGCCCAGCCGCAGGGCTGACTCAGCCGGCGAGCAGCTGCTGGAAGTCGACGAACCCCGCGGTCTCCCGTGAGGATCGACGCCCGGCGCCCGCGACGGCGTCGGCGAGTTCCGCCGAACCCCTCGCCACGCGCGTTCGCAAGGCAGCGGACCCCGCTCCGAAGTCGGCGGTCGCGGCGAAGATCGCCGTGCGCACCGGCTCGGCGCCGAGGTAGCTGAACAGCGGCCGCATCGCGAACTCCAGCATCAGCGAGTGCCGCTCGGTGCCGCCGGTCGCGGCCAGCAGCACGGGCGTGCCGGCGAGCGTGTCCGGTTCCAGGATGTCGAAGAAGCTCTTCACCAACCCGCTGATGGAGGCGGAGAAGGTCGGGGAGACGACGACCAGCGCGTCGGCCTCGGCCACGGCGTCGACGACGCGGGCCAACTCCCCGGTCGGGAAGCCGGTGAGCATCGCGTCCATGACGGGGTGCGCGAGCTCGCGCAGCTCGACGACGGTCTCCTCCAGCGTCTCGCCGCGGGCGGCGAGGTCGTCGCGGAGGTGGGCGAGGATGTCGTCGGCGAGGACACGGGTGGACGACGGCGTGCCGAGGCCGCCGGAGATCACGACGATGCGAGACATGGGGTCCTTCCTCAGAGCTTGTTGTCGTCTTCGGCGCGGGTGCCGGTCCAGCGGTCGACCGACGGTTCGGTCCGCTCCGGCGCCGCCACGGCCCCGCGGGCCGCGACCAGCGACGCGTGCGTCGGCGCGTCCGGCACGTGGGCCGGCTTCAGCGCCGCGAACTCCTTGCGCAGCACGGGCACGACCTCCTCGCCGAGCATGTCGATCTGCTCGAGGACGGTCTTCTGCGGCAGGCCCGCGTGGTCCATGAGGAACAGCTGGCGCTGGTAGTCGCCCACGTATTCGCGGAAGCCCAGGACCCGCTCGATGACCTGCTGCGGGGAGCCGACGGTCAGCGGCGTCTCGCGCGTGAACTCCTCCAGCGACGGGCCGCCGCCGTAGACGGGGGCGTGGTCGAAGTAGGGGCGGAACTCGCGCACGGCATCCTGGGAGTTCTTCCGCATGAACACCTGCCCGCCGAGCCCGACGATGGCCTGGTCGGCGCGGCCGTGGCCGTAGTGCTCGAAGCGACGGCGGTACAGGTCCACCATGCGGCGCGTGTGGCTGGACGGCCAGAAGATGTTGTTGTGGAAGAAGCCGTCGCCGTAGTACGCGGCCTGCTCGGCGATCTCGGGCGAGCGGATCGAGCCGTGCCACACGAACGGCGGCACGCCGTCGAGCGGCCGCGGGGTCGCGGTGAAGCCGTGCAGCGGGGTGCGGAACCGTCCCTCCCACGTCACGACGTCCTCGCGCCACAGCTGGTGCAGCAGCGCGTAGTTCTCGACCGCCAAGGCGATGCCGTCGCGGATGTCCTTGCCGAACCACGGGTAGACGGGGCCGGTGTTGCCGCGCCCCATCATGAGGTCGACGCGGCCGCCGGAGAGGTGCTGGACGTAGGCGTAGTCCTCGGCGAGGCGGACCGGATCGTTGGTCGTGATGAGCGTGGTCGCCGTCGAGAGGATCAGCCGCTCGGTGGCCGCCGCGAGGTAGGCCATGAGGATCGGCGGGTTGCCGGGCGCCACGAAGGGCGGGTTGTGGTGCTCGCCCGTGGCGAAGACGTCGAGGTCCGCCTCCTCAGCCTTCTTCGCCAGTTCGACCGTGGCGCGGATGCGCTCGTGCTCCGACGGCGTGCGGCCCGTGGTGGGGTCCGTGGTGACGTCGCCGATGGTGAAGATGCCGAACTGCATGTGGTGCTCCCAACCCTGTTGTGTGCCTGTCTACGGTAACACAACAAGTTGAAAGTGAAACTATTCCTCAGGCGGTGCGGTGCCTGTTCATCTGCCGGACGACCAGTCCGACGACGACCGCCACCACCCCGAGGCCGCCGATGGCCAAGACGCCCAGCAGCGCGAACACGACGGCGACGATGTGGCCGACGTCCAGCGGCGGCGCGACGATCAGCCCGTCCTCGACGCACGCCACCGTGTACTCGCCCGCCGGTTGGCCCGACCCGCCGATCTTCGCGATCGACTCGTAGGACACGCCGTCGACCGGGAACGAGTAGGTGGCGCCGCGCAGCTCGATGTCGGGCACCTGCTCGGTGGGGCCGGTGATGTCGCAGGTCGGCATCATGCGCCGCGGGGCGTACAGGATGAGGGTCTCGCCGTCGTCGATGGTGACGACGGTGTCACCGGCGACGGTCTTGATGTCCGACGGCGCGGGGACCATCTCGCTGAAGCCCCGGCCCACCCACACGCCGAGCGCCACGGCCACGACGAGCAGCCCCGCCCCGACCGCAGCCAGGGCCGGGGCCCACGGCCGGCGTCGCGGCGGCGGGGGGATGCTCATGACGTCACGGGCCTGGTCAGCCGACCTTCCGGGTCCAGCCGAACTTGTCCTCGGCCCGCCCGAACTGGATGTCCACCAGGTGCTGGCGGATCTCGCGCGTCTTGGTGCCCGGCGTGCCGTCGGCCACGGTCTGGACGCCGCGGTCCGGCGAGTTGAACCCGGTGATCGGGGTGACGACGGCGGCCGTGCCGCACGCGAACACCTCGGGGATGCGGCCGGACTCCACGCCGTCGAGGACCTCGTCCACCGAGATGGGCCGCTCGACGGCCTCCAAACCGTGCTCCGCGGCGAGGGCCAGGATGGACTCGCGGGTCACGCCGGCGAGGATGGAGCCGAGCGACGGCGTGAGGAGCTGGCCGTCGTCGGTGACGAACATGATGTTCATCGTGCCGCACTCCTCGACCCACTTGTGCTCGGCGCCGTCGGTCCACAGGACCTGGCCGCAGCCGTTGGCCGCGGCCTCCTGCGTGGCGACCAGGCTGGCCGCGTAGTTGCCGCCGCACTTCGCTGTGCCGGTTCCGCCGGGAGCCGCGCGCGTGTAGTTCGGGGTGATCCACAGCTTGACCGGCTCCGAGTAGTACGGGCCGGCCGGGGTCGCGATGACGGCGAAGCGGTAGGTGTTCGCCTCCCGCACGCCCAGGTACGGCTCGGACGCGATCATGAACGGCCGCAGGTAGAGGCTCTGCTCGTTCTCGCCGACGGGGACCCAGTCGCGCTCCAGCTCGACGAGCTCGTTGACCGACGCCAGGAACAGCTCCTCCGGCAGGACGGCCATGCCCATGCGCTTCGCGGACTGGACGAACCGCGCGGCGTTGCGCTCGGGGCGGAACAGCCAGACCGAGTCGTCGTCGCGGCGGTAGGCCTTGAGGCCCTCGAAGATCTCCTGGCCGTAGTGCAGGACCGCCGCGGCGGGGTGCAGCGCCCACTCGCTCATGGGCACGATGCGGGGCTCCTGCCAGCCGTCGCCGGCCTGGTAGTCGATGATCGCCATGTGGTCCACGTAGTAGCGGCCGAACCCGGGGTCGGCGAGCGCCGCGAGCCGGGCGGCGTCCGAGGTGGGGGTCGTGGTGCGGGTGAGCGAGAACATGGCCATGGTCACTGATGGTAGACCGCGCTGCGCGCGCTATCGCGGGCGGTCCACGTCAGCGCCGCTGGGGGGATCGCCCACCTCGTCGGCGTGCTGGAGCGCGGCGTCGAGCAGGCCCGCGACCGCGCCGATCACCGGCCAGGCGCCCTCCGAGCTGTTGCCGAGCACGCTCACCGTGAGCCCATGGACCGGGGCGTGGCTGGACCGGAAGGAGGCCCCGGCGTCGTAGCCCTCGAGGATGAGGACGTCACGGGTCGGGTGGACCCAGAAGCCCATCGCGTACCGCAGCCCTTCGCCGGGGACGTCGTGTCGCGGCCGCGTCATCGCGGCGACGGTGTCCACGGCGACGATCCGTCCGTCCAGGAACGCCGTCCAGAACTGGTGCAGGTCGTGAGCGGTGGTGAATGCTCCGCCGTCGGCATTGCCGAGGACCGGTAGGTGGAGGGTGTTGGCGAGGTCGCCCTCGTCATGGATGTAGCCGACCGCCGCATCCGCGGGGAGCTCGTTGAGGGGCAGGAAACCCGTCCGGGTGAGCCCGGCCGGTTCGAGGACGAGCCGGGTGACCGCCTCGTGGTAGGTGTCGCCGGTGATCCGCTCCAGGATGACGCCGAGGATCATGTAGCCGCTGTTGCAGTAGGAGAAGCGCTCCCCGGGCCGCGACCGCTGCGCGTGACCGTCGAGGAGGGGGAGGAACGCCTCGGCCGTCGTGAGGGTGTGGACGGGGACCGTGAGGACGTGATCCGAGACCTCCCAGTCACCGTCCTCGTCGAGATAGTCGCCGATCCCCGACGTGTGGGTGAGGAGGTGCTCGACCGTCACGGCTGCGTCGATCAGCGGGAGATCCGCCCCGAGCATCTCCCGAACGGGCTGGTCGAGCCGGAGCCGCCCGTCGTCCACCAGCCGCATGACGGCCAGGGCGGTGAAGGCCTTGGATCCGCTTGCCACCGCGATCCGGGTGTCGATGGTCATGGGCACGCGATGCGCGCGATGACGGTAGCCCGCGCATCGTTCCGCGACGCGACGCCCGTCCGCGTACACGGCGATCACGCCCGTGAACGAGCGCTGCGCCAGGGCCCCGTCCAGGCCGGTGAGGTTAATGTCCATCGTCGTTCCTCTCTCTCCGCGCCGCATCGTGGCCTTCTACCAGTGTCCCGTCCGAGCCGAGGACCAGGGTCCGGACCGCGCCCAGCCTCGCGAGGAACTCGTCGTCGTGCGACACGACGAGCAGCCCGCCGCGGTACCCGGCCAGTGCGTCGACGAGGACCTCGACGGTGGCGAGGTCGAGGTTGTTGGTGGGTTCGTCGAGGATCAGGAGCTGCGCCGGCGGCTCGGCCAGCAGCAGGGCGGCGAGCGCGGCCCGGAACCGCTCGCCGCCGGAGAGAGTGCCGAGCGGGCGAAGGACGGAGTCGCCCCGCAGGCCGAAGCGGGCCAGGCGGTTGCGGATCGTCGCGGGCTCGACGGCGGGGGCCGCGGCGCGGACGCAGTCGAGGACGGGAAGCGCGTCGTCGAGGTGGTCCAGGCGCTGCGGCAGGTAGCCGACGCGGGCGCTGATCGATCTCACCAGCGACTCCACCAGCCTCGTCTTTCCCACGCCGTTGGGGCCGACGAGCGCGACGCGTTCCGGGCCCTGCATGACGTGCGCGGTCCCGGCGGCGTCGACGATCTCCGCCAGCCGCCGTCCGGCTCCGACACCAGGGTCGGGCAGGTCGATGCGGACCCGGTCGTCGTCGCGCACCCTGGCCTCGGCATCGTCGACGGCGGACCTGGCCGCGGCGATCTTGGCGTCGAACTCGCCACGGGCCTTCCCCACCGCCTTCTCGGAGCGGTTGGCGTAGAAGTCGCGGGCGGCCTTGCTGACCCCGCGCTCAGCCGCCGGCTTGCCGGCGTTCTCCCGTCTGGCTAGGCGCTTCTCGGCCTCGATCTTCTGCCGGCGCTCGGTCCGCACCTGCTGCTCCGCCGTCCGGAGGGCGCGCTGGGCGGCCTCCTGCGCGATCGCGACCGACTCGCGGTAGACGTCCCACCCCCCGCCGAACACCGCGACCCCACCGCCGCGGACCTCGACGATCTGGTGGACGCGGCGCAGCAGCGCGACGTCGTGACTGACGACGACGAGCGTCCCGCGCCAGCGTGACAGGAGGTCGTAGACGCGGGCCCGGGTGTCGCGGTCGAGGTTGTTGGTGGGTTCGTCGAGCAGCACGACGTCGAGGCGCCGGACCGCGAGGCCGACGAGCGCCACGAGCATCGCCTCACCACCGGAGAGAGTGCCCACCGGGCGGTCGAGGTCAAGGTCCAGCCCGACGCCCGCCAACTCCGCGACGGCGCGGGCTTCGACGTCCCAGTCGTCGCCCACCGCGTCGAAGTGGGCGGGATCGACGTCTCCGGCCACAATGGCCCGCAGGGCGTCGACGCGGGCCCGGATGCCCAGCAGCTCCGCGACGGTGTCGTCGGTGCGCAGGATCAGGTTCTGCGGCAGGACCCCGACCGCCCCGTCCACGGTGACGCTCCCCGCCGTCGGGGTCAGCTCGCCGGTGATGAGCCGGAGCAGGGTGGACTTCCCCGACCCGTTGTCGCCGACGATGCCCGTCACACCCGGCGAGAAGGCGAGCGTGACGTCGTCGAGGCAGGGGGAGCCGTCCGGCCAGGCGAGGCGGACGTGGTTGAACGTGACAGAAAACACCAGAACTCCGATCGATCAGCGGGTGCGCTGAGACCGGAGCGGGGGCTCGACGGCGTCAGCGCAGGGCGGCGGTGCCGATCAGATCTGTCATCGCGGTTCTCTCCTCGGGCGGGGACACGACCCGCCCATGATGCCACGAAAGGCGCGGCGGGGCAGCAGTGTGGGGTGCTCAGTCCTGCTTGATCTCGCCGGCGAGCACCCAGGCCAGGAACTCCTTGAGGTCGCCCGTCTCGCCGTCCCGGCCGCCGCGGCCGATGACCAGCGGCGCGAGCGTCGGCTCCAGCTTCACGCCGCGCACCCGCTCCATGAGCCCGCCGGGCACGGTCATCGTGTAGTAGTTGCCGTCGACGTCGATGGCCACGGAGTGGTTGTTGCGCAGGTACCAGCCGACCTTGTCTGACTTGACGACGTGGCCGCTGAGCAGCGTTGCCTTGAGCGGCCGCGGCTCGATGCCCCGGGCCCGCGCCTCCGCGATGAACCCGTCGATGAGCACCTTCGCCTGGGCGGCCTCGGCTCGGGCGTGCCCCTGGCTCAGTTCGTGCCTGATCCGGGCCGCCCGCTGCCTGTCGCTCAGTTCCTCCGCCACGCCGTCAGCCTAGACGGGTCCGCCGCTCGCGACACCCCGGGCCGATCAGATCGTGAAGCCGCCGTCGACCACGATCTCCTGGCCCGTGATGTACGCCGCCTCGTTCGACGCCAGGAACGCGATCGCGGCGGCCACCTCGGCCGGGGCCCCGAAGCGCCGCGCCGGGATGGACTCCTGCACGCGGCGCGCCTCGGCGGCGTCGGAGTGGAGGCGCTTGAGCCGCTCGGTGGCGGTGTAGCCGGGCGCGACGGCGTTGCACGTCACGCCGTCGGCGGCGACCTCCAGCGACAGCGTGCGCAGGTGGTTGGTCACCGCTGCCCGCATGGCGTTGCTGACGGGCAGGTTCAGCGCAGGGCGGCGCACCGTCAGGCTCGTGATGGCGATGATCCGGCCCCAGCCGCGCTCCCGCATGCCGGCCAGGACGCCGTCGACGAGCCGCACCGTCGACATGAACGTCGTCTCGAAGCCGGTGGCCCACGCCTCCTCGTCCACCTGGCTCGGCAGCCCGGGCGGCGGCCCTCCGGCGTTGCTGACCAGAATGTCAACGTCGCCCGCCGCGTCGACCGCCCGCTGCACGTCGACGAGGCGGCTGACGTCGGCGGGCACCCAGCGGGCGCCGATGCGTTCGGCCGCGGCGCGCAACTCCTCCGGCCGTCTGGCCGCGATGGTCACCTCGGCGCCGAGCTCGCGCAGCTGCCGCGCGGCCTCGAACCCGATCCCCCGGCTCGCGCCGGTCACGAGCGCGTGCTTCCCGTCCAGCCTGAACATCGTCATGGGACGAAACTACTCCCCGCGCGGGCCCGGCGTTACCCCCAAACGACCCCCACCGTGGGTCGCTGCGAACCGGTCTGCGAGACTGGTCGGACCGTTCGCTGAGGGAGGTCCCATGCCCGAGTTCCGCTACGTCGACATGCTGCCGATCGGGCACGACGAGACGCCCTACCGGCTGCTCACCACCGAGGGTGTGGAGACGGTGGAGGGGCCCGAGGGGCGGCGGTTCCTCAAGGTCGCGCCCGAGGCGCTGACGCTGCTGGCCGAGACGGCCATGCACGACATCGCGCACTACCTGCGCCCCGCGCACCTGCAGCAGCTGCGCACCATCCTCGACGACCCCGAGGCCTCCCCCAACGACAAGTTCGTGGCCCTGGACCTCATGAAGAACGCCAACATCGCCGCCGGGGGCGTGCTCCCGATGTGCCAGGACACCGGCACCGCGATCATCATGGGCAAGCGCGGCCAGCAGGTGCTCACCGAGGGCACCGACGAGCGTCCCCTGTCGATGGGCGTGTTCAACGCCTACACCACGCTCAACCTCCGCTACTCGCAGAACGCGCCGCTGACCATGTGGGAGGAGAAGAACACCGGCTCCAACCTGCCCGCGCAGATCGAGCTGTACGCCGACACGGCGGTCGGTCACGAGAACTCCTACAAGTTCCTGTTCATGGCCAAGGGCGGCGGTTCGGCGAACAAGAGCTACCTGTACCAGGAGACGAAGGCTGTCCTGAACCCCGCGTCGATGATGACCTTCCTGGAGGAGAAGCTCCGCTCGCTCGGCACCGCGGCCTGCCCGCCCTACCACCTGGCGATCGTGGTCGGCGGGACGTCGGCCGAGTTCGCGCTGAAGACCGCGAAGTACGCCTCCGCGAAGTACCTCGACACGCTGCCCACGGAGGGCTCGATGGCGGCCAACGGCTTCCGCGACGTGGAGCTGGAGAACGAGGTCCTCGAACTCACCCGCAAGCTCGGCATCGGCGCGCAGTTCGGCGGCAAGTACTTCTGCCACGACGTCCGCGTCATCCGGCTGCCGCGCCACGGCGCGTCGCTGCCGGTCGCGATCGCCGTCAGCTGCTCCGCGGACCGGCAGTGCCTGGGCAAGATCACCCCGGACGGCGTGTTCATCGAGCAGCTCGAGTTCGACCCCGCCCGCTTCATGCCCGAGCACGTCGACGAGGAGCTCGACGCGCAGACCGACGGCATCACCGGCACCGGCCAGGGCGCCGCGGTCCGCATCGACCTCAACCGGCCCATGCCGGAGATCCTCGACGAGCTGCGCAGGCACCCGGTCAAGACGCGCGTCATGCTCAACGGCCCACTGATCGTCGCCCGCGACATCGCGCACGCCAAGATCAAGGAGCGCCTCGACGCCGGGGAGCCCATGCCGCAGTACCTCAAGGACCACCCCGTCTACTACGCCGGGCCCGCGAAGACGCCCGAGGGCATGGCGTCGGGCTCGTTCGGCCCGACGACGGCGGGACGCATGGACTCCTACGTCGACCAGTTCCAGGCGGCGGGCGGCTCCATGGTGATGCTCGCGAAGGGCAACCGCTCCAAGGCCGTCACCGACGCCTGCAACGCCCACGGCGGGTTCTACCTCGGCTCGATCGGCGGCCCGGCGGCCCGCCTGGCGCAGGACTGCATCCGCCACGTCGAGGTCGTCGAATACGAGGAACTCGGCATGGAGGCGGTGTGGCGGATCGAGGTCGAGGACTTCCCGGCCTTCATCATCGTCGACGACAAGGGCAACGACTTCTTCGCCGAGGTGAACAAGCCGATCGCGCTGACGATCCCGAAGCGCGTCGGCCTCTGATCCTGGCCCCATCCGAATGCCTGAGGAGCGTGTCGCCGCCGGACGGCGACACGCGTCTCGAAGGGTCCCGACCAGGTGCTCAGTTGGCGACGGCGAACCGGCGCCCCCGATGCTTGGGCTCCTCCAGCTCGTCCACCACGGCGACGGCGAAGTCCTCCGCGCTGATCGTGTCGCCCACAGGCGAGTCCCCGCCGACGACGTAGGACCCGGTCCGCTCACCCGGGGAGATGACCGGCGCGGGCGAGAGCAGCGTCCAGTCGAGGCCCGACGACGCGCGGTACTCCTCGAGGACGGTCGTGAAGGTGTCGGCCTCCGGGTAGTACTCGGGCGGGAACCCGGGCAGGTCCTTCAGCCGCGATCCTCCCTCGACCTCGAGCGACCCCGCCCCGCCGACGATGAGCAGGCGCGTCGCGGGTGCCGCGGCGATGAGGGCCCGGTGGGCGGCCAGGGTGGGCTCGTGCGAGCCGCCGGTGCGGTCCGGCGGCACGGCAACGACGGCCGCGTCCGCGTCCTCGCCGGCCGCGACGACGGCGGCAGTGTCCCCGAGGTCGAGGGTCCGGCTCTCGACGGCGCGGTCGACCCGCCCCCCCGAGCGGCTGTAGGCGACGACTTCATGGCCCCGCTGCACGGCCTCGGCCGCGATGCGCGACCCGACCATCCCCGTGGCCCCGATGATGGCGATCCTCATGGGCAAACTCCTTGAACTTTTGACTACCGGGACAGCCTACCCCCCCGCGCAGCCCGCGGAACGCGCCCCGGAACAGCCCACGGCGAACACCGGGGCGCTTGTGGAAACCCCACAAGGATTTCCGTGCGCCCTTGAGCGCGCGCGATGCTCGACGGCCAATCGGGCGGCAATCGGCCGCGCCGACTCGCGCGCTCAGGCAAAGGATGCGAAATTGGCAGTCAGCCCGACCCGGGCGCTCGCCCACCCGAGGAGGTACCGGTGTTCCGACGCATCGCCATCGTCAACCGCGGAGAAGCCGCCATGCGGCTCATCCACGCGGTGCGCGACCTCAATGCCGAGCACCCCGACCGCGATCCCATCGCCACCATCGCGCTGTACACCGACGCCGAGCGCTCCGCCATGTTCGCCCGCGAGGCCGACGAGGCCTACCCGCTGGGCCCGGCCGCCGAGCGGCCCTACCTGAACCACGAGCTCCTGGCCCGGGTGCTGACCGAAGCCCGCGCGGACGCGGTCTGGGTCGGGTGGGGCTTCGTCGCGGAGGACGCCGCGTTCGCCGACCTCGTCGAGTCCCTCGGCATCACCTTCATCGGCCCGTCGGGCGATGCGATGCGCAAGCTGGGCGACAAGATCGGCTCCAAGCTCATCGCCGAGGAGGTGGGCGTCCCGGTGGCGCCATGGTCCCGCGGCGGCGTCGACACGCTCGACGAGGCCCTCGAGGCCGCCGAGCGCGTGGGCTATCCCCTCATGCTCAAGGCGACGGCGGGCGGCGGTGGCCGCGGCATCCGCAAGGTGACCTCGGCCGACGAGCTCGCCGACGCCTACCAGCGCACCCGCGACGAGGCGGAACGCGCGTTCGGCTCCGGCGTCGTGTTCCTCGAGAAGCTGGTCACCGGCGCCCGTCACGTCGAGGTGCAGGTGATCGCCGACTCCCACGGCAACGCCTGGGCCATCGGGGTCCGCGACTGCACCGTCCAGCGACGCAACCAGAAGATCATCGAGGAGTCCGCCTCCCCGCTCCTGGCGCCCGAGCAGACCGATGAGCTCAAGGCCGCCGCCGAGCGCCTGGCGCTGGCGGTCGGGTACCGCGGCGCGGGCACCGTCGAGTTCCTCTACCACCCCGGCGAGAAGATGTTCGCCTTCCTCGAGGTCAACACCCGCCTGCAGGTGGAGCACCCCATCACCGAGGTCACCAACGACTTCGACCTGGTCAAGGCCCAGATCCATGTCGCGGCCGGCGGCGCGCTCGAGGAGCGGCCCACCGAGTTCGGGCACGCCGTCGAGGCCCGCCTGAACGCCGAGGATCCGGACCGCGACTTCGCCCCCGCCCCCGGCCTCATCGCCCGCCTCGACCTGCCGGCGGGCCCCGGCATCCGCGTCGACACCGGCGTCGCGGAGGGCGACTCCATCCCCGCCGACTTCGACTCCATGATCGCCAAGATCATCGCCCACGGCCGCACCCGCGACGAGGCGCTCGGCCGCCTGCGCCGCGCCATGGCCGAGACCACCGTCGTGATCGAGGGCGGCGCGACGAACAAGAGCTTCATCCTGGAGCTGCTGCAGCAGCCGGAGGTCGTGGGACCGCGCCTGCAGGGCGACGCCCCGCGCCGCGCCGCCGCGGGCGCCGTCGACGAGCCCTTCGAGTGGGCCGACACCGGATGGATCGACCGCACCCGCGCCGAGGGCGGCCTCATCGCCGACGAGCACGCCGGCGTCGCGCTCGTCATCGCGGCCATCGAGGCGTATGAGGAGACCACCGCCATCGAGACGGACCGCCTGCTGACGACCGCGCACGGCGGCCGCCCGCAGACGCAGCACAAGTCGGGCCTGCTGGTGGACCTCAAGCTCCGCGGCGCCGTCCACACGGTCACCGCATTCGCGACCGCACCTGGGCGCTACCGCGTCGTGGTCGACGGCACCAGCACCGAGGCGGAACTGCACCGCCTGGACGAGGTCCACGGACGCGCGGTCGTCGGCGGGCGCCGTCATCGCATCATCTCCGCCACGCACGGCCCCATCCACCTCATCGAGGTCGACGGCGTGACGCACCGCGTCTCCCGCGACGAGGGCGGCGTGCTGCGCTCCCCCGCACCGGCGCTGGTCGTCGCCACCCCGGTGGCCGTCGGTGACGAGGTCGAGGCCGGCGCCCCCGTCATCGTGCTCGAATCCATGAAGATGGAGACCGCCATCCACGCGCCCTTCGCCGGCCGCGTGAAGGAACTGCTGGTCATGACGGGCTCGCAGGTCGAGTCGATGGCGCCGCTGGTGCGCCTCGAGCCGCTCGGCAACGGGGGCGACGCCTCCGCCGCCGCCGACGTGCCCGCCGTCGAGATCCCCACCTGCCCGCCCGTGGCCGACCCGGCCGAGCGCGCCGCGCGGCTGCTGTCGGACCTGTCCGCCACGCTCATGGGCTTTGACGTCGACCCCTCGGCCAAGACCCTGCCGAGCTACCTGGAGGCCCGCGACGAGGCCCGCGCCGCCGGCGCGGACGTCCTGTCCGGTGAGATCGGCCTGGTGACGTTGTTCGCGGACCTCGCCGAACTCAGCCGCAACCGGCCGTTCGGCGAGCAGGCCAACACCGAACTGCGGGTCCACTCGGACCGCGAGCACTTCCACCGCTACCTGACCACGCTGGACGTCGACCGGGCCGGGCTGCCGACGCAGTTCGTGGACCGGCTCGCGGCGGCGCTGCGTCACTACGGCGTCGAGTCCCTGGACCGGACCCCGGCCCTCGAGGCAGCCGTGTTCCGGATCTTCCTCGCGCAGAAGCGCGTCGCGTCCGACGTCCCGCTCATCCTGGGCCTCCTCGACCGCTGGATCAGCGAGCCCGCGCCCGACGCCGACCGCGCCGTCAACGCCCGGGCCCAACTCGAGCGCCTGGTGCGCGCCACCCAGCTGCGGTTCCCGGCCGTCGGCGACCTCGCCCGCTCCGTGCGGTTCCGCTGGTTCGATCAGCCGCAGGTGGACGCGGAGCGCGCGGCCATCGTCGCGGGGGTCGGCGACGAGGTGGAGGCCCTGGCCGCCGCCCCCGACGCCGCTGACTACGACGAGCGCATCGCCCGGCTCGCCGCGATCCCCGAGTGGACGGCGAACTTCCTCGCCACGCGGCTGGGTCGCGGGGTCCCGGCGCATGAGCCGATGCTCGAGGTCCTCCTGCGGAAGTACTACACCGACTACGACCTCAGCGGCGTGCAGCGGCTGACGGTCGGCGGGCGCTCCGTCGTGCTGGGCGACTACATGCTGGGCGAGCGGCCGCGCCGGTTCGTCGGCACCGTCGGGCTCGCCGAAGAGATGGCCGCCGGCGGTCCGCTGGAGTCGCTGGTGGCGAGCCAGGTCGCGGCGCGCACGCCCGGGTACGACGCGGTCGTCGAGCTCTACGTGCTCTGGCCCGAACGGCCGGATCCAGAGGCGCTGGGCACGGAGCTGCTGGCGCGGCTGCGCTCGTGGTCGTGGGACGACGCCGTGACGCGGGTCGCGGTGGGCGTCTGCACGGCCGACGGGGCCGTCGAGTACCGCACCTTCCGCTTCCCGCACGGCGAGATCGTCGAGGACGAGAAGATCCGCGGCCTGCCCCCTATGGTGGGGCGGCGCCTCGACCTGTGGCGCCTCCGCGACTTCGACATCACGCGCCTCGACGCCCCCGCCGACGTGCTGCTGTTCGACTGCGTCGCCAAGGCCAACCCCGACGACCGTCGCCTCGTCGCGATGGCGCAGGTCCGGCAGCTGGCGGTCGTGCGCGACGCCGACGGCCGCCTCATCGGGCTGCCCCACGCGGAGCGCTCCGTCGCCAACTGCCTGGAGGCGATCCGCCGGACCCGGTCCGCGCGCGGGAAGGCCGGCTCGAAGCTGGATATGAACCACGTGTGGGTGCACGTCTGGCCCGAGATCGATCTCGACATCGACGACATCACGCCGCTGCAGGACCGGATCACGCCGCTGTCCGACGGCGCGGGCATCGAGGAGGTCCTCTGCCAGGGCCGCTTCGTGCGACCCCCGTTCCGCGACGACGCACCCGACGCGGGCGAGCGTCGCGAAGGGTCGGCGACGGGGCGACACACGATCCCCCTCGCCGTCCGCTTCCACGCACAGCCCGGCGCCGGCGTCACCACCACGGTGACCCCGCCCCCGACCGAGCCGCTCAAGCCGCTCGACGACTACGCCGGGAAGGTCGTGCGCGCCCGCCGTCGCGGCCTGGTCTACCCCTACGAGCTGTCCGCGACCCTCGCCGGCCCGGGCGGCTCCCTCGCCGAGTTGGACCTGGACGACTCGGGCCGCCTCGTCGAGGTGGACCGCGCGCCGGGCCGGAACAAGGCCGGCATCATCGTCGCCAAGGTGACCACGCCGACGGCGCTGCACCCGGAGGGCGTGACGCGCATCGTGTTGTCGGGCGACCCGACGAAGGGCCTGGGCGCCGTCGCGGAGCCCGAGTGCTCGCGCATCATGGCCGCGCTCGACCTCGCCGAGGAGACGGGCGTGCCCGTCGAGTGGTTCACCCTCAGCTCCGGGGCCCGGATCTCCATGGAGTCCGGCACCGAGAACATGGACTGGGTGGGGGCCGCGCTGCGCCGCATCGTCGAGTTCACCCAGGCGGGCGGGGAGATCAACGTCGTGGTCGCGGGCATCAACGTCGGCGCCCAGCCGTACTGGAACGCCGAGGCCACGATGCTGATGCACACCAAGGGCATCCTCGTCATGACGCCCGATTCCGCGATGGTGTTGACCGGCAAGCAGTCGCTGGACTTCTCGGGCGGTGTGTCGGCCGAGGACAACTTCGGCATCGGCGGCTACGACCGCGTGATGGGGCCCAACGGGCAGGCGCAGTACTGGGCCAAGGACCTGGGCGCGGCCATGGGCATCCTCATGTCGCACTACGACCACACGTACGTCGCGCCGGGCGAGACGGCGCCCCGCCGGGCGGTGACGGGCGACCCGGTGGATCGGGACGTGTCCGACTACCCGCACAACCTCGGCACGGACTTCGCGACCGTCGGGCAGATCTTCTCCCGCGAGCACAACCCGGACCGGAAGAAGCCGTTCGACATCCGCACCGTCATCGCGGCGGTGTGCGACCAGGACCACCCGCGCGTAGAGCGCTGGGCCGGCATGGCGGAGGCGGAGACCGCGGTCGTGGTCGACGCCCGGATCGGCGGGCACTCGGTCAGCGTCGTGGGCATCGAGTCGATGCCCGTGTCGCGGGCGGGCTTCCCGCCCGCCGACGGCCCCGACACCTTCACGGGCGGCACGCTGTTCCCGCGGTCGTCGAAGAAGGTGGCCCGCGCGATCAACGCCGCGTCGGGCAACCGGCCGCTCGTGGTGCTTGCGAACCTGTCCGGGTTCGACGGCTCGCCCGAGTCGATGCGTAACCTCCAGCTGGAGTACGGCGCCGAGATCGGGCGGGCCATCGTGAACTTCGACGGGCCCATCGTCTTCGTCGTCATCTCGCGCTACCACGGCGGCGCGTTCGTCGTGTTCTCCAAGCGGCTCAACGAGAACATGACGGTGCTCGCCATCGAGGGGTCGTTCGCCTCCGTCATCGGCGGCGCTCCGGCGGCGGCGGTGGTGTTCGCCGGCGACGTCGCGAAGCGGACGGCGGCCGATCCTCGGGTCGCGGAGCTGGAGGCCGCGCTGCGTGACGCGGCACCCGAGCAGCGGGCCGAACTGCAGGTGGAGTTGGCCGATGTCCGCGCCGCGGTGCGGGCGGAGAAGATCTCGGAGATCGCAGCGGAGTTCGACGGTGTGCACAACATCCACCGCGCGGTGGCGGTCGGCTCCGTGGACCGCGTGATCGCGCCGGCGGAGCTGCGGCCGTCGATCGTCGAGGTGATCGAGGCCCACGCCAGGTGACCGACGACGAGCTGTGGGAGGAGACCCGGACCTGGCTGTTCTGGGCCGGGATCCTCGCCAACGGGGTGACGACCGACGAGGGGGCGGCCGCCGTCGAGGCCGCGTTGCCGACGCGGCCGTCGGGTCGCGCGGCGCTCGAACGCCTGCATCAGCTGGCGTCCGACGAGCTCACCGGGATGCTGGCGCTGCTGTCCGACGATGAGCCGCGGTGGGCGGACGGGCGCGCGGCCACCGTCGGGGCGATCCGCTCGATGCTCGACCGCGGCTGACGCCTGCCGCCCCCCGGGCGCCGGACGCCGGGCCGCCCGGGCCCGGTCAGCGCGTGGGGCGGAGGAGGCGCATGCCGTTGGCGATCACCACGAGCACCGACGCCTCGTGGACCAGCATCCCGATCGCCATCGTCACACCACCCACCAGCACACCGGCGAGCAGCAGCGCGACCGTCACCAGCGCGATGGCGATGTTCTGCCGCATCACCCGCGCCGTCCGCTTCGCCAGACCGATGGCCTGCGGGATGCGGTCCAGGCGGCTCGTCATCAGCGCGATGTCCGCCGTCTCGACGGCGACCGCCGAGCCCGCCGCACCCATCGCGATCCCGACGTCGGCGAGCGCCAGCGCCGGGGCGTCGTTGACGCCGTCGCCCACCATCGCGACGACGCGGCCCTCGGCCTGCAGTGCCCGCACGACGTCGAGCTTCTCCTCGGGGAGGAGTCCGGCTCGGGCGTCCGCGATGCCGACCCGTCCCGCGACCGCGGACGCGACGCGTGCCTGGTCGCCGGTGAGCATCAGCACCCGCGACACCCCCACTCCCCGCAGGGCCGCCACCAGGGCCGCCGCCTCGGGCCGGATGCCGTCGGCGACGCCGATCGCGCCGATGACCGCGCTGTCGAGCGCCACCACCAGCGGCGTGCGGCCCTCCTCGGCCAGCCGGGCCGACGCCTGCTCCGCCCACTGGTCCTTGGCTCCGGCGGCGAGCTCCGGGGTGCCGACGACGACCTCGCGCCCGTCGACCGTGGCCACGATCCCCCGGCCCGGGACCGCGCGCACGTCGTCGGGCACCGCCCCGACCGCCAGGCCCCGGGCCAGCGCCGCAGCGACGACCGGCCGGGCCAGCGGGTGCTCCGAGCCGGCCTCGGCCCGGGCCGCCCAGCCCAGCACCTCGTCCGGAGACCAGTCGCCCCGGGCGACGACGTCGGTCAGTTCCGGGCGGCCCGTCGTGAGCGTCCCCGTCTTGTCCAGCGCGACGGTGTCGACGCGTGCGGCCGTCTCCAGGAACTCGCCGCCCTTGATGAGGATGCCGTCGCGGGCGGCGCGGCCGATCCCCGCGACCAGCGCGACCGGGACCGAGATCACCAGCGCCCCCGGGCAGCCGATGACCAGCAGCGTCAGCGCGAGCTCGAGGTCCCGGGTCGCGATCCCCATCACCAGCGCCAGCACGATGATGCCGGGCGTGTACCACCGGGAGAACCGTTCCATGAACTGCTGCGTGCGCGCCTTGGCGTCCTGAGCCTCCTCGACGCGGTGGACGATCCTCGCCAGCGTCGTGTCGGCACCGACGCCGGCGGCACGCACCGTGACGAACCCGTCGACGGCCACCGTGCCAGCGAACACCGTCGACCCCTCCGCCTTCTCGGCCGGGATCGACTCCCCGGTGATCGCCGCCTCGTCGACGGCGGCCCGGCCGGTGAGGACCACCCCGTCGACGGGGACCCGGGCGCCGTGCTTGACGACGACCGTCTCCCCCACCGCGACCTCGCGCGCAGGGACCGTCACCTGCGTGCCGTCGCGCACCACCGTCGCGACGTCCGGCGCCAGGGCCACGAGCTCGGCCAGCGCGGACCGGGTCCGGGCGAGCGTGGCGTCCTCCAGCGCATGGCCGATGGCGAACAGCGTCGTCACGGCAGCCGCCTCCCAGTAGTTGCCGATCGCCACGGCCCCCGCGGCGGCGACGGTCACCAGCAGGTCGATGCCGACCGTCCTCAGCCGCACCGCGCGGACCGCGGACCGTGCCACCGGCACCCCGGCGACGACGGCGGCGGCCAGCATCAGCCACCGCCCCGCCGGGTGCCCGCCGGCGGCCGCGTCGACGACCCACGACGCCGCGATGAGGGCGCCGGCGACGGCGGGAACCGCCCACCGTCGATGCACCGTGATCATGGCGAACCCCCTCAGAATGCGGACGGACGTGCGGTGTAGCCCGCCCGGGCGACGGCGGCGACGAGGTCGTCGACGGTGGTCCGGTCGGGATCGTGGTCAGCCTCGATGCGCGAGGACGCGAAGTGCACCGTCGCGGCGCTGACGCCGGGTAGCGCGGCCAGCGACTTCTCGATCTTCGCGACGCAGCTGGGGCAGCTGAACCCCTCGGCACGCAGCGTGGTGTGGGTGGTGGACATGGTCTCCTCCTCGGATCGGGCCGCCCCGACGGCGGCGACGATTCGACCGTACGGCGGCGCGACGCGGGGCTCCTTGACGTGGATCAAGCCCTCCCCGCCGCCGGGTTTGGCAGGCTGGGCCCATGACCGATCACCGCGACGGCGACACCTGCGTCGCCCGGGTCCCCGTCTTCCGGGGGCTCGACCCGCGACAGCAGAGCGAGGTGGCCGGCTTCGCCCGGCCCGTCAGAGCCGCCGCCGGGCAGTTCCTGCTGACCCCGTCGGACCGGGCGCGTCGGCTGCTGGTGATCCACGAGGGCCGGGTCCGGGTGTCGCAACTGATGGACACCGGCCACGAGCGAGTGCTGCGCGTGCTGGGTCCCGGCGATGTCGTCGGGGAGGCGTCGTTCATCCTGGGCCGGCGGCCGGCGAACCACGCGATCGCGGAGACCGACGTCGTCGTGTGCGCCTTCGACCACGCCGACCTCGCCGGCCTGGTGGCGCGGTACCCGGACATCGCCGTGCGGATGCTGCAGGTCCAGGCCGAGCGGCTTGCAGCCGCGGAGCGGATGCTGGCCGCCCTCGGTGGGGCCGACGTCGAGGCCCGGATCGCCGCGTACCTGCTCGACCTCCCCGCCCGCCGGGGAGACGACGGCGCCGTCGTGGAACTGCCGATGGCGAAGAAGGATGTCGCCAGCTACCTGGGGACGACCCCGGAGACCCTGAGCCGACGGCTGCGCGCGCTCGCCGACGATGGCATCATCGCGCTGCCCGCCGGGCGCCGGATCGTGGTCCGCGACCCCGACGAACTCGAACGCCGCGCGGGCGGCGCTACTGGGTGATGTCGTAGCGCAGCAGGCGGGCCTTGTCCGCCTTGCGGGTGGAGCCCTGCAGCGCCAGCAGCTCGGCGTAGATGCCGCCGGTAGTGGCGAGCTCGGCAGGGGTGCCGATCTCGTCGATGCGGCCGTCGCGCAGCGTGACGATCCGGTCCACCGTCGAGATGGTCGACAGGCGGTGCGCGATGATCAGCGTCGTCCGGCCCTCCATCAGCTCCTCGAGCCCGGCCTGCACGGCGCGTTCTGACTTGGTGTCCAGCGAGCTGGTGGCCTCGTCGAGGATGAGGATGGGCGCGTCCTTGAGGAGCGCGCGGGCCACCGACAGCCGCTGCTTCTGCCCGCCCGACAGCTTGATGCCCCGCTCGCCGATCTCCGTGTCGAAGCCGCCGTGGAGGTGCGAGATGAACGTCATCGCGTTGGCGCGCCGCGCCGCGACCGCCAGCTGCTCGTCCGTGACGTCGTCCTGACCGTAGGCCATGTTCTCCCGGATGGTGCCGGAGAAGAGGTTGGCGTCCTGGAACACGACGCCGATCTCGCGGCGCAGCTCGGCCGTCGGCACGTCGTCGACCGACTGGCCGTGGACGCGCACGGTGCCAGACGTCACCGGGTAGAGCTTCATGATGAGGTTGACCAGCGTCGTCTTCCCGCCGCCGGACTCACCGACGAACGCGATGCGCTCGCCGCGGTTGACCGTTAGATCGATGTCGCGCAGGACCAGGTCGTCGCCGTCGCCGTAGCCGAAGCTCACGTCGTCGAACTCCACCACCGGGTCGGAGTCGACCCACTGCACCTCCGCCGACGGCGCCGCCTCGAGCGGGTTGTTCGGCTCGTCGGCCTCGTCCATCACCTTGAAGTACTCGAGGCTGCCCGCGACCGCCCGCTGCGTCATGTCCACCCAGTAGCTCATCGACGTCACCGGCATCCGCGCCATCGTCGTGAGCTGAATGAGCAGCACCATGGTGCCGACGCTGTACTGGCCGGTCGCGGTCTGCCAGAAGATGATGGCGTAGATGCCGAAGAACACCAGATCGAGCGCTCCGCGGCGCCACATGTCCATGGTGTGCCAGAACCGCGACTGGCGGCGGGTCAGGTCGACGGCGTCGCGGTAGTGCCCGCGGAACGAGTCGAGCTCGCGGCGCTCGGTGACGAACGACTTCACCACCCGCATCTGCCCGATGACCTCGGAGAACCGGCCGCCGGAGATGTCGTAGTGGTCGTTCTTCTGCTTCTCCCAGACCTGCCACTTCTTCGACGTCAGCGCGGTCAGCCACACGAACGTCGGGTAGATGACGATGAGCAGCACGCTCAGCCACGGGGAGTAGAAGGCGGTGATGACGAGCACGGCCAGCAGCGTGATGACGGTGGGGAAGAATCCGTTGCTGAAGGTCTGCAGGAAGTCGGTGATCGACGTGATGGAGCGGTTGAGCCGGGAGATGATGGTGCCGGTCAGCTCGTTGTCGTAGTAGCGCTGCGGCAGGCGCAGCAGCTTGCGGTAGTAGTTCGCCGAGAGGATGGCGCGCAGTCTGACCGACATGAGGTCGCCGAAGTAGCCGGAGACGTTGGTGATCGCCGAGTTCGCGAGCGCGATGATCAGCAGGATCACCGCCAGCCACATGAGGTCGGCGACGGTGCCGCCGCGGCCCTCCGCGATGTCGATGACCGTGTCCGTGGCCCGCGCGATGACGAACGGGGTCAGCAGGGCGGTCGCGGAGGTGGCGACGGCCCCGATGACGACGGTGAGGTAGAGCGGCCACAGCTCTCGGGCTGTGGCCATGATCTTGGCGATGCTGCGCACGTGCGGTCACTCCTTCGACGTGGCACTCTACCCGCGTTGACCGCGTGGGCCCTCACCCGGCATCGCGGGGAGCGGAGGGTCTTACGAAGCCGGTAGCCAGACGCGCATGGCACCGGAGGCGCGGTTGCCCCAGGTGTGGAAGGGGATGGCCCGCACGGTCACGGGCTCCCCGGTGGGGGCGGTGGAGGGCGCGCCGTAGAGCGGGCCCACCTCCCGCCGTGGGGTCACCGCGATCCGGAGCCCGCCGTCGGACTCCAGCGGCGGCTGGGTGGGGTCGACGACGACGTCGTCGAGGCGGATCTGCTCGGAGAGGTCCACCTGCTCGACGCAGTAGACCTGGGGGCCTCGCTCGAGCGCGACGCAGCCGCGCACCGAGTCCACGCGGTGGTTGGCCTGCGTCCAGCGCGGGGTCATGGGGAGGTCGAGGACGCTGGGCCGGCTGGTCAGGGTGAGCCGGGCGTAGCCGTCGGCCTCCGGGGCGACCGGGGCGCCGTCGACGGTGGCGTCAGCCGCCCAGGTGGGAATGCGGAGCGCGACGGGCAGCCCGGCGGGGCCGGCGATCTCGACGCGGCCGGCGTCGGGGTAGCTGGTGCGCACCGTCACGGTGCCGCCGCCCAGGGCATCGGGAACGTCGATCTCCGCGCCGGTGTAGAGGTGGATCGCGAGGGCGTCGCCGTCGACGGAGGCCACGTAGCCGCTCAGCTGCGCGAAGACGCGGGCGATGTTGGGCGGGCAGCAGGCGCAGGCGTACCAGGGGGTCCGCTCGCGGGGCGCGTTCTCCTCAGAGTAGCGGTCCGGGCGCAGCTGCAGCGGGTTGGAGTAGAAGAAGCGCGTGCCGGTCTCGTCCAGCGAGGCGGCCAGCGCGTTGTGCAGCTCGCGCTCGATGGTCTCGGCGTAGCGGGCGCCACCCTCGGCGAGGTACATCCGCCAGTTCCAGTGCAGGTCCGCGATGGTGGCGCAGGTCTCGGCGTAGGCGCGGTCCGAGGGGAGCTCGTAGTCGTCGCCGAAGGCCTCGTCGCGATGCCGCGACCCGAACGCGCCGGTGAGGTACATCTTGCGGTGGTGCGCGCTGTCCCACTGGGCGCGCATAGCTTCGAGGAGCGACTGGTCGCCCTCCTCCAGGACCAGGTCGGTGACGCCGGCGTTGAGGTAGAGCTGGCGGACAGCGTGTCCCACCGCGCTCTGCGACTCGCGGACAGGCGCGTGGTCCTGGAAGTAGCGCGCGCCCAGGGAGCCCACCTTCAGCAGACCGGAGCCTCGGTGATCCAGCTGATGGCGGGCGAGGTCGAGGTAGCGGCGCTCGCCAGTGTGGCGGTAGAGCTCCACCAGCGCAGTCTCCAGCTCGGGATGGCCGCAGTAGCCCACCTGGTCAGCACCCGGTCCGAAGGTGGCGTCGACGAGGTCGACGAAGCGGACCGCGAGGTCGAGGAGGTCGGTGCGGCCCGCTCGGGCCAGCGCGACGGCGGCCTGGACCATGTGCCCGAGCACGTACATCTCATGCGTCCAGTCGAGCTCGGCGAACCTCTTCTCGGGGTGCACGCCCTGGATCCAGGTCATGACGTAGCCGTCGGCCTCCTGGACGCGGGCCACGAGCCCGATGACGTCGTCGAGCCAGGAGTCGAAGTCGGTGGTGCCGGTCCGGGCGATCTCCCACGCGACCGCCTCGATGGTCTTGTAGACGTCGGAGTCCGCGAACCAGAAGCCTCGCCACTCGGCCTCGGACTCGCCGATCACACGGCGGAAGTTGTCCAGGTTGCCGGCCTCCTCGAGCTGGCCGATGCAGTGCGGGATGGTCGCGGCGGCGTTTCTCTGCTGCCAGGCGCCGAGGCGGGAGCCGGAATCCAGGCGGACCGCGGTGAGCGACAGGGGGCTTCGGCTGCCAGCGCGGCGCGGGGCCGCGGGAGCGACGAGGGGGACGGTCACGCTCGACCTTTCATCGATGAAAACGACTCAATCCTGGCGCGTCGAACATAGTCGGGTCAAGGGCTTGCCCGTGAACTTCCCCGGCGCACGCGGACGCCTTCGCTCGCCCCACGCGAGGCGTCGATGACACAGCGGCGGGCCCGCCCCCGAGGGGACGGGCCCGCCGCGTGGCTCGACTGATCAGCGCTCGGCGATCGGCACGTAGTCGCGCTTGGTCTCGCCGACGTAGATCTGCCGCGGGCGGCCGATCTTGCGCGTCGGGTCCGCGTGCTGCTCGCGCCACTGCGCGATCCAGCCGGGCAGACGGCCCAGTGCGAACAGCGCGGTGAAGTGCTGTGCCGGGAAGCCCATCGCCTCGTAGATCAGGCCGGTGTAGAAGTCGACGTTCGGGTACAGCTTGCGCTCGATGAAGTACTCGTCGTTGAGCGCCGTCTCCTCCAGCTCCAGCGCCATCTCGAGCAGGCGGTTGCTCCGGCCCGAGTTGCGCAGCAGCTCGTCGGCGTGGCCCTTGATGATCTTCGCGCGCGGGTCGTAGTTCTTGTAGACCCGGTGTCCGAAGCCCATGAGCTTGACGCCCGACTTCTTGTCCTTGACCAGCGACACGAACTCCTTGATATCCAGGCCCTCGTCGTGGATCCTCGCCAGCATCTCGAGCACGGCCTGGTTGGCGCCGCCGTGCAGCGGGCCCGACAGCGCGTTGACGCCGGAGCTGATGGACGCGTAGATGTTCGCGTCCGCGGATCCGACCAGCCGCACCGTCGACGTGGAGGCGTTCTGCTCGTGGTCCGCGTGCAGGATGAACAGGGTCTCGAACGCGCGCACGATCGCGGGATCGATCTCGTACTCCTCCTGCGGGGTCCCGAAGGACAGGCGCAGGTAGTTCTCGACGTAGCCCAGCTTGGTCTGCGGGTACAGGAACGGCTCCCCGACCGAGCTCTTGTACGCGTACGCAGCGAGCGTCGGCATCGAGCCGAGCAGACGCAGCGACGCCTCCTCCACCTGCGCGGAGTCGTGCACGGACAAGGTGTCGCGGTTGAAGGAGCCGAGCGCCATGACGCCGGCGGCCAGCACCTGCATGGGGTGCGCCCCGCGCGGGAAGCACCGGTACAGCTCGCGCATGCGCTCGTCGAGCATCATGCGGCGCGAGATCTTCAGCCGGAACTCGTCCAGCTGCTCCTGCGTCGGAAGCTCCCCGTAGATGAGCAGATAGGCGACCTCGATGAAGGTCGCCTTCTCGGCCAGCTGCTCGATCGGGTACCCGCGGTACTGCAGGATGCCCTGGTCACCGTCGATGAACGTGATCGCCGAGGTGCACGATGCGGTGTTCACGAAGCCGGGGTCCAGCGTCGTGGCGCCGGTCTTGGCCAGCACCTTGCTGATGTCGAATCCGTTGTTGCCCTGCGTGGCCTCCACGATCGGCAGTTCGAGCTCGAGATCCCCGTACTTGAGGACTCCGCTGTCGGTCATGCGATTGCCTTTCTTTGGTCCCGGCGACCATCGTGGGCGCCGTCGTGTCTACAAAAACTGGCGTGCGCCCCCACCATACAACCCTGGAGGGAACCTCTGATTGAAGTCCACTCCGGTTGTGGGGAGCGCACAAAGCAGCCCCTCGGCCACCGGGGGCGGGTGGGCGAGGGGCTGCTGGTCTGGTGGGGGTTAGATCCCTTCGGATGACTCCGAACGGCGCACCGTTTCGCCGGTGTTCGGATCGTGCACGGTCCGGGTCTCGGTGGTCCGGCTGCGGTTCTGCGCCATGAGCGCCCAGATGAGGCCGATCAGGCCGGCGGCCATCAGGATGTACCCCACGAGGTCGAGGCTGACATAGGGGATGTCGGCCTCGACGGCGAACGTCAGGATCGCGCCGAGCGCGATGAGGAAGACGGAAGATCCGATACGCATGATTGCCCTCCTTGGGGGGTCAAGGTTCTCGTTTCGGACACTACCCCTGGCGGGCCGGGTTCAAACACGACTCACCAGCCCAATCTGACCATCCCCGTTTAGGGAGATGACTCCCGACGTTCACCGGCACGGCCTACATTGCTCGCGTGAGCACCCTCGAGCCCCCCGCCGTCGACGACGCCGCACCCCGCACCGGCGCGCTGTCCCCCACCCGGGCCCCAGGCCGGAAGGTCTTCAGTTGGGCCCTGTGGGACTGGGGGACGCAGCCGTTCGCGACCGTCATCACCACCTTCGTCTTCTCGGTCTACCTGACCAGCTCCGCCTTCGGGGACAAGGACGAGGTGACGATGAAGCTCGCCTGGGCCACCGGGACCGCCGGCCTGCTCATCGCGCTGCTCGCTCCCGTGCTGGGCCAGGGCGCGGACCGCACCGGCAAGCGCATGTTCCACCTGCGGTGGCAGACGTGGCTGCTGGCCGCGATCTGCGCGGCCATGTACTTCGTCGCCCCGGCCCCCGAGTACTTCCTGCTGGGGGCCGTGCTGCTGGGGGCGGGCAACGTCGTCTCCGAGATCGCCAACGTCAACTACTACGCGGCGCTGGACCAGGTCAGCACGCCGGCCAACGTCGGCCGGGTCAGCGGGCTGGGCTGGGGGCTGGGCTACCTCGGCGGCATCACGATCTTGCTCGTCATCATCGGCGTCCTCGGCTCGGACTTCACGCCCGACGACGTCCGCTTCGCCATGCTCATCTGCGGCGCGTGGACCGTCATGTTCACCGTCCCGATCTTCCTGGCCATCAAGGACCGGCGGCCCGACCACGTGCCGCCGTCGCTGGGCATCGTCGGCTCCTACCGCGAGCTGTTCCGCTCCATCGCCAGGGTCGGGCGCGACAACCCCAACACCCTGTTCTTCCTCATCGCCTCGGCACTGTTCCGCGACGGGCTGGCCGGCGTGTTCACGTTCGGCGGCGTCCTGGCGGCCGGCACCTTCGGCTTCACGTTCGGCGAGGTCGTCATCTTCGGGGTCGTGGCCAACGTCACGGCCGGCGTCGCGACGATGCTGTTCGGCCTGCTCGACGACCGGCTCGGCCCCAAGACCGTCATCCTGGTGTCGCTGGCGATGCTCGTCGGCCTGGGCCTGGGCATCTTCTTCCTCCACGACGGCGGCAAGACCGTGTTCTGGATCTTCGGCCTCGGCATGACGCTGTTCGTCGGCCCGGCGCAGTCCGCCAGCCGGTCGTTCCTGGCCCGCCTGATCCCCGAGGGCATGAGCGGCGAGATGTTCGGGCTCTACGCCACTACGGGGCGCGCGGTGAGCTTCCTGGCTCCGACGATGTTCGGCCTGGCGATCGCGGTCGGTGTCGCGGTGACGGGGTCCGCGGAGGAGTCGGCGCAGTACTGGGGCATCCTCGGCGTGGTGCTCGTCCTGCTGGCGGGGTTCCTCGTCGCCCTCTTCGTCAAGCAGCCGGCCCGCGTGGCGCCGAGCTCGACGGCGCCCGCCCACTGAGCCGCCGCCCGCCCACTGAGCCGCCGCCCGGCCACACAACCGACCGTCCAGACCAGCGCCCCACCTGAGCCACCGCGCGATCCGCCGGCCCTCACCCCGACACGACACGCCGTCGAACTTCGGTCCCGACGCCCTTCAGGGGCGCGACGCATCAGTTCGCCTGCTATTCGTGTCGGTGGTGGTCCCGCGCTGTCATCCGCGCTCGGGGAACTTGCCCTCTTCGCGGATGCGGTCGTTCAGCAGGGCAAGGTACTCGTCGCCGTCGAAGGCGATGGGCACCTCGGCGCCCTTCCAGCTGGACAGGTGGATCGCGTTGGCCAACCGGACCCCGTGCATGCCGTCGGCACCGGGCGCCAGGAGCGGGGTGCCGTCGATGACGTTGAGCGCGAAGTTCTCCAGGACGTCGGCGTGCTGGCTGCCGAACGCGGACTCGAACTCGAGCGTCTCTTGCGAGTACAGGGTGTCGAGGTCGACCTCGCCGGTGAACAGGCGCATCACGTCGGCCATGTCCATGCCCGCGCTGAGCTCCGCCTCGGGCTTCCGCAGGCGGGTCACGACGGCTCGCTTGCTGTCCTCGACGACGATCTTGCCCGCGTCGCCCAGGATCTCCAGCCGGTCGGTGCCCGCGATGTCGTACGTGCAGGTGATGAAGGTGCCGGTCACGCCGTCGCCGTAGTCGACCAGGGCGGTGACCTCGTTCTCGACGACGATGTCGCGGTTGACGCCATAGCCGAGCTTCGACACCACGGTCTTCGGGACTCCGCAGATCCACTGCCACAGGTCGAGCTGGTGGGGGGCCTGGTTGACGAGAACGCCGCCACCCTCGCCGCCCCACGTCGCGCGCCACGCGCTGGAGTCGTAGTAGCCCTGCGGACGCCACCAGGTGGTGATGGTCCAGGTGGAGCGGCGGATGGCGCCGATCTCGCCCGCCTCGACGATCTCCTTGAGGCGACGGCACCTTCTGGTCGAGCAGGACGACCCTACGGCCGCGACCCGTTCGAGTCGCTGGCGATGTCGCGGGCGAACCTCGTCGCGCTCGGCTACGGCCACCTCCTCTGAGCCCGCCGCGCACACCAGCGACACACAAGACGCCCCACCGCCGTACGCGACCAGATCCCTCCCCGGCGCACCGGCACGACGCGCCGTCGAACTGGCCCTCCGAGGCCCTATACGGTCGCGAGGTCCGAGTTGTCCTGCTGTTCATGCTGCGCGACCCACGCCGCCGGCTGGTACACGCACGTCGGATCCGACGCCAGCGGGTCGCCCACCATCGCATGCGCCCGGGCCCGCGATCCCCCGCAGATCCAGTTGAACTCGCACACCCCGCACTTACCGGCGTACGACGACGGGTCACGCAGAGCCTTCATCATCGGAGCCTCGGCGTAGATCTCCCGGAACGACTGCTCCTTCACCGACCCGCAGCGGTACGGGAGGAAGCCCGACGGGTAGACGTCGCCGATGTGGTCGACGAACGCAAACCCGCGCCCGCTGTTGACCCCGATCGGCGGCCGCGGCGGGCGACGCTCAAGGACCTCACCAAGCAGGGCCTCCGTCTCCGCCGTCAGCCACGCGTGCAACTCGCCGCGCACCGGCAGCGGCTCCCCCGCCGCGCGGGCGTCGTCGCGCTGGATCGCGACGCGCCGGTAGTTCGGCGCCTCCGTCACCTTCACCGCGATCCGGTCCGACACGTCGTGCAGCCAGTGCAGCACGTCCTCCATCTCCTCGGGATCCAGCGGCTCCAGGTTTGAGCCGCGGCCCATCGGGACGAGGAACAGGACGTACCACATGCCCGCGCCCATCTCCATGGTCCGCTTCAGCAGGGCCGGGAGCTCGCGCAGGTTGTTGCGGCAGATCGTCGTGTTCACCTGGAACCGGAAGCCATGCTTCACGACGAGCTCGGCCGCGGCCATGGTGTCGGCGAACGTGCCGTCGATGCCGCGGAACGAGTCGTGGGTCTGGGGGGTGGCGCCGTCGAGCGACAGGGAGAACGCCTTGACACCGGCCTCCCGCACCGACGCCAGCCGCTCGTCGGTGAGCAGCGGGGTGACCGACGGCGACAGCGCGATCGGCAGCCCGATCGACGTGCCGTAGGCGATCAGCTCCTCGAGGTCGTCGCGCTCGAACGCGTCGCCCCCCGACAGGATGACGATCGGCTTGGGGGTGCCGTAGGCCGCGAAGTCATCCAGGAGCGCCTTGCCCTGTTCGGTGGTCAGTTGCCGAGGGTCGGCGCGCGTGAAGGCATCGGCGCGGCAGTGCCGACAGGCCAACTGGCAGGCGCGCGTGACCTCCCACACCAGGACGTGCGGGCGCTCGCCGGCGTCGTGGTGGAGGGTGCGCACGACCCCCTTGCGGGCCTCGTGCGGATGGGTCTTGGGGTGCGGCGTCACCCGGACATACTACGAAACGTCGTTTCGGCATCCGCCCCAGCCCCGGCCTAGTCGACACTGTTTCGAGGCACCCGACGATCGTTATCATTTTGCAACCATCTGCACCCCCCGATTCGGTTGACAGCGCTATCACCCGGGGACAGACTCAGGCCAACGGAGAGACAACGCCGTCCTGATCGTCGAGAACTCATTGCCCGAGGTCAGGTCACGCGCGCATCGCGCTTCGCCTCGCACACCCGATGCGACCCCTCGGGCGGTCGACAGCCGTCCGTCACCTCTTTACCGTTCTCAGGAGGAACGAATGAAGATGAAGCAGTTCATGACCGCGGCTGCGGGCATGGTTCTGGCCTTCGCCCTCACCGCATGCGGTGGCGGCGGCGCAGGCAGCACCACCGAGCCCACCTCCGGGTCGACCGACTCCGCCAGCGCCAGCGCGCCCGCGGGCGGCGAGGCAGGGGGCGCCGTCGGCGTGTCGATGCCGACCCAGACCTCTGAGCGGTGGATCGCCGACGGCGAGGCCGTCAAGTCGCAGCTCGAGGAGGCCGGCTTCACCGTCGACCTGCAGTTCGCCAACGACGACATCCCGACCCAGTCGCAGCAGATCGACCAGATGATCACGCAGGGCGTCAAGGTCCTCATCATCGCCGCGATCGACGGCACCGCACTGGCCCCGCAGCTCGAGAACGCCGCGGCCCAGGGCATCAAGATCATCTCCTACGACCGCCTGATCCGCGACAGCGAGAACGTCGACTTCTACGTCTCGTTCGACAACTTCAAGGTCGGCGTCGCCCAGGGCCAGTCCCTCATCGACGGCCTCAAGGAGCGCGGCGAGGGCCCGTTCAACATCGAACTCTTCGCCGGCTCGCTCGACGACAACAACGCCCACTTCTTCTTCAAGGGCGCCATGAGCGTCATCCAGCCTGAGATCGACAACGGCACCATGACCGTCGTGTCCGGCCAGACCGACATCGAGCAGGCCGCCACGCTGCGTTGGCAGCAGGAGACCGCGCAGAAGCGCATGGAGGACCTCCTCACCGCGAACTACCAGGACAAGAAGATCGACGGCGTGCTGTCGGCCTACGACGGCCTGTCGCGCGGCATCATCACCGCCCTGCAGAACAACGGCTACTCCGGCACCGTCGACGACGGCTTCCCGGTCGTGACCGGCCAGGACGCCGAGATCGCCTCCGTCAAGCTGATCCAGGACGGCGTGCAGTACTCGACGATCTTCAAGGACACCCGACTGCTCGCCGAGCAGGCTGTCATCGCCGCGCAGGCGCTGCTGGCCGGCGAGGAGCCCGAGGCGAACAACACCACCGACTACGACAACGGTGTGAAGGTCGTCCCGTCCTACCTGCTCGACGTCGTGACCGTCACGCAGGACAACATCACCGAAGCGCTCGTCGACACCGGCTACTGGACCCAGGAGCAGATCGACGCAGGCGTTGCCTGATCCAGGCACCCACGATGGCCCGGCTCCTCAGGGGCCGGGCCATCGTCGCCAAGTCACATTTCCGAAAGGCGACGCATGAGCGACAACCAGACCATCCTCGAGATGCGCAACATCACCAAGACGTTTCCCGGCGTCAAGGCGCTCTCGGACGTGACTCTTGAGGTCAAGCGGGGCGAGATCCACGCCATCTGTGGCGAGAACGGCGCGGGCAAGTCGACCCTCATGAAGGTGCTGTCCGGGGTCTACCCGCACGGGACCTACGAGGGCGACATCGTCTTCGAGGGCAAGGAGTGCACGTTCTCATCGATCAACGACTCGGAGCATGCCGGGATCGTCATCATCCACCAGGAGCTCGCCCTGGTTCCCCTGCTGTCGATCGCGGAGAACATCTTCCTCGGCAACGAACAGGTGGAGAAGGGCCGGATCAACTGGCACAAGACCAACGCGGAGGCCGCGAAGCTCCTGGCCCGCGTGGGGCTGGACGAGAACCCGATCACGCCGATCAACCAGATCGGCGTCGGCAAGCAGCAACTCGTGGAGATCGCCAAGGCGCTCTCGAAGCGCGTGAAGCTGCTCATCCTGGACGAGCCGACCGCCGCCCTCAACGACACGGACTCGGCCCACCTGCTGGACCTGCTGCGTCATCTGAAGGAGCAGGGCATCACGTCGATCATGATCTCGCACAAGCTGAACGAGATCACCGCCATCGCCGACGCCACGACGGTGATCCGCGACGGCATGACGATCGAGACCATCGACCGCGGCCCCGAGATGACGCAGGAGCGGATCATCAAGGGCATGGTCGGCCGCGAGCTGGACAACCTCTTCCCGGAGCACACGCCGAACATCGGCGAGGAGATCATGCGGGTCGAGGACTGGACGGTCCTGCACCCCACCGTCGCCGGCCGCAAGGTGTCCGACAGCGCGTCCTTCGACGTCCGCGCGGGTGAGATCGTCGGCATCGCCGGCCTGATGGGCGCCGGCCGCACCGAACTGGCGATGAGCCTCTTCGGTGGGGCTTACGGCCGCAAGGTCAGCGGGCGGCTGTTCCTGCACGGCAAGGAGGTACACCTGCATTCGGTGGCCGACGCCATCGACGCCGGTCTCGCGTACGCCACGGAGGACCGCAAGCGGTACGGGCTGAACCTGATCGACGACATCCGCCGCAACATCTCGGCGGCCTCGCTGGACAAGATCGCCAGCAACGGCGTCGTCAACTCGAACGAGGAGATCAAGAACGCGGAGCGGTACCGCAAGGAGATGCGGATCAAGACCCCGACGGTGATGAACGTCGTCGGCCAGCTCTCCGGCGGCAACCAGCAGAAGGTCGTCTTGTCCAAGTGGATGATGACCGCCCCCGAGGTGCTGATCCTCGACGAGCCGACGCGCGGTATCGACGTCGGCGCCAAGTACGAGATCTACACCATCATCAATGCGCTCGCCGACGCCGGTAAAGCCGTCGTCGTGATCTCGTCGGAGCTGCCCGAGCTGCTCGGCATCTGCGACCGCATCTTCACTCTGGCCTTCGGCCGGATCACCGGCCAGCTCCCCCGTGGAGAGGCGACCCAGGAGAGCCTCATGAAGCTCATGACCAAAGAAAGGGAGGCCGCGTGATGGCCACCGTCAAGGACCTTTTCTCCAAGAACCTACGCCAGAGTGGCATCGTCATCGCGTTCGTGGCGATCGTCCTGCTGTTCACGGTGTTGACGGGCGGGACGCTGCTGAACCCGACCAACGTCAGCAACCTGATCCTGCAGTACTCCTACATCCTCATCCTGGCCATCGGCATGCTCTTCGTCATCGTCGTGGGGCACATCGACCTGTCGGTGGGTTCCGTGGTGGCGTTGGTGGGCGCGGTGTCGGCCACGCTGATCATCAAACAAGGCATGCCTTGGTACGTCGGCGTGATCGCCGGCCTGCTGGTCGGCCTGGCGATCGGCGCCTGGCACGGCTTCTGGGTGGCCTACGTCGGCATCCCGGGCTTCATCGTGACGCTGTCGGGCATGCTCCTGTTCCGCGGCATGACGTTCCTCGTCCTCGGTTCGGTGTCGCTGTCGCCCATGACGTCGGAGTACCAGCAGATCGCCAACGGCTTCCTCAACGGATTGTTGGGCGGCTATGGATATGACCTGTTCACATTGTTGATCGGCGTCTTCGCGGTGGCCGGTTTCGCCTGGACGCAGTGGCGCAGCCGCCGGGCGCGCATCCGCTACGAGCAGGAGGTCGAGGGGCTCGCGCTGTTCGTCGCCAAGCTCGCCGCGGTCGCCGTCGTCGTGATGTTCTTCGCGTGGAAGCTGGCCACGGCCCGTGGCTTCCCGATCGTGCTGATCGTCCTCGCGGTGCTGATCATCACCTACTCCTTCCTGGCGAAGAACAGCATCTACGGCCGTCACGTGTACGCGATCGGCGGCAACATCAACGCGGCCATGCTGTCGGGTGTCAAGGTCAAGCGGACCATCTTCTGGGTCTACGTGCACATGGGCCTCCTCACCGGCATCGCCGGCGTGGTGTTCTCGTCGCGCACCAACGGCGCCCAGCCGGCCGCGGGCAACATGTTCGAGCTCGACGCGATCGCGGCGTGCTTCATCGGCGGCGCTGCCGTCACCGGTGGCGTCGGCACCGTGATCGGCGCCATGATCGGCGGCCTGGTCATGGCCGTGATGAGCAACGGTATGCAGCTGATGGGCGTGCAGACGTCCATCCAGCAGATCGTCAAGGGTCTGGTGCTGCTGCTGGCGGTTGCGTTCGACATCTGGAACAAGCGTCGGGCGGCGGCCGCCAAGGCCTGATAGCACGACGTCGTCGCGGCGCCCGTGGGCTTCGGCCCCGGGCGCCGTGTCGCGTCCACGGCGTGTTGCCGGTCGCGCCCCCGCGCGGCGTTTGACAACACATGGTGCGCATGACAGGATTTAGTTCAAGTGAGAGACAAAGTTGTCCTGCCCAGTCGATGGAGTAGTTGCCAGTGGCGCCTCTTGCTTCCTGGGGGCGGCGTGTGGCCGTTCCGGACCCAGATCATCCCGAGGAGGATGTATGAAGATGCGGAAGCTCCTGGCTCTGACCGCGAGCGCGGCCATGGCCTTCACCCTGAGCGCGTGCGCCGGTGGCGGCGCGGGCAGCACCCCTGACCCTGACAGCACGGGTGCGGCCGCGACCTCCAGCGCCGTTGGCGAGGCGGGCGCGGGCGGCACCGTCGGCGTCGCGATGCCGACGAAGACCCTGGAGCGGTGGATCGCCGACGGCGACGCGGTCAAGTCGCAGCTCGAGGAGGCCGGCTTCACCGTCGACCTGCAGTTCGCCAACGACGACATCCCCACCCAGTCCCAGCAGATCGACCAGATGATCACCCAGGGCGCCGACGTCCTGATCATCGCCGCCATCGATGGCACCGCACTGGCCCCGCAGCTGCAGGTGGCAGCCGACCAGGGCATCAAGGTCATCGCGTACGACCGCCTGATCCGCGACAGCGAGAACGTCGACTTCTACGTCTCGTTCGACAACTTCAAGGTCGGCGTCGCCCAGGGCCAGTCCCTCATCGACGGCCTCAAGGAGCGCGGCGACGGCCCGTTCAACATCGAGCTGTTCGCCGGCTCGCTCGACGACAACAACGCCCACTTCTTCTTCGACGGGGCCATGAGCGTCCTACAGCCCGAGATCGACAACGGCACCCTCACCGTCGTCTCCGGCCAGACCAGCATCGACCAGGCCGCGACGCTCGGGTGGCAGCAGGAGAAGGCCCAGAAGCGCATGGAGGACCTCCTGACGGCCCACTACCAGGACAAGAAGGTCGACGGCGTGCTGTCGGCCAACGACGGCCTGGCCCGCGGCATCATCACCGCCCTGCAGAACAACGGCTACTCCGGCACCGTCGAGGACGGCTTCCCCGTCGTCACCGGGCAGGACGCCGAGATCGCGTCCACCAAGCTGATCCAGGACGGCGTGCAGTACTCGACGATCTTCAAGGACACCCGACTGCTCGCCGAGCAGGCCGTGGCGGCCGCCCAGGACCTGCTGGCGGGCGAGGAGCCCGAGGCGAACAACACCACCGATTACGACAACGGTGTGAAGGTCGTCCCGTCCTACCTGCTCGACGTCGTGACCGTCACGCAGGACAACATCACCGAAGCGCTGGTCGACACCGGCTACCTCACGCAGGAGGAGATCGACGCGGGCGTCGCCTGACCCAGACTCCCACGATGGCTCGGCTCCCCAGGGGGGGCCGGGCCATCGGCGTCTAGGCGGTCACCAGCACGGGCGCCTTGTCGACGGCGACCAGCACGCGCTCCCCCAACCCGAGTCCGTGCGTGTCCCGGGAATGGACGAACGCCTGCAACTCGGTGTCGTCGTGCAGCGTCACGTAGACGCGGGCATGGTCGCCCAGGAAGGAGACCTGCCGCACGGTGCCCTCGAAGCCCCGCTCGTCGGCCGCGTGCACGGCGGGCGTCACCGACAACCGCTCCGGCCGCACCAGCGCGACCCCCGCGCCCTCCGTCGGCGATCCCGGCAGCACGGGCAGCCACTCCCCCAGCACCCGCACGTGCCCGGCGCTCACCCTCCCGTGGATGCGGTTGGTGGAGCCGATGAACTGCGCCACGAACTCGTTGACCGGCCGCTCGTACAGGTCCCGCGGCGCGGAGATCTGCTCGAGTCGTCCGGCGCGCATCACGCCCACCCGATCCGCCATCGCGAGCGCCTCGCCCTGGTCGTGGGTGACGAACAGCGTCGTGGTGCCCAGCTCCAGCTGGATGCGCCGGATTTCGTCGCGCAGTTGCACCCGGACCTGGGCGTCGAGCGCCGACAGCGGTTCGTCCAGCAGCAGGACCTCGGGGTTGGACGCCAGCGCGCGGGCGAGTGCGACCCGCTGCTGCTGGCCACCGGACAACTCCGTCGGGAAGCGGTCGTGGTGGCTGCCCAGCCCGACGAGGTCGAGGTGGTGGTCGATGATGCCGCGCCGCCGGGCGCGATCCACCCGTCGCAGGGACAGCGCGAAGTCGATGTTGCCCGCCGCGGTGAGGTGCGGGAACAGGGAGTAGCTCTGGAAGACCATGGCCATCGAGCGCTTGTTCGGCGGCACGTGCGTGATGTCGCGGCCGCCCACCAGCACCTGCCCCGAGTCAGCCTCCTCCAAGCCGGAGAGGACGCGCAGCGCCGTCGTCTTGCCGCAGCCGGAGGGGCCCAGGAGGGCGACCAGCTCGCCAGGCGCGATGTCTAGGTCGAGGTCGTCGAGCGCGACGACGCTGCCGAACGAGCGCCGGAGGGCCCGCAGCTCGACGGCCACGGCGCCGGGGGTGGGTGTCATGAGTCTCTCCTGCGTGGTCGGCGGTGGGCACGGTTGGTGATGTAGCTCAGCCCCACGAGCAGCGCAATCCCGAACAGCAGCGTGAGCAGCGACACCGCCGCCGCGACCTGCGGCGCCGCCTGGTTGACCAGCATGACGCCGGTCTGGAGGTTCTCGCGCGCGAGCATCCGCGCGATCGTGAACTCGCCGAGCACGACAGCGATCGAGATGAAGGCGGCGGAGGCGACGGCGCCGCGCAGGTTGGGCAGCAGCACCCGGGCGACGACGGTGGGCCAGGAGGCGCCGAGGGAGCGGGCCGCCGCGACCAGCGTGCGGACGTCGATGGCGGAGAGGCCGGCGTCGAGGGCGCGGTAGGCGAAGGGCAGGACCAACACCACGTACGCGAAGCTGAGCCAGACGGCGTGCGTGTCCAGCAGGCGGGTCGCGATGAACCGGTACACCGGCACCAGCCCCACCACGAGCACGATGGCGGGCAGCGTCAGCGGCAGCAGGCACAGGAACTCGACGACCCGGTTCAGCCGCGGCAGCCGCAACCGCACCCACACCATCGTCGGCAACAGCAGCGCGAACATGAGGCTCAGCGTGAGAACGGCGATGAGCAGCGAGTTGACCAGGCCCGTGTAAAGCGGCTGGAGGCGGGCCCCGTCGCCGGCCCCGAACAGCCGTGTCCAGGCGTCGACGGAGTAGGCCCCCGTGAGCGGGAACCGGATCGAGAACTCGAACAGCGCGTACAGCGGATACGCGAGGAACACCCCCACCACGCCCAGCACCGCGATCCGCAGCGCGCGCTGGCGGCGCCGGCGGGTGACGGCCCGGCTCACCGGGTCCACCGACCCGCGCGACGCTGCAGCGCGGCGTACCCGGCCATCACCAGCCCGACCACGACGATCATGCCCGCGGCGAGCGCCTGGGCGTAGGCGTCCATGCCGGTGTCGTTCTCGTTGCGGATGGCGCCCTCGATGGCCATGGGCACGATGATCGTCCGCTGCGAGATCAGCGCGGCCGCGGTGGCGTAGGCGGAGAACGCGTTGGCGAACAGCAGGAGGAAGCTGCCGAGGAAGCTCGGCAGCAGGATGGGTCCCGCGACCCGGCTCCAGAAGGTCCACGTCGATCCGCCGAGGTTCTCGGTGGCGTCACGCCATTCCTGACGCAGCCCGTCGACGGCGGGCAGGAACACGATGATCATGAGCGGCACCTGGAAGTAGCAGTACACGAGGATGAGCCCCGGCACGGAGGTCAGCAGGTCGCCCGGCACCGCGACACCGAACGCGCCGGCCAGCAGCCGGGTGAGGTGGCCGTTCTTGCCCAGCACCGAGATGAACGCGAAGGCGAGCATCACGCCGCCGAACTGCGCGAGGACCGACGACACGGCCGTGTAGATCCGGCGCAGCGGAGACGTGAGCGGCACCGTCGACAGGGCGTAGGCGGCCACGCCCCCGACGACGGCACCCGCGATCGCCGAGGCGGCGCTCACCAACGCGGTGGTAAGGAAGATCTGGGCGGTGGCGGGCGTGACCAGCCGCGCGACCCCGTCGAGCGTGAACCCGCCGTCGCGGCTCCGGAACGCCCCCACCACCACGATGAGCGTCGGGAGCAGCAGGAACACGGCGAGGTACCCGAAGAAGGGAAGCGTGACCGCGGCGTCGCGGGCGGTCCGCGCGACGCGTCTCGTGGGCGTGGCCACGCCCGCCACCACTGTCGACATCAGCTGATCGTGGCGTCCCAGTTGGCCTGCAGGAACGCGGTGGCCGCCTCGGCCTGCTCGGCGGTGGGGGCGAGCAGTTCCTCGACGGCGGGCGCCGCGGCCTTGGCCTCGTCGGAGAACTCGTCGGCGAACACCTGGTTCAGCACCGGCACGGCGCCGCCCTCGGCCCAGAGGTTCTGCGCCTCCGCCGAGAACAGGTACTCCTGCCACAGGCGGGCGGCCGCCGGGTGGGGGGCGTCGTTGTTGACGGCCTGCTTGTAGTACGAGCCCAGCGCGATGCCCTCGGGCAGGAACGTCGCCCACTCGACGCCCTGTTCGGCGAGGCGGTCGGCGACGGGAACCATGTTGTAGGACCAGTCGAAGACGACGCCGTGCTCCCCGGATTCGATGGTGCCGGGGGTGACGTCGGTGAGGTTGAGCGAGCCCGCGTCGTTGAGCTCGGCGAAGAAGTCGAGGCCGGGCTGCAGGTCGTCGAACGATCCGCCGTTGGCGAGCGCGCCCAGGAGGAACCCGTTGAACGCGGCGCCGGCTTCGGCGGGCTTGCCGTTGAGGGCCACCGACCCGGCGAACTGCGGATCGGTCAGCTGGTCGAGCGAGGTGATCTCGCCGTACTTGGTCTTGTTGTAGCCGACCACCATGACGCCGGTGTAGTCGGAGACCCACAGGCCCTCGGGGTCCTTCTGGTCCTCGGGGATGTCGGCGAAGCGCTCCACCTGGTAGGGCGCGAAGTAGTCGGTCGACTCCAGCGCCACGTTGGTGCCGAGGTCGAACACGTCGGGCGCCTTGTCGGTGCCCTTGTTGGCGTCGGCGGCGGCGATCTCCTCCTTCGAGGAGGCGTCCGGGGACTGCTCGTTGACCTCGATGCCGTACTTGGCCTTGAAGCCCTCGATGACGGCGCCGTAGTTGGCCCAGTCGTGCGGCAGCGCGATGACGTTGAGCTGGCCCTCGGCCTGCGCGGCGGCGATCAGCCCTTCCATCCCGCCGAAGTCGGCGGCGGACGTCGCGGTCGCGGCGTCGACGCCGGCCGACCCCGTCGAGGCCGGATCGGAGGTCTCGGCGGCGGGGGCGGCACCACCGCAGGCGGTGAGCGCCAGGGACACTGCGGCCAGGCCCGCGAGGGCGGCCGTGCGGATTCCACTCATGGATGGTTCCTTCTGTTCGGGGGCCGGGTTGGCCCGTCCGCCGCACGCTAGGGCGCGCCGGAGAACAGTCGCTGCGCCGCTGGTGAACGCCGGATGACCGCTCGATGACGCCCTGATGCGCGGATCGTTGTCCGGCTCGACGCCAGCCGCGGCGCGCCCCGCCGTCGGCCGTTAGGCTGTGGGCGACGGGAAGGGGCTGTCAGTGAAGGGCATCGTCGTTTTCTCCGGTTCCGCCCATGCGGCGTTCGCCGACGAGATCTGCGCGCACCTCGGGCTCCGGCGATCGGCGGTGAAGATCTCCCGGTTCAGCAACGACTGCCTGCAGGCGCAGCTGCTCGCCAACTGCCGCCAGCGCGACGTCTACATCGTGCAGCCGCTCGTCCCCCCGACCCAGGACCACCTCATGGAGCTCCTGCTCATGGTCGACGCCGCCCGCGGCGCCTCCGCGGGGCAGATCACCGCCGTCATCCCCCACTACGCCTACGCGCGCTCGGACAAGAAGGATGCGTCGCGGATCTCCATCGGCGGCCGGTTGGTGGCCGACATGCTGGCGACCGCCGGTGTGGACCGGGTCCTCACCATGGCTCTGCACGCGCCGCAGGTGCACGGGTTCTTCTCGGTTCCCGTCGACCACCTGACCGCGCTGGGCGTGATCGCGGACCACTACCGCGACCGCGACCTCAGCAACACCGTCGTGGTGTCGCCCGATCTCGGCAACGCCAAGCAGGCGACGCTGCTGGCCCGGCTGCTCAACCTGCCGGTCGCAGCGGGATCGAAGCAGCGCCTCGCGGACGACAGGGTGGTCATCGACGCCATCGTCGGCGATGTCTCCGGCAAGCGCGCCATCGTGCTCGACGACGAGATCGCCACCGGCGGCTCCATCGTCGAGATCGTCAACCGCCTGGGCGACTTCGGCTGCCAGGACGTGTCCGTGGCGTGCACGCACGGGCTGTTCGCGGGGCGGGCGGTCGAGAAGCTCACGTCACACGAGCGCATCGTCGAGGTCGTGTCGACCAACACCGTGCCGGCACCCGCCGACTTCCCGGGCCTGACGACGCTGAGCGTCGCGGGCCTGTTCGCCGACGCCATCGACCGCATCCACAACGGCCGCTCGGTGAGCAAGCTGTTCAACGACGTCGATCCGGCGTACGCGCCTCCGCCGCAGCCCGAGGGCCTCTTCTAGCCCGGAAGTCCCCGGCGACGGCGGATGCGGTCCGCCACCTCGCGCCACGTGGGCACGACGACGCCCTCCGCGGCCATGAGCCGCCGCAGCCGCCGACGGCTCAGCAGGATGCCCGTGATCCCGACCGCGAAGAACGGCAGCTGCAGGAGCCACGCGAGGCGCAGCTGCTCCGGTGTGTAGGCGCCGCCGCCCGCCATCCAGTCGAGCGCCAGGCCCATGAGGAGGATGAGGACGGTTCCGCCGATGAAGCCGCCCGCGATGACGATGCCGTTGGCGGCGCCGAGCCTGGTGACGGGGAGGTTCGTGCGCGGGAAGTCGAAGCCGACGCCGGTGCCCGGGCCCGCCACGGCGAGGGAGAGCACCAGCAGGACCAGCAGCGGCGTGGGGGCCGGGCCCGGCCACAGCAGCACAGCGGCCCAGCAGGCGACGACGGCCCACACGAGCAGGAGCACCATCGTGCTGCGGCGCAGCGGGTGCCGGGCCGTCATGGCGCCGACGACGGGACCGGCCACCATCGCCGCGACCGACAGCAGCGCGAACAGCGACCCCGCCTCGGCCTGCGACCGGCCCTGCCCCACGACGAGGTAGGGGATCCCCCACATGAACACGAAGGCGTTGGTGGAGAACCCCGCGGTGAAGTGCACCCAGAAGCCGAGCTGCGTCGCGGGATGCGTCGTCACGCCTCTGATGCGGGAGGGGATCTCCCTGATCGGGTCGACGACGACGCTCGGGGCCTCCCCCGGCGGCGCGTTGCGCACACCGGCGACGATGAGCACGGCGGCGACCCCACTCGCGGCGACGGTGAGCAGCAGCCCCGGCCGCCAGCCCGCGACCTGGATGAGGGGCAGCACAACCCCCACGGCGGCCACCTGGCCGACGGCCCCGATCATGCCGGTGACCTGGGACAGCAGGGGCACCCGCTGGGGCGGGAACCAGCGCGGCAGCAGCCGCAGCACCGAGTTGAACATGCAGGCGTCGCCGACGCCGAGCAGGATGCGGGCTGCGTAGGCCATGGACAGGTCGTCGGCCATGGCCAGCATCCCCTGGCCCAGCGCGATGACCAGCGTGCCGGTCGTGAGCAGCACGCGGGACCCGAAGCGGTCCAGGAGCAGCCCAACGGGGACCTGGGACAGGGCGTAGGTGGCGAGCTGCAGGACGACGAACGTCGAGATGATGCCGGGTGTGGTGCCGAAGTGGGCGGCGGCCTCCAAGCCGGCGACGCCGAGGGCGCTGCGGTGCATGACGGCCAGCGAGTAGCCGAACACGCCGACGCCCCAGACCATCCAGGCCGCGCGCCCGTACCCGCTCTCCACTGGGACCTCCCGCCCACGATCCTAGGGCTGGGGTGTGGACCGGGCCAACGTCGCGCACCATGTTGCCTCGAGCGTGCCGGGCGCGTCCGCCGACGGCGGCGACGCGGCGGGGCTGTCTGCCCTAGGGTCGGCCCGGGCGCCGGGAAAATGTCCAGGCCGACCCGGCCTGTAGGCCACAGAGGCAGTGGACGCTGCGCCCTGCCCGTCCATACTCCCACGGGGTCTCTCGGCGGGTCAGCCAGGGTAAGCCCCGGCGGCGCGGGCGGGCGTGCTAAGGTGCGGCCCCCGCGTCAGATCGTCGAGATGTCGATGACGTAGCGGTAGCGGACCTTGGAGGCGACGACGTTGTCGTAGGCCTCGTCGATCCGGTCGGCGTCGATCATTTCGATCATGGGCGCCAGGTCATGCTCGGCGCAGAAGTCGAGCATCTCCTGCGTCTCCCGGATGCCGCCGATGTTCGAGCCGGCCAGCACCCGCGCCTGACCGGTCAGCACGCCGAGGTGGATCGACGACGGACGCTCGGGCAGGCCGACGTTGACCAGCACCCCGTGGGCCTTGAGCAGCTTGAGCAGACCGTCGAGGTCGACGCCGTCGGAGACGGTCGTGACGATGAGGTCGAAGCTGCCGCGCAGCCTCTTCATGGCGTCGCGGTCCTGCGTGGAAACGTAGTCGGTGGCGCCCAGCCGCAGGCCGTCGTCGCGCTTCGCCAGCGAGCGGCCGAGCACGATGGTCTCGGCGCCCATGGCAGCCGAGATCTGCACGCCCATGTGCCCGAGCCCGCCCATGCCGACGATGCCGACGCGCTTGCCCGGGGCGGCACCCCAGCGCTTGAGCGGGGAGTACAGCGTGATGCCGGCGCACATGAGCGGGGCCGCGTGCTCGAGGCTCATCTCGTCCGGTACGCGCATGAGGTAGTCCTGCTCGACCGTGATGCCCGTCGAGTAGCCGCCCGCCGTCGGCTCACCGTCGCGGCCGACGCCGTTGTACGTCCAGACGGTGCCGGGGCGGCCGGTGCAGAACTGCTCCTCACCCTGGCGGCACATGTCACACTCGCGGCACGAGTCGACGAAGCAGCCGACGCCGACGCGGTCGCCCACCGCGAACTTCGTGACCTCCGAGCCGACCTGGCTGACGACCCCGGCGATCTCGTGGCCGCCGACGAACGGGTAGGTGATCGGGCCCCACTCGCCGCGGGCGGTGTGGATGTCGGAGTGGCAGATGCCCGTGTAGTGGATGTCGAAGAACACCTCTGTGGGGCCGGGGTCGCGGCGCGTGATGGTGGTCTTGGCGTAGCGGCCGGTGGGAGAGTCGATGGCGTAGGCGGCGACGTCGGGCATGGCTTCCTCCGTGAAGCGGGACGTGGGACGCCGTCGATGCTACCGGGCGTGGCTACTCGCCGCTGAGGCCCTCCAGCCAGCCGGGGACCTCGTTGCCGGGCATCGGCGGCTCGGCGCCGTCGACGGGGAGGGTGCAGTTCGGCGTCTCGCCCGGGGCCGGGCCGAACTCCTTGCCACCGAAGATGTAGGTCTTGGCGTACTCGTAGTAGGCGTCGTGGGCGCCCGTGTCGTACGGGTTGTCCAGTGCACAGCGGCCGACGTAGTAGCCGACGACGTCGGCGAAGGTCTCGGTGACGCTGCGTCCGGCGTACTCCGAGAAGCGGCCCTCTTGGCGGAAGAGCTTGGTGAACGCCGTCCAGTACTCCGGCTCCTGGTAGCGGTCCGAGTTGCGGACATGGCCGAGTTCGTGGACGACGAGGCGCACGAGCCGGCCCTCGTCTCCGGAGTCCAGCGCCCGCTGGAACTTGCCGAAGTCCAGGCTGACGTAGCCGGAGCGTGTGAGGCTCCAGTCCCCCCAGGCGTAGCCCGAGATGCTGGTGGCGTTGAGGCCGACGGTGCCGCTCACCTTGGACTGGAGATCGGCCCGGTAGGGCGTGCACTCCATGGCGTCCAGCGTCTCCCACAGGATCTTGATCGACGCGCGGCGCTGCTCGGTCCACTGCTTGCCGGCCAGCTTGAAGCCGAAGTTCGCGGCCAGCTGGGCCGCCACGTCGGCGATGGGAGCGTCGTCCGGGAAGGGCTTGGTGGACGCGCACGGGTTGGGGATCCCGGTCACGGGGGCCGCGGGCGTGGGCGCGATCGGCAGGGCCTGGGCGCTGGTGGCGGCGACGGATCCGACGGCGACGGCCACCGTGGTGGCGATCGCGGCGATCCATCTGCGCACAGGGGTCTCCCAGGGTGTCCTACAACGTGTCGAAGCCAAGAATCTCTCAGGTTTCTCAGAGAGTCAAACCGTGGACAATCCTGTGGAAAAAACGATCAAATCGTCCCCCCTTATCCACAGTTGATGGTAGGGGGCGGAATGTGACCCACCCGGCTGCCTACATTGACGGCCGGAAGGGGGATCACGGCGTGCATCAGCAGACCGAACACTCAGCTTCTCCTCAGGAGGTGGCGCCCAGGCCGTCCGGCGTACAGCTGCGGGCCCGCCGCAGCCCCGCACTCGTCGCGCTGGGGGCGCTGCTCGTCGTCGGTGGCGGCGTGGGTGCCGCGGCGCTGGTGTCACTCAACGCAGACCAGCGCGCCGTCGTGGTCATGGCGTCGGACGTCCGGCGCGGTGACGCGCTGACGCGGGAGGACCTGGCCGTGGTCGAGGTCCCGGGCACCATGACGGTCGAAGCGCTCGGTGCAGCGGACCTCCCCACGCTCGTCGGGCAGCGCACGCTGACCGACCTCCCGGCCGGGTCCTTCCCGCTGGCCCGGCACGTGGGCGAGCAGCCGTTGCCCGACGGCGAGTCGCTGGTCGGCCTCCGGCTGCCGTTGGGCAAGCTGCCGACCGCCGACATGCCGCCGGGGACGCCGGTACGCCTGGTCGGCCTCGCGGAGGGCGGCTCCGCGGACACGTCCGCCGTCGTCGCCGCCCGGCCGACGCTGCTCGACGACGGGATGACCTACGCCGTCGACGTGCGCGTCGCCGACGCCGAGGCCGCCACCGTCGCCCGCCTGTCGGCCGCGGACCTCCTGGCGCTCGTCGTGGTGACGGAGGGCCGCTGATGGCCGTGCTACTGCTCACCTCCGCCACCGGGGCGCCGGGAGTGACGACGACCGCCCTGGGCCTCGCGTTGACGTGGCCGCGGCACGTCCTGCTCGCGGACTGCGACCGGGATCCGGCGCAGGCCGTGCAGGCCGGGTACCTGCGCGGCCTGGAACACGGCGGGCGCGGCCTGGTGTCGCTCGCGCACCTGCACCGCGACGGGGCGGCGCTGGGCCCGGAGGTGTGGCGGCAGACACTGCCCTTGACGGAGTCCAGTGAACCGGAGCGCCGGTTCCTCCCCGGCTTCACCTCCGCCGGGTCGTCACGGCTGTTCGAGCACGTGTGGGGCGCGGTGGGTGACGCCCTCGCCGGCCTGGACGCCCGCGGGATCGACGTGGTGGTGGACGCTGGCCGGATCGGGGTCAACGGCCTGCCCATGGGTCTGCTCGCCGCCGCGGACGCCGTCGTGCTCTGCGTCCGGTCCACGCTGCGGTCGCTGGCCGCCGCCCAGATCCACCTCGCCACTCTCGGCGAGCAGGTCCGGGCCCTGCCGACGACGCCGCCCGTGGCCCTCGCCGTCGTCGGCCCCGGGCGGCCGTACTCCGCCGCCGAGATCTCGGCGCAGTTCGCGATGCCCTGCTGGCTCGAACCGGCGTGGGACCCACGCGCCGCGGAGGTGCTGAGCGACGGGGCCGATGAGCCGCGCCGCTTCCACGAGGCGGGCTTCATGTCGCGGATCCGCGCCGAGGCCAAGGGCCTCTCCGAGCGGATGGCCCGCGGCCGGGCACACACGGCGGCGGTCGCGGGGGTGGCGTCATGACGCTCGGCCAGCTCCCGCCCCTGTCCGGGGCCCTGGGACGGCTGGGTCTGGCCCCCGACGAGGCGCACCTGCCGGCGGCCCCGCCTCCCGCACCGCGGCGCGCGGGTACCCAGCCCCAGGCACCCGCGGACGTCGACTGGCAGGTCGTCGTCGGGCTCCGCCGCGAGGCCGTCGAGCTCATCACCCGCGCGGCCGGCGAGTGGCAGGCCGGCCGGGGACAGCCGATGCCGGACGCGGACCGGCGGGCACAGGGGCGCGCGATCATCCGCAGCGTCGTCCACGCCCGCGCCCAGCGGCTCAACGAGGCGGGTGAGGCGCTCTGGCCGCTCCACCTGGAGACGCGCTACGCCGACGCCGTCGAGAGCGCCATATTCGGATACGGACGGCTGCAGCCGCTGTTCGAGATCCCCGACGCGGAGAACATCGAGATCCACGGCTGCGACACGGTCACCGTGCAGTACGGCGACGGCCATCGCGAGAGCCACCCGCCGGTCGCCGACACCGACGAGGAGCTGGTCGACGCCATCCGGTTCCTCGGCGAGACCGCGACCCCACCCAGGCCGTTCGACGACGTGCACCCCACGATGACGCTGGCACTCGGCGACCGGTTCCGGCTCCACGCCATCGGCTTCGGCCTGTCCTTCCGGCCGAGCGTGGTCATCCGGCAGCACCTGCTGACCGACGTCACCCTCGACGACCTGGCGACCGACGGCATGCTGCCCCACCCTGTGGCCCGGCTCCTGCGCTCGGCGGTCCTGGCCCGCAAGTCCATCGTCATCTCCGGGGACCAGGGCGCCGGGAAGACGACGCTGCTGCGCGCGCTCATCGCCGCCATCCATCCCTCCGAGCGCTTCGGCACGCTGGAGACCGACTACGAGCTGCTCACCCACCTGCTCGGGCACCGTCGCAACATCCTGGCTCTGCAGGCGAGGGTGGGCATGGGCGAGACCTCGGGCGGTGCCAGCGTCGGCTCCTACACGGTCGCGGACCTCATCCCAGAGGCCCTGCGCCAGAACCTCGCCCGCATCGTCGTCGGAGAGGTGCGCGGCTCCGAGGCAGGGGCGATGTTCGAGGCCATGCAGTCCGGTGCCGGCTGCCTCGCCACGACGCACTCCCACTCGGCGTCGTCCACCATCGACCGGCTGGCCGCCCGCGTCGCGCAGGGCCGGGTACTCAGCGTCGACGACGCCATGCACCAGATCGCGCACCACCTCCACTTCATCGTGCACGTGACGCTGCAGGACGACGCGTGGCGCGGCGGGGTACGGACGCGATACGTCTCGGAGGTCCGACAGCTGACCGGCGCGGTCGAGGCGGGCCGTCCGGTCACGCACCTCGTCTACCGGGCTCCCGGGGCGTCGGGGGTCGAGGTGTTCCAGCCCGAGGCCACCATGGCGGCAGAACTGGCCCAGTTCGACCGGAGCGGGTCATGGACGTGATCCTCGCCGCCGCGGCGGGGTCCACGGTGGGGCTCGGGGTTCTGCTCGTCCTGCTGGGTGCGCGCAGCTCGGTGCGGCCGTCCACACAGTCATCCACAGGCCTGTGGACAAGATCGCGCCAGCGGTGGACGGCGCTGCCACGGTCGCGGCGCTGGTGGTTCGGGGGCGTCGCGGCGGCGACGCTCGCCGTGGCGATCATCACGGGATGGGCGCTCGCCCTGATCCTGGTCCCCGCCGTCACCGTGGGCGTGCCGCTCCTGCTCAGCGCTCCCGCGAACCGCGAGGTGGAGGTCCTGGCAGCGCTGGACCGGTGGGTGCGCCTGATCGGAACGTCGCTGTCGTCGGGCAAGTCCATCCGCGACGCCATCTTCGCCACGCGCCACCAGGTCTCCCCTGTCCTGAACGAGCCCGTGTCCCGGCTCTGCACCCGCATGGACCAGCGATGGCACACGAGAGAGGCCCTCTTCGCCCTGGCCGACGAACTGGCCTCCGCGGATGCCGACGCCGTCGTCGCAGCGCTCGCCATCGCCTCCGCGAAGGGCGGGGCAGGTGCCCGCGCCACGCTCGGCGCGGTCTCGGACAGCATCCAGGCCCGGCTGGCGGCCCTGCGTGAGGTATCGGCTGAGCGCGCGAAACCCCGGGTCGTGGTCCGCCAGGTGACCTTCATCACCCTGGGTGTGCTGCTGGGCGCGCTGCTGCTCAACCCGCAGTTCTTCGCGCCGTACTCCACACCCTTGGGTCAGGTGCTGGCCGCGGTGCTCGCGGCCGCCTACCTCGGCTGCCTGGTGGTGCTTCGGCGCATGACCATCCCCGCGCCGGCGCCCCGCTTCCTGCGGAGCGCGGCATGATCGGCGCCGCCATCGTCAGCGGGATGGTCGCCGGCCTGGGACTGACGCTCATGGTCCGCGGGCTCTTCGCCGCCCCGGTACGGCTGGGCGACGCCCTGGCGGCCCTCGAGCGGCGCGACACCGCCGGGCCGGCGGCCACGGCGGGCGGCGTTGAGGGCGTGGCCGGGCGCCTGCAGCGGAGGCTCCGCCTGCCGCTCACGGCGCGGCAGCAGCAGCTGCTGCTCATGCAGGGCCGCAGCGTGGGGGACTTCTTCGTGGAGAAGCTCGTCTGGACGGGCGCGGGCGTCGGGCTGCCGACGGTGTGGGCCGCGACGCAGTGGGCGCTGGGCAACGCCGTCGGCCCGGCGCCGCTTGCAGCGGCCCTCATCGGCGGAACGCTGGGGTACTTCGTGGCGGATGTGCGGCTCCGGGGTGGCGCGGAGCAGGAGCGTCGCGCGGCCACCGACGGCATCCACACCTTCTTCGACCTGGTGGTCCTGGAACGGCTCGCCAACTCCTCCGCCGCTCAGGCCGCCGCCAACGCGGCCGCGATCTCCGGTGCGCCGCTGTTCCAGCGGATCGCCGTGGGCCTTGAGCGGGCGAGGATGGAACAGACCCAGCCCTGGAACGAACTGCGGGACGTCGCGCGGGAATGGAACGTCCCGGAGCTGGCCGACTTCGCCGACGTCATGCAGCTCGAGGAGCAGGGCGCCGGGCTGGCCGAGGTGCTGCAGGCCCGGGTACGGGAGCTCCGCGACGCCCATCTCAACGCGCAGCGCGCCGCCGCCCAGGAGGCCAGCGAGGCGATGACTCTGTGGATGACGATCCCGGCCATGATCCTCGGCCTCGCGCTCCTTATCCCGCCTTTGCTCACCCTGCTCGGCACGTGATGTCAAGAGCAATCGGCACATGTGGACAACTCGCCGCGCGATACCCGTGGAGCTGTGCATAACCCCGGATATGACCCCACCACCCGCAAGACTGACCACCAGGAGGACACCATGACCACGATCCATCAGCTCATCGGGACGCTCGTCTCCCTGCAGTACCCGCACGCCCAGCTGCGCCACCGCGACGAGCGCGGCCTCAGCCAGAGCACCGAGAACGCCATCCTGCTGGCCGGCGCCGCCGCGGTGGCCCTCGTCATCATCACCGTCATCACCGCCTACGTCTCGGATCGCCTGCCCCGTTGACGCGGCGCGCGAGGAGGACACCATGAGATTCATCCGGGCCATCGCCGCCGCCGCCGCGTTGGCGGGGCTGCTCGTCGGCGTCCCATGGTTCCTGCTCGCGGTCGGCAACGCGGGAGACCTGATCACGGCGGATTGGCGCACCGCGCTGCTCGTCGCGTTGGACAGCCGCACCGTGCTTGCACTCCTCAGCGGAATCGGATGGCTCGCCTGGGCCGTGGTGGCCGTCACCGCCGTCGCTGAGATCGTCGCCGTGGTCAGCCGGCAGCGCATCAGGATCCACCTCCCGGGCACCGGGTGGCTGCGGCCGGCGATCGCGGCGCTGGTGGCTGCGGCCGCTGCCGCGCCAACCGTCGCGGCCGCCGACACTGGCCCGGTGGTCCACCACGTGGTGAGCGGAGCGGCCGCCGCAGGCGTCGCCGCCCCCGGCCAGGCGCCGGATGCAGCGCGGCGCTATCTCGTCCAACCCGGCGACGAGCTGTGGACCGTCGCCGAACGCGAACTGGGCGCGGGTGAGCGATGGCGCGACATCGTGGCCCTCAACGACGGTCTCTCCGAGGCGTCCGCCCTCAGCCCAGGCGCGACGCTCCTGCTCCCCGCCCCCGCCGTCGATGCGGTGGTCACCGTCGAGGCCGGGGACACCCTGTGGAGCATTGCGGAGCGGGAACTCGGTGACGGCGAGCGGTGGCCCGAGATCCACAGCGCAAACCGGGCCCGGGTCGACGACCCGGACGTGATCGACGTCGGCTGGCGGCTGGTCGTGCCCGGCGCCGATGCCCCTGTCGCCCGCAGCGACGTGGCCACCGACATCCCGCCCGACACGGCAGCCCCCTCCCAGCCCGCCCCCAGCGTCGCAGAGGTCCCCCAGCCGGGAGACGGCGCGGGCCGCCCGGACACGCGGGCGCAGGACCCCGCGGCGTCGGCGCCCGCTCCGACGGCACCCGGACCCACGGTGGCCGTCCAGGGGGAGCCGGGCGCCGCGAACACCGCCGGAACGGATGGCGGCTCCGCTCCCCTGTCCGCAGACCAGGACGCGTCGGACGCGCTGCTCGGTTCCCTGGGCGCCCTGACTGCCGCGGGCATCCTCGCGGGGCTCGCCACCCGACGGCGGCTGCAGGTACTCGGCCGGGCGGTGGGTCGGCGCATCATCCCCGGCTCGGAGGAGCTCACCCGATTCTGGACCGCGCTCGCGGGGCGCGCTCACGGCGCCGCCGCGCTGCCCACGGACCCCGCGGCCACGACGCTCGTCCTGGGCTGGAGGCCGGGCGGCGAGCCGGTCCTGCTGGACCTCGAGAAGGAGCGGGCCACCGTCGTCACGGGCCCCGAATCCGAGGCGGCGATCGCGGCGGCGATCACGGGGCTGGTGTGCGGAACGTGGGCCGAGGCCGTGCGCGTGACGATCGTCGGAGGCCACGACTGGTCCGACTCGCTGGACGATCCGCGCGTGACGGCGATCGGGACCGTGGACGAGGGGCTGGCCACGCTCGCGCGCACGTGCTCCGAGCGACGGCTGGCGATGGGTCAGGCGTCGGTGCAGACGCTCCGGGCGGACCCGGACACCGCGACAGCGTTCGAGCCCACCGTCGTCGTGTTCCCGACGCCGATCTCAGCGGTGCAGTTCGATGCGCTCGGCGATGCGCTCGCACTCGGCGACGTCGGCGTCTCCGTGCTGGTCGCTGCAGCCGCGCCGCCCCACATCCGTGCCGCTGTGGTCGACGTCGCGGCCGCCGAGGGGCGCTGGGACGGCCTCACCTTCGCGCCGCAACTTCTGCAGCGGCCCGCCAAGCGGGCGCTCCTCGGCCTGTTCCACCTGACCGGCACCACCGAGACCCAGCCCGCCCCGTGGTGGCCGGAGCACACCGGCAACATCACCCCGCTCCCTCTCCACTCCGCGCCCGAGGAGTCCCCCGACATGCCACCGCCGCCTCCCGCTCCGGACCACCCCACCCTGCTGCTCCTCGGCGACGTCACCCTCGAGGGCGCGGCGGGCCCGAAGCCGTCCCGTGCGGTGGGCCAGTGTCTGGAGTACTGCGCCTGGCTGCTGGAGCACCCGGGCAGCACCCCCTCGGCCATGACGCGCTCGCTGCTGGTCGCCGAGCCCACCCGACGCTCGAACATGTCGCGGCTCCGGGGCTGGCTCGGCACCGACGCGGACGGAGCCAACTACCTCCCTGACGCCTACTCCGGGCGCGTCGCGCTCGACGAGCGGGTGACGTCGGACTGGGAGCGGTTCCGCGCTGTGCTCGGCGGCGGGGTGTCTGTGTCGTCGGACCACGCGCTGGCCGAGGCTCTGGGCATGGTCCGGGGCGAGCCGCTGGGAAGCTTCGCCTTCCAATGGGTCTGGGCCCACCAGGTTCGCGCCGACATGACGGCGATGATCGTGGACGCGGCGTGCGTCCTGGCGGATCGCGCCCTGGAGCGGTCAGACGTCGACCTGGCGCTCTGGGCCGTCGGCAGGGGGCGCCTGGCCGCCCCGGACGACGACGAGCTGGCAGCGCGCGAGATCCTGGCGCACGCCAGGGCGGGGCGGTGGGCAGAGGCCGACCAGGCCACCCTGCGCCTCACCCGGGCGGCGCGGGCGGCGGGTCGGGATCTTGCCCCGGCTCTCGCGCGCCGCATCCAGCTGGCACTGCACAGCGCGCCGGCCCGGCGGGCGGCGCCGGCGGCCGACTGATCAGATCGTCAGCCCGGACAGGGACTGCCTGGTGGCCGCGGCCGCGCGGAGCGCCTCGCGGCCAGGCTCGCCGAACACCTCGACGAAGCCGTCGATGAGCACGGCAGGAAGGGACGCACTGAGACCCCCGGCGCGGCTCCCCACCAGCGCCACCAGCATCTGGGCCGCGTCCTTGGCGGCCTTGGCCCGGAGCTGGTCGGGCTGGAGCCGGTTCATCCCCCACACGACCGACGAGTAGTTCGGGTCGGTGAGGAAGGTCTGGAAGTAGACCGTGGCCGCGTCGCGCAGCTGGTCGACGACCGGCGCCTCGCCCACGGCATCGAGAGCGGCCCGCAGGTCCCGCGACCGGAAGAAGCTGTCGAGCGTGCGGCGCACCCCGGCGAGCGACGGCGTGAGCTTCAGCTGGCGCGCCGCCACCATGATGGAGAGCCAGAGCCCGACGAAGCGGTCCCCGTCGCCGCCTCCATAGCGGGCCCGGCGTAGGGCCGGGTCGAGCTGGTCGTGCGGGTCGTCGGACATGTCCCGCAACCTACCACCGGGGACGCCGGCCCCCGGGGGGCCCGGTCAGGAGAACCGGACCATGTTGTTGAACACTTCCTTGTACTCCCACCGGTAGGTGTAGCCGCCGCCGGACTTCGGCACGGCCACCGCCACGTTCGACCAGGTGTAGGACCGGCACCCGTTGCCGCCGGTCACGGCGGTGTCGCATTCCGTGCGCCACTTGCGCCCGTCGTCGGCGGTCCAGCTGCCGGTGTTACCGAGGGGGTTCCCCGCCCACAGCGCCCGCGGTGAGGCCACGTAGGTGAGGTTGTTGAACGTCCACCCCTCGACCACGCTGAGGGTGCCACCAGCCGACTGGACGGTCGAGGCCCAGATGTCGGTGCGGCACCGGGTGGTCTGCGAGTAGGGCTCGCACTCGGTGCGCCACGAGCGGCCTGAGACCGTGTGGAGGCCCTCGGTGGTGTAGAGGGCGACGGCGTCGATGGTGTCGGCGGGCGCCAACTCGGGTCGAGCGTCGGAGCGGGAGGCGTCCTCGCTCGTGCCGGCCAGGGTGGAGGGGTTGATCAGGTTGTTGACGACCTTCGGCACGGCGTAGCAGGTGCGCCGCGCATCGGCGACGACCGCGCCGTCAGAGTTGCGGGTCCAGTAACCGCAATAGGCGCCCCCGTAGTCGCGCACGGTGTAGCCACCGATCGACAGGCCGTTGATGGGAACCTCGACCCCGCTGCGCATGAGCATGAAGTGCACGTGCCGGAAGCTGCCGCGGCCGCAGGTCTCGGAGCCGGGCATGGCCGTCATGCCGAGCTGGGTGCCAGCCGTCACACGCTGCCCCGCCACGAGTCCGGTCGGGATGGCCTTGAGGTGGAAGTACTTGGTCTGCCACCCGTCCTCGTGCTCGATCGTCACGTGGCAGCGGGTGAAGGACCCCGCGCCGCCGATGCGCACCACGACCCCGTCGGCGGCGGCGACCACCGGGATGGAGGCACCTCCCGCGGCGCCGAGGTCGACCGAGCTCCGCACGCCCGAGGACAGCGTGTGTGTGCCGCCGGCCTGCACCGTGAGTCCCCAGCCCACCGGAAGGGCCATCGGGAAGGTCGGCAGCGACGCCGCCTCGGCGCGGGGGGTGGCGATCACGCCCAGGACGCCCACGACGATGGCCGCGAGGGCGGCTCCCAGCAGTCTCCTCAGCACAGGCTCCTCCTCGACACGGTACGGGGGTCCTACGAGGGTAAGCGACTTCCTGAGAGGAACCTAATAAATCTTGAGTATTCCTTCAGGGTTTGCGGCGGGTCAGGGGGCGAGTTGCATGGCCCGGGCGACGATGACCGCGACGAACACCGCAGCCAGCAGGGCCACCAGCGGCCACTGCAGCCCCCGTCGGCCCTTCGGCAGATACATGATGATCGCGGCTGCGGCCATGCCGCCGGCCAGGCCGCCGAGGTGTCCCTCCCACGAGATGCCGGACCAGGTGAACGACAGCACCACGTTCAGCCCGAGCCAGAACAGGATGCCGCGGACGTCGCCCTTGTGACGGATCGCGATGAGGAGCAGCGCGCCCATCAGCCCGTAGATCGCGCCCGAGGCGCCCACTGACGACGAGTAGGGCTGGGACAGGAGCATGACGCCCGCCGACCCGCCGAGCAGCGCCACCAGGTAGACCGCCAGGTAGCGGGCCCGGCCCAGCACCTGTTCGATGGTGGGCCCGAGCAGCCACAGCACGAGCATGTTGAACCCGAGGTGCCAGGCCGCGGCGTGGGTGAAGCCGGACGTCAGGACCTGCCACGGGGCCCCCGTCGCCACCCCGGGGAGCCAGCTGTAGCCCTCGGCGGCGCATCCGGCCGGTCCGGTGAGCAGGACGCGGTCGCCCACGGGACAGAGGCCCTCCGGGACCAGGGCAAGCAGGTTGTAGAGCGTGCCGAAGGCGCCGCCGGTGAGGAGGACCGCGACCCAGACGAGCGCGTTGATCGCGATGAGCGCGACGGAGGTCGCCTTCGGGTTCCCGACGCGCGTGCCGCCGTAGGGCAGCAGGAGCTGTCGCGTCTCACGGTGGCCCTGCGAGACGCACTCCGGGCACTGGAACCCCACAGCGCCGGGGACCATGCAGGAGGGACAGATGGGGCGCTCGCACCGCTGGCAGGTGATCCGGGTGGGCTGGTCCGGATGGCGATAGCACGTCGGTGGAGCCTCTTCCATGCCACGAGGGTACCCATCGGGCAGAACAGCGCAGGCCGCCGGCCCCGCCTGAGCGGCGCAGGTAAGTTGTGCCGCATGGGTCACGGACATGGACACGGCAGCCACGGGGTGGTCGAGGTCGGCCAGCGTGCCCGGGCGTCCCTCATCGGGCTGCTCGCGGTGTTCGGCGTGCTGGCCGTCGCGGGCCTCATCTGGCTGTGGCCGACCGGGTCCGAGGTCTCCGCCGCGCTGAACAAGATCGCCGACGCCCCCGGGGTCACGTACGAACAGGCTCGGATCGAGTCGGTGGCGGACGGATGCGAGTCGTCCGTCGAGACCCCGACGGGTGCGGCGGCCTGCCTGACCGCCACCGTCACGGTCACCACGGGCGAGGACGAGGGCCGGCAGGCCGCCGTCGAGCTGTCGGGGGCGAACGTCCACAACGGGCTACGGGCCGGCGACGTCATCGAGATCGCCCGCGTCCCCACCGGCGACGGGGTGCACTACGCGTTCAGCGGCATCAACCGGCTGCCCGTCCTCATCACGCTCGCGGCGCTGTTCACGGTAGCGACCCTGCTGGTCGCGCGCTGGCGCGGGCTGTTCGCGCTCGTCGGGCTCGTCATCGCGGGCTGGGTGCTGCTGGGCTTCATGCTGCCCGCGATCATCGTCGGCAAGCCCGGCATGGCCGTCGCGCTGTCCGGGTCGACCGTGATCATGTTCATCGTCCTCTACGTCGCGCACGGGGTGTCGATGCGCACGTCCGCCGCGTTGGCGGGGACCCTGCTGGGTCTGGCCGTGACGACGACGCTGGGCATGCTCGCCGTCGGTGCCGCGCGCCTGTCGGGGTTCGCCGACGAGAACGAGTACGACCTCGCCCAGCTGGCGCCCGGCATCAACTTCCAGGAACTGCTGATGGTCGGCATCATCATCGGCGGCCTGGGCGTCCTCAACGACGTCACGATCACGCAGGCATCGGCCGTGTGGGAGCTGCGTGCGGCGGCACCGGGCTGGACACGGCTGCAGGTGTTCACCGCGGGGATGCGGATCGGGCGCGACCACATCGCGTCGACGATCTACACCATCGTCTTCGCCTACGCGGGCACGGCGCTCACGGTGTTGCTGCTGCTGTTCTTCACCACGCGCTCTCCGATCGACCTGTTCGGGCTGGAGCTGTTCGCCGGGGAGGGCGTGCGAACGTTCGCGTCCGCGATTGGGCTGATCCTGTCGGTGCCGATCACGACGGGGATCGCGGCGCTCACCGTCGGCCCGGGCCGCGAGGCCGTGGAGGCGCCCAAGCACGGTGCCGGCGCCGAGCCGGGGGCGGTGGGTGCGCCGTCGGGCGAGGCCCCGCAGCAGCACGAATAGCAGCTCCACTCCCCTCTCGGCGCTCTGAGGACCGTCGAGGGGGCAGTTCGACGGCGTGTCGTGCCGGTCATGCGCGGGGCAGGGCCGCGTGGCGGCGACAGAGCGAGGGTGGGGGCGTCAGCGGCCGCGACCGGGGACCGGCAGCCCGAGCCACCCGCGGGGGCGGTGGTGCGCGCCCCCGACACGCTCGACGCCGACGAGCCGCGGATAGCGCGCCCTGACCGCGGTCTCGATCCGCTCGTGCAGCGTGGAGCTCGCGGCCGGGCAGTCCTCGCAGGCGCCGCCGAAGTCCAGCGTGAGGCGGTCGTCGGCCGCATCCGCGACGGTGATCACCCCGCCGTGCGATGCGACGTAGCCCGCGAGCTCGCCGTCGAGGATCTCCCGCGCGACGAGGCCGAGCAGCTCGTCCGACTTCTCGTCGATCTCCCAGCCGGGCAGGTCGAGGGCGGCCGCGAGAGCGTCGCGGATCCGCGGCCCGTGCTCGGTCCACGACTGGCCGGGCGCGAGCCAGGTCCACACCCCGCCGCGTTCGACGAACATCCTCGTCAGCACCCCGTACTCGAGCAGGGGCCCGACGGTCCCCGGAGCGGCGGTCACGCGACCGACGGGCAGGTCGACGTCGACCACCCAGCGAACCGCCGACGGCTGGCCGGGGACGGCCTGAGGATGCAGTGCGCGCGTCATGTGAGGACTCCGACGATCGTGTGGGCGAGGAACGCCATCAGCCACGCGACCACGCCCAGGTGGACGAACGCGATCAGCGGCCAGCGCCACGTGCCGGTCTCGCGGCGCATGACCGCCAGCGTCGACATGCACTGCATCGCGTAGACGAAGAAAATCAGCAGCGCCGCGATGGTGGGCGGCGTGAACACCTTCTCGCCGGCCCGCGGACCGTCGGTGTGGGTCATGTCCTTGAGGGCCGCCGTCGGGTTCTCCGGATCTGTGGCGGCGGCGACCTGGCCCATCGTCGAGACGAACACTTCGCGGGCGGCCAGCGAGGAGATGACGCCGACGTTGACCCGCCAGTCGAAGCCCAGCGGCTCGAACACCGGCGCGATGGCGCGGCCGACCGCGGCGGCGGCGGAGTGGTCGAGGGTGTAGGCCGTCACCGCGACGCTGTCGGCCGGGTCCACCCCGGCGGCCACCAGTTCGGTGTCCCCGCGCAGCGGCAGGTTGAGCAGGCCCCACAGGATGACGGTGGTGACGAGGATGATCGACGTGATCTTGCGCAGGAACGCGGCGCACGCGTCCCACACCGAGATGAGCACGGTCCGCAGCCTCGGCAACCGGTAGCTCGGCATCTCCATGTAGAACGGCAGGCCCATCCCCGAGCGGCCGACGATCCGCTTCCAGAACCACGCCGACGTCATCGCCGACGCCGCGCCCAGCAGGTAAAGGCCGAACATGATGGCGCCTTGGGCGCCCACCGGGCCCCAGCGCACGTCCGAGGGGACGAGCATGCCGATCAGCAGCACGTAGACGGGCAGGCGCGCGGAGCAGGTCATGAGCGGGGCGGCCATCATCGTGGCCAGCCGGTCCTTGGCCGACGGCAGCGTGCGGGTGGCCATGATGCCGGGGATGGCGCACGCCATCGAGCTCAGCAGCGCGACGAACGCCCGCCCCTCCAGTCCGGCCGACGCCATCACCCGGTCCATGAGATACGCCGCCCGCGACAAGTACCCCGAGCCCTCGAGGAGGGAGATGAGCACGAACAGCAGCGCGATCTGCGGCAGGAACACCAGTACCCCGCCGACACCGGCGAGGATCGCGTCGGCGACGAACCGGCCTAGCCACTCGACGGGGATCGACGAGCGGGCCAGCTCTCCGAGCCACGCGAAGGCCTCCTCGATGAGCCCTTGGAGCGGGGCGGCGACGGCGAAGATCGTCTGGAAGAAGGCGAACATCGTCGCGAAGAAGATGAGCGTCCCCCACAGCGGGTGGAGGAGCACGCCGTCGAGCCGGCCCGTACGCGAATCGGGGTCCGGGGGCGCGAAGTGCCCGGCGGCGAGGACCGACTGCGCCCAGCCGACGACCTCGTCGGGGGCCGTGGGCGGCAGGACCGGCGGCGTCGGCCACAGCGACGGCCCGGCCAGCACCCGCCGCAGGGACTCGACCCCCCGTCGCTCGCCCGCGACGACCGGCAGCACCGTGACGCCGAGGGCCCGACCCAGGCGCTCCGGGTCGACGCGGCCGCCGCGGCGCAGCAGTTCGTCGACGAAGGTCAAGACGACGACGGTGGGCAGCGCGGCCTGCTGCACCTGCGCCACCAGGCCCAGCCCTCGTCGCAGGTTCGTGGCGTCGACCACGACGACCACGCCGGCGAGTTCGGCGGCCTCGTCGAGCACCTGCGCGACGATCTCCTCGTCGGGGCTGATCGGGTCTAGCGAGTAGGTGCCGGGGAGGTCCTCGACGACGATGGGGCCGGAGTCGGTGTCGACGCGACCCTCGTACCGCGACACCGTGACGCCGGGGTAGTTGCCGGTCTTCGCGCGCAGCCCGGTGAGGCCGTTGAAGAGGGTGGTCTTGCCGGCGTTGGGGCTGCCGACGAGCGCTATGCGCGGCGCACCGGTGGGCGCTGCGACGGGGGCGCCGCCGCCGTGGTGGTGCGCGTGGCTCATGCGGCGACGAGGATCCGGCGGGCCTCGGCCCGGCGCAGGACGATCTCGATGCCGCCGACGCGGAACATCAGCGGGTCTCCAAGCGGCGCGCGGCGCAGCGGGACGACGGGCTCGCCCGGCATGAAGCCGAGGTCGAACAGGCGGCGGGCGACGGCGTCGTCGGAGTCGAACGCGGCGATGGTCGCGGCCACGCCGACGGGGAGCGTGTCGAGGGACCGCGTGGTGCCGTCGGCCAACGCCTGCGCGGTGGCGCACCGTCGGCTCACGAACCGTTCCACCAGACTCATGGAAATTACGCTAACACCGCCTCACCTAATGCCGCGGCGCGGGGTGCGTTAATGAGCTGAGGCTTCCCTAACCCGGCGTCCCGGCCGATCACGCGAACCCCACCCCTCGGTCGCATGCCCTGACTAGGGTGGAACCGATCCCGTCTGGAAGGCATCTGTCACCATGCAGTACACGCACCTCGGCCGCTCCGGCCTGCTCGTCTCGCGCCTCGTCCTCGGCACGATGAACTTCGGCCCGCACACCTCGGAGGAGGACGCTCACGCCATCATGGACCGAGCCCTCGACGCGGGCATCAACTTCTTCGACACCGCCAACGGCTACGGCGGACAAGGACACCGCGGCCGGACCGAGGAGATCATCGGACGCTGGTTCGCGAAGTCGGGCCGCCGCGACGAAGTGGTCCTGGCCACCAAGTGCTACGGCTCGACCCTGGACGAGGACAAGCCGAACTACTCGAAGCTGTCGGCCGTCAACGTCCGGCGCTCCGCCATCGCGTCGCTGGAGCGGCTGCAGACCGACCACATCGACCTCTACCAGATGCATCACGTCGACCGCGCCACCTCCTGGGACGAGGTGTGGCAGTCGATGGATCGCCTGGTCGCGGCCGGCGACATCGTCTACGTCGGGTCGTCGAACTTCGCGGGCTGGCACATCGCCGCCGCGAACGAAGCCGCGAAGGCGCGGCACTCCCTGGGACTGGTCAGCGAGCAGTCGCTGTACCACCTGGGCGCGCGCACCGTCGAGCTCGAGGTGCTGCCCGCCGCCCGGCATTACGGGCTGGGTGTGATCCCGTGGTCGCCGCTCGGTGGCGGCCTGCTGGGCGGGGTGCTGCAGAAGATCGAGTCGGGCCGCCGCGCGGACGCCGGCATGCTCAGGCGCGTCGAGGAGAACCGTGCGCAGCTCGAGGCATGGGAGTCCTTCTGCCGCGACCTCGGCGAGGCGCCCGGCGACGTGGCCCTCGCGTGGCTGCTGCACCAGGACGGCGTGACCGGCCCCATCATCGGCCCGCGCACCATGGAGCAGCTCGACAGCGCCCTGCACGCCTTGGAGATCGAGCTCGACGAGTCCGCCCTCAAGCGGCTCGACGAGATCTTCCCCGGCCCCGGCGGCGCCGCGCCGGAGGCGTACGCCTGGTGACGAGAGGGTGACACGAGTGGCCGCGATCCAGAGCCTCGACGAGGCCCGCCGCATCCTCATCCTCAGCGGCGCCGGCCTGTCCACCGCCGCGGGCATCCCGGACTTCCGGGGCCCCGAGGGGCTCTGGACCCGCGACCCCTATGCCGAGCTCGTGTCCACGCTCTCCTGGTACCTACGCGACGACGACGTCCGCAAGGCGGCCTGGCGCCGCCGGGCGGACCCGGCGATGTGGGCCGCGCAGCCGACGCGCGCCCATCGGGCGATCGCCGCGCTGGAGAGGGCCGGCCGGCTCCGCGCGATCGTCACGCAGAACACCGACGGCCTGCACCAGGTGGCGGGCAGCAGCCCCGAGCTGGTCCACGAGATCCACGGCTCAGCCCGCACCTGGCGGTGCGAGATGTGCGGCCGCACGGGGCCGATGGCCGAGATGCTCGAGCGGGTCGCGGCGGGCGACGAGGACCCGCGGTGCCCGGTCTGCGGCGGGATCACCCGCGCGACCGTCGTCCTGTTCGAGGAGGTCCTCGACGCCGACGTCCTCGGCGCGGCGGTGGCGGCCGCCGAGGACTGCGACGCGATCGTCGCCGTCGGCACCACCCTCGGCGTCTATCCCGTCGCCGGGCTGTTCCCGCTCGCCGTCGAGCACGGTGCGTTCGGCGTCATCGTCAACGACGCGCCGACGGCCTACGACGACGTCGCTCATCAAGTGGTCCGGGGCAGACTCGACGATGAGCTCCCGGCGCTGCTCGGCGTGGCCGATGACTGACCCGCTCGAGGTCATCGAGCGCGTGCTGCGGGCCGTCGAGCAGGTCCCCCACGGCCACGTCGTGAGCTACGGCGACATCGCCGCCCTCGTGGAGACGTCACCCCGCCGCGTCGGCGCCATCATGGGCGAGTGGGGCGGCGAGGTGGCATGGTGGCGGGTCACGAGCGCCGCCGGGCGGCTCCCCGAGCCGCTCGTCCCGCTGGCCCGGAAGCAGTGGCAGCGCGAGGGCATCCCCGTCGACGGCGACCACTGCGTCATCAGCCGCTGCCGGGCCGACCTCACCCGGCTGGCCGCTGACTACGCGGACGCCGTCGAAGACCTTTCCTGAACAACCCTTCCACACGCCCCTGATATGCAGGAGACTGGGCAGTGGGGGGCTCCCGCGCGGCGTCCGCGGCGCGGTCGAGGAGGCACCATGTCAGAGATGCAGGGCCCCGTGTCCGGGATGACACAGGCCGTGATGAGGTCGTCGAACCTCGCGTTGGTCATGCGGAAGGTCGCCGACCACAGTGGGCGCATTTCGCGCGCCGACATTGCCCACCAACTCGGGATGACGCGCTCGACGGTGTCGCGGCTCGTCGACGACCTGATCGACGGCGGCCTCGTCGCTGAGGGCACCGCGTCCGGCACGGGTCGCGGCCGGCCCGCCGTCCCACTGTCGCTGCGCCGGGGGACGGCGCTGGGCCTCGGCTTGCAGGTGGGGGTCGGTCGGCTGTCAGCGGTGCTCGTCGATCTCGACGGCACCGTTGAGGCCACCGCTGAGACCATGACCGATGTCCCCAAGCTCGGGCTGGCTGCCTCCGTCGAGGAGCTGCAACGGCTCTCCGGCCAGGTGCTGGGCTCACTGCCCGAGGGCGGGCACCTGATCGGTGCGTTCGCCGCCATCCCTGGTCTGCTGGACGTGCGCAGCGGCCGGGTGGTGCGCGCCCCCAACCTCGGCTGGGACGGCGAGTCCCTCGGGGCCCACTGGACGCTGACGCACGAGGGCGGCCGGGTCCCGCTGGCGGCGGCCAACGATGCCACGTGCGCGGCCGTGACCGTGATGCGCTCGGACCCCGACTCGTCGTTTCTGCTGCTGTGCGGGGACGTCGGCATCGGGGGTGCGCTGTGCCGGGACGGGACGCTGGTGCTCGGCGAACACGGATGGTCCGGCGAACTCGGGCACATCTGCGTCGACCCCCGCGGTGTCCCGTGCCGGTGCGGGTCGATCGGCTGCATGGAGACGATCGTCAGCCTCCCGGCGCTGCTGTCGGCGTCGCGCCAACCGTCGCTGGAGGCCTACCGCCGGGCATTGACCAACGGAGACGAGCGGGCCGAGGCGGTACTTCGCCGGACCGTCGGCGCGCTCGGCATTGGGCTGGGTGCCGCTATGAACGTCTGGGACGTGTCGACCATCCGGCTGTGCTGCTACTTCGCCGAACTCGAGCCGTGGCTGAGGGAGCCGTTGACGCGCCAGCTCATGGGCCGCGTCGTGTGGGGGCGCAAGGCGCACATCGACGTCGGCGCGCTCCCGGCTCTGCCGCTGCGGCCGGCGATCGGTGCCGGGCTCATCGCCCTCGGCCCCGTGGTCAAGGACCCCGACTCGTTCCTCACGCGCGGCGCCGCCTGAGGCGTCGCTTCCACAGCCCCCCACACAGTTGTCCACACCCGGATGTGGACGCCTGACGCGGGATCGACGGGGTTGTCCACACCACCTGTGGAGAACTGTGGGGCCGTGTGGGTAGCGCTCAGCTCGTAGCGTCGACGACGGGCTCGGCCTCGACGTCGGACACCGCGCGCGTCCTCGCCCACGACCACAGCACCACACCGGCGACGATCATCGGCAGCGACAGCCACTGCCCCATGCTGAGTCCCAGCGACAGGAAACCGAGGTGCGCGTCGGGCTCGCGCCAGAACTCCGCGACGAACCGGAAGAACCCGTAGCCGGCCAGGAATGCACCGGCGATCTGGCCGCGGTACCTCGGCTTGCGGGCGTACCACCACAGGAGGACGAAGAGCAGCAGGCCTTCCAGGAGCATCTGGTAGAGCTGCGACGGGTGGCGCAGGACGTCGCCGCCGGTGGGGAACCGCATCGCCCAGGGCAGGTCCGCCGAGGCCTCGCGCCCCCAGAGCTCACCGTTGATGAAGTTGCCGAAGCGCCCGGCGGCCAGGCCGATCGGGACCGCGGGCACCAGGAAGTCCGCCACCTGCAGGAAGGGGCGCCCCTTCCGCCACCCGAACCACGCCAGCCCGAGCACGACGCCGATCGCGCCTCCGTGGAAGCTCATCCCGCCGTCCCAGATCTTCACGATCTCCAGCGGGTTCGCCAGGTAGAAGCCCGGGTTGTAGAACAACGTGTAGCCCAGCCTTCCGCCCACGAGGACACCGACGATGGAGTTGAGCAGGATGTCCTCGATGTCGGTCGCGCCCCACGGCTCGGGCTTCGTGATGGAGCGGTACGGCTCGTGGTGCAGCCGTCGGCGCATCAGCAGGTAGGCGAGGCCGAACGCGAGCAGGTACATGATCGCGTACCAGTGGATCTTCAACCCGAAGAGGTTGATCGCCACCGGGTTGATGTTCGGGAAGGGCAGTTCGAGGGGCATCACGCGCCCAGCTTTCCACACGGCCGCAACCTTGGCCGCCGCCGCTATCCGCGGCGGTGAAGGCGGGCGGTGTCAGTCGTCCTCGTCGTCGGCGTCCGGCTCCCAGGCGCGCGGCGAGATGTCGGGGCGGTTGGCCCACGGCTCGTCGAGGAGCGGCGAGGAGATGAGCAGGTCCGCGGTCGCGGTATTGCACGCCATCGGCACGTTCCAGACGGCGCCGATGCGCAGCAGCGCCTTGACGTCGGGGTCGTGCGGCTGCGGCTCGAGCGGGTCCCAGAAAAAGATGAGCGTGTCGATGCGGCCCTCGGCGATCATGGCGCCGATCTGCTGATCGCCGCCGACGGGGCCCGACAGGAGCCGGGTCACGGGGAGGCCGAGCTCGTACTCGAGCATCGTGCCGGTGGTCCCTGTGGCGAACAGGGTGTGGTGGCTCAGGGTGCCGCGGTTGAAGTTGGCCCAGCTGAGGAGCTCGGCCTTCTTGTTGTCGTGGGCCACGAGAGCGATGTTGTGCTTGATGCCGGGCATGTCTGCCGCCTCTCCGGGGTGCGGTGACGGGGAGTCACCTGCACATTTCTTCCTAGGGAGCCTCATCTGTGCATATGCACGCAAGAAGCTCTCTAGGAAGAATTGTGTCGCTCATCCGGCGTTCGGCGCCAGACCGAACCACGCCCGCGACGCCGCGCCGATCGTCTCGGACAATGTGCCGCCACCCGAACTGGTCACCACCAGGCCGTAGACCATCCGCACGCCCGTGAGGACGTCCGCCACCTCGAGGTCCTCCCGCACCTCCCCGACAGCGATCGCGACGTGGGGCGCGAACGTTGTCCTCGACGACGGCGAGCGCCAGGTCGATCCGGCTGTGGACGTGGCGATTCTCCGCTGGCTGAGGTGCCGCGCAGCGGCCTCGAAGCCTAAGAAACGCAAGCCACCCACCCACCGGTACCCCACTTCCCGTGTCTATCGTTTTACGATAGATTAATCTCGTTCCTCGATAGACAGGAGTCGGGACATGGGCAAGGCCTCCATCACCGTGCTGCGGGTGATCATCGCGATCGCGCTGCTCGGATCCCTCGCGGTTCAAGTCGTGATCGTGCCGCTGCTGTGGCTCGACATGGACGGGGGCCGGCCCGACATCACGATCCCCATCCTCGCTATCGTCGTGCTTGGCGTCGGGACGCTCCAGGTCACCGCGGTGTGCATCTGGATGCTCCTCACGCGCGTCCGCCGCGGCACGGTGTTCTCGCCGTCGTCGTTCCGCTACGTCGACACCATCATCGGCGCCATCGCGACGGCGTCGGTGCTCACGTTCGGGCTCGCCGTCGTGGGCGCCTACGCGAACCGCACCACGCCGGGCGACGAGATCGCCCCGGGCCTCGTCGGGATGATCTGCGGGGTGTCGCTGGTCATCGCCGGAGTCGCGCTCGTTGTCTACGTGATGCGGCAGCTTCTGGCGCAGGCGGTCGCGTTCCGCTCCGAGCTGGACGAGGTGATCTGAGTGGCCATCGTCGTGGACATCGACGTGCTGCTGGCGAAGCGCCGGATGTCCGTCGGGTCGCTGGCGGAGCAGATCGGCATCACGCCGGCGAACCTGGCGGTGCTGAAGAACGGGCGCGCGAAGGCGGTGCGGTTCACCACGCTGGAGGCGCTGTGCGAGGCCCTCGACTGCCAGCCCGGTGACCTGCTGCGGTGGGAGCCCGACGAAGCGTGACCCGCGACACCACCGTGGGCGGGCTGTGCCAAGGTGGAGGCATGCAGAAGTCAACATTGGGCAGGACCGGCCGTGAGGTCGGCGTGGTGGGTCAGGGCTGCTGGCAGTTCGGCGGCGACTGGGGCGACGTGAGCGACGACGCCTCGATGGGCGTGCTGCACGCCGCCGCGGACGCCGGCGTGACCTTCTTCGACACCGCCGACGTCTACGGCGACGGGCACAGCGAGGAACTGGTCGGCCGATTCCTCAAGGAGCGCCCCTCCGACGACATCATGGTGGCCACCAAACTCGGCCGGCGCGCCGCCCCGCACACCCCGGAGCAGTTCACGCGCGAGAACCTGCGCGCCTGGACGGAGCGGTCGCGGCGGCTGCTGGGCGTCGACACCATCGACCTGACCCAGCTCCACTGCCCGCCCACGCCTGTCTACTCCGACGGCGCCGTCTACGACGCGCTCGACGAGATGGTCGAGGAGGGCTGGCTCCGCGCATACGGGGTCTCGGTGGAGACGGTCGACGAGGCCCTCACCGCGCTGGAGCGGCCGGGCGTCGCGAGCATCCAGATCATCCTCAACGTGTTCCGCCGCAAGCCGCTGGAGCGGGTGCTGCCGGCGGCTGCCGCGGCGGGGGTTGGGATCATCGCCCGGGTGCCGTTGGCGAGCGGTCTGCTGACGGGCAAGTTCACCGAGGACACCACCTTCGCGCCGGAGGACCATCGCACGTACAACCGGCACGGTGAGGCGTTCGACCAGGGCGAGACCTTCAGCGGCGTTCCCTACGGCGTGGGGGTGCAGGCGGCGCGGGAGTTCGCGTCGATCGTGCCCGAGGGTGTGACCCCGGCGCAGTTCGCGCTGCGGTGGATCATCGACCAGCCGGGTGTCTCCGTCGTCATCCCCGGCGCGAGCCGACCGGAGCAGGCGGCGGCGAACGCGGCGGCTGGGTCGCTGCCGTCGCTGACGGATGACCAGTTGGCCGCCTGCGAGCGGATATACGACGAGTACATCCGCGAGTACGTCCACGACCGCTGGTGACGCCTGGCTGCGCACCGGTCGCTGAGGTCGCGCCTGCACCGCTCGCTGAGGTCGCGCCTGAACCGTTCGCTGAGGTCGCGCCCGGTGCGCAGCACCCGGGCGAGTCTCGAAGCCGACGCCACCCCGCTCGCTGAGGTCGCGCCCGGTGCGGAGCACCCGGGCGAGTCTCGAAGCCGACGCCGCAGGCGTCGATCCCCCCACCCGGATGACCGACGCCTGCGCTACCTTGTGCCCGACGCCCCGCACGCCAGCCGCACCGACGAAGGATCGTTCCATGACGCAGTACCCCCAGGATCCGCAGCAGCCCCACGGCCAGCCCTCCGGCGATCAGCCGCAGTACGGCCAGCCCACCTCCCAGCCGCAGTTCGGCCAGCAGCCGTACGGAGCCCCGTACCAAGGCCAGCAGCCCTACGGCGCCCCGTACCAAGGCCAGCAGCCCTACGGCGCGCCGTACCAGGGCCAGCCGCCGTACGCCCCCGGTGGTCAGGTGGGTCAGAAGTCCAAGATCGTCGCCGGCATCCTCGGCATCCTGCTCGGCGGCCTGGGCATCCACAACTTCTACCTCGGCTTCACCAAGAAGGCTCTGGCTCAGCTCCTCATCACGGTGCTGTCCGTCGGCTTCCTCTCCTGGGTCTCCGCGATCTGGGGTCTGGTTGAGGGCATCCTGATCCTGGTCTCCAAGTACGGCGAGCAGTGGCACCGCGATGCCGCCGGCTTCGAACTGGCCGACTGATCTAGCCCCGATCTGTTGAGGGCCCGTCGACGACTCGGCGGGCCCTCAGCATTCCCTCCGAGTGGGATTCCGGGCAGATGGCCCGCATAGAGACCCAACTCCCCGGATTCTCACTTGATTAGTCGGAGGTGCCGGACCGCCTACGCCACTCGTGCCAGATACGACACCGGATCGAGACTGCATTGCTCCGAGATGGCTCCCTGCAATCCAAACAGGCGGGGTTGATCCCGGAAGTCGAACACCCGGTAGAGGTGGTACTGGTCCCGGTCCGCCTCCGACCGAGCCAGCTCGTTGCGGGAGACGAAGAAGGGCGTGAGTTCGCCGAACGACGTGGTCTTCACCTCGATGAGGCGCTCGCGCCCGTCGAGGTCGAAGGACAGAACGTCGAAGCCCAGCCCGTCGCCCATGCTCGCTGCAACGTGCTCAACCCGAGCAGCCAGCGACTTTTTTCCGGCGGCGTCAAGCCTCCGCGCCTCGAATTCGGCCACGAAAAGCTCACCGGCCTGGCCCAGTGACCGGTTGCGCGCCTCCTGTGCAAGATAGTCCCGAACCAGGTGCCGGAAGGTGGGCCGCCAGGTCTCGGCAGGGCGCTTGGCCGCTGGCGGAGGATCGACCCACACAATGTCCATGGCAGGGATGCTGACCTCTGCAGCCGGTCTGCCCACCGCGGCTTCGACGGCTTGGTCGACCGAGCGATTGCCCCGCAGCCTGTCCTCGACGACGTCGAAAAGGAGGCCTTGGTAGTTCGCGAGCGGCTTGTACCCCCGGATGTAGGGGTACCCCAACTGCAGCATCACGGCGCTGATGTTGCAGTGCTTGAAGTCGATGGACTTGCGGCTCCGTCCCTCGAGTTGAGCCATCAATCCGCTAGCGTGATGCGCCTTGGAGTACCTCTGTCCATTCAGTTCAAGCTCAAGCATGCGTAGGTAATCCGACACGCAGGCCTCGACTTCTAGCCGAGACCAATCCTGTCCGGTTGCCACGCGTACCCCTCTTCGTGCAAGTCAACGTGCCCACAGTAGTCCGCCAGTGGAGCCAGGCTAGGCACGATTCCCAGGTTTGGCCGCAAAGACCACGGCCATGTCGTAGTTCGGAACCCGAACTCCCCTCGTCCAGTTCTCCACATTCTCGCGGCCGACGACGAAACCGAGCCGCTCGAACGCCGGCCTCGCCGTACGGCTGGCGTGGGTCACCACGCGGGACACACCCCGCCGTCGGGCCTCCTCCAGGACGGCCCCGACGAGCAACCTCGCCACACCCTGCCCGCCGACGTCCGGGTGCACGAACAGCATGTCCAGCACCCCGTCGTCGGTGAGGTCGCTGAACCCCACCACGCGCTCCCCCTGAACCGCGACCACTGTCCAAGCTGCCGCACGCCGGCGACCCCAGGCCTCGAGGTCCACCTCGTCAGGTGACCAGGCCTCCACTTGCTCGGGCGTGTAGTCCGCCGCGGCCGTCACGCGCACCGCCGCGTGGAAGACCTGCCAGGTTGGCTCGGCGTCGGTGTCGCGGTAGGGACGAAGGGTCGCGGCCATCCGGCAACGCTATCCCCAAGACACTGTCGCGGTGCGTCACCCGGTGGCGATGCCGAGACAACGAACCAGCCAACGCGCCATTCGATCCACCCGATGGCAGACTCCTGGGTATCCAGCAACGAGGACAAAGCTGAGATCAGGCGAGGACCCGGGCGCCCACACGCCGGTCACCTTCGAGAGCTGTTCCCACGTCGAGGGGCCGTTCTACCACGGCACGAAGTCGGCGGTGGAGGCCGGCACCGAGCTCGTTCCCGGCTACGGCTCGAACTTCCACGCGGGGCGGGCGTCGAACAACATCTACTTCTCGGCGCTGGTGGAGACAGCCGTGTGGGGCGCGGAGCTGGCCACTGCGCTGGCCGGCAGCGCCGAGCGCGGTCACGTGTACGTCGTCGAGCCCACGGGTCCGTTCGAGGACGATCCCAACGTGACCAACAAGAGGTTCCCCGGCAACCCCACGCAGTCGTACCGGACCCGGCACCCACTGCGCGTCGTCGCGGAGGTGAAGGAATGGGAGGGTCACGAGCCGGCGGTGCTGAACGGGATGCTGGACCACCTCGCGCAGCTCCGTGAGCAGGGCCTCGACGTCATCGAGGACTAGGGCGTGTCTCCCATATTGCGGGTGAGGCGCGCGGCAGTGTGAGGTCGTGACGAATCAGCGATCGCGGTTCCGGGTCTTCAGTGATGAGGAGTGGGCGCTGATCGAGCCACTGCTTCCCTCGAACGAGGGCCGCAGGGGTCATCCGTTCGGGGACAACCGCAGGGTGGTCGAGGGCATCGCCTACCGGTACCGAACCGGGATCCCGTGGCGTGATCTGCCGCGCGAGGAGTTCGGCCCTTGGCAGACTGTGTGGAAGCGCCACCGCCGCTATGCCGCCGATGGCACCTGGGACCGGGTCCTCGCGCGGATCCTGGCCAAGGCCGACGCCGAGGGGAAGATCGAGTGGACGGTGTCGGTCGACGCCACGATCGCGCGCGCTCATCAGCACGCCACGAACACCAAGCGCCCCGAGCAGGACACAGGGGGCTTCATCGAACTACAAGAAAGCTCCGTTCGAGGAGGTTGAACCCGCAGGTCACGGCGTCGGACGCTCTCGCGGCGGGCTGACCACGAAGATCCATCATGCTGTTGACGGCAAGGGTCGCCCGCTGGCGATCGTGGTCACCGGAGGACAACGCAACGACGGTGCGATGCTCGCCGAGGTCCTCGCCGACATCAACGTTCCACGTCTGGGTCGCGGCCGGCCACGTACTCGGCCCGACGTGGTGATCGCCGACCGTGCCTACTCCACCGGTGTCATCCGCGGGGAGTTGCGCCGGCGTCGGATCACCGCTGTGATCCCGGCCAAGAGCGACCATGTCGCCGCCAGGAAGCGGCGCGGCCGTGCCGGTGGTCGACCACACTGGTTCGACGCGGAGACCTACAAGGACCGCAATGTCGTGGAGAGATCCTTCAGCAAGGTCAAACAGTGGCGCGGCCTGGCGACCCGCTACGACAAGCTCGCCATCACCTACCGCGCCGCTGCCACGATCTTCGCGATCATCACCTGGCTACGCACATAAGGGAGACACGGCCTAGCCGCTGGGAGCGGGGAATCGACCCCGGGGGTCATCGGTGGGAGGTCTCGAAGGGTCGTCGCGCACCCCGCAGCTCGCACAGAACCTCACGCCACGACCCTTCGAGACGCGCCGCGCCGCTACGCGGACGACGCTCCTCAGGGACCGAGAGCTGCCCGCACAGAACCTCACGCCACGACCCTTCGAGACGCGCCGCGCCGCTACGCGGACGACGCTCCTCATGGACCGAGAGCTGCCCGCACCGATCCTCACACGACCACCCTTTCGAGACCACACCGCGCCTCTGCGCGGGCGACACTCCTCAGGGAACGAGTAGGTGATCGAGACAGGCGGCCAGGCGGCTCTAGAGGACGTACTCGAACAGGTGGAACTGGTCCAGCTCAGTGCCGTCGTAGCGCACCGTGTGGCAACCCAGGTCGGTGAAGCCGTACCGTGCGTAAAGCCTTCGCGCGGGGAGATTCTCGACGTAGGTGTCCAGGCGCACAGCCCTGCAGCGCCGTTCGCGTGCGACCCGGATCGACGCGTCCACGAGGAACCGGGCCACGCCCAGCCCGAGATGGTCAGGCACGACGCCGAGTGCGTGGACGATCAGCACCTCATGCGGCTCGGCCTCGATCGCCCAACCGGCCTCCCGGTAGGCGTCGACGGCGTCGTGATTGAGCACGACGACTCCGGCGATGGCGTCATCAACGTCCACGGCCAGGTGCAGCTCACCGGCCTCGATCCACCCGGCGACCTCCGCCGGCGTCGGGTGGTTCTCGGTGTGCCAGTGGGGGAAGTCCACGGTGTCGGCGAGGTGGTCGATGATCCTCCGGTAGGCCGCCTGCGCCGCCGAGGTGTCGTGCGGCTCGGCCCGTCGGAAACTCAAGTCCATGCCGTGGTGTCCTTCCGTCGATCGGTCGTCAAGCGCAGAGGTGTGGAGGGACAGCATGCCACTGACGGACGACGAGGGGGCCGCGCACCCACACGCGGCCCCCTCGTCGATCCGTCTCTCAGGACACCAGCGCGAACACCCCCCAGGTGAGGAGGAATCCGGTCAGGCCGAAGATGGTCGACAGCACCGTCCAGGTGCGTAGACCGTCCTTGACGCTCAGTCCCAGGTACTTGGTGACGATCCAGAATCCCGAGTCGTTGATGTGGCTGAGGCCGAGTCCGCCGAACGCGATGGCCAATGTCACCAGCGTCATCTGCGTGCCCGAGTAGCCCGCGTCCATGATCGGCTGGGCCAACAGTCCGGCGGCGGTGAGGATGGCCACCGTCGCCGAGCCCTGCGACGCGCGCAGCGCCAGGGAGATGAGGAACCCGGCCAGGATGATCGGCATGTTGATGCTGATGAGCGCCTCCGAGAAGGCCTTGCCGATTCCCGAGGTGACCAGCACGTTCGCGAACACGCCGCCGGCGCCGGTGACGAACACGATCACCGCGACATCGGGCAGCGCGGATTCCAGCACCGACCCACGCTTACCCAGCGACCAGCGCTGGTTGTGCCCGACCACCAGATAGCCGACGACGACCGCCGTCAGCAGCGCGATCGGCGACGCCCCCAGCATGCCGACGAGGCCCCGACCGAACGTGCCCTCCTCCAGGGTCATGTTGCCGACGGTGCCGACCATGATCTGCAGGATCGGCAGGAGGATCAGCGCGATGACGGTGCCCGCGCCCAGGACCCGCTTGGGGCCGTCGACGGCCTCGTCGTGGATGGCGGCGGACTTCGTCGCGGGAGACTCGAGCAGTTCGTACTTCTCGGGCTTGAACATCTTGGCGGCGAAGAAGCCGATGACCGCTGTGACGGCGGCGATGGGCAGGCCCCACAGCAGCATCATGCCGACGTCGGCGCCGGTGATGCCGGCGGCGGCCACCGGGCCCGGGTGCGGCGGCAGCGCGACGTGGACGGTGAGCATGGCGCCGGCGACGGGCAGGCCCAGAGCGAGGGGGTTGATCTTCGCGACGCGGGCGAACCCGAACACGATGGGCGCGAGGATGATGAAGCCGACGTCGAAGAAGACGGGGATGCCCAGCACGAAGGCTGCGGCGGTGACGGCGGCCACGACGCGCTTCGGGCCGAGGACGGCGGAGAACTTCTCGGCGAGGGCGTCGGCGCCGCCGGACACCTCGATGAGTCGGCCGAGCATGGCGCCCAGCCCGACGACGATCATGACGCTGGCGAGGGTGTTGCCCATGCCGGCGGTCATGGTGGGGACGATGTCGGTCAGCGCGATGCCCGTGGCGAGCGCGGTGCCGAAGGCGACCAGCAGCAGGGCGACGAACGCCGACATCTTGATCCGGATGACCAGGATCAGCAGCAGGATGATGGCACCCAGCGCGATGCCCAGCAGAGTTCCGGCTCCCATGGCTCAGCCCTTCTTCGGCGTGACGAGGGTGATGACCGAGGAGTCGTCCATGGCGCCCTGCCCGTTGGCCAGACCCTGGAGGTAGAGCTGCTCGGCAGCCGCCGCCACGGGCACGGGCATGCCGACACCCTTGGCTGCGGAGGTGACGATCCCCATGTCCTTGACGAAGATGTCGAGCCGCGACTTCACCTCGGCCGCCTCGCCGTCGTAGGCCTGGATGGCGCGGGGTCCGCGGTCGCCCAGCATGAAGGAGGCTGCCGCGCCGGACATCAGCGCCTCGAGGGCCTTGGTCTGGTCGAGCCCGAGTTCGCCCGCCAGCGCCAGCGCCTCGGCGGCGGCCGCGATGTGCACGCCGCACAGCAGCTGGTTGACGGTCTTCATGCTCTGACCCTTGCCGGGGGTCTCGCCCACCCACACGAGGTTGGACGCCATGGCCTCCAACACGGGGCGGCAGTGCTCGTAGACGGCCGGGTAGGCGCCGACGGTGACCAGCAGGTCGCCCTTGCCGGCGCGGGCGGGTCCGCCGGAGACGGGGGCGTCGGCCAGGCCGATGCCGTCGTCGGTCAGGCGCGCGGCCACGGCCTCGACCGCCTGGATGCCGACCGTGGACGTGAGGATGATGGCGGCGCCGCGGCGCAGCGCCGGGACGATACCTGCCGCCCCGTAGAGGAGCTCCTCGAGCTGGGCCTGGTTGCGGACGGCGACCAGGACGATGTCGGCGCCGTCGACCGCGTCGCGGGCCGAGGGGCGGCACGTGATGCCCGCGTTGGCGGCGAGCTGGACGCGCGCGTCCGCGATGTCGAAGGCGGTGACGGAGAATGTCTGGGCTAGCCAGGTGGCCATGGGCAGGCCCATGGCGCCGAGTCCGAGAACAGCGATGTTCATGGAAGTGGGGGTCCTTTCGGGGGTGGTCAGGCGTGGTTGAGGGTGTCGACGACGGCCGCGAGTGAGTCGGCGGCGCCGACGTTGCCCGCGAAGACGACGTAGGGGATGCCTGCGGCGGGGCCGTCCTGGCCCGACCACAGGGAGACGATGCCGGGCAGCATCGGCCCGATGACGGTGGCGTGGCGGAAGCCCAGCCCCTTGGTGGCGACGTCCGAGGACGTGATGCCTCCCTTCGCCACGACGAACCGCGGCGGGTTGGCGGCCAGCACGCGCTGGACCACCTCGACGACGGCGGCGGAGACCTGCCGGGAGATGTGCAGCGATTCGTGGCCGTCGGCGCCGGTGACGAGCGTGCGGGAGGTCCGCACCACGACGTTGCCGTCGTTCAGGGCGGCCGCGGCGCGGGTGGCGACGTCCTGGACATGGGTGTCGCGGACGGCGGGGTCGGTGACCTGCGCCACCTCGATCTCGAGTTCCAGCGGATTCTGCTGCTCGCGGAGGTGGGTGAGCTGCCGGGTCGTCAGATCCACGTGGCTGCCCACCACGATGAGACCGCCGGTGGCCACGGCGTGGTCCCCGCGGGAGGAGCGGATCTCGTCGACCGTGACGGGCGTTCGGACGGCCTGGCCGATGCGGGCGCGGCAGAACGGCGGCCCGACGCGGTAGACGAAGCGGGAACCGGCGGCCTCGGCGTCGATCAGCGCCAGCGCGAGGAGGCGGAGGTCCTCCTCCTCGACGATGTCGACGACGATCACGCGGGCGTCGGAGGCGGAGCGGAGGAGCGCGACGGTGTGCGCGCGGTCCGTCCGGAGCGTGGTGAGGTCGATGAGGATGACGTCGTCGGCCAGGATCTCCCCCTGCGTCTTCTCCTCGACCCAGTCGGCCAGGCGTGATGAGCGGTAGCCGAAGGTGGCGTCGCGGGCGAACTCGGTCTCCCCCACGGGGGTGAAGCCCGCGTCGCGGGAGCCGGCGTAGTGCACGCCGTCGACCGTGATGCGCCCGGCGTCGCCGAAGGCGGGGACGACGACGATCCCGTCAACCCCGTGGCCCGTGGCGGCGCGGATCTCCTCGGCGATGGTGCGCGGTTCGAGGGGGAAGTGGCCGCGCAGGGTGGAGTCGGAGCGGGACACGAACGCGACGGGGGAATCGCCCGCCGCCTCGAGCGCGGCGGCGACCACCTCGCGGTTGACCCGCTCCGCGTCGGCGGGTGCCAGGGAGCGCGAGTTGGTCATGACGTAGATGGCGGGCTTGCCGGTGGCGAACGCCCAGCGGAAGTCGTCGGCCTCCCAGGCGGTCAGCACGGGCAGATCCGCGACGGACTGCGTCCCGGTCGGGTCGTCGTCGAGGACGACGTAGATGGTGTGGTCGCCGGCGTCGCGGCGTGCCGTGGCGACGTCGTCCGCGGACACGGGCACCGCCGCCGCATGGTTGCTCAACAGATCGGACAGTTCCACTGTCATGTCACTCCTTTGTGCTCAGACCTCAGAGGTCTTAGGAAAGAATGGCACAGGGAGAGAGTGCGTGCAACAGCAACCCGCCAGGGTCAGCGGGTGTTAGAGCGCGGCGATGTCGTCGTGGGTCTGCGTCATATGGGCACGCATCGCGTCCTTCGCACCGGGCGCGTCACCGGCCGCGATCCTGTCCGCGATCCGACGGTGGTGCTCCTGGGCCCGCGACCGCACGTCCTCGCGCGCCGCCGTCGTCCGCCGCGACGCCGCCAGCGCCTCGGCCAGCGGCTGCATGATCGCGGCCAGGAACGGGTTGCCCGATGCCGCGAGGATCGCCTCATGGAAGGCGATGTCCAGGGCCGCCACTTCGTCGACGTCCGACCCGGCGGCGTCATAGCGGTCCAGGAGGTCGCGCATCCGAGCCACGTCGTCGTCGGTGCGGTGCTCGGCGGCCAACCCGGCGGCGCCCACCTCGAGCATCCGCCGCACCTGGATGAGCTGCAGCCCGAGATCGCGAGACGGCGTCGTCCGCGCCAGCACCCCGATCAGCGTCGGAAGGTCCCGCCACTCCGTCTGCGGTGCGACGAACGTGCCGCGGCCGTGCACCACGCGCAGCACGCCCCGGTCACTCAGCGACCGGACGGCCTCGCGCATCGTCGGTCGGCTCACCTCGAGCAGCGCGGCGAGATCCGCCTCCGGCGGGAGCGCGCTGCCGGCGGGGAACCCGCCGTCGACGACGCGGTCGAGGATGCCCTGAATGGCCTCGTCCACCAGTCCCCGCCGGCTCATGCCTCCCCCATCCGCTCAACGACTCTCGGCTGGTCAGCCTACGCGAGCACGTCGGAAGCCCTGAGGCCGAGCACTCACTTTGCGGAAATCACAGATCCCAGGTCACATCGTTCACACTCAGTGGTCCTGGCTGTGACCCTTCAACACCATCCGCATGATCCGTGCGTTGAACACGAAGAACCGGATCACCTGCAGCGGGAGGCTCATCCGCTTCCGCAGCGTCGACTCCGTGGGCAGCGGCGCCTTGGACAGGTCCGCGACCGTCGAGCCGGCCGGCACCCGCAGCTGCTGCTCGTGCATTCGCTCACTCATCGCACTCACTCCGGTATCAGCTGCCAGCCGGGCAGCGCCTTGGCCTTGTAGAGGAACAGGTAGTGGAGCATCAGCTTCACCCAGTGCCCGGCGAGTCCCACCTCGCCGCGCGTGTCGGCCAGGTCACGGCCGGTCGGGAAGCGCTGGTAGTCCGGCACGACGGGCATCATCGTCATCGCGGCCGCGGAACCCGTCCGCAGGCCCTCCCCCACCGACGCGACGCACGCCGCCCCCATGGCGGCCATCGACGCCTCGTGGTTCGGTGCCGACGTCCCGTGCTTGATCCGGTCCGCGATCGACATCGCCGCGACCTTCCCCATCACCCCCGACGGCATCCCCGTCCGGGGCGGCGACGGCGCGATGACCGTCCCGTTGGCACTCTTCCGCGGCCGCGAGATCTGGTGCGGCGGCGCGAACGCGATCCCGACCGCCCAGATGTTGTCGTAGCCCACCGCCTGGTAGGTCTTGGGCCAGTCTTCAGCCCGCCACTCGTCGTACGGCTTGGGCGTGTAGTCGGCGTCCACCTTCATGAACCCCGACGGCGCGAACAGGTGTTCGGTGATGTCGGCGCCGTCGCGATCGAAGGCCTTGAGCTGCACCCCGCCGAAGGGGGGCAGCAGCATGGCGAAGTCGAAGTCGAGGGTGTGGCTGGCGCCGTCGAGGGTCTCGTAGTGGACCACGCCGGGCTCGACCCGCGACACATGCGCCCCGAGGATCGCCTGCACGTCGCGCTCCCGGAAGAGGGAGCCGGCCCAGAGCTCGGAGGTGGTCTGGAAGCCCCGCTCCTCGAACACCATGCCGTCGACGCCGAAGTCGCCCAGCTCGGCTTCGTTGGTGAGGAAGACGAGGCGGGCGCGGTCGCGCACGCCGGCCTCCCGCAGCTCGTGGTCCACGTTGAACACGTACTCGAACGCCGCTCCCTCGCAGGTGCAGGTGCCGTGCCCCATGCCGACGACCAGTGTCTGACTCTGGCCGGCCTTCAGCCGCTCGATGGTGTCTCGTAACGCGGCCGCAGCCTCGACGGCGTGGTCGGCGGTGCAGACGCTGACCGTGTGCCCGCCGTCGGGCCCCAGCCCGGGGGTGGCATGGAACCTGAGCTGCGGGCCGGTGGCGTTGACCAGGTAGTCGTACCGGATCCGCTCCGTCTGCCGGGCCTTGTCGGGTGCCGTGTACTCGACGTCGACGGCGGGTCGCTCGGACGTCTCGTCGCCGCGGGGCCTGATGGCGGTGGCCTTGGCCTGCACGAAGCGGATGCCCCGCTTGCGGTAGACGGGGGCGAGGGGGAACACCACCTGCTTCTTCGCCATCTTCCCGACCCCCACCCAGATGTTGCTGGGGATCCAGTTCCACTGCGAGTTCGGCGAGACCACCGTCACGGTGTTGCCGGGCGGCAGCAGGCGGGACAGGTGCAGTGCGGCGGTGTGGCCGGACACGCCGGCCCCGAGAACCACGACGTCAGCCATCTCAACTCCTTTGTTGTGACTGCATCCTCCAGCCTACGCCTGACGACGTGCCGTAGTAGACAGTCCGGCCATCGGGCTGGCGACGACTGTTCGGCCGACCGGGGCGTTCCCGCGCGGGAACCGCGAAACCTTCCGAAACACCTTGACGCGAGAGCGCTCTCGCGGAAAGATCCCTAGTAAGCGAGATGTGAGAGCGCTCTCAGGTCTCGCTCGATCCGCGCGCCGACGCACGGAGCTCACGACGACGTAGGGAGTCATATGTCACTCGTTCCATCCTCATCCCGCTGGAGGGCGCTCGCCCTCACCGGGGTGGCCGCGACCCTGCTGGCCACGCCGGCACAGGCGTCCGGCCCAGAAGACGGCCTGGCCGGATCCGATCTGTACCGCAATCCCTACAGCACCACGCTGGAAGCCGCCCAGACGCTGAGCGGCCAGGCGCGGGCCGATGCCCAGCTGCTCGGCAGCATCCCCTCGGCCGACTGGTTCACCAACGGAACCCCGGAGGAGGTCCGAGCGGCGGTCGACGAGGTGGTCAGCGCCGCCGAGGCCCGCGGCGAGATGCCGGTGCTGGTCGCGTACAACCTGCCCTTCCGCGATTGCGCCCAGTACTCGTCGGGCGGTGCGCTGGACACCGCGGCCTACACCGCCTGGATCGACGGCTTCGCCGCCGGAATCGGCGATCGTCCCGCCACCGTGCTCCTCGAGCCGGACGGACTGGGCGTGATCCCCCACTACGAGACGCTCGACGGCTCGGTCGAGTGGTGCCAGCCGGCCGAGGTCGACCCCGCGACGGCGACCCCCGACCGCTTCGAGCAGCTCAACTACGCCGTCGACGCCTTCGAGGCGCTCGAGGGAACCGACGTCTACCTCGACGGGACGTCGTCGGCGTGGCTGAACGTCGGCGAGGTCTCGGACCGCCTCGTCAAGGCGGGAGTCCAGGACGCCACGGGCTTCTTCCTCAACGTCTCGAACTACCAGTTCACCGCCAACCAGGTGGCCTACGGCACCTGGATCTCCTCGTGCATCGCGTACGCGACCGAGGTGGCGCCCGGCGACTTCGGCAGCTGCGGCAACCAGTACTGGAACGGCGGGCCGGCAACTGACTGGCAGGGGGTCGGCATGTCCAACTACGGCGAGTGGTCGGCCGACAACCCGAACCCCGCTCTGAACACGTCGGGCATCGACTCGCGCTATGCGGCGATCCTGGGTGACGTGGAGCCGTCAACCCACTTCGTCATCGACACCAGCCGCAACGGCATCGGGCCGTGGGATCACGAGGGCAGATACGGCAGCACCCACGAGGACTGGTGCAACCCGCCGGACCGCGGTGCCGGCGCCCGTCCCACCACCACGACCGACATCCCGCTGGTGGACGCGTTCCTGTGGATCAAGGTGCCGGGCGAGTCCGACGGTCAGTGCTACCGCGGCACCGAGGGTCCGCTGGATCCGGAACGCGGTATGCAGGACCCGCCCGCGGGCCAGTGGTTCGTCGAGCAGGCCAGGGAGCTGATCGAGTTCGCGTCGCCGGAGCTGAAGCCCCAGGAGTGCCACGTCGCGTGGGACGCCAAGGGTAAGGGCAAGGCCTTCTCCGCGACCGTCACCGTGACCTCGCCCACCCCGGAGTGGACCCTGGAGTACGCGTGGCGCGATGACCAGCGCGTCAACAACGTGAGCCGTGGCACCGCGACCCAGCAGGGTGTCGACGTCACGATCGAGTCGAGCGCGCCGTCGGTGGTCGTCTCGGCCAAGGGAAGCGCGAGCGAACCGTGGCTGTTCACGGTCAACGGGGGGCCCTGCACCTCCGAGTAGCGCGGCTCCACGCACGACGACGGGGCGGGATCCGGACTCACCTCCGGTCCCGCCCCGTCGCGTTGCTCAGATCCGCCCTCCGCTGGTGACGCCCGGCGGACCGGACTCACTCGAGCAGGCCGGCCGCCAGTTCCTTCGCGGCCCGCGCCGTCGGGGCGGCCAGCACCTGCCGCGCGGCCTCCTGGCACTGCGCGACCGTGACCTTCCCGAGCTGCACGCCGACGGCGGGCACCGCGGACGCGGCCATCGACAAGGACGTGACCCCCAGGCCGACCAGCACGCAGGCGAGCAGCGGGTCGGCCGCCGCCTCGCCGCAGACGCCCACGGGCTTGCCGAGCCGGACGCCCGCGTCGGCCGTCATGGCGATCAGCCTCAGCACAGCGGGCTGCCATGGATCAGTCAGGGTGGCGAGGTGGCTCGACATCCGATCGGCGGCCATCGTGTACTGCGTGAGGTCGTTCGTGCCGATCGAGAAGAACTCCACCTCGGCCAGGAACTGCTCGGCCAGCAGCGCCACGGCGGGCACTTCGACCATGATCCCCGGCTTCAGCCCGCGGGCCCGGCAGGCGGCGGCGAACTCGGCGGCCTCGTCGACGGTGGCGACCATCGGCGCCATCACCCACGGCTCCCTCTCACCCTGCTGCTGCGCCGCCAGCGCGACGGCGTCGAGCTGACGCTCGAGCACGCCGTCGTTCGTGGCCCCGAGGCGGATGCCGCGCACCCCGAGGGCCGGGTTCTCCTCGTTCTCGTGGTTGGCGAACGGGACGGGCTTGTCGGAGCCGGCGTCCAGGGTACGAACGACGACCTTGCGCCCGGGGAACGCCCGGAGCACATCGCCGTAAATCCGCGCCTGCTCCTCGACGGAGGGCTCACTCTGCGCTGTCAGGAAGCACAGCTCGGTGCGGAACAAGCCGATGCCCTCGGCCTGGCCCTCCGCCGCCTTCGCCGCGGCCTTCCCGTCCGCGACGTTGGCGAGCAGCTGCACCCGCTGCCCGTCGGCCGTGACGGCCGGGCCCGTCCAGGACCGGATCTCCGCGCGCAGGGCGGAGTCGTGCTCGACCTTCGCGGCGGCCTCGACGGGGTCCGGGTCGACGACGATGAGGCCTGCCATGCCGTCGACCAGCACCATCGCGCCCTCCGGGATCTGCTCCAGGCCGGTCACGGCGACGACGCAGGGTATCCCCAGCTGCCGCGCGATGATCGCGGTGTGGCTCGTGGGCCCGCCCAACCTCGTGACGAGCGCCCGCACCAGCGTGGCGTCGAGGCCGGCCGTGTCGGCGGGGGCGAGGTCCTCGGCGCACAGCACCACGGGGGAGGTCGGCGTCGGGACCCCTGGTTCGGGGGCGCCGAGCAGCTCGGCGACCACGCGGTTGCGGATGTCGCGCAGGTCCGTGGTGCGCTCGGCCATCAGCCCGCCGAGCTTCTCCAACTGGGCGCAGAACTGCTCGATGGAGCGCGTCGTGGCCAGTGGAGCAGGCGTGCCCGCAGCGATGAGCTTTCCCGCCGCCCGGCGCCAGCCGCGATCGCGGACCAGGCCGACGGTCGCGGTGAGCACCTCGGCGGCCGCCCCCGTCGCGGCGGCGGCCCGCGCCTCGATCCGCCCGGCCACCGTCTCCACGGCGGCCGCCAGCAGGTCGGCCTCCGCCGCCCGCGCCTCCTCGGGGATCTCGCGGCCGTCGTCGGGGGCGGTCGGCGCAGGCCGGGTCCATGCGACGGCGGCGTAAGCATGCCCCGGGACGACTCCCGTGCCCTGCACAAACGATTGCTCCATGGGTTTCCTCCGCAATGAGGTGCTAGTTCTGTGGCATCATCCCACCTGAGCGGTCCATTCACAAGGAAATCCGCGATAATCAGACAGAAAGACAAGTCCGAGTATATGGGATTGTCTGTGGTTGAGAGGGAGGGGGCACGAGAATGTACGCCGAGGAACGCCAGTACGAGATCGCGACGCTCGCACAGAGCCAGGGCCGCGTGTCGGTCGCGGACCTGGCCAGCCGCTACGACGTGACCCCCGAGACCATCCGCCGCGACCTCGACTCCCTCGCCCAGCGCGGCGTCCTGCGCCGCGTGCACGGCGGAGCGGTCCCCGTCGACAAGCTCCGCCTCCCCGAGAGCCCGGTCGGCGCCCGCGACACCTCCTTCGCCGACGAGAAGCTGGCCATCGCCAACCGGGCGATCACACTGCTCCCCCGGCGCGACGGCCTCACGGTCCTCCTCGACGCCGGCACGACCACCTCCCGGCTGTGCCCGCTGCTGCCCGACTGGGTCTCCCTGGTGGTGACCAACTCGGTCCCGTCCGCGCTCGCGCTCTCCGGACGGCCGTCAACTGAGGTGCTCCTGCTCGGCGGCAGCGTGCGCGGCATCACCCAGGCTGCCGTCGGCCCGCACACGCTGCGCGTGCTGGAGGGGCTCCGCGTCGACGTCGCCTTCGTCGGCACCAACGGGTTCTCTGTCGCCCACGGGTTCTCGACGCCGGACCTCGCCGAGGCCGCGATCAAGGAGCAGATGGTGCGCTGCGCGTCGGAGGTCTACGTGCTGGCCGATTCCAGCAAGCTCGACGCCGACTATCTCGTGCGCTTCGCCGCCCTCGACGACGTGGACGCCCTGGTGACCGACTCCGGGCTCCCCGCCGAGGCTGCGGCCGAGCTCCGCGCTGCGGGCCTGCGGGTCGACATCGCCTGACCGGACTCCGCGGCCGACGACACCGCGTCAGGTTCTGCCGGGTAGTCCCGGCGAAACCTGACAGCCAGGGCACCGTCCCTGCCCGCGACCACCCGGAGCATCCAGACCACCGGTCCTGTTTGTGTTGGTTTATTCTGTGTTTGGGTTGCATTCCCACGTAAACCCATGTATACACAGAGGTACCCACGTACCTCGAGGAAGCGGACATGGACGAGACCACGCAGAGCACCACCCGGGTCGTGACCTTCACGCCGAACCCGAGCATCGACCGCACCGTCACCCTCGACGAGCCCCTCCAGCGGGGCGGGGTCCAGCGCGCCCTCACCGCCACCGAACAGGCCGCGGGCAAGGGTGTCAACGTGGCGTGGGTCGTCGCGTCGAGCGGCGTGCCGGCCCACGCCGTCCTGCCGTTCCGCGATGACGCCTACCTCGCCCTGCTCGGCGAGACCAGCCCGGTAGGCATGGCCGTCTCGACGCCCGCCGTCGCCCGGCACTCGCGCACCAACACCACCCTCACCGAGCCCGACGGGACGACCACCAAGGTCAACGAGCCGGGTCCGCGCCTGTCCGACGGCGACCTCGCCGCCGCCGAGGCCGAACTCCTCGACGCCGCCCGGTCCGCCGAGTGGGTCGTCCTGTCCGGCTCCCTCCCTCCCGGCGCTCCCGCCGACTGGTACGCACGGCTGATCCGCCGGGTGCGGGCCGTCGGATGCCGGATCGCCGTCGACACCTCCGACGACTCCCTCGACGCCGTCGTCGCAGCCCTCGCCGACGCGCCGATCGACCTGCTCAAACCCAACGCCGACGAGCTCGCCCAGCTGACGGGCCTCGCCCTGGCTGAGCCCGAGCCGGGCGGCGACGTCAGCGACATCGTCGCGGCGGCCGCCGCGCTCCAAGCCCGCGGCGTCGCGAACGTGGTCGTCACCGTCGGCGGAGCCGGGGCGGTCCTCGTCACCGCCGACGGCGCCTGGCGCGCCTCCCCGCCCCCCACCGAGGTACGCAGCACCGTCGGGGCCGGGGACTCCTCCGTCGCGGGCTTCATCCTCGCCCACCTCGCGGGACGCGCCCCGGCGCGGTGTCTGGCCGACGCCGTCGCGTACGGGTCGGCCGCCGCCGGCCTCCCCGGCACGACCCTCCCGACGCCGACGGATCTCTCGAGCAACGCCGTGCGCGTGAGCGCCGTGGCGCAGGAGCCGCGCCCGGCAGCCCCCTCGGCGGTACCGTGGCAGTACGCGCCGCCAAGCAGTTCGCCGGCCACCGCTGTGTGACCGCCCAACCCCACCAACCCCGAAGAAGGAGACCAGCCATGCCGCACACGATTGCCACCGTCGGGTCCGCCGTCGGCCTGCACGCCCGCCCCGCCTCGATCGTCGCCGAGGCCGCCGCGAAGCTCGACGTCGAGGTGACGCTGAAGCTCGAAGGCAGCGACGAGGAGCCGGTCGACGCCGCGTCGTCGCTGCTGATCATGACGCTCGGCGCCGAGCAGGGGGCCCGCGTGGTCGTCGAGTCGGACGACGAGGACGCGGTCGCGAAAATCGCCGCGCTCATCGAGAGCGACCTCGACGCGGAGTGACCCCTCACCGACCAGAGCGCACACCGGCCTGAGGATGAGGGCCGGCCCCGCCGTGTCGCTTGACAGGGGCTGAACACGCGTTCAGACTATTGAACGTGAGTTCAGCCGACGACCTCCAGGCCCATGCGCGGATCCGCGACGCCGCCCTACGGCTGTTCGGCGTGCACGGCATCAAGGCGACCACGGTGCGCCAGATCGCCGAGGCCGCCGGGGTCTCGCCCGCGCTGGTCATCCATCACTTCCGCAGCAAGGAGGGCCTCCGCAACGCCTGCGACGAGTGGATGATGGCCCGCCTGACGGAGAAGAAGACTGACGCGGTCGCGGGGGGCGACACCACGGCTGCCCTCCTGCAGTCCCAGTCGGAGTTCCAGCCGTTCCACGCCTACATCGCCGCCTCCATCAGCGAGGGTGGCGAGGGCGCCGCGCGGCTCTTCGACGCGATGTGCCAGCTCACCCTCGACATGTTCGACGCCGGCCCCGAGTTGTTCCGGACCCCCGCGGACCTCGAGGCCACCGTTGCGCTGGTCGTCGCGTTCAGCCTGGGCGCGACCGTGCTCGAGGAGCAGGTCGCCCGCCGGCTCGGCGGCACGCACCTTCTCGACCCCGCGGTCCTGCCGAGGTATTCGCTGGCCTCCATGGAGTTGTTCACGCACGGCCTGTTCGCCGACGACACGTTCCTGCGCCGGATCCGGGCCGCGTTCGAGTCGGGACGAGTCCCGGCCGACGGCGTCACGGACCCTGACCCCCCGCCGTCCGACCACTGACTCTGCCCGATTCGCTGAGGTCGCGCCTGCACCGTTCGCTGAGGTCCCGCCCGTCCCGTTCGCTGAGGTCGCGCCCGGTGCGCAGCACCCGGGCGAGTCTCGAAGCCGACGCCGCAGGCGTCGATCCCCCGTCCCGATCGCTGAGGTCCCCCCGTCCCGATAGCTGAGGTCGCGCCCGGTGCGCAGCACCCGGGCGAGTCTCGAAGCCGACGCCGCAGGCGTCGATCCCCCGCACCGTTCGCTGAGGTCGCGCCCGTCCCGTTCGCTGAGGTCGCGCCCGGTGCGCAGCACCCGGGCGAGTCTCGAAGCCGACGCCGCAGGCGTCGATCCCCCAACCCAATCCCCCCAGCCCCAACCCCAAGGCACACCATGACCAACTCCATCGAGATCCGCGATCTCACCAAGACCTTCGGCCGCACGGTCGCGCTCGACCGGCTCAGCCTCGACGTCCGCGAGGGCGAGGTCCACGGCTTCCTCGGCCCCAACGGCGCCGGCAAGACCACGACCATCCGCATCCTCCTCGGCCTGATCCGCCCCGACACCGGCACCGCGACGGTGCTCGGCGGCCACCCGATCCGCGACGCCGTCGACCTCCACCGTCGCATCGCCTACGTCCCCGGTGACGTCGAACTCTGGCCCCAGCTCACGGGCGGCGAGGCGATCGACATCCTGACCCGGCTGCGCGGCGACGGCGAGCCGACGCGCATCGCCGAACTCTGCGAGCGCTTCGATCTGGACCGCACGAAGAAGGGCCGCACCTACTCGAAGGGCAACCGGCAGAAGGTCGCGCTGGTGGCGGCGCTCGCGAGCCGCGCCGATCTCTACATCCTCGACGAACCCACCTCCGGCCTCGATCCGCTGATGGAGGCGATCTTCCAGGACGAGATCCGTGGGCTCGTGGCCCGCGGGGCCACGGTGCTGCTCTCCAGCCACATCCTCGGTCAGGTGGAGGCGCTGGCCCACACGGTGTCGATCATCCGCGAGGGCAGCATCGTCGAGACGGGCACGCTGGCCAGCATGCGGCACCTGCGTCGCACCACCATCCAGGCGACCACGACCGCTCCGGTCAACGGACTGGCGCACATGACCGGGGTGCACCACGCCCAGGTCGACGGCGACCGCGTCACGATGGAGGTCGACGGCGAGCACATCGGCAGCGTCATGTCGCAGCTCAGCGCCGCGGGGCTGCAGTCCATCGTGGCGCATCCGCCGACACTCGAGCAGATGCTGCTGCGTCACTACGGCGAGGCCACCCGATGAGCGAGACCCTGACCGCCACGGGGCCGCTGCTGCGGTTCGCCGCCCGCCGGGACCGGGTGAAGCTTTCCATCTGGGTGCTCGGCCTGGCCGCGTTCGTGCCGTACATGATGACGGCGTACAAGACGATCTTCGCCACTCCCGAGGACCTGGCGCCCATCGTCGGGCTGATCGCCAACCCGTCGCTGACGCTGTTCACCGGACCTGGCTACGGCGTCGACGTCGCCCCGACGGAACTCACGCACCAGATCATCTTCGCCAGCGTTTACTGGCTGTATCTGCTGCTGTTCACGGCGCTGATGAACATCCTGCTGGTGTCGCGGCACACGCGGCTCGAGGAGCAGACCGGGCGCGCCGAGATCGTGCGGGCCAGCGTCGTCGGGCGCTACGCGCCGCTGACCTCCACCGTGCTGCTCGCCCTGATCGCCAACGTGGCGGTCGGCGGCCTGATCGCGGGGGCCTTGATCGCCTACGACAGCGAACCGTCGTCGTCGCTGCTGCTCGGTGCCACCACCGGCGCCCTGGGCCTGGTCTTCGCGGGCGTGACGACGGTGACCTCTCAGCTCAGCGCCTTCTCGTCGGCCGGTAGTGGTCTGGCGGGGGCGGTGCTGGCGGCGTCGTGGGTGATCCGCGGCGTCGGTGACATGGCCGCCGGGCCGGGCGAGCACGGGACCTGGTTGTCGTGGCTGTCGCCGCTGGCCTGGGCGCAGCAGACGCGGGTGTTCCACGACGACCGGTCGTGGCCCGTCGGGCTGCTCCTGGCGACGGCCGCGATCCTCATCGCCGTCGGGTTCATGTTGTCCGCCCGCCGCGACGTCGGGGCCGGCATCCTGCAGCCCCGGCGCGGCAAGGCGACGGCGCCCGCGTGGCTCCGCGGTCCGCTCACCCTGGCGTGGCGGCTCCAGCGGACGCAGTCGTTCTGGTGGGCTTTCGGGCTGACGCTCGCGTCGTTCATGTACGGCTCGTTCACGGGCGCGATGGTGGACGCCTTCGCCGAATTGCCGGACATCTTCCAGCAGTTGATGGGCGGCGCCGAGGTTGCCCTGAGCGGGTACCTGACGCTCACCGTCAGGATGTTCCGCATCATGCTGGCGATCTTCGCGGTCATCGCGTGGCAGAAGGTTGCCGCGGAGGAGGTGGGCGGCCGGGCCGAGCCCGTGCTCGCCACCGGCGTGCGGCCCGCCGCGTGGATGGCCGGGCAGTTCCTGGTCATCGCCGTCGTGGTCGCCGCGATCGGGCTGGTGGCTGCCGTCATCTCCGGGCTGTTCGCCGGGAGCGTCGACGGCGACTACGGCCTGGTCGGCGACGCCGTCGCGGGCGCCGCGGCCGGGCTGCCGAGTGTGCTGATGGTGCTGGCCCTGGCGGCCGCGCTGCACGCCCTGGCGCCCCGACTGGTGGTCTTCGCGTGGATCCCGGTGGTGGCGGGCGCGTTGATCGAGCTGTTCGGCGAGGTCATGCAGATTCCGGACTGGGCGCGACAGATCTCCCCGTTCGAGCACACGCCGGCGATGCCGGCCGAGGAGTTCACGCTGCTTCCCCTGGTGGTGCAGACGGTCGTCGCGGCGGCGCTGCTCGGCTTCGGCCTGTGGCGGTTCTCACACCGCGACATCCCCGGCCACTGACCCCGCCCCGACGCCCGGCTCGGCAGTCCAGCGGGGGCAGCCCGGCTCGGCGGGCCCCGCCGTCCCGCTGGGCAGCCCCGCCGGCCCGCCGAGCCCGATCGGTCCCGGCCCCCCCCAGCACGACACGCCGTCGAACTCGCCCCTCGATCCCCCTGGCGGGGTCGAGGGGCGAGTTCACCTGTCATTCGTGCTGCGGACCCTCTGAGCCAGTCACCGCGACGCCTACGTCGGCAGCCCCGTCGGCAGCCCGTCCAGGCTCACCAGATTGTGCTGCCGCTCGTACGCGCGCAACCCGCCGTCGCCCTTCTTCACCAGCCAGTCCGACATCGTGTCGCGGTCCGACACAAAGTCCATGAGCGGCACCCCGAAGCCGCACGACGTCTGCGCCAGGTCGACGGCGACGTCGAAAATGTTGCGCGCCCCCACGAACTCGGGGAACAGACCGAGCAGCTCGTCCCACCCGTCGTCGCCGCGATGGATCGCCCGCGCGGTGCCGTAGAGCCGCAGGATCTGGGGCTTGGCGTCGAAGGAGCAGAACATCAGGGTCATGCGCGGATGATCGAGCAGGTGCGCGGCGGTCTCGTTGCCGCTCCCCACGGCGTTGACCCACACGACGCGGTGGGCATCGACGACGCGCAGCGAGTCGAGGCCCTTCGGCGACACGTTGACGCGGCCGTCCCGTGCTGCCGTCGCCACGAAGAACAGGTGCTGCGCCTCGATGAAGGCGCGGAGCTTCGGTGAGATCTCGGGAAACTGCTTGCCCATGAGGGCGAGTATTCCGCACGGGGCCGGTGTTAGGGTGCTTCGTGCTCTCGGACCCGGCGCACCGCATGCGGGCTTTCCATCACGTCCTCGGCAACACGGCCGCGGCGATGCTCGGCACGAGCTTCCTGTGGTTCGGCATCACGTTCTGGGCCTATCTCGAGACGCGTTCCGTGCTGGCGACGTCGTTCCTCGGTGGTGCCTACATGCTCGGCATGGCCATCCTCGGCGTCCCCTTCGGCGGCTTGGTGGACCGCTTCCGTAAGCACGTCGTCATGGTCTGGTCCGCGATCGGCACCGCCGTGGTGTTCGTCCTCGCCGGCGCCGTCTACCTGCTGACCCCCGCCGCGACGCTCGTCGACCTCGGCCGCCCCTGGTTCTGGCTGTTCACCGGTCTGGTCCTGGCCGGGGCGCTGTTGGCGATGATCCGCGGGCTCGCGCTGAGCACCTGCGTGACGATCCTCGTCGAGTCCGACCGGCGCGCCAACGCCAACGGCATGGTCGGCGCCGTCAACGGCATGACCATGCTCGTCACCGGTGTCTTGTCGGGCCTGGCCATCGGGCAGTTGGGGATGGGATGGGTGACGGTGATCGCGATCGGCGTCATCGTCGCGTCCCTGGTCCACCTCCTCCTCATCCGGATCCCGGAACCCACCATCGTCCATGCCGACGGCGCCCCGAAGCCGGTCGACTTCTCCGCCGCGTGGCTCGCGATCATTGCCGTGCCCGGGCTCATCGGCCTGATCCTGTTCTCCACCCTCAACAACTTCCTCGGCGGCGTCTTCATGGGCCTGCTCGACCCGTACGGCCTCGAACTGATGTCGGTGGAGGCGTGGGGCATCCTGTTCGGCCTGTCCAGCATCGGCTTCATCGTGGGCGGGGCGCTCATCGCCAAGTGGGGTCTGGGAGCCAACCCGCTGCGGACCCTGCTCATCGCCGCCGTCGCCATGTGGGTGGTGAGTCTCGGCTTCACGCTGCGGGAGTCGGTCGTCGCGCTCGCCATCGGCGTCTTCGCCTACATGGTGATCATCCCGTTCATGGAGGCCGCCGAGCAGACCCTCCTGCAGCGGGTGGTGCCGCTGGAGAAGCAGGGCCGGGTGTTCGGCTTCGCGCAGGCGGTCGAGGTGTCGGCGGCACCGCTCAGCGCCTTCGTCATCGGTCCGCTGGCCGAGTTCTGGCTCATCCCCTACGCCGAGTCGCCGCAGGGCCGCTCGGACTGGGGGTGGCTGCTCGGCGACGGCGACGCCCGCGGCATCGCGCTCGTGTTCGTGCTGGTGAGCGTGGCCGGGCTCCTCGTGACGGGCGCCGCGTTCCTGACCCGGACGTATCGGGTCCTGACCGCGTCCTACGCGGCCGGCGACGTGAACGCCGGCGTCGCGGAGGAGCCCGACGGCATCCCGGGCCCCGACCCGCTCGGCAAGGGCCACGGCGAACACTGACGCCGCCCTGGCGGCCGGGGTCATCACCGATGTCTGCCCTGAACGACCCCCGGCAGGGGCAGTTCGGCGGCGATTCTGACACTGGCGACATCTAGCCTGACGGATATGCATCGCTGTCTCCCCCTCGCTCTGGCCGGCTCGCTCGCGGCGGGCGTGGCCATGTCGTTCGGGCAGACCTACTCCCCCGACGCCCTCGCTCCCCTGTTCAACTCGGCCGCGCCCGTCGTCGCGCTCGCGGGCCTCGTCGCCGCCGCCTGCAGGGGCCCTTGGTGGGCACACGCGCTGCTCGGTGCGGCCGCCGGGCCGCTGGCGATGGTCGGCTACTACTCCACGACGATGCTGCGGGGGTTCCCCGTCGGCATGCGGATGGTGCTCTTCTGGTGCGCCGCGGGCGTCGCGAGCGGGCTCGCGATGGGGGTCGCGGTCTGGATGCTGCGGGGCAATGGGGAGCAGACGCTGCGCGGAGTCGCCGCCGCGGTCTTCCCCGCCGTCGCGCTGGGTGAGGCGGCACACGGGCTGCGACGCATCGCGGAGACCACCCCGTCGTCGTACTGGTGGACCCAGGCCGCGGTCGGTGTCGCGGTGCTGGTCTGGCTGGCGGCCATGCGGTTGTCGTCGCTGCGCGCCCGGCTCGCCGCCTTGGCCGCGGCTGTCCTGGCCGCCCGCCTGATCTTCGTGGTGTACGGCATGGCCTGAGCTTCACGCGGCACAGTGGGTGCCATGACCGCTCGGATCCGCTTCATCCACGTCGGTGACCTGCACGGCCACCTCGTCCCCAGGCCGCACGTCCGCGCCGACGGCACCGGGTCGACGGAGGGAGGGCAGGCCCGCATGGCCACCCTCGTCGCGAGCCTGCGCGAACAGCACCCGAACTCCGTGCTGGTCAACACCGGCGACACGATCCAGGGATGCGCCGAGGCCCTGTTCACCCGCGGCCAGGCCCTGGTCGACGCCGTCGACCGGGATCGACATCGTCCTGTCGTCCGACATGCACGAGGAGACCCGCCAGATCGTGCGCACCTCCACCGGCGCCCTGGTGTCCGAGGTGGGTCAGGACGGCACCCGCGTCGGCGTGCTCGACGTCACCGTCGGGGAGGACGGGGTCGCGGACTGGTCCTCTCCGGGACGTCGCACGACCTCATCGCCGAGGCCATCCGAGCCGAGTCGGGCGCCGACATCGGGCACCTCCGCGGGTTCCGCTACGGCACGCACGTGGCGCCGGGCCCCATCACGCTGGAGGACCTGTCCACTACCTGCCGGTCGGCGCCCAGGTCGCGCGCCACCTCGCGGGGCGCCGCGTCACGGACGTCCCACCGGCGATCGAGCTGTCGCCGCCGCTCCCGCCCCCTCGCACGGCAACCCCGAGATCCAGCCGCTCGGCGGCCGGGCGTGACACACCTCACACCAGTGCGGTCCCACGCCCCTGTACGGCTCGATACGACGCACTGCGGTGAGTTCTGTCACGCACCCCGCCGGTAACCCCGCGCACGGAGACGGCCCCGCCCTCCGACAGGGAGGACGGGGCCGTTGATCTCGGCTGGTCAGTGCCGCGCGTCGTCGACCTCGGTGCGGGTCTCGTCGACCTTGGACCCGACGTCGGTGCGGACGGTGTCCGCGGAGGTATGGGCCTGCTCGGACACCTCCTGCTTGGCGACCTCGGCGTCCGCCTTCAGCGCCTCGCCCGATTCCTGGGCGACACCCTTGACGTTCTCGACCGCCTCCTGGGCGCGGGGCTGCAGATGGTCCTTCGCCTCCGCGGCCATCTCCTTGACCTCGTCCAGGGCCGGCCCCGCAGCCTCCTTGAGCTGCTGGGCGCGCTCCTGCTCCATGCGCGTCGACGGGATCAGTCCGCCGATGAGGGCGCCGACACCGGCGGCGATGAGGCCGGCGGCGATCGGGTTGCCCCGCGTCGAGGACTTCACCTTGGCCGGGCTGTGCGCGACCGCCTCGCGGGCGTCACCCAAGGCGGCGCCTGCCCGATCGCCGACAGCGCCGACGGCGCCGTCGTCGTAGGGATCGTAGTCGGAGCCGAAGATGCGCTCCTTGATGCCGTGGACGCTGTCCTTGACGCCCTCGACCTGGTCCCGGACGATGTTGCCGGGCTTTGCGCTGTCAGACAGCGCGTTGACGTTCTCGCTGAGCTCGGCGCGGGTGCGCTCGATGTCGCGGCGGATCTCCTCGGGGTTCGTGCTCATCGGTTCTTCTCCTCATGGCCGGTGGCGGCGTTCGGGATCTTCTTGACGGTGGACGCGGTCTCCTGGAGGCCGCGCATCTTGGCGAACTCGTTCTTGCCCGCGACGGCGAGGACCGCCGCGACCGCGAACCAGATGACGGCCACGATCACGCCGCTCCACCCGAGGGCCGGGTCCTCGCGCGTCCCGAGCAGGACGGCGAGCCCCCACCAGAGGCCCAGGGTGAGCGCGATGAGGCCGAGCAGTGCGGTGACGCCGGCGCCGGCGACGAGGCCCGCGCCCTTACCCGCCTTGGCGGCGGACTGCTTGGCCTCGACCTTCGCCAGTTCCACCTCTTGGCGGATCAGCGTCGTCGCGTTGTCGATGAGGTCGCCGGCGATCTCGCCCAAGGACCGGTCTTCGGCCTTGTATCGGGCGTAGCTCGCCTCCTTGTCGACCTCAGTGGGGTCGATGTAGGGCGACGTCATCGCTGCTCCTGCCGCCAGGGGTCGACGCCTTCGGCCGTGAGGCCCTCATACCGGGACTCGGGCTCGATGAACGTGCCCTCGGGCACCACGGACTGACGGCGCGCGACCGGGCTGGGGTCGTAGCGCGGCGTCGACGGCGCGGTGGGGTTCGTGTCGTCGGACTCGGCGTCCTTCAGCCCGCGCAGCAGGCGGGCACCGACGAAACCGACACCGGCCGAGATCGCCAGGAACTGCCACGGCTTGCGGGCCGCGTAGCGCCGCACCTCGGCCATGAGCTCGTCCGGGCCCCGGCTGTCGAGCCACTGCGCCGCGTCGTCGGTGAACCGCTGGGCGCGGTCCACGTAGTCGCTCAGCATGCCGTCGGGATCGGCGTCGGAGATGGTCTTGAGTTCGGAGCCGAGCTCGCGGGCCAGCGCGGCCACCTTGTGCTGTCCGGCGCCGGCCTGGGTGCGCAGCTCGCTGACGGACTCGTCGAGCAGACGGCGGCCCTGGAACTTGGCCTCCTCCAGCACGACGGCGGCCTCCTGCTTGGCCGTCTCGACGACGTGTCCGCCCGCCTCCTTGGCCGTCCCGGCGACTGCGCCGGCCTCATCCTTGACGGTCCCGGCCGCCTCCTTGGCGCGGTCGCCAGTGTGAGCCGCGACGTCCTTGGCTGTATCGGTGGTCGAATCGCTCCGGGACTGGGTGGTCCACGCGTCAGCCGGCGGGGTCGCCGGCACCGGGGTCGTCACCTGGGGTGCACCGTATTCGTTCGTCCCGCCAGTTCCCTGGAAGGGCGTCTCATTCGGGTACGCCATGGTCTTCCTCCCTACATTCGATTGATCGTCGAGGGCGCTTGCCCTTATCAGCTCGATACCCGGGCCCCCGGATCCGAAACACAGCCCCAGTCAGACCCATGTTGCGAGGCGTTGGGCAGCGCGTGCAGAGCCGTATCGGGCACACTCTGATCGTCGGGGTGAAGTCCCGGCGACGGATCGAGGAGGGGGCACATGGCCGAGCACGAGACCCTGGCAGGAATGGGCGCGATCATCACCGACGGCGGGGTCGCGTTCCGCGTCTGGGCGCCGCACGCCGACAGTGTGTCCGTGATGGGCGACTTCAACGAGTGGTCGAGCGAGGCCAACCCCCTCGACGACGAAGGTCACGGCTACTGGTACGGCGTCGTCGAGGGCGCGACGCCGGGCCACGAATACAAGTTCCACCTCACCAACGGCGACCAGGTGCTCGACCGGATCGACCCCTACGCGATGCAGGTGACCAATTCGGTCGGCAACGGCGTGATCTACGACCACGCCGCGTTCGACTGGGAGGGCGACTCCGCCCACTGCCCCCCGCACCACGAGTTGGTCATCTACGAGATGCATGTGGGCTCGTTCAACCCCGACGGCGAGGGTGTCGGCGGCTTCCACGACGTCATCGACCAGCTCGACTACCTCAAGGGGCTGGGCGTCAACGCGCTCCAGATCATGCCGGTGGCGGAGTTCGCCGGCGACCAGTCGTGGGGTTACAACCCGGCCCACATCTTCGCGGTCGAGAGCGCCTACGGCGGGCCCGACGCGTTCAAGACGCTCATCAAGACGGCCCACGCCGAGGGCTTCGCGGTCATCCTCGACGTCGTCTACAACCATTTCGGCCCCTCGGACCTGGATCTCTGGCAGTTCGACGGCTGGAGCGACAACGGCAAGGGCGGGATCTACTTCTACAACGACGACCGCTCAGCGACCCCCTGGGGCGACACGCGCCCGGACTACGGCCGCGAGGAGGTGCGCCGCTTCATCCACGACAACGCGATGATGTGGCTGCGCGAGTACCACGTCGACGGTCTGCGCCTCGACATGACGCCCTACATGCGCTCGGTCTCCGGCGGCGGGTTCGAGCTCGAGGAGGGCTTTGGCCTGATGCGCTGGATCACCGATTCGATGCGGAGTGAGTACCCGGGCCGCATCTCGATCGCGGAGGATCTGCACGGCCACGACCGCATCGTCGGTACGGAGGACTTCGGCGCCGGGTTCCACGCGCAGTGGGACGCGGAGTTCGTGCACCCCGTCCGGCACGCCATCACAGCGATGACGGACGAGGAGCGCTCCCTCGCCTCGATCGCGGATGCCATCGCGCACAACTACGACGGCGACCCGTTCCGCCGGGTCGTCTACACCGAGTCGCACGACGAGGTGGCCAACGGATCCGCGCGCGTGCCGCACGAGATCGACCCGGGCAATGCCGACGGATGGTTCGCGCAGAAGCGCTCCACCGTCGGCGGGGCGCTGGTGATGACGAGTCCCGGCATCCCGATGATCTTCCAGGGGCAAGAGGCCCTCGAGGGCGGATGGTTCTCCGACGACGACCCCCTGGACTGGGACCGGATCGAGCGGTTCCGCGGCATCACGAAGCTGTACAAGGACCTCATCGACCTGCGCCTGAACCGCGGCGGGGTGACGCGGGGCCTGACGGGCCGCGGGCTGAACATCTATCACGTCAACGAGGCCGACAACGTGATCGTGTTCCAGCGGTGGCTGGACCACGGGGCCGGCGATGACGTCGTCGTGGTGGTCAACCTCAGCACGGAGACCTACACCGACTACCGGGTCGGCATGCCGCACGGCGGCTTGTGGAAGCTGCGCTTCAACAGCGACGCCAGGCTCTACAGCTCGTTGTTCGGCGACTTCGACAGCTTCGATGCGACGGCCCACGACGACACCGGTGAGGACGGCATGGGAGCGCACGCGAACATCTCGATCGCGCCCTACTCGGTCCTCATCTACAGCCAGGACGCCTGACCGATCGGAGGTGTCCCCCCGTGCGCCGCGACGGTAGAATCGGGTGGGTACTGCGCCTCAGGGACGGGCCGACGACGACCTCACCGTCGCGCACATGGGAGCCTGATGATGGCCAAGATTCCTCAATGGCGAGCGGCGGCGGACCCCGACGATCTGCGCGAGTATGACACGTTCGGGCCGTGGATCCTCGAGGTCACCGACCCGGCCGACCTCCCCCGTCGGTTCCACCCCTGGTGGCCGGAGCTGGAGGGCGCGCGCCACCTCCTCAAGGTGCCCCGCCCCATCGACCGGGCGAAGATCAAACCCGGAATGGACCTGTACGAGTCGGTGATCGCGGTGTTCCCGGACACGGTGCGCGTGCTGCGGGCAGCGCTCGGCGACAGCGACGTCAGCAGCCGCGAGGCGTCGCGGCGGGACGTCGTGGCGACCATCATGCACACGAACCTGCTCGTGGCCCGATGGACGCTGTTGCTGGCCGACGGGGGCGCGATGGAGATCGAGTACAACGCGGTGTCGCACCCGACCATCGCGGAGGTGGATCGCTACGTCCTGTCCGGGGGCGACGGCGATGCCACGCCGCCGGCCCGTGCGGCGACCCCGCCGGCGGCGCAGCCACGCAACCACTTCTTCGGCTCGCTCGTCCTGGCGCTCAACTCGGGGGCCGCGGACCGCGTCCAGCCGGTCTACGTCGACGAGCCCGGTCAGCCGTGCCTCAACGAGCGAGGGCGCCGGCGCCGCTCCGCCGGGGCCATGATCCTCGCGTCGTCGAGGGACCTGGTGATCATCGACCGCACCCGGGCCGCCGAGGCGCTCTTCCGCCGCCCCAACTACGGCTACAACGTGACCCGGGTCCCGTTCCGGAGGATCACGTCCTACGAGATCCGCACCCCGGAGGCGACCGCACCGCCCAGCTTCGGGGCGCTGGTACTCCGCTGCGACAGGGCGGTGATCACGCAGGCCGTGCTCACGCCGCCGGACGCCGTGGCAGACCTGCTCGCCGCGCACGGGGTGACGTCGGCTCGGTGAGCCTCGTCGGTCACTCCTTGGGTGGCCGGCCCCGCTGAGGGAGCGGGCCGGCGCCCTTCGGCGACCGGCCCGCCTGCTTCAGCGCGTCGCGCAGCAGCAGCTCGATCTGGGCGTTGACCGAGCGCATGTCGTCGGCGGCCCAGCGGGCCAACGCGTCGTGGACGGCGGGGTCCAGCCGCAGCAGCACCGCCTTACGCTCGGCCATGGCTCAGGTGTACAGCGAGCCGGTGTTGACCACGGGCGTGACCCGTGACTCGCTGGTCAGGACCACGAGCAGGTTCGACACCATTGCAGCCTTGCGCTCCTCGTCGAGGGTGACGACGTCGTGCTGTTCGAGGCGCTCGAGCGCGTTCTCGACCATGGACACCGCGCCCTCGACGATCTTCTCGCGGGCTGCGATGATCGCGGAGGCCTGCTGGCGCTGCAGCATCGCCTGGGCGATCTCCGGCGCGTACGCGAGCGACGAGATGCGGGTCTCGACCACCTCGAGGCCGGCGATCGCGATGCGGGCCGCCACCTCGTCGGCCAGTTCCTGGGCCACGAGCTCGGTGGAGCCACGGAGGCTCTCCTCGCCGGGGCCGGCGTAGTCGTAGGGGTGGCTGGTGGCGACGTGCCGCAGCGCGGATTCGGACTGCACCGCGACGAACTCGTCGTACTGCTCGACGGCGAACACGGACTTCGCGGTGTCGGCGACCTGCCACACGACGATCGCGGCGATGTTGACCGGGTTGCCGTCTGCGTCGTTGACCTTGAGCTCATTGGTCTCGAAGTTGCGGACCTTGACCGAGACCTTCTTCTTGGTGGTGAAGGGCACGGTCATGAGCAGGCCGGCGCGGCGGATGGTGCCGATGTAGCGGCCGAAGAACTGGATGACCTTGGTGTCTCCGGGGCTGATGATGGTCAGCGACGAGAACATGACCATGGCGAGCAGGAACGCGAGCATGGACAGGAACATCCGCATGCCGCCGCCGTCGTTGTTCTCGAGCTGGATGCCCGCCAGCACGCCCTGCCAGGCGGACAGGCCGGTGATGACGAGGGCGACGAAGAACGCGAGGATGCCGTCGATGTACCAGGCCTTCTTCTCCTCGATGTCGACGCGGGCACCTTCGCGGCCCACGGGGCGGCCCGAGGGGGCGCCTCCGACGGAGTCACCCTCGAGATCGGTTGTGGGATCGGGGAGGTGGGGGGTGGTCATGGTGCGCGTCCTTCCGCGAGAATTCGATAGCTAAGTGATATCACTTTTCCCGGCGGCCGGCAAGGTTTCCCCGACGGCGTCGGGGAAACCACCAACCCAGCGTCACCGCCGCGACAGCACCGGTCCCGCCTCGGCGAGCTCCTCCTCCGTCGCCATGCGGAACGGCCCGGCCCCCTCGACGGCGGGCGCAGGCCCGGCCGCTCCCCGCGTCGCGCGCAGGCTCGCGACCACCGACACGGTCAGGATCGTCGCGATCACCGCCAGCGAGATCGCCGTCGGGATGTAGACCACGTCGATCTTGAGCGCCATCTTGATGCCGACCCAGATGAGAACCAGCGCCAGGCCGATCTTCAGGTACACGAACCGGTGCATGAGGTCGGCCAGCAGGAAGTACATGGCCCTCAGGCCGAGGATCGCGAACGCGTTGGCCGTGAACACGATGAACGGCTCGCTGGTGACGGCGAAGATCGCCGGGATGGAGTCGACGGCGAACACGACGTCGGTGGCCTCGATGAGCACCAGCACCGCCAGCAGCGGGGTGGCGAGCAGCACGCCGCCCCTCCGCACGAGGAAGCGCTGGCCGTAGTAGGCGTCGGTCATGGGGACGAATCGCCGGAACAGCCGCAGCACCGCCGACTGCTCGGGGTCGAGGTGCTCGTCGCGCTGCCGGATCATGCGCCAGCCGGTGTAGAGCAGGAAGGCGGCGAACACGTAGAGGATCCACGAGAAGTTCTCGATCAGGACCGCGCCGACGGCGATGAATGCCCCGCGCAGCACCAGCGCCCCGAGCACGCCGAGGAACAGCACCCGGTGCTGGAACTTCGGCGGCACGGCGAAGTAGCTGAAGATGACGGCCCAGACGAACACGTTGTCGACAGCCAACGACTTCTCAATGAGGTAGCCGGCGAAGTACTGCTGCCCGATCTCAGGGCCCTGCCACCACCACAGCAGTGTCCCGAACCCGACCCCGAGCGCGACCCACACGGCGCTCCACGCGGCGGCTTCCCGGACGCGGATGACGTGGGCGTCGCGGTGGGCGAGGAGGTCGACGGCGAGCATGACGAGGATGACGCCGACAACCGCGGCCCACATCCAGATGGAGACGTCCATGACGAGTCCCTTTCCGATCGAATCAGTCCGATCGGAGGTCTCTCCCGGCCCACGTTGAGGACCGGCTCGCCGGGCCCGATCGCGGGCCGTAGTGACGACGAGGCGCCTGGGGGATACTCCCCTCCGTGCGTCCCAGTGAACAGCACGCACCCACGAACTGTCAACCACGAATTGCAGTTCGCATACACGCCCTGCCGTGCACAATGGGCCGCCCCCTCCGACCACCGCCTGCACAAATGCGGCCGCTTGTCGCGCCGGAGACAGGGCATCGTGGTAGAACCGTGCTGAGGCCCAAGGAGGGGACACAATGAAGCGTCTCGACACCGACGTCGTGGTCATCGGGGGCGGATCGACCGGCCTGGGGGTGGTGCGAGACGCCGCCATGCGTGGGTACCGCGCCGTCCTGCTGGAGCGGGTCGACCTCGGACAGGGCACCACCGGCCGGTTCCACGGCCTGCTGCACTCCGGCGGCCGCTACGTCGTGAGCGACCCCGGGTCCGCCACCGAATGCGCCGAGGAGAACGCGATCCTGCGCCGGATCCAGCCGGGCGCGATCGAGGACACCGGCGGCTTCTTCGTCACCCTCGCCGGCGACGACCCGGCCTACGCGGACAAGTTCCTCGCCGGCGCCGCGGCGACCGGCGTTCCCGCCACCGAGATCTCCGTCAAGGAGGCGCTGCGCCGCGAGCCGCGGCTCGACCCGCACATCCAGCGCGCCATCGAGGTGGCCGACGGCTCGGTCGACGGCTGGCAGCTCGTCTGGGGCGCCGCCCGCTCCGCGATGGAGCACCGCGCGAAGATCCTCACCTACCACCGGGTCACCAAGATCGAGCGCGACGGCGACCGCGTCGCCGCCGTCCTCTGCCGCGACGAGAAGGGCGGCGAGGACGTCCGCATCGACTGCACCTTCGTCCTCAACTGCGCCGGACCCTGGGCCGGACAGATCGCGGAGATGGCCGGCGCCAGCCCCGTCGAGGTCGTGCCGGGCCGCGGGATCATGATCGCGATGAACCACCGCCTGGTGAACACCGTCATCAACCGCTGCGTCTACCCCACCGACGGCGACATCCTCGTCCCCGTCCACACCGTCTCGATCATCGGCACCACCGACGTCCACGAGACCGACCCCGACCACCTGCCCATCCCCCGCAACGAGGTCCAGCAGATGCTCGACGCCGGCGAGGCCATGATCCCCGGCTTCCGCAAGGCCCGGGCGCTGCACGCCTGGTCGGGCTCGCGCCCGCTGATCAAGGACAAGCGCGTCTCCGTCGAGGACACCCGCCACATGAGCCGCGGCATGGCCGTCATCGACCACTCGAAGCGCGACGGCCTCCTCGGCATGCTCACCATCGGCGGCGGCAAGCTCACGACCTACCGCCTGATGGCCGAGCACATCGTCGACGCCATGAACGAGCAGCTCGGTGAGGATCGCCCGTGCACGACGGCCGACGAGGTGGTCCCCGGCAGCCGGGACGGCCGCCTCTACACGGTCACGCACCGGCTCGAGGACCGCGAGGAGGACCGCCTCGACGACCCGATCATCTGCGAGTGCGAGCTCATGAACCGCTCGATGTTCGTCAAGGCCCTCCACGAGCAGCCCGACGCCACGCTCGACGACCTCCGCCGCCAGCTCCGCCTCGGCATGGGCCCCTGTCAGGGAGGCTTCTGCGCGGCTCGCGCGGCGGGCCTCGCCTGCTCGGAACAGGTCGCCGACGCCGAACGGGCCTCCGGGCTGCTGCGCCTGTTCCTCAAGCACCGCTGGATCGGCCTGTGGCCCATCCTCTACGGCCAACAGGTGCGCCAGACGGCCCTGGACCACTGGATCTTCGCCGGAACGCTCGACGTCGAGCACCTGCCCCAGCCTGAAGAGGAGATCGTGCGATGAGCGACGTCGTCGTCATCGGGGCCGGCCTCGCCGGCCTCACCGCCGCCCTGCGGCTCGCCCGCGCCGGGCGGTCCGTCACCCTGGCCACGAAGGGCCCGGGCGGGCTGCAGCTCTCCCAGGGCACCATCGACGTGCTCGGCTACACCCCTGAGCGCGTGACCCGGCCGCTCGACGCAGTGGCCGCCGTCGCGCCCGGGCACCCGTACGCCTCGATCGGGGCGGACGCGGTCGGCTCCGCCGTCTCCTGGCTCGCGGAGGCCCTGGGCCCCGACCTGCTGGTCGGCGACGCCTCCCGGAACTACCAGCTGCCGACGGCGGTCGGCGCCCTCCGCCCCACGGCGCTGGCCCAGCCGTCCATGATCGCCGGCGACGCCGCGGGCGGCCGCAGCTACGCCGTCGTCGGGGTCCGTCAGCTCAAGGACTTCCCCGCCGACCTCATCGCGGGCAACCTCGCCCGCACCACCGCGCCCGACGGATCGCGGCTGGCCGCGCACTCGGCGTTCATCGACCTGCCCGCCCGCCGGGGCGAGGCCGATCCGACCCCCCTCACCTACGCCCGCGCCATGGACGACGAGGCGTTCGCCGACCGGTTCGCCCGCGACGTCGCGGCAGTGGCCGGCAAGGCTGACGTCGTCGCCCTGCCCGCCGTGCTCGGCGTGCGTCGCAGCGGGGTCTGGCGCCAGGTGGCCGAGGTCATCGGCCGCGACGTGTGCGAGATTCCGCTGCCCCCGCCGTCGGTGCCGGGGCTCCGGCTCTACGACGCCCTGCTCGGGATGGCCCGCGCGGCCGGGGTCCGGTTCATCCAGGGCAGCCGGATCGTCGGGTTCGAGGCCGCCGACGGCGGCACGATCGCGTCCGTCACGCTCGCCGCCGCGGGCGGCCCGCGGGCGCTGCGGGCGTCGTCGTTCGTGTTCGCTCCCGGTGGCTTCGAGAGCGGCGCCCTCGACGTCGACTCGCACGGCGCGATCACGGAGCCGGTCTTCGGCCTCCCGCTGACCGCGACCGACGCGGGGCCGCTCATCCCCGAGGTCTACTGGGGCCCGCATCCCCTGTTCGAGGTCGGCGTGCGCACCGACGACGCCGGCCGGCCCGCGGGGCCCGACGGCGCGGCGGTCCACCCGAACCTGTACGTCGCGGGCGGGATCATCGCCGGCGCGGAGCGCTGGCGCGAGAAGTCCGGCGACGGCATCGCCGTCGCCACGGCCGTCCGGGCCGCCGACCACATCACCGGAGGTGCACGATGAGCGAGAAGTCGCGGAACGAGCGGGCCCAGGCGCTGCGCGATCGGCTCAACACCGAACTGCAGCGCATGAGCCTGGACATGTGCGTCAAGTGCACGATCTGCGAAACCGCCTGTCCCGTGGCGGCCGTGACGCCGCTGTTCTCCGGTCCGAAGTTCGTGGGCCCCCAGGCGGAGCGGTTCCGCGACGAGGAATCCGTCGACCACTCCGTCGACTACTGCTCCAGCTGCGGCACCTGCAGCGTGGTGTGTCCGCAGGGCGTGAACGTCGCGGAGCTGAACTCGCTCGCACGCGCGGTCATGAAGGCCGAGCAGGGCGTGCCCGTGCGCGACCGGATGATCACGCAGACCGTGCTCATGGGCAAGGCCATGACGCCCGTGGCGCCGATCGCGAACGCCGTGCTGGACAACAAGCTGGCCCGCTACGCCATGGAGAAGGTCGTCGGCGTGCACCGCGACGCGCCGATGCCGACGGCACGGGGCGAGTCCCTGCACAAGTGGCTGAAGAAGCGCCCGAAGCCGACGAAGGCTCCGACGCGCGGCGCGCTGGTCTACTTCCACGGCTGCGCCGGCGGCTACTTCGAGGTGGACGCGGCCAAGAAGGCCATCGAGGTCCTGGAGCACATCGGCTACGAGGTCATCGTGCCCGACCAGGGCTGCTGCGGCCTCGCCGAGCAGAGCAACGGGCTGTTCGAACAGGCCAGCGCGTCCGTGCGACGCCTCGTCGACCAGCTCCGCACCCCGGGCACCGACCTCACCATCATCAGCACCGCGGGCAGCTGCACGGGCATGCTCAAGCACGAGGCCCACCAGATCCTCGGGATCCACGACCCGGAGCTCCTCGACGTCGGCACCCGCATCCGGGAGATCTCCGAGTTCCTCATGGAACTGCACGCCGCGGGCGAGCTGCCGACCGACTTCCGGCCCGTCGAGATGCGGCTGCCGTACCACGCCCCGTGCCAGCTGAAGAGCCAGGGCATCGGGACCCCGGCGTCGGACCTGCTGCGGCTCATCCCGGGGCTCGAGGTCATCGACAGCAACGTCACCTGCTGCGGCATCGCCGGCACCTACGGGCTGAAGAAGGAGAAGTACGAGATCGCCCAGGCCGTCGGCCAGCCGCTGTTCGACATGGTGCAGGCCAACAACGACGGCCTCGCCGCCTGCGACACCGAGACCTGCCGCTGGCAGATCGAGAAGTCGAGCGGCGTCGAGACCGTGCACCCCATCGTGCTGGTCCACCGCGCGTACGGCCTGAGTAGCTGACGCGGCACGACGCACACGCCAGAGGCGCCGCCCGGAGAATCCGGGCGGCGCCTCGTGTTGTGTCGTCGACTCAGAAGTCGAAGTCGGCGATGTTCTCGGCGTTGAACACGTACGGGTCACCGAGGAGCACGGAGGCGTCCGCGCCGACGGTGTAGGAGCCGAGCTTGCCGGCCTCGAACTCGTCGCCCTCAGCGCCGGTGATGTCGCCATTGACCAGGGCCTGGGCGGCGTACGCGGCCAGGTAGCCGAGGTCGGCCGGGTTCCACAGGGCGAACGCCTCGACGGTGCCGTCCTCGACGTACTCGCGCATCTGGTTCGGCGTGCCGAGACCGGTCAGCATGACCTTGCCCTTGTAGTCCGACGTCGACAGGTAGCGCGCCGCGGCGGCGATACCGACGGTCGTCGGGGACACGATGCCCTTGAGCTCCGGGTAGGTCTGCAGCAGGGCCGCGGTCTTGTCGAACGACGTCTGGTCGTCGTCGTCACCGTAGGCGACCTCGACGAGCTCCACGTTGGGGTGGTTCGCCTCCAGCTCGGTCTTCATCATGTCGATCCAGGCGTTCTGGTTCGTGGCGTTGGCCGAGGCTGACAGGACGGCGATCTGGCCCTCGTCGCCGATCTGCTCGGTGATGAGGTCGACCTGGACCTTGGCGATGCCCTCCGCCGTGGCCTGGTTGATGAACAGGTCGCGGCACTCGGGGTTGGTGTCGGAGTCGAAGGTGACCACCTTCACGCCGGCCCCACGCGCCTCGTCCAGTGCATCGCAGAGGGCCTCGGGGTCGTTGGCCGACACGACGAGCGCCCCGACGCCCTGCTGGGCGGCCGTCTGGATGAACGGCACCTGGGCGGTCGGCGACGCCTCCGTGGGCCCGACCTCCTCGAACGTGCCGCCGAACTCCTCCACGGCCTCCTTGCCGCCCGCGTTCGAGGTGTCGAAGTACGGGTTGCCGAGGTTCTTCGGCAGGAACGTCACGCTGACGCCCCCACCTTCGCCGCCGCCGTTGGTCGCGGGCGCGCTGGCCGAGCCTTCGGTGCCCGAGTCGGCGCAGCCGGACAGTGCGAGGGCCGCCGAAGCGGCGATCGCGACCAGACCGACGCCGAAGCGGCGGGTCTTGGGTCCCTTGGTGAACATTGCTGTGTCCTTTCTTCGGCCCTTCGTTGGACCGTGTCTTCCAGGGTGGATCAGGCCGGTGCGCCGGTGGAGCCCGCCTGGCCCTTCTTTCTCCCGATGGCGGCGATCCGATTGGTGCGGATCCAGGCCAGGAAGCTTGCAGACACCACCGACAGGATGAGAACCGTGCCGGTGATGACGTTGATGATGTCGCTGGTGACGCCGGCCAGGCGCAGGGCGCTGGACATCGTCCCGATGAGGAACACGCCGGCGATGACGCCGTGCAGGGCCCCGCGACCGCCGAAGATCGACACCCCGCCCAGGAGGACGGAGGCGATGATCAACAGCTCCATGCCGATGGCGTTGTCGCCACGGGCGTTGTTGTACAGCAGCGTGAAGTAGACGCCGGCGAAGCCGGAGACCGTGCCGCTCATCACGAACAGCCAGAACTTCGTCATGCGCACGTCGATGCCCGAGAACGCGGCCACCTCCTTGTTGAGGCCGATGGTGTACAGCGACCGGCCGAAGGGGGTGAAGTGCAGCAGCACCGCGAACACGATGGCCAGCACGATGAAGGGGACGATGATCAGCGGGACGGGGGTGCCGGGGATGTTGGCGCGGGCCAGGTCCGTCCAGTACTCCGGGAACTCGCTGATGGCGGTGGTGCCGAGCAGGCCCACCGCGATGCCGCGGAAGAGGGCCAGCGTGCCGATGGTCACGGCCAGCGACGGGAGCCCGACGAAGGTGATGAGCGAGCCGTTGATCACGCCTGCGATCACGCCGACGAGGATGGCCACGAGACCGGCGACGGGCAGTGACCAGCCCGCCTGCACGCCGAGCCCGGTCACCACGCTCGACAGGCCGAGGATGCTGGCCACCGACAGGTCGATCTCCTCGGTGATGATGATCAGCGTCATCGGCAGCGCGATGAGCAGGATGGGCGCGATCTCCCTGATGAGGAAGGTCATCGTCAGCGGGCTGTCGAAGTTCGGCACCGTCAGCATGGCGACGATGACCACGAGGATCAGCAGGCCGATGATGGCGGCCTCCCGATTGATCAGCAGGCGGCGCCACAGGGGGTGCTGGTATGCCTTGTAGTCCCGGGTGGGCTTCTCGGTGAGGGCCGTTGCCGTGCTCATCACTTCACTTCCTCCCTCGCCGCGACGAGACGACGGTGCTGGCGGAGCGCGAGGACGCGGTCCAGGATGATGGCGCCGATGATGAGGATGCCCACGACGGCGCGCTGCCAAAAGTCCTGGATGCCGATGATCGGCAGCGCCCGGTTGATGGTGAGGAGGAGGTACGCCCCGAAGGCGGCCCCCCAGACGGTGCCCACGCCGCCCGACATGGCGACGCCGCCGATGACCGCCGCACCGATCGCCTGCAGCTCCCAGCCGTACCCGGCGTTGGAGCTGACGGTGCCGTAGCGGGCGGCGAACAGCACCCCGGCCAGACCGGCCAGCGCGCCGCAGACGATGAACGCGGCCAGGACACGGCGGGTGACGCGCAGGCCGTAGAGGTGCGCGGCGTCGGGGTCGGAGCCGATGGCGTAGAGCTCGCGGCCGCTGCGCAGGTTGCGCAGGTACCAGGCGGTGAACACCAGCACGATCACGGCGAGCAGCGTCAGCAGCGGGATGCCCAGCACGTCCTGCGTGCCGAGCCCGCGGAAGGACGCCGGCATGTCGGAGGCGTTGATCCGGTCGCTGCCGGTCCATGCCACGTTGATGCCGCGGTAGATGTACATGGTGCCGAGCGTGATGACGAGGGCGGGGACCTTGGCGAACGCCACGAGGGCGCCGTTGATGAGCCCGAGCAGGGCGCCCAGCGCGATGCCGGCGAGGAACACGAGGGCCGGATGGATGCCCGGGACGTCGATGAACAGCCGGCCGGTCATGTAGGCGGTGAGCCCGACGACGGAGCCGACGGACAGGTCGACGTTGCGGGTGATGATCACCACGGCCTGGCCGAGCGCCACCACCATGAGCAGCGACGGCGTCAGCAGCAGGTCACGGAAGCCGTCGCCGGAGAAGATGAACGTGGGATTCACGGCGGTCGCCGCAATCACGACGGCCACCAGGGCGATGACGATGCCCGTCTCGCGGGCCTTGAGCACACCCCCGGCGACGCCGAGGGCCGAGCGGCGCGGCGCCGCCGCCGTCGTCGTCGTCATCACGCGACCTCCTCGGCCGTGGCAGCGAACATAACGGCCTCCGGGGTGGCCTCGGAGCGGTCGAACTCGCCCGTCAAGCGGCCGGCGCGCATGACCAGGACGCGGTCGGCCATGCCGAGCACTTCGGGTAGTTCAGACGAGATCGTCAGGATTGCGAGCCCCTCCTGGGCGAGTTGGGAGATGAGGCGGTGCACCTCGGCCTTGGTGCCGACGTCGATGCCGCGGGTGGGCTCGTCGACGATGAGGACTCTGGGGTTCGTCGCCAGCCACTTGGCCAGAACGACCTTCTGCTGGTTGCCGCCCGAGAGCGTCCCGGTCTCGGCGTCGAGTGCCGACGTCTTGACCTCGAGTCGGCTGGCCCACACCTTGGCGCTCTCGTTCTCCACCCCGCCCCAGATGAGGCCCATCTTCGCGAGGCGGTGCCGAATGGCGAGCGTGAGGTTGCGCGACACCGTCTGCTCGAGCACCTGCCCCTGCTTGCGCCGGTCCTCAGGCACCAGCGCGATGCCCCGGGCCATGGCGGCCTTGGGGTTGCCCTTCGGCAGCGCCTTGCCGCTGACGGTGACCGAGCCGCTCTGGTACGGGTCGACACCGTAGATGGCGCGGACCACCTCGCTGCGCCCCGCCCCGACCAGCCCGGCCAGGCCGACGATCTCACCCGAGCGCACGGTGAAGGAGATGTCGTGGAAGACGCCCTTCTGGGTGAGGCCGTCGACGACGAGCACGTCCTCGCCGATGTCGGCCGGCAGCTTGGGGAACATCTCCGTGACGTCGCGGCCCACCATGAGGTGGACGAGTTCGTCGACGGAGGTGTCCGCGATGGGCATGGTGTCGATGTACGAGCCGTCACGCATGACGGTGACGGTGTCGCACAGCTCGAACACCTCGTCGAAGCGGTGCGAGATGAACACCAGGGCACGTCCCTCGTCGCGGAGGCTGCGGGCGACGGCGAACAGCCGCTCGACCTCCACGCCGCTGAGGGCCGCCGTGGGCTCGTCCATGATCAGCACGCGGGCGTCGAGCGAGATGGCCTTGGCGATCTCGATGATCTGCTGGTCCGCGATGGACAGGCCCTCGGTCAGCCGCTCGGGATCGATGCGGACTCCCAGGCGTTCGAAGATCTGGGTGGCCTCGTCTCGCATGGCCTTGCGGTCGATGCGGCCGAGGGTGCCGACCGGCTGGCGGCCCATGAAGATGTTCTCGGTGACCGAGAGGTCGGGAAACAGCGTGGGTTCCTGGTAGATGACGGCGATGCCGGCGGCCTTCGACTGGGCGGTGCTGTGGAAGTCCACCGGTTCGCCGTCGAGGCGGAACTCCCCGGCATCACGACGGTAGAGGCCGGCGACGATCTTGACGAGCGTGGACTTGCCCGCGCCGTTCTCGCCGATCAGCGCGTGGATGGAGCCCTTGTCCAGGCGCAGGCTTCCCGACCGGAGCGCGACGACGGCACCGAACGACTTCACGACCCGCGACAGCTCGAGCGCCGGCGTCGCCGGATCCGTAACCGTATCGGTCACTAGGGTCTCCTCTTTGAGTGGTATAGCCTTCATCCCTGGAGGCCAACTTTGAATCGATTCAACGTCGCTTCAGGGCTACAGTAAGCAGCACGGTCCGCTTGGTCAAGTCATCGAGGACAAATGATGCGGAATCGTGAGGAGGGAGGTCGGCATGGCCGGCGTGAGCATCCGGGATGTCGCGCAGCGTGCCGGCGTGTCGGTGGGCACGGTGTCCAACGTCCTCAACCGCCCGGAGGTGGTGTCGCCGGACTCCGCACTGCGGGTCCAACAGGCCATTGACGAGCTCGGATACGTCCGCAACGAGGCGGCGCGGAAGCTCCGGCAGGGCGTCAGCGGCACCGTCGGCTTCGTCGTCATGGACGGCCAGAACCCCTTCTACAACGACGTCGTCCGGGGGGCCGGCGACGAGGCCACGCAGCACGGCATCGCCATCCTGTTCGGCGACACCGCCGAGGATCCCGCGCGCGAACGCATGTACATCGACCTGTTCGAGGAGCACCAGGTGCGGGGGCTGCTCATCGCCCCGTTCGGCGAGGTGTTCAATCGCCTGGAGAAGCTCCGCCAGCGCGGCATCCCCGCCGTGCTCGTCGGGCGCTACTCGGGCCAGAACAGGTTCAGCTCGATCTCCGTCGACAGCATCGCCGGCGGCCGGATGGCGGTGGAGCACCTCATCGCCGGCGGGCGCCGTCGGATCGCCTTCGTCGGCGGGCCGTTCGAGCTGCACGAGGTGACCGACCGGCTCGCCGGCGCGCGCGTGGCCGCCGAGAACGCCGTCGGTGTCGAGATCGAGGTCATCCCCACCGCGGCGATGACGGTCGCGGAGGGGGCGGCCGCGGGCAACCGCATCCTCACCCGACCGGCCCGGGAGCGCCCCGACGCGGTGTTCGCTGCCAACGACCTCATCGCGTTGGGGGTGCTCCAGGCGTTGGTGGAGGACGGCCGCATGCGCGTGCCGGAGGAGATCGCCCTGGTGGGGTTCGACGACATCGCCTTCGCCGCGGCCGCCGCTGTGCCGCTGACGTCGCTGCGTCAGCCGAGCTCGACGATCGGCAAGACGGCCCTGCGCATCCTGCTGGAGGAGGCGGCGGACCCGGAGCTCATCCCCCGCCAGACGGTTTTCCAACCGGAGCTGGTGGTCCGTCGCTCGACGCTACCCCGCTGACCCTGGGCCGCGACGCGGGGCATTGACAACACCTCCGCCCCGGCGCACGCTGGGCATAGGGCTGCGTGCCCGGAAAAGAGGGACAGAGATGTCCATCAGGCAGGCCGGCCGGGCCGCCGGCCGAATCCTTCTCGCGGGAGCCACAGGGTTCGCCGCGATCACCGCCACCACGGCCACCGCCTCCGCCTCACCCGAGGAGCGTGCGGGGGTCTTCAAGCTCACCTTCGCCGGATACGCCGCCATGGCGGCGTGGACGACGTGTCCCGACCTCGAGTCGGAGGAGGTGGGCACGATCTGCACCGGGGCCGACGTCATGGCCTTCTACTCAGCGGGCAGCGAGCAGGCAGGCAGCGAGTTCCACCTGCACGACCAGAGGAGCGGCGTGGTCAAGACCTTCGACTACACGTGTGTCGTGGCCGACGTCGAGTGGGATCCGGGCGTCGTCGAGCGGACGTGTCTGGGCCAGTCGGAGCGCTTCGGGCGCGCAACCGACGCCGAGGTCGCGGTCGACCCGCGGCTCAACGCCGTCGACGCCACGGCCACCGTGCCTGTCCAGATCGTCGACTTCCTGGCCGACAGCCAGACGAGCGGGAGTCTCGACGTCGCCGCCACGTTCACCGGCACGGGGCCGACGCGCCGGATCGACGAGCGCGCGCACTGGGCGGACCGCTACGTCATGTGGCTCGAGGGGACCCGCGGTTGGGAGCGGGACTGCACGGCGTCGGCGGTGTTCGACGGCGTCGCGGTGCCGGGAGAGCTCGTGATGTGCTCGTTGTCGCGGGTTCGGCAGGCCGAGGTCCGCGTCTACCACAACACGCCGTCGGAGGGCTGACGCTCGACCGGCGGATCTGACAGCGAACACGCCACCAGATCCGCCGATCGACGGCCCTTGCCCCGCAGGGTTGCCTCCCGGGGGAGGATGGACAGCATGGAAGCCGACGCCGTGCTGGCTCACCGATACCGCCTCGTGCACCTGATCGCGTCCGGAGGGATGGGTCAGGTGTGGAAGGCGCACGACGCCGTGCTCGACCGCGAGGTGGCCGTCAAGGTGCTGGCCGCGGGATCGCGAGACGAGGCCGCGCTCGAGCGGTTCCGCCGCGAGGCGGTCACCATGGCCGCCCTGCAGCATCCCAACACGGTGCTCGTGTTCGACATCGGGACCCACGACGGGCTGACCTTCATCGTCATGGAGCTCCTCCCTGGGCCGACGCTGGCGCAACTCGTCGCAACGCAGGGGCCCTTGCCTGAGTCGGAGGTGGCCCGGCTCGGGGCGCAGGTGGCGGCGGGACTGGAGGCAGCCCACCGGGCGGGGATCGTGCACCGCGACATCAAGCCGGGCAACCTCATGCTGGGCGCGGCCGACGAGGTGAAGATCGTCGACTTCGGGGTCGCGCGCCTCACCCAGGAGGCGGCGCCGGCGCTGACCGCCACCAACACCGTTGTGGGCAGCGCCCTGTACGTGTCGCCGGAACAGGCGCGGGGCGAGCCCGCCGACGAGCGGAGCGACCTCTACGCCCTCGGTTGTGTCCTCACCGCGCTGGCCACCGGGCAGCCGCCCTTCCAGAGCGACCAGCTCATCGGCGCTCTGCACCAGCACGTGCACAGTGATCCTCCGCAGCTGACGGCGCGCGGGGTCGCGGTCAGCGCGGCGCTTGAGGCGCTCGTGGCGCAGCTGCTCGCCAAGAACCCGGAAGACCGGCCGGCCTCGGCCGCCGAGGTGGAGACCCGGCTGCGGGCGATCGAGGCGGCCGCTGCGGGCGGGCCCGCCGTCGGCCTGCTCGCGGGTGAGGCCACTGCGCCGCTGGCCGCCACCGTCCCCATGGCGTCCGCCACAGGCACCGCCGCGGGCCCGGCGCGACGCCGTCGGGCCGGAGGTGCCTGGTGGGTCGCGGCCGGCGTCGCCGTGTCCGCGACGGTGCTGGGGGCACTCGCTCTGACGCAGCTCCCCGACGCGGACGGGGGCGCGGTCTCGCCGTCGCCCATCGCGTCGCCGTCGATCTCTCCTTCGCCGTCACCCACCCCGTCGACGCAGTCGCCCACCCCGACGGCGGCGCCCGCCACCACCGCAGCGCAGTCCGCCGCGCCCGACGGCGGAGGGGCAACCAACGAGGACACGGTCCCGCCCGGACAGGCGCGCGACGACGAGCCGGCCGATCGCGGCAAGGCCGACGAGAAGAAGCCTGACAAGGCCGACGACAACGCGGCCGACAAGGGCGGCAAGCCCGACAACTAGTCCCCCGCCCGCGATGGAGCCTCGCGGATGGGCCTAGCTCGCGCTCCGGGTGCCCCGCTTGATGGAGCTCTGACGCGCCGCGAGCTCGGGCTGGAAGACCATTTCCCGCCCCGGGCCCTGTTCGCCGCCGATCCGCTCGAGCAGGAGCCGGGCCGCCGCCGATCCCAGCTCGTAGGTCGGCTGGCGCATGGTCGTGATCGACGGTGTGGTGAGGTCGGCCCACGGCAGATCGTCGAAGCCCACCAGGCTCAACTGCTCCGGGATCGCGACGCCGCGCTCGCGGCAGGCGCGCAGGGCGCCGATCGTCATGCGGTTGTTGGCCACGAACACGCCGTCTGGCGGCGAGTCCAGGTCCAGCAGTTGGTTCATGGCCCGGTAGGCGCCGTCCTCGCGGAAGTTCGCCCGGACGATGAGGTCCTCGTCGACCGCGCGGCCCGACATCTCGATCGCCTGGCGGTACCCCTCGAGGCGTTCCTCTGATGTCACCACGTCCTCGGGGCCGGTGATGCACGCCACCCGTTCTGCCCCGAACGAGAGCAGATGCCTCGTCGCCTGCCTCGCACCGCCCTCGGAGTCGGTCCGGACGCAGTCGAACTCGGGGCCCAGTCGCCGCCCCACTCCCACCACCGCGATCCCCTGGTCCGTCACGGCGGACAGGTCCGACGTCACCGCGGCCGCGCTGATGATGACCCCGGAGACCGAGTGGGCGGCGAGCACCTCGAGGTAGGAGGCTTCCTTCCCGGGGTCCTCGTCGGTGTTGCACAGCATGACGGAGTAGTTCTCCCGGCGGGCCACGTCCTCGACCCCCCGGCACAGCGAGGTGAAGAAGGCGTTCTCGATGTCCGGAATGACCAGGGCGAGCAGGCGGGTCGCCTGCTTCCGCAGCCCTCGGGCCACGAGGTTCGGGCGGTACCCCATCTCCTCGATCACGGTCCGCACGCGCCTGGCCAGAGCCGGATCGACTCCCGCGGCGCCGTTGGCGACGCGTGACACCGTGGCGGTGGAGACGCCGGCGGCGGCCGCCACTTCACGCATTGTGGGCATGGATTGTCCTTCTCTCGGCGCACGCTGCTAGGCGCGAGCGTACCTACGAGCGATGGTCGACAGCGCCACGGCGAGCACCAGGATCCCGCCCTTGAAGATGTACTGCCAGAACGTCGCGGTCCCCATCATGCTGAGGCCGTTGAAGCCCACGTTGACCACGAGGACGCCGATGAGCGTGCCGAGGATGTGGAATTCGCCGTTGCGCAGGGTCGCCGACCCCAGGAAGATGGCGGCGAACGAGTCCATCAGGTAGCCGTCGGCCGCGCTGATCGTCCCGCTGCCCAGCACCGACGCGAGCAGGACGCCGGTGAGCGCCGCGCACGCCCCCGCGATGACGAACGCGGCGATCTTGGTGCGGTCGACCCGGATGCCGACGAGCTTGGCCGCCTCGGCGTTGGCCCCGACCGCCTGGATGCGCTGCCCCAGCGGGGTCCGGTTCAGGAGGACCCACAAGACGATGAGCACGACCGCCATGATCCAGATGGGGTTCTGGATCCCCAGGAACCGCCCCAAGGTGAGCTGCACGAAGCCGGCCGGCAGCAGGACGATGGGAGACCCGGCGCTGTAGCCGAACGTCAGGCCGACGAGCATGGTTCCGATGCCCAGGGTGGCGACGACGGCGTTGACCTTCGCCTTCGTCACGAGGAACCCGTTGGCCGCGCCCGCGGCGGAGCCGACGAGCACCGTGACCAGGATCGCGACCGGGATGGCCAGTCCCTGGTTGACCATGAGCCCGGTGACCAGGACACCCGCCAGGCTGGCGGCGTAGCCGACGGACAGGTCGAACTCACCGACGACGAGCACGAGCGTGAGGCCGCTGGCGATGATGGCGGTGAGGGCGGACTGGTTGACGATGTTCAGGAGGTTCGACGGAGACAGGAAGGCGCCGTTGGGAACGCCGAGGCTGAACACCACGATGAGGATGCCCATCGCGATGAGGGTCCCGTACTTGGACACCCCCAAGAGAATGATCCGCTTCCACGCGGTCTTCGCGGCGGCGGGTGCCGGCTCTGTGGTGAGCGGGGCGCTGGTCGTCATGCGACGTCCTCCTGTTTATGGGCTCGCGCGAAGCTCAGCGCGAGAATGGCTTTGGTGGTGATCTGGTCGCCTACGAGTTCTCCGACGACGTGGCCCTCCGCCATGACGACCACCCGGTCGCACAGGGCGACGAGTTCCTCATTGTCGGAGGACACGACGAGCACGGCCGCCCCTCTGCCGGCCAGGTCTCTGATAAGGGTGTGGAGCTCGGCCCGCGCGCCGACGTCGACGCCACGCGACGGCTCGTCGAGGATCAGCAACTGCCGATCGTGCGTCAGCCACCGCGCGACGGCGACCTTCTGTTGGTTGCCGCCCGACAGGGCTCCGACCGGCTGATCGGCGCCGCGCGCCTTGATCCCGACCTCGTCGATGAGGCGCTGGGCGCGCTTCCTGCCGGCGCCCAATCGCAGCCACGGGACGAACCTGCCGGTGCGCAGGCTGTCGAGGCTGGCGAGGTTGATGTTGAAGTCGATCGACTTGTCGAGGAAGACGCCCTGGGATCGCCGCTCCTCCGGGACGATGCCCACCCGCTGCGCCACGGCGTCGGCGGGCTCGTGGAAGCGCACGGTCCTGCCGGCGAGTCGGACCTCTCCCGTGCGGAGTCGTTCGGCCCCGTAGATCAGACGGGTGAACTCGGTGCGGCCCGCCCCGACCAGCCCGCCCAGCCCGACGACCTCGCCTGCCCGGACCTGGAGGCTGGCGTCCTGCACCAGCCTCCCGTCGGAGGCATGTTCGACGTCCAGGACCGGCTCCCCCACGTGCGCGGGGGGCTCGGGCCGGCGGGTGAGCTCCATGTGGTGTCCCACGATGGCCTCGACGAGTTCGTGGCTCGTCAGCCGTTGCCCGACCGCCGTTCTGACGACACGCCCGTCCTTGAACACCGTGATGTCCTCGCAGAGCTCGGAGACCTCCGCCAGGCGGTGGGAGACGAAGATGACGGCGGTCCCGGCCGCGGTCAGTTCCCTGATGATCCCGTGCAGCCTGCTGGCCTCCTGCGGCGAGAGCGAGGCGGTCGGTTCGTCCATCGCGATGAGTCGGGCGTCCTGCATCAGGGCCCGGGCGATCATGACGAGCCACTGGTCGGCCGTGCTCAGGTCGTCGATGATGGCGTCGAGGCTGAAGCGGATGCCCACCTTCTCCGCGACGATCTCAGCCCTTCGGCGGGTGGCTTTCCAGTCGATGAGACCGGCCCGGGTCCGGTAGGGCATGCCCAGGGCCATGTTCCTCAGCACGTCCCAGCCGGGGATGATGCTCATCTCCTGATGGATGAACGCCATCCCCAACCGCGATGCGTCGAGGGCGGTGTGGATGTCCACCGGGGCGCCGTCGAGTTCGATCGTCCCGGCGTCGGGACGGTGGATCCCGGCCAGGCACCGGATCAGCGTCGACTTGCCGGCGCCGTTGGCTCCCACGAACCCGTGGACCACACCTGAGCGGATCGTCACGGACACGTCCTTGAGGGCCTGGACCCCACCGAACGTCTTGGTCAGTCGGTCGACCCGCAGGAGCGGTTCGCCGGCTGTGGTCGCCTCGGGCGCTGACATGTCGTCTGGTCCTATCCGTCGATCACTGCAGGGCTTCGGGATGGTCCTCGAGGAACGACTCGACGTTGTCGGCCGTCACGAGGATGCCGGGCACGTCGATGGTCTGCTGCTCCCACGAGTCTCCCGCCTCGATGGCGTCCTGGACGACCTCGAACATCTTGGCGCCCTCGCCCTTGCCGTCCTCGTAGACGGTCGCGGTGAGCGTGCCGTCCTGGACTGCCTTGATCGCAGCGCTGGAGCCGTTGATGCCGTAGGTGAGGACGTCGGTGCGTCCCTGCTGCTGCAGCGCGGAGATGGCGCCGAGCGTGGGATCTTCCCAGCATCCCCAGATGGCCAGGTTCTCCGACCCCTCCGGGTGGGCGGCCAACCACGCCGTGGCGTGCCGTGCGCCGTCCTGCAGGAAGCCGGGGATGTTCACCTCGCTCTTGGTGACCGTGATGTCCGGGTATTCCTTGAGCATCTCGTCGAAGACGCCCTCGCGGTCGCGGCACACCTGGCCGGTGCGATAGGTGAGGGCCAACACGGACCCCTTGCCGCCCATGTCGTCGATGAGGGCCTGCGTCGCCGGCTCCGCAAAGGGGGCGCCGTCGCCGGTGGTCATGACGACGCCGTCGCCGAGTCCGCCACCCCAGGTGGCGACGGGGATGCCCGCATCCTGCGTGGCTTGGAGCCCGGCGCCCAGGGAGGTGACGGGGAAGACGAGGTCGAAGACGGCGTCCGCCTCCTTGCTGACGAAGTTCCTGATGGCCGCGTTGGCGGTGTCGGCGTTGCCCTGGGCGTCGACGACCTCGACCTTCCAGCCGGCTGCCTCGGCAGCCTCGGTGGCTCCTGCGATGACGCGCGCGTTGTTGGAGTCGGTCGCGGTGATCGAGACGATCCCCAGCAGCCGGTCGCCATCCTGGGCGGGTGCGTTGGAGGAGCCGGCGGCGCTCTGGGAGCCGGACTGCGTCGTCTCGGAGGGCGTCGTCCCCGACGAGCAGGCCGTGAGGGCGAGGCCGGACACGGCGATGAGGGCTGTCGCGAGATGGAGGGACTTACGGGTGGACATGGTGGGTACTCCTCGGTGAGTGGGTGGGGGGATGCGGTCAGGCGAGTCGGCTGGCGACGCCGGGGGCCAGGGTCAGCTCCGCGACGGACAGGTGGTCTGGGTAGAGACGGGAGGGATGGCGCTCGAACGTGGCGCCTTCGTGGGCGATGACGAGGCGGTTGGAGTCGCCTGCCGTGACGTGCATGTCGTGGATCGCGGTGAGGGTGTTCCAGCAGCTTCCGCCGCCGAAACCGATGCTGACGGGGACGCCGTCCTGGCCGATGCCCTCGGCGTTCTCGTAGCTGTAGAGGTTGTCGCCGGTGACCACCCAGGGCTCGTCGTCGCGGGTCCTGACGACGACGTACTGCGATCCGAAGGTGTGGGTGTCCTCGGCGAGGTGGATCTCGAAGCCCGGGAACAGTTCGACGTCGCCGCCGAGCAGCGTCAACCGTCCCTGCTCCGCGAGCTCCTCGAGCATCCGGACGTCGTCGGGGTCGATGGCGCCGATGATGGACTCGAACAGGTGCCGGTTCTCCAGTGCCCACTTGGCGCCCGACAGATCCTTCTCCTGGAGGTAGAAGGTGGCGTTGGGGAAGCGCCTCGCAGCCCCGGCGTGGTCGTAGTGCACGTGGGTGAGGACCACGGTGTCGATGTCCTCCGGACGCACGCCGATCTTCCCGAGCACCGCGGCGGGCGGCTGCCAGTCGATCACGTCGTAGCGCTCGGAGAGGACGCGATTGGTGCTCTCGTCGTCGTGCCCGACGTCGACGAGGATCTTGTGGCCCTCGCCCTCGACGTAGACATAGCTGTACGGGAAGGGGCGCGTGCCGACGTTCCACTGCCCGTAGAAGATGCAGCCCATGGGCTGCGTCAGGCAGTGCGAGTACTCCAGCATCCAGATCGAATAGTCCGCCACGGATCTACCTCCTGCTCCGGCGCGGCACCTTCGCCGCGACCGTTGTATACGATTTCGTAATCGTGTACAGACTCAGGATGCGCCCGGCCCGAAGGCGTGTCAAGAGGCAATTTCCGTACGCCCCACGGCTGGCGCCCCTCCCTGGCACGGCTCGCCGTCGAACTCCGCCTCCGAGCGCGTGAGAGGCACCGACGGGTGCCTCGGCCAGCTATTCGTGCTGCCCTCGACGGCGGTGCCCTCCCTGGTTGCCGGCCGCGCCGCCATGACTCAACCGCGGATCGTGGTGACAGAGCCGTCGTGATCGACGAGGACGGCAGCGTGCGCAGGACGGGTGGCAAGCCAGCCGAGCCCGCTGCGTCCCAGCACGAAGGCCGCTGTGGCGTAGACGTCGGCCCACATGAGTTCCGGCCCGATGACGGTGGCCGACAGGAGCTTGTTCGCCGGCTCCCCCGTCGACGGGTCGGTGATGTGTCGGCCGCGCGCGGCGGTCCCCGACGTCGCGACCGCACCCGTTCGCAACTCGAGCCGCTGGACGACTCGACGACGATCCCGTGGGTCTTCCACCGCGATCGCCCAGGCCGGGGTGTCGGTGCGCGAGCAATGGACGGCGATGTCGCCACCGGCGTTGACGAGCACGTCGTAGGCGCCGAGGGTGTCCAGGCGGGCGACGACACCTCTGAGCGCCTGCTCGACCGCCCACCCCTTGACCAGCCCAGTCGGGTCGAACCTGGGCACCCCGCGGCCGTCCGGCAACCAGGCCGAGAACGCGCCGCCGGTCCGCTGCCGGGCCTCGTCGCACAGGGCTGCCACCCGCCGGATCCGCAACGGGGCGTCGTAGAGTGAGTCACGCCCGTCGCGGATACGGCTCACCGGGCTGTCCGGCTTCCACATGCTGAACAGGTCATCGTCGGCACGCAGCTCGTCGAACGCGCGTTCGACGGCCTTCTCCACGACCGCGCCCCGCGCCAGGGGACCGCGCACGTGAAACGCGATCGGAAGCCCCATGATCTGGGCGACGAACGCCCGCCGCGGCATCGGGTCGAGCGCGGCCAGCGTCGACGCCGGTGCCCGCCTCACTGGAACGCCTGGTCAATGGCGGACTGGAGCGACTGGGCGTACGCGAGACTCGTGACAGTCGCACCCGACACCGCATCGATGTCCGCGCTCTGCGCCTCGACGGCCGCGGCGTTCAAGACGGGGACCGCGTAGGCGTTGATCCGCTGGTCGTGGTGGTCTCGGTTGGGATACTGGACAGCCTCCGACGACGTGATGACCCCATCCTCGACGGTGATCTCCACCTGGACCGCGCCGTAGCGCGTCTCGGCGGCGTCGCCGGTGAACGTCCCTGACATGGCGTCGGCCGAGGAGTCCTCGGTCTCGGATGTCGCCTCGGTGGGGTCTGGCACCCCGTCGTTCAAGGACTCGCTGGACGACTGGCTGGACCCGGCTGCCGATTCGGGGCTTGCTCCCCCTGGGACCGCCTGTTCCGCGGTGCTCGTGTGGTAGCTGAACAGCAGCACTAGCCCGCTCAGGGTGCCCATGAGGGCGGTGACGATCTTGCGCATGAATAACTCCTTGTCGGTTGGTCTTTACCAGCTGAATCGCTCCAGATGGATCCGCTGGGCGGGCACCCCACAGTCGAGGGCGGCGGCCCGCGCTGCGTCCATCCACGCGGCGCTTCCGCAGATGAACACATCGTGTTCCGCGACGTCTGGGACGAGGTGGCGCAGCGCCTCCGCATCGCTGAAGTGGGCGGCGGCCTCGGGCAGCCACGTGGGCCGGTGTGGGATGCGCCGGCCAGGGAGATAGACGACGCGGGCGCCGGTCCGGCGGCTGAGGTCGTCGAGTTCCTCCGTGAGGGCCAGGTCGGCCTCGCTGCGTGCGCGGTAGAGGAGCGTGACGTCGCCGGGGTCTTGCGGGAGCCCCTCCAGCAGCGCGCGCATGGGGCAGATCCCGATTCCTGCAGCCATGAGGGTGACCTTCCGTCGGGTCCGCGCCCCGGCGTGGAGGCGACCGTAGGGCCCCTCGATCAGCACCCGCGTCCCCGGCGTGAGGTCGGCGAGCGCGCGACTACCGTCGCCAAGTTCCTTGACCGTGATCCGCATCGTGTCGTCGGCGGGTACCGCAGAGAGGGAATAGGGGTGCGCTCGCGTCCAGCCGGGCCCGTTGAGGAAACGCCAACTGAAGAACTGGCCAGGGAGGGGATCGAGGCGATCGAGATCGCGGCCGCGGACCGTGACAGACACCACGTCGTCGGACTCCCTGATCACGCTCTCCACGCGCAGGCCATGGCGCACGCTGCGGTAGAGGGGCAGACCGACTCGGAAGACCAGTACGGACCCGGCCGCCGACGCCCAGAGCGTCCACCAGTAGATCGTCGCCACCGGACTGTTCAGGAACTCCTGACCGGTCCACAGCTGGTGCGGGAGCGCCAGCCCCACCCCGAGGTAGGCATAGAGGTGCAGGAGGTGCCAGGACTCGTAGCGCAGCGCCCTGCGGGCCCTCCGGAGGCTCGTGACGACGACCATGACCAGCGCCACGGTGCCCGCCACCGCCAGCAGCATGCCGGGGTAGTCGACCGTCAACTCCCACAGCTGGACGAACGGATTGATGGCGACGGTGGCGGCATAGCCGACCGTGATCAGGACAACGTGAGCCGCCATGAGCCAGAACGACCAGAAACCCACGAGACGGTGCCGCCGAACCAGCTCGTCCTGGCCGTACACGCGCTCCACCATGGGGATGCGAGCGAGGAGTAGCACCTGAAGGAGGAGCAGGTCCGACGACACAAGGCCCGTCAACCGGCCGACGCTCGTGAGGGCTGACGCCCAGCCGGTCAGATCGTGCAATCCCCCGCCTGCCACCCACAGGGCGACGACCACCAGCATGCTGCTCCAGGTAGCCGCGCCGACGGCGTCACGCCACCAGGTGGGGATCTGCGCTCTGGTCCGTGCCCGGGTCATGCGCGACGGGATGGGCTGTGGGACCGCATCTGCATCGGGGCGGTCGAGGAGCATGGTCATGGGCGGATCCCTGTCTAGGTTGTCTGCCCCGATCCTCGTGACCCGGCCTGTTTCGCCGGTGGGTGTCGCCTGTGCGCCGGCCATGAACCAGCCGCGTGAGGGGTCCCTCCCCTGGGGACGCGTCGCCCGTCACTGAGGTCGCGCCACCCGATTGCTGAGGTCGCGCCCGACGGCGGAGCCGTCCGGGCGAGTCTCGAAGCCGACGCCGTAGGCGTCGATCCCCCGAGCGCAGCACGAATGGCAGCCTTCCTCGGGCTCGGGAGCGGTTGATGGCGTTGATGGCGGAGTTCGGCGGCGTGTCGTGCTGGGGGTTGACTCGTTCGCTGAGGTCGCGCCCGACGGCGGAGCCGTCCGGGCGAATCTCGAAGCCGACGCCGCAGGCGTCGATCTTCCGGCCTTGGAAATCCGAAAATTGTCAGTGGCCCCCGCCAGAATAGGTCACATGAGTGATTCCATGCGCGAGCAGATGCAGCGATCCATCGCTGCACTCTGGGACGCCGCGCTGTCACTCACCACCGACGACACCCCCGCAGACCGCCTTGCCGGCCTCGTCGCGGCGGTCACCGAAGCCGAAGCCCAGCTCGCCGGTCTACGCCTCCACCTGCTGCATGAGGCGAAGCTCGCCGCGACGGAGGCCGTGATCGACGAGGTGCGGCAGTCGGTGCGCACCACCCCCGCCCAGGCCACCGCCAGTCTCCGGCTCGCGCAGGACCTGTGCGACCGCTTCCCGCTGATCGGCGCCGCCCTCAACGACGGCTCGATCTCGCTGGCGCAGGCCGACGCCATCGTCGCCGGCTTGCGGAAGCTGCCCGGCCGGCTCACCCGGGCGGAGTTGACGCGCTGCGAGAAGGAGATCCTGCAGCACGTCGATACCTTGGGCCCGTCCGAGTTGCGGGTCCTTGCCGCGCGGCTGGTCGAGATCATCGACCCCGACGCATCGGACGCGGATGACGCGAAGCGCCTGGCGCGGGAGGAAGCGGCAGCTTATCGGGGTCGGTTCCTGCGCATCGCGCCGGACTATCACGGCTCGATGCGCATCACCGGACAACTCCCCGTCGCCGACGCAGCCCTCCTCAGCGCACAGTTGGATGCGTTGATGCAGGACGCCTCCACCTACACCGCCACCGGCGAGGCCGCGTCACGTGACGCGCGTCGCGCGGACGCGCTGGTCCTGCTCACCCAGAAAGCCGCCAACACCGGAACGCTGCCCAGGCATGGTGGGGACAGGCCGCAGGTGCACGTCACCCTCGACCTCGACACCCTCACCACCGGACTCGGTCGGGTTGGCCTCATCGGTGCCGACGACGTCGACGGCCTGCCAGCCGGCGAAGTGCGGCGACTCGCCTGCGACGCCGGCATCATCCCCGTCGTCCTGGGCGGACCATCCCGGCTGCTGGACGTGGGCCGCACCTACCGCACCTTCACCCCCGGCCTGCGGGCAGCTTTGATGCAGCGCGACGGTGGCTGCGCGTTCCCCGGCTGCACCGCCACCCCCGCATCCTGCGAAGCACACCACATCATCCCCTGGTGGCAAGGCGGCGACACCCAGCTCGGAAACGGCATCTTGCTCTGCCCGCACCACCACCGCCTGGTGGAACCCGATCCGTTGCAGTCCGAGCCCTCGCAGTGGCGGGTGCACCTCGACCCGGTCACCGGGCTGCCGTGGTTCACCCCACCCCGACACATCGATCCCGCCAGACGCCCGCGACAGCATCGCCGCTTCCGACCCGAGCAGATCCGCGCCGGGGCACCCCCCTGCCCGGACACCAGCCCGCCAGACACCGACCCACCAAACTTTCCCGTCACGGGTCCGGCAGACCACCGGCCGGACCTGGATGACCTCATCCGCCGCTCCGCCGACATCTGGGGCGACGGCACCTGACGACCCTTGAGAGATCGACGCCTGCGGCGTCGGCTTCGAGACTCGCCCGGACGGCTCCGCCGTCGGGCGCGACCTCAGCGAACGAAACTGGCAGGACCTCAGCGAACGAGACTGGCACGACCGCAGCGAGCGGGGTTGGGGGTCGACGCCTGCGGCGTCGGCTTCGAGACTCGCCCGGACGGCTCCGCCGTCGGGCGCGACCTCAGCGAACGGGGTCGGCACGACCTCAGCGAGCGGGGCCTGCGCGGCAACGCAGCCCGAGGCGTTCCCGCGAGGGGGTGGGATGGTGGGGCGGCTGCGCGCAGTGATGCCCAACCCGAGGATCACCAAACTGGCGTCCCGCCTAGACGAACCTGTGCCAGGGCCGCCCCGCCGGCACGCACCCGGACCCGGCCACGCCACCGCCGAAACATGTGTGGGGAGACGGGAACCGACGCTCGGGCGGCCTCGACTACCCGGCCCCCGCAGCGCTGTCAGCCGAACAGAACACCCGGCGACAAGGGCTGCCCGAGCGACGGATCACGGCTCCCCACACCAGCAGCGGATGGGGTTGGGAGATCGACGCCTGCGGCGTCGGCTTCGAGACTCGCCCGGGTGCTCCGCACCGGGCGCGACCTCAGCAAACGGTGAGAGCGTCGGCTTCCAGACTCGCCCGGACGGCTGCGCCGTCGGCCGCGACCTTAGCGAACGGTATTGCGCGACCTCAGCGAACGGGGAGAGCGTCGGCTTCGAGACTCACCCGGACGGCTCCGCCGTCGGCCGCGACCTCAGCGAACGGGGTGGCGTCGGCTTCGAGACTCGCCCGGGTGCTACCGACCGAGGCCTCAGCGAACGAGACTGGCACGACCCCAGCGAGCGAAACCTGACGCGACCCCACCCCCACTTCTCACTGGACGAGGCGGACGTCGTCGCCCGTCAGGTGGGCGCGGAAGCCGCCGTCGACGACCTCCACACTCCGCAGGACGACCCCGTCGGGCAGGCCTTCGATGCGGTGCTCAAACGTGATCAGCTCGCGCACCACGCTCCCCAGCAGCTCGGCGAGGAACTGCGGCCCTCCGATGTCGATGGTGGTCGGCACCATGACCAGCGTGCCACCCACCACCGTAACGGTGCCGGTGGCCCCGACGGGGAGGCTCCGGCCGAGGGCCTCCACCTCCGTGTCGACGCGTACCTCACCCTTCCCGGCGGCGCTCAGCCTCGCGTCCGGGCCGATCTCCTCGGCCACGACGTGGAACGGGACCGTGGCCGTCAGCTCGAGATGGCGGGCGACGAGTCCGTCCGGCCCCGACGTCACGTCGGTACCGGTGCCGATGACGTCACGCAGCTGGGTCCCCGCGGCGATGACGGACCCGGCAGTGAGGGAGATGTCCCCCAGCCACACCTCGTCCTCGGCGAGATCGGGGGGCGGGATGACCTCGACGAGGGGCTCGGCTGTCGGCGACGTCGAGGTCCCGGCGGGAGGCGGGACGACTGACTCGTCGACCGGCCGCGTGATCGACAGCCAGAACAGGAGCAGCCCGAGTGCGACGAGGCCGAGCATGCCGAGGGCGCCGATGGCCCAGTCGAGCACGCGCCATCGCAGGCGTCGGCGCGGCACCGGTGCCGCCGGGAAGGCGCCGCCGTACGGCGGAATCGGGCCCCCGTCAGCCGCGTCCACGTGCTGTCCTGACCCGAGTCCGCCTCTCGCGCCGCAGGATGCCTGACGGCCAGCTGCTCAGCGGCCCCACCAGCGTGATCAGTGACGGGACGAGCAGGGCGCGGACGATGAACACGTCGATGAGGATGCCGACGCCGAGCAGGAAGCCGAGCTCGTGGAACGGCCTCAGCGGGACGAGGGCGAGGAGCCCGAAGCTGGCGGCCAGCGCGAGGCCCGCGGAGGTGATCGCGCGGGTCGATTCCGGCGTTGCGACGAGGAGTGCCTCGCGCATCGGCCGCTTGCGGGCCTCCTGCCAGACGTGGCCGACGGCGAAGATGTTGTAGTCGGACCCCAGGGACAGCAGAAGCACCGACACCGCGAACGGGACGTAGAAGGTGAGGTCGTCCTGCCCGAGGTAGTCCTGGAAGAAGAACACCGACAGCCCCATGGCCGCCCCGAGCGCGAGGACGCTCGACGCGAGGAGGTACAGGGGGGCGATCAGCGCCCGCAGGAAGACGACCAGCAGGACCAGGTTGACGGCGAGCGCCACGAGGCCGATCCGGATCAGGTCGTTGGCCGTGTCCGCGATGATCCCCGAGGCGAGAGCGGTGTCGCCGGCCACGGATGTGGTGACCTCGCCGAGGCCGGCGTCGGCGGCGAGCTGCGGCAGAGCTACCTCGACGCGACCGAGGGTCTCGATCGCCGTCGCCTCGAGCGGCGTGCTGTCGAGGATGAGGAGAAAGCGCACGGCGTCGCCGGACTTCGCGGTGAACGCACCGACGTCGTCCGCGGCCGGGAGGTCGCCGGGGCCGATCACTCCCGCCACCCCGGGCTGCGCCTTGAGGGCCTCGCCGAGCTGGGCGACCTCGTCGGCCTTCTCCCCGACTCCGGCTCCTTCGAGCACGATCTCGGTCGGAGAGATGATGCCGGGGGCGAAGCCCTTGCCGGCGGCCTCTGCCGCGCGCTGTGCGCTGGTCGTCTCGGGCAGGGATTGGACGAAGCCGAGGCCGAGGTCGAGGTGGCGCGCCTGGGACGCGGCCGCGCTCAACCCGGCCACGCACAGCAGGACGATGAGGAACGCGGACCCGCGGTGCGCAACGGCGCGGGTGAGCAGGGAGGGGCGTGGGCGCACCTTCGGCGGTTCGGCGACGAGCTGACGCGGCCAGAAGGCGGCTCGACCCAGAATGGCGATCAGGGCCGGCACCAGGGTGATCGCGACCACGAGCCCGGTCAGCACGGTGAGCCCGAGCGCCGGCCCGAACCCGCTGAAGAGGGGCGACTCGGCGACGAGAAGCGACGCCGTCCCCGCCGCGACCGTGACTCCGGCGACCGTGACGATCGGCGTGACGGATGCGGTGGCCAGCCGGGCCGCCTCGAGCCGGTCGTGGCCTTCCCGGAGCCGGGCGCGCAGACCGGAGAGATAGAAGATGCAGTAGTCGGTGACGACGCCGAGCAGCAGCGCGACGATCAGGGGCCTGAGGTCGGCCGGGATCGACACGTCCATGATCGTCGCCGCCCACCCGGAGACGCCGAGCGTGACGAAGACGGCGGCTCCCACGGAGAGCAGCGTCAGGGCCGGCGCCATCAACGAGCCGAACGTGAGGGCCACGATCGTCAGGACCGCGAGGACGGTCACCACCTCGACGATGTGGACGTAGGAGTTCAGGACCTTGCCCTGGGCGGCGCGGGCCGGGATGGAACCGGTGACGCCCACGTAGGCGTCTGATTCGTCCGTGAGCTGTTCGGCTGCGAAGTCCTCGACGACCTGGGTCTGCTGGAAGAAGTTCAGCGTGGGGTCCGCGAAGAGGAAGGTGACGACGGTCGTGTTCGTCTCGCCGGCGCCGGGGAACGCCCCCTCAGCGTTGGGCACCGGGATGGCTCCGAGGAGTTCCGTCTCGTACTGGCCCTGATTGATGGCGATGCCACGCATGACGGCTTCGGCCTGGACCAGCGGGGGCAGGCCCTCGGGGTTGCGCTGCACGATCGCCGCTCGACTGAGGAGAGGGAACCCGAACAGCTCCAGCGACCGCTTCTCGGCGGCGAAACTCTCGTCGTTGGCCCCCAGCGCTTCGATGTCGTTCGCGGAGCCCTGCATCGGCGGGAGAAAAACCATGGCGGCGACGGCAGCCACCGTCCACCCGAGGACGATGACCCAGCGCAGCGCGACGAGCACGCGGGCGTAGCCGTACCAGAGCTTCGCCGTGAACCCGCGGCGCGGCTCCACCTCGACCGGTGCCGGTGCGTCGCTCATGGCGTGGTGCTGGGGCTGGGCTCAGGCGAAGCCGGCTGACCGGGCTCCGGAGAGGCCGACCGGCTGGGATCCGGAGAGGCCGACCGACTGGCCTGCGGGGATGCCGACTGGCTGGTCTGGGGGGTCCGCCCAGCTTGGGCTAGGTGTACTGACCGGACAGGTTGGTCGAGGGATTGTGACGACACGATCTGAGTAGACGTGAGAAGGAGGACCCCCCGCGGTTGAGTGGAACTGCTCAAGGTATCCGCTCTCCAGGAAGGTCCTCCCGTGT
>NZ_MBQD01000021.1 GCF_001693815.1 Tessaracoccus lapidicaptus | reverse complement strand
CTCGACATCCTCACCCGCTGCCGCCTCACAACCCTCCCCGGCACCAACACCGAGGAGGTGACCGAACCCCTCGCCCTCACTGCCTAAACGAAGGAACCCCCGCTACACCACTCCACGGGGCTTGACCTGGACCAGACCACCTGCACGGCGGTCGCGCCGCTGGCGGTCTTGACCGTCCGCACGTAGGGAGACATGCCACCAAGGCTAGAACCAACCCCGATTAGTGCACACCCCACGGACACGAACCCCTAGTCAACGTGAACTCGACCCCCAGATCCGGCAATGGTGAGCCAAGTCAGGTCCAACTGGCCAAGCACCTCGGCGCGAGCGTGGTCACCACCGTCTCGGCGGGCAATGCCGAGTTCGTGCGCGAGCTGGGCGCTGACGAGGTGATCGACTACCGCACCGACGACTTCGTCGCGCGCCTCGCAGGTAACCCCGTGGACCTGGTCCTGGACACCCAGGGCGGCGACACCACCACCAAGTCGCTGCGGGTGCTACGCCCCGGCGGCACCGTCATCGGGATCGCCGGTACGCCCGACCCACACCTGGCGGACCAGGCAGGCGCCGGCAAGCTCGTCAAGCTGGCGCTGGCCGCCCTGAGCCTGCCGCTTCGCCGACGGGCCAGGAAGCTCGGCGTGTCCTACAGATTCTTGTTCATCCATCCCGCCGGCCAGGCGCTGCGCACGATCGCCGGCCTGGTCGACCAGGGCGTGCTGCGCCCTGTCGTCGACCGGGTCCTGCCGTTCGACGAGACCCGCGAGGCGCTGAAGCAGGTCTTGGCCGGCGGGACCCGCGGCAAGGTCGTCGTCACCACCCGGCCGGACCGGTAGAACCCCGGCCAACTGCACGATGTCCCTCACTCAGTGGCTGGCTGTCCGATCCGGTAGACGACGTGGGGTCGGAGCGCACTGCCCATCGCGATTCTGGGATGGTCGAAGAGCCGGTGGGGAACCATCCCGAGCCGCTGCATCACAGCCTGCGAGGGCAGGTTGATCACGGCAGTCATCGACCAGATCACCGGTAGCCCGAGCTGATTGAGCCCGACGTCGAGAGCCGCGCGCGCTGCTTCCGTCGCGTAGCCCTTGTGCCACGCACGGCGAGCGAGCCGCCAACCGACCTCCTGATCGCCACTGCCCGGGACATCTGCTGGCATGGGGTTGAGTCCGGTGAAGCCGATGAACTCGCCGCTGTCGAGGATCTCGAGTGCCCAGAGCTCGAATCCCTGGGACTCGAAGCGTTCCTCGATGCGGTCGATGAGCTGATCACTGTCGGCACGATCCAGCGCGGCCGGGAAGTAGCGCATGACCTCGGGGTCGGCGTTCATGGCCGCGAAGGGAGCCCTGTCGCTGGCGCGCCAGCGACGCATCAGCAGGCGCTGCGTTCGGATCTCCCAGTAGGCCGTCATCTGCCTGAACATAGCGAGCGTCGGGGAAAGTGGAGGCAGAATTACACCGGCGTAACCTGTGCACAGCTGTGCGCAACCCTGTGGACAACCCGCTCAAGCCATGCCGGCCAGGCGCGCCAGCGCAGCCGCGGCCGCCCCGACGACCACGACCACGAGGTAGGGCGCCCGCACCAGCAGCGCGACGGCGGCCGCCCCCAGCGCGACGACCCGCGCGTCGAGAACGATGGACGTCCCGGAGACAAAGGTGTTCACCGCCACCAGCGACGCGAGCAGCCCGACGGTGACCCCGTGCGAGAGCGTCGACACCCACGGGTTCTCCAGCCACGAGGCCGGCAGCAGGTAGCCGACGAGCTTGGTCACGTACGCGATCGCGCACGCGGCGAGGATCCACAGCCACAGGCTCACGGCCGCACCGCCCCACTCCCGGCGCGACGCCGGTGCTGCGCGGCCGTCATGGCGAGGGCGACCGCCGCCGCGATGATGATGGGGATGCCCGGCGGGACGGCCGGCGCCACCGCGACCGTGACCACCGCCGCGACGACCGCCACCGCCACCGGGTCCCGGCCCCGCAGCCGTGGCCACAGGAGGCCGAGGAAGGCCGCCACCGCGGCGCCGTCGAGGCCCCACGCCGCCGGGTCGCCCAGCGCGTCGCCGACGAGCGCCCCGACCACCGTGAACAGGTTCCACAGCACGAACACCGCGAGGCCGCCGGCCCAGAACCCGCGACGCTCCTCGTCAGCGTCCTCCGCGGCCGACGCCGTGGCGATGGACTCGTCGATCGTCACCTGCGCTGCGGCGAAGCGTCGCCAGCGCCGCGGCCGCAGCATCGCGTTGGCCGTCACGCCGTAGATTGCGTTGCGCACACCCAGCAGGGAGGCGGCGGCGGTGGCGGAGCCGAGCGACCCGCCTCCCGCGACGACGCCGACGAACGCGAACTGCGATCCGCCCGTGAACATCAGCAGGCTGAGGGCCGACGCCTGCGCCACCGACAGGCCCGCCGCGACCGCCAGCGCCCCGAACGAGATCCCGTACAGGCCCGTGGCGACGCCGACCGACAGCCCGCGCCGCTGCGCGGGGGTGAGCGCAACCGTCACGCCACGGACCTCACAGCGTCGGCTCGGCCGTCTCGGTGATGACCGGCAGCCGCATCACGAACTTGGCGCCGCGCTCGGTGTCGTTGCTGGCGCGCACCGACCCGCCGTGCGCGCGCACGGTGTGGTCGACGATGGACAGCCCGAGGCCCGTGCCCGGCGTGTTGCGGGCGCGGTCCGAGCGGTAGAAGCGGTCGAAGATCAGCGGCAGGTCCTCTTCCGCGATGCCCGGCCCCTCGTCGACGATGGTCAGCGTCCCGTCCTCGAGCGTCACCGTGATGGTGCCGTCGGAGGGGGAGAACTTCACGGCGTTGTCGAGCAGGTTGGTGATCGCGCGCTCCAGCGTCGCGGCGTCGGCCATCACCGGCGTCGGCTCAAGCGCGACGTCGAACCTGATGCCAGGGCCGCGACGGCGCGCGCGCTCGACTGCTGCCTCCGTCACGTCGGCCATGTCCAGCGGCTCGTGGGGGCGCTGGAGGTGGTCGTCGCGGGTGAGGGCCACGAGGTCGCCGACGAGGGCGGAGAACTCGCCGAGCTGCGCCGCGACGTCGCCGAGGATCACCGAGCGGGCCCCCTCGGGGAGCATGCCGGACTTGTCGTCGGCGAGCAGTAGCTCGATGTTCGTGCGCATCGACGTCAGCGGCGTGCGCAGCTCGTGGCCGGCGTCGGCGATGAGCTGGCGCTGCTGTTCCCGCGACGTCTGCAGCGAGCGCAGCATGAGGTTGAACGACTTCGTCAGCTCGCCCAGGTCGTCGCGGCCGTAGATGCGGATGGGGTTGAGCTGGTCGGTCTGCGTGACGGACTTCACCGCCTGCGACAGTCGCCGGACGGGGGCCAGCACGGCCTGTGCCGCCCACAGCGCCGCGACGGTGGTCGTGACGATGCCGAGCAGCCCGGCCGCCAGCAGCACGATCCACAGCGAGCCGAGTGTGGCCTCCAGCGCGGTGGTGGGCCGCCCGTAGATGACCGCGTAATGGTCGGCGTCGACGGTCATGGGCACCGACACGATGCGGTAGGCGGTGCCGTCGGCGTCCACGGTCCGCGCGGACGACCCGCTCTGCATCCGCGCGATCGTGATCTCTTCCGCCCCGGCCGGCAGCGCCACCGGCTGCCCCGGAACCTGCTTCACCACGCCGTCGGCGGACACCAACGCGAGCAGGCCGTTGGACGCGCCCAGCATGTCGGCGGACAGGCCGCCCATGTTCGACACGTTCGACGAGATGGTCTGCGACGCGGTCTGCGCGACACCGACCAATTCCCGGTCCAGCTGCTCAAGCAGCGACCACCGGGTGACGCCGTACGACGTCGCCCCCACCGCGAGGACGGACAGCGCGACGCTGCCGCCGGTGAGCAGCGCGAGCCGCCACTGCAGCGACTGCCCGCTGACGAGCCGGCCGATCCCGCGCCGCAGGCGGATCCACCAGCTCCCGATCACGGGGGCGTTTCACGCAGGACGTAGCCGATCCCCCGTACCGTGTGGATGAGTCGGGGGCGGCCTCCCGCCTCCGTCTTCCGGCGCAGGTAGCCGATGTAGACCTCGAGCGAGTTCGCCGTCGTCGGGAACTCGAATCCCCACACCTCGTTGAGCAGTGTGTTGCGTTCCATGACCCGGCGCGGGTTCTCCATGAAGACCTGCAGCAGGGCGAATTCGGTGCGCGTGAGCGAGATGTGCTGGCCGCCGCGCGTGACCTCACGGTGCTGCGTGTCGAGCGTGACGTCCTGGAACGTGAGGACCTTGGACTCGGCCTCCGGGGCCGGCTTCGAGCGCCGCGTCAGGGCGCGCAGCCGGGCCAGCAGCTCGTCGAGCGCGAAGGGCTTGACCATGTAGTCGTCGGCGCCGGCGTCCAACCCGTCCACCCGGTCCCCGACCGCGTCGCGCGCCGTGAGGATGAGGATCGGGATGTCGTTGCCGCCCTCGCGCAACATGCGGGTGGTCTCGAGGCCGTCGAGGCGCGGCATCATGACGTCCATGATGATGGCATCGGGCGTGTAGCTGACGAGTTTGGCTAGGGCCTCGACGCCGTCCGCGGCGGTCTGCACCTCGTCGCCGGTGTACGTCAGCGACCGGGCGAGCGAGTCGCGCACCGCCTGATCGTCGTCCACCACCAAGATCTGCATGACCGTCCCCCGTCTGCTTTCACTGCATACAGCGCCTCATCCTACCCGCACCCCGCCGACTCGGCGCTCGCGCCGTGCCTGGGTATCGTGGACGTCATGGCAACGCTTCTGTTCGTGTGTTGGGGCAACATCTGCCGGTCACCCATGGCCGAACGTGTGGCACGCCGTCGGGCCGACGAGTTGGGGCTCGACGTGCGGATCGAGAGCTTCGGCGTCTCGAGCGAGGAGGAGGGCAACCCCATCGACCGCAGGGCCGCCCGGATCCTCGAGCAGCACGGCTACGACGCCTCCGGCCATCGTGCGCGGAAGATCGGCGCCCGCGACATCGCCTCGGCGGACCTCGTCGTCGCCGCCGAGCCCATGCACGTCTCGCGGCTGCAGCGCATCGCGCCGGGCGCGACCAACCTCGTGCTCCTGAACGACTTCAACCCCGACAAGCCGGAGGGCGAGTCGCTCGTCGACCCCTGGTACGGCACCGAGGACGGCTTCCAGGAGACGCTGGCCGACATCGAGGCCGCCGTCGACGGCGTGCTCGCGGCGGTCACCCGGGGTCGGGCGCACGCGGGGCGGTAGCCTGTGGGTCCTCACGGACCCGATCCAGGAAAGGCGACGACGATGAGCCTGCGCGGCCGCAGCTTCCTCAAGGAGCTGGACTTCACCCCCGACGAATGGCGTGGCCTGCTCGACCTCTCGGCCGAGCTCAAGCTGCAGCGGCGCGAGGGACGCGAGGAGCGCCGCCTCGTCGGGAAGAAGGTCGCGTTGCTGTTCGAGAAGACCTCCACCCGGACCCGGTGCGCCTTCGAGGTCGCCGTCGCCGAGCAGGGCGGCATGACCACCTACCTGGACCCCTCCGGGTCGCAGATCGGACACAAGGAGTCCGCCGCCGACACCGCCCGCGTCCTGGGCCGCTGGTACGACGGCATCGAGTACCGCGGCGCCGGGCAGGACATCGTCGAGACTCTGGCCGCCAACGCCGGCGTGCCCGTCTACAACGGCCTCACCGACGACTGGCACCCCACGCAGATGCTCGCCGACCAGCTCACGATGATCGAGCACAGCGGCAAGCCGCTGGAGGAGATCTCCTTCGCGTTCCTCGGCGACGCCCGCAACAACGTCGGCAACTCGCTGCTGATCAGCGGCGCCCTGATGGGCATGGACGTGCGGATGGTGGCGCCGGTCGCGCAGCAGAACGCCGACGACGTGGTGGCCGAGGCGCGCCGCCTCGCCGCGACGACGGGGGCGCGGATCGCCGTCACCGACGACGTGGCGGCCGGTGTCGCCGGCGTCGACTTCGTCTACACCGACGTGTGGGTCTCGCTGGGCGAGCCCAAGGAGGTGTGGGCCGAGCGCATTGAGCTCCTGCGGCCCTACCAGATCAACGCCGAGCTGCTGCGCGCCACCGGCAATCCGGACGTGAAGTTCATGCACTGCCTGCCGGCCTTCCACGACCTCGCCACGACGGTGGGGCGCGGACTCAAGGAGGAGTTCGGCATCGAGGGCGTGGAGGTGACCGACGAGGTCTTCGAGTCCGAGGCGAGCATCGTGTTCGACCAGGCGGAGAACCGGATGCACACCATCAAGGCGGTGCTGGTCGCGACGCTGGCCGGCTGACCGGACTGGAGAACGATGAGGGGGGGCCGGGCTCAGTGCCCGGCCCCCTGAATCGTGATGGGTCAGTTGCCCGTGGAGGGCAGCCCGGGCCGGACGACCGGCGGTGTGGGCTCGTCATCGTCGTCGACGGGGGCGCCGTCGGCGAGCTCGACTGTCACGGGCACGAGGATCTCCGTGCCCGATTCGGCCACCTCGAAGCGGACGAGCTGCTCGCCCTCCTCGACGTCGGCGTCCTGCGGCAGCGCCACCTGGATGGTCGCCACACCGTCGGTCACCGTCGCGGTGCCGACGACGACCTCACCGACGTACGCGGTGATCGCCGAGTTCTCAAGCACCGGCGAGACCTTGTCGCCCTCCAGCAGGTACATGTCCAGCGTCTGCGGCGCCACGCCGCCCGCGAGCGGCTGACCGAACGTGTAGGTCAGGGCCGCACCGCCCTCGACGAGGGCACCCTCCGGGAGCGACGCGGAGACCCCCCGCTTGGAGTAGTCGGGCGACAGCGTGCCCTGCTCGGCCACCCAGGCGACCCACGCCTCGAGGTCCGCGCGGCCGGTGTCGCGGGTGTTGGCGCCGTCGGCCAGCACGTGGAAGTTGTCGCCGCCCGAGATGAGGAACGATCCGCTGCCCACGGTGTAGACCTTCGCGGGGTCGATGGGCGCCCCGTTGATCATGATGGACGTGATGCGTTCACCCTCCGGCAGGGACTCGTCGTAGGTGTAGGTGACGTTGTCGGACAGGCCCAGCTGCAGGAATGCCCGCGACGGCACCTCGCCGTCGGAGTTGCGCTGCCACTGCTGCTCCAACATCGTCTTCACCTGGGCGCCGGTCAGCTCCGTGGTGAACAGGGAGTTGGCGAACGGGAGGACCATGGCGGCCTCCTGGTAGGTCACCTCACCGGCGTCGAAGGAGTCGCGGGTGCCGCCGGGGTTCTGGACCCCGATGAACTCCGGATCGTCCTCGCCGAGGGTTTCGGCGAACATCTGCGCCACCAGGTTGCTCATGGGCGACTCCTGGTCGCGGGTGCCGGCGGTGCCGTCGCCCGCGGTGGAGACCGCCTCGGAGGCCTCCCCGATCACCTCGGCGCCCAGCACGCCGGCCTCCTCGGAGGCGGCGGCGACGATCTCGCTCACCTCGGTCAGGCGGGCCGACGTCCCGGCTTCCTCCGGCACCTCGACCAGGCTCACCTCGGGCGCGCCGCAGACGGCGCCGGTGGTGTCGTCGACCGACAGCACCAGCTGCGCCAGCATCGAGCCGTAGGACCCCGCCTGCACGACCGGGACGCCCGCGTCCGTCGTCCAGGTGTACTCCTGGTGCGTGTGCCCGTTGAAGATCGCGCTCACGCGCGCGTCGACGTCCTGGTAGATCGAGGCGAAGGCCGTGGAGGCCGCCGCGTTGTCCGCCGCGGAGGCGTCGCCGTCGGCCGCGCCCTCGTGGAACGAGGCCAGCACGACGTCGGCCTCACCGTTGGCGGCGTCGCCGTCGAGGAGCTGATCCGTGACCCGGTTGACGGCCTCGACGGGGTCGCCGAAGCTCAGGCCTGTGATGCCGGCGGGGGAGACGAGGCTCGGCACGTCGTCGGTCACGGCGCCGACGACCGCGATGGTCACGCCGCCCTTCTCGAACAGTTCGTAGGCCTGGAGCGGAGCCGCCACTGTCGTGGTGCCGGCGGTGTAGACGTTGGCGCCCAGGTACGGGAAGTCCGACTGCGGCACGACGCGCCCGCTGAGGTCGCTCCAGCCCTTGTCGAACTCGTGGTTGCCGACGGCGGAGGCGTCCAGGCCGATGGCGTTGAGGACGTCCAGCGTCGGCGTGTCGTCGAGGATCATCGAGTCGAACGTCGACGCCCCGATGTTGTCGCCGGAGCTCAGCAGCAGCACGTTGTCCTCGCCGACGGCGACGCGCGCCTCCTCGACCGGCGTGAACAGCTGCGCGGCCTCGGACAGGCGCCCGTGGAAGTCGTTGAAGCCGAAGACGGTGATCTCGCCTGTGGGGGCGACGCACTCGCCCGGCGCGGCCGACGCGGGGGTGAAAGTGGTGAGGGCGACACTGCCCGCCACGAGGGCGGTCGCGGCGAACGTCGCCGTCGCCCTCCTGGTTGTTCTGATCATGTCTCTCCGTGGGATAGGGAGCGGGGACCGGCCCGCCGCGAAACAAAACGGGCCATTGGCGCCCACTCTTGACGCCCGCATCGGTGCCGTCAAGCCGTTTGCGTGTTGTTAACGCTGCCGTCACCGCGCCGCCACCCCGGGTACCCGCTGCGTCACAACTATCGACCCGAAACCCCGTAAGCTACGCTTGCGTAAGCTACGGAAACGTAACTTGGAAGGAGGCCGCGTGCGCGGTCAGAGCGACGACATGGTTCAGCTGCTCACCCCCGACGGGACCCGAGTGGAGCACGACGAGTTCCGGTTCGACGGCACCACCGAGGACCTGGTCGGCTACCTCAAGGACATGATCCTGGCCCGCAGGTTCGACGCGGAGGCCACGGCCCTCCAGCGGCACGGTGAGCTGGGGCTGTGGACGCCGCTGATCGGGCAGGAGGCCGCCCAGGTCGGCTCGGCCCACGCGCTGCGGCCGGCCGACGTCGTCTTCCCGTCCTACCGCGAGCACGCCGTCGCGATGGTGCTGGGAGTCCCGGTGACCAACATGCTGTCGCTCTTCCGCGGCTCCAACGGCGGCTACTGGGAGAAACTCGACTCCTTCAAGAACTACCAGATCGTCATCGGCTGCCAGACGCTGCACGCCACCGGCTACGCCATGGGCCTGCAGCTCGACGGCGCCGTCGGCAACGAGCGCGACGACGACAACGCCGCCGTCATCGTCTACCACGGCGACGGCGCCGCCAGCCAGGGCGACGTCAACGAGGCGTACGTGTTCGCCGCCTCCTACAACGCGCCGGTGGTGTTCTTCTGCCAGAACAACCAGTGGGCCATCTCCGAGCCCATCGCCCTGCAGTCGCGGATCCCGCTGTACCAGCGCGCCCGGGGGTTCGGCTTCCCAGGCGTCCAGGTGGACGGCAATGACGTGCTGGCGGTCAAGGCCGTCACGGACTGGGCGATGGCCCGCGCGCGGGCGGGCGACGGGCCGGCGTTCATCGAGGCGTTCACGTACCGCATGGGGGCGCACACCACCTCCGACGACCCGACGAAGTACCGCGAGCGCGCCGACGAGGAGGCCTGGCGCGGCCGCGACCCGATCGCGCGCCTCACCACCTACCTGCGCGGCATGGGCGCCATCGACGACGCGTGGCAGGACGCCGTCGAGGCGGAGGCCAAGGAGTTCGGGGCCGCGGCCCGGGCCGCCATCCCGACGCTCGAGGCCACGACGATGGAGCGCCTCTTCGACACCGTCTACGCCGAGCCCACCGTGGCGCTGGAGGCGCAGCGCCGCGAGTACGCCGAGTTCGCCGCCGCCCTGGAGGAGGACGCATGAGCGAGACCTTGACCATGGCCAAGGCCCTGAACCGGGGGCTACGCCGCGCGCTGCAGGCGGACCCGAAGGTCCTCCTCGCGGGAGAGGACATCGGCAAGCTCGGCGGCGTCTTCCGCATCACCGAGGGCCTGCAGGCGGAGTTCGGCGAGAACCGCGTCGTGGACTCGCCGCTGGCCGAGTCCGGGATCATCGGCACCGCCGTCGGGCTCGCGATGCGCGGCTACCGGCCCGTCGTCGAGATCCAGTTCGACGGCTTCGTCTTCCCCGGCTTTTCGCAGATCGTCACCCAGGTGGCCAAGATGCACATGCGGACCGGCGGGCACACGGCCATGCCGATGGTGATCCGGATCCCGTTCGGCGGCGGCATCGGCGCGATCGAGCACCACTCCGAGTCCCCGGAGGCCTACTTCGCGCACACGCCTGGGCTCAAGGTCGTCGCCTGCTCCAACGCCAACGACGCCTACTGGATGATCCAGCAGGCCATCCAGTCCGACGACCCGGTCGTCTTCCTGGAGCCGAAGCGCCGCTACCACGTCAAGGGCGCGGTCAACTTCACGGCCCGGCCCGCCCCCATGCACCAGGCCCAGGTGTCGCGCTACGGCACCGACGCCACCCTGCTGTGCTACGGCCCGATGGTCAAGACCTGCCTCGACGCGGCCGCCGTGGCGGCGGAGGAGGGCACGTCGCTCGAGGTCGTCGACCTGCGCACGCTGAGCCCCCTCGACTGGGTGACGATCGAGTCGTCGGCGCGGCGCACGAAGCGCGCCATCGTCGTGCACGAGGCGCCGAAGACCCTCGGCGTCGGCGCGGAGATCGCCGCGAAGCTGCACGAGGACCTGTTCTACGTGATGGAATCGCCGGTGCTGCGCGTGGCCGGCTACGACATGCCCTACCCGCCCAGTCGCGTCGAGGAGGAGTACCTGCCCGGCGTGGACCGGATCCTCGACGCCGTCGACCGGTCGCTCGCGTACTAGGAGTGGTGAGATGAAGCGTCAGTTCCTGTTGCCGGACCCGGGCGAGGGCCTCCTGGAGGCGGAGATCGTCGCCTGGCGGGTCGCCGCCGGTGACGTCGTCGAGGTCAACGACGTGCTGGTCGAGATCGAGACCGCCAAGTCCCTGGTCGAGCTGCCGTCGCCGTTCGCCGGGACCGTCGCCGCGCTCCTGGTGGCGGAGGGCACCACGGTCGAGGTGGGCACTCCCATCGTCGAGATCGACGACGGCGCCGAGCCGGAGCCGGACGAAGCCGGACCCAACCTCGTCGGCTACGGTGCCTCCGACGGTGCGCCCACGCGGCGGCGACGCCGCACGCGCGAGACCCCCGACCACGCCTCGGCTGCGGCTGCCATGTCGGCCGCCTACGACCAGCACGAGCCGGGCCGGCGGGCCGACGAGGTACAGCCCGCCACCGTCGTCACGGCTCAGGCGAGCGGAGACCCGCTGCCGACACCCGGCACCGCGCCATCCGAGTCCCAACTCGTCCTGGCCTCCGACCCGGGCGACGCGAAGGCCAAGCCGCCGGTGCGCAAGTACGCCAAGGACCTGGGCGTGGACCTCGGGACCGTCATCGGCACGGGCCCCGACGGCACCGTCACCCGCCGCGACGTCGAGGCGGCCGCCGCGTTCCGGTACCTGGACGAGCAGCCCGCGCAGGGCCGCATCCTCAACGACCACGCCGCGTTCCAGGCGTCCGGGCCACGCATCGGCGACGCCGACGCGGCGCCGGGCCAGCCGCACGCCGGCACCTCGTTCAGCGGCTCCAGTTTCGGCGCGGGCTTCGGCCCCTCCGAGGGACTCGGCGGCTTCGATCCGCGCCAGGGCCGCGCCGAGCGCCGCGTCCCGATCAAGGGCGTCCGCAAGGTGACGGCCGAGAACATGGTGCGGTCCGTCCAGACGCACGTCCATGTCACCGAGTGGATCACCGTCGACGTCAGCGCCACCATGGATTTCGTCGAGACCCTCAAGGGCCGCCGGGAGTTCACGGGGCTACGCGTCTCGCCGCTGCTCGTCTACGCCAAGGCCATCTGCCTGGCGCTGGAGCGGAACCCGGAGCTGAACTCGTCGTGGGACGAGGAGCGCCAGGAGATCGTCTACTACGGCGACGTCAACCTCGGCATCGCCGCCGCCACGCCCCGGGGGCTCATGGTCCCCAACATCAAGGGCGCGGACCGGCTGAGCCTGTTGCAGCTGTGCCAGGCGATCAACCAGCTGGTGCAGGTGTCGCGGGAGGGCAAGCTCCAGCCCGGCGACTACGCCGCCGGCACGTTCACCATCACCAACGTCGGCGTGTTCGGCGTCGACGCCGGTACGCCCATCATCAACGGCGACGAATCCGCGATCTTCTGCATGGGATCGATCCAGCGCCGCCCGTGGGTGGTCGGGACGGGCGCCGACGAGCGGGTCGTGCCGCGCTGGGTGACGACGCTCGCGGTGGCGTTCGACCACCGGGTCGTCGACGGCGAGCAGGGGTCGCGGTTCCTGCACGACGTCGCGTCCATCCTCCAGGAGCCCGCGCTGGCGTTGCTGTTCTGATCCGCCACACTGTCCCCATGCCCGCGCCCACCCGGTTCCACGTCGACCTCGACGCCATCCACGCCAACCTCGCGGTCGCCCGCGACCTGGCCGGCGGGCGCACGATGCTCGCCGCGGTCAAGGCGAACGCCTACGGGCACGGCCTGGTCGAGGTGGCGCGCAGCATCGAGCAGCGCGGATCCGCGGACTGGCTGGGCGTCGCCGTGACCGACGAGGCGAGCCGGCTCCGCGCGGCCGGGGTCCGGCTGCCCATCCTCAAGTTCACGCCCACCTTCGACGACGACCTCGCCGAGGCCGTCGCCGCCGACGTCACGCTCTCGGTCGGGACGGCCGGGGCCATCGACGCCGCGCAGGCCGCGGCCGCCGCCGCGCGCGGCACCGTCGACGTGCACCTCAAGCTCGACACCGGCATGCGACGCGTCGGCGCCGATCCGGCGGACGCCGTCGACCTGGCCCGCCGCATCGACCGCGCCGCCAACCTCCGCCTGGGGGGAGTGTTCACGCATCTGCCCATCAGCGACGTCGCGGCGGGGAGCGCGTTCACCCGCGACCAGCTCTCGCGGTTCGAGGCCGCCGTCGCGGAGGTCGAGGCGGCCGTCGGCCCCGTCGAGCACGTGCACGCCGCGAACTCCGGCGCCCTGCTGGGCCACGACCTCGGGCGCACGACCATGGTGCGCCCGGGCATCATGCTGTACGGCTCCTACCCCGACGCCGAGACGCCGAGGACGAGGGCGCTGCACGACGTGGGCCGCTGGGTGTCGCGCCTGAGCTTCGTCAAGCGGGTGGAGGCAGGGGAGAGCGTCGGATACGGCCGGTCCTGGGTCGCGCCCCGCGATACGTGGATCGGCACGGTGGCCGTCGGCTACGGCGACGGGTACTCGCGGCTCCTGTCGTCGCGGGGGCGGATGCTCATCGCGGGCCGGTCCTACCCGGTGGTCGGGCGGGTGTGCATGGACCAGACCATGATCGACCTCGGCCCGGACCAGCCGACGGCGGCCGTGGGCGACGAGGTGGTGCTGATGGGCGACAGCGGTGCCGAGCGCATCGGGGTCGACGAACTCGCCCAGCTCATGGACACGATCACCTACGAGGTGACCTGCCTCATCACGGACCGGGTGCCGCGCGCGTACTGACCGGCTACTCCGCCGGGCCCGAGGCCTCCGCGGCGCCCTCCGCGTGCCCCGACGAGGTCCGGGGCCGCCGGCTGGGGAACTCGTTCATGGCGTGGATCGCGATGGCGCGGGTGGACCAGCCGTCGACCGCGGCGCCCACGCCGCCGCCCACGAGCGGGATCCCGCGGGCCAGGCGCAGGCCGAGCCGCTTGCCGGTGACCTGGTTGAGGGCACGGTCGAGCAGCGCCCGCGACACCTGCCCGTCGAGCCGCGCGTCGAACACCGGCGCGGTCGCCACGACCAGCGGCGAACTGGGGAGCACGCCGGTGCTCACCAGGTGCGCCATGGCGCCGGGGCCGAGCATGACCATGAGGATCGCCGTGCGGACGCGCGGGTCGCCGACCTCGTAGCCGCGCAGGTGGGCGATGCCGGACACCAGGCGGGCCTGCAGGAACGACGACGCCGCGATGTTGGCGGGGATCGTGAGCAGGGAGACGAAGAAGCCGCCCCAGTTGGTCGCGAAGCCCTGGCCGCCCGCCATGGCGACGTGCTGGGCGATCATCCGCGACACGGCGGCCTCGGGGTCGCTGCGCTGGGCGAGCAGCTGATTGGCGGCCTGCTTGGCGCCCGGGAGCTTCCCCTTGCCCTCGATGGCCAGCTGCAGGAGTTCGTGGAAGACGTCGGCGGTGAACCCTTCGGCCACCGCGACGACACGCTGATCGCTCATGCGGTCCCCTTTCCGAGTTCAAGCGTCGCACACGCACCCAAACCCGTCGACCCCTCCCGGACGGTCGGTGCAGCCTGCCAGACTGGGACGATGCTGGGCGTGACGTTCGGCCGGCCGCACGACTGGCCGGGCCAGGATCTCATCGGATACTCCGAAGAGTTCAGCCCTGCCCTGGCGCTGGAGGGATACCGCTGCGGCGTCTTCCCGATGCCCCTGGAGCCGGACGCGCCCGAGATGGGGTGGTGGTCGCCCATGTTGCGGGGGCTCCTGCCCATCCGCGGGCTGCACGTGACGAGGTCGCTGCGCCGCTCCGCCCGGAGATACACCACGACGGTCGACGCCGCGTTCGACCAGGTCGTCGACGCCTGCGCTGACCCGGCGCGCCCGCACGGCTGGATCGACGAGCGCGTCGCGTCGGTCTACCGCACCCTGCACCGCGGAGGCTGGGCGCACTCCGTCGAGACGTGGGACGGCGAGGGGCGGCTCGTCGGCGGCCTGTACGGCGTGCACGTCGGGGGCATGTTCGCCGGCGAGTCGATGTTCCATCACCCGGCGCTGGGACGCGACGCGTCCAAGGTGGCGCTGCTACGGCTCGCCGTGGAGCTGACCGACGTCGGAGTCACGCTGCTCGACATCCAGTGGCTGACGGAGCACCTCGGGACGCTGGGCGCGTACGAGGTGCCCCGCGAGGAGTATCTGACGCGCCTCGACCGGGCGCTGGCGCTGCCGGGGCTGCGGTGGTCCGGACGCGGCAGCATGGACGGGGCGGCCCTGACGGCCGCGTGGCAGAGCAGCCGCGGCGGGCTGTCGCTGAGAGGAGGACCCGATGCCTGAACTTCCTGAGGTGGCGGCGCTCGTCAACGCCCTCGATGCGAAGGCGCGCGGCCGGGTGATCGCGGAGGGCCACCTGGTGTCCTTCGCCGCGCTCAAGACCTACCGGGTGCCGCTGACGGCACTGGCCGGGCTGGAGATCGACGGCGTCAGCCGGCACGGCAAGTTCATCGACGTCGCCGCCCAGGGCGTGCACCTCATCGTGCACCTCGCCCGGGCCGGCTGGGTCACGTGGCACGAGGTCGCGCCCAAGGTCCCGGCCAAGCCCGGCAAGTCGGGGCTCGCGCTTCGGATCGTGCTCGACGACGGGTCGGGGTTCAGCGTGACCGAGGCCGGCACCCAGAAGCACCTGGCGGTCTACGTGGTCGAGGACCCGGCCGAGGTGCCCGGGATCGCGGCGCTCGGCCCGGACCCCATGGATCCCGCCTTCACGGCCGATGACCTGCGCGCCATCCTGGCGCGCGCCGGTCGCGCCCAGATCAAGGGCGTCCTGCGTGATCAGAAGGTGCTGGCAGGCATCGGCAACGCATACAGCGACGAGATCCTCCACGTAGCCCGCCTGAGCCCCTTCAAGCCGGCCGACACACTCGACGAGGCCGCGGTCGCGGGCCTGTTCGGGCACCTTCGGCGTGTGCTGGGTGACGCCATCGGCTCGGCCGCCGGGGTCCCCATCGATCAGCTGAAGGACGCCAAGCGGGCGGGGATGCGCGTCCACGGCCGGACCGGACAGACGTGTGACGTGTGCGGCTCGACCATCGCCGAGGTGTCCTTCGCGGACTCGTCGCTGCAGTACTGCCCGGGCTGCCAGACGGGCGGCAAGCGCCTGGCCGACCGCCGCATGTCCAAACTGCTCAAGTGACCGGCCGCGGCGCCCTACGATGAGCGCATGACTGACGGGGGCGTGAAGCGCGAGGTCCGGGACAAGGCGAAGCAGGTCGAGGACCATCCCGCCGCCGCCTGGTGGGCCGCCGTCGGCCACGTCGTCAACGGCATCGTGCACGCCATCATCGGGGCGATCGCCATCGGCGTCGCCCGGGGCACCGGCGGGTCGGCGGACCAGTCCGGAGCCATGCGGGCCATCGACGCCCACCCGCTCGGCTCGATCGCCCTCTGGGTGGTCGGGATCGCGCTGCTGGGCCTGGCGGCTTATTCGGTGATCCTCGCCATCGGCGAATCGCGACACGACAAGAGCGACGCGGCCAAGAGTGCCGGGCGCGCCGTCATGTACGTCGCCGTCGGCTCGGCCGCGCTCACGTACGCCACGGGCGGCTCGTCGGACGGCGAGGAGGCGACGGAGTCCCTGAGCGCGCAGCTGCTGCAGTCCTGGTGGGGGTCCGGGCTGCTGGTGATCGCCGGCGTGGTGATCGTCGCGATCGGCGTCGGCATGATCATCCGGGGCGTGACCCGGTCGTTCCTCGACGACGTCGACATGCCGCCCCACTTCCGCACGACGTTCGTGTGGCTCGGGATCGGCGGCTACGTCGCCAAGGGGATCGCCGTGGCGATCGTCGGGATCCTGTTCGTCGTGGCGGTCGTCACCCGCGACCCGTCCAGCACGGGCGGTCTCGACGGCGCACTCAAGGCGCTGGTCGAGGTGCCCGGGGGACAGGCGCTGCTCATCGCCGTCGCGGTGGGCCTGATCCTCTACGGCATCTTCTGCCTCGCCCGCGCCCGGACCACGGCGCGTAAGGGTAGCTGAACGCGCCTAAGCTGAGGCCCGTGCTCGGATACTTCGGCCCCGCGGGGACCTTCACGCATCAGGCGTTGCGCTCCATCACCGACGACGAGGCGATCGCGTTCGCCAGCGTCCGGGAAGCGCTCGACGCCGTGCGCGCGGGCGAGGTCCGCGGCGCGGTGGTGCCGATCGAGAACTCCGTCGAGGGCGGCGTGTCCGCAACGCTCGACGAACTGATCGCCGGATCCCCGCTGGCCATCCGCGGCGAGATCGTCATCCCCGTCGAGTTCGGCCTCTACGCCCGGCCGGGCACCGAGCTGGACGAGGTCCGTCAGGTCCTCACGCACGGCCACGCCGCCGCGCAGTGCCGGGAGTGGCTCGCGACGACCGTGCCGTCCGCCCAGGTCACCGAGGCGGGCTCCACCGCCGGCGCGGCGGCGGAAGTCGCCCGGCCGGACTCGCGCTACGACGCCGCCGTGTGCGCCCGCGTCGCCGGCCAGTTGTACGGGTTGGACGAGTTGGCCTACCAGATCGAGGACAACCCGGGTGCGGTCACGCGGTTCGTCGAGGTCGGGGTCGCGGGTCCGGTCCCCCCGCGCACCGGCGCCGACAAGACCACCTTGGTGGCCTACATGCGCGTCGACCACGCCGGCGCGCTGCTGGAGATCCTGGAACAGTTCGCCGTGCGCGGCGTGAACCTGAGCCGGATCGAGTCGCGCCCCACGAAGACGACACTCGGCTCCTACTGCTTCTCGATCGACGTCGAGGGTCACCTCCACGACAAGCGCGTCGAGGAGGCGCTCGAGGGCCTCCACCGCATCTGCCCCACGGTCCACTTCCTCGGCTCCTATCCGCGCGCGGACCGCGCCCGGCCCGTCGTCGGCCACGGCTTCTCGGACGCTGAGTTCGACGACGCGGCCGCCTGGGTGCGCTCGCTCGGCTGACCGGTCAGCCGGGCAACACGACGCGCACCGCGTCGGGGATCACCTCGAGGCGGACCCTGCGGACCTCGCCCACGACGTCACCGTCGACCTGGCAGAGGACCGGCTCGGCGAACTCCGCCACCACCACCCGGCCCGACAGCCGGTCGAGGAGCGGCTCGTCGGCCGACTGCCGCAGCACACCGCCGATCATCCGCGCCACGTCACCCGCCGTCCGCGGGGAGGCGATCAGCACCTCCAGGCTGCCGTCGTGCGCGCTGGCCGCGGGCATGAGGGAGACCCCCGGGTAGAGGTCGCCGACGTTGCCGACCTCCACGAGCGACGCGTCGCGTTCGAGCGGGTCGCCGTCGTCGACGGTGAGCCGGAGCGGCACGGGGCGGGCCCTGACGTGGCCGCGCCCGGCCCACACGTAGGCCGCCGGCCCGAGGGCGCGCTTGAGCGCCTCGTCGGTGTCATGCAGCACGGCCGCGTCGGCGCCGAACCCGACCATGACCGCCGCGATGCCGGAGCGCCCGCCGTCGGGCTCGGTGTAGCGCAGGAGGTCCAGTGCCGTCGGCGTGCCCGTGAACGCGGCGGCCAGCGCCCGGCCGGCGTCGAGCGGGACGCCGAGGTTGCGCGCGAGCAGGTTGCCGGTGCCGGACGGGAGGATCGCCACCGGCACGCCGGCGCCGGCCAGCCCGGCGCAGACGTCGCGGACGGTCCCGTCGCCGCCGATCACCAGGACGAGGTCGGCGGAGGACTCGACCGCGGCGCGCGCCATGCCGCCGCCCGGGTCCTCGGCGGTCGTCGCCAGCCACACGGGAGATTCCCAGCCGCGCGCCGTGGTCTCGTGCGTCACGAGGCGGTGGACGGCGTCGAGGTCGCGCACCCGGGTCGGGTTGTACACCACGACCAGCCGGCCGGGTCCGGTCCGGGCGGGCTGCGGCGGCAGCATGTGCACGTTCGCGGCGAGGCAGGACACCGACACGACCAGCCCGCCCAGCAGGAACCCGCCCCCGACGTCGCTGACGTAGTGGGCGCCCAGCAGCAGCCGCCCGACCGCGACCATCACCACGGCCACCACGCCCAGCAGCCGGGTGAGCAGAACGGTGCGCCGCGGCCGGCGGGTCGTCGTCGTGAGGACGCCAGCGAGCATGGCGGCGACCGTGGCCGCCGTCGTGTGGGCGGACGGATAGCTGAGGGGGTCTATGCTGACGAGGAAGTCCCAGGGACTCTCCGGCCGGTCGCGCGCGACGGTGACCTTGAGCAGCGCGGTACTCAGCACGGCCAACGCGACAGCGACGAGGATCGCCTGCGACATGGCCGTGAAGCGGCGCCGGGACGCCCACCACGCGGCGGCCAGCAGGGCGGGGTAGATGATGACCGGTGAGGTGAGCAGCGCCAGCGTGGCGGCGGCGTGGCCGATCAGCGAGGTGCTCGCGACGGGGGAGTAGGGCCAGAGGCCGTCCACGGTCAACGGCGGCAGCAGCGTCCACGCGAGGAGGGCGGCGCCGAATGCCAGCGTCGCCGCGACCGTCACGCGCGAGCGCCTCATGCGCCGATTGTCCCACTGCGGACGACGGCGCAGCGGCGTCAGCGCCGACCGGGGCGGCGCTTCACGAGCAGCCACGGCACCACGGCCGCCGCCATGACGAAGCCCGTGACGGCGAAGGCCCATCCGAAGCCCACGGCGTCGGCGATCGCCCCCGCGAGGAGGGTGCCCGCGATGGAGCCGAGGTCCATGGACATCGAGTAGGTCGACAACGCCTGCCCCCCGTTGCGGTTCGCGCCGATGATGTCGGCCATCAGCGCCTGCGACGCGGGCGCGATCAGCGCGGCCCCCGCGCCGGCGAGGGCGGACAGGGCGAGGAAGAGCCACAACGAGTCCACCCAGCCGAAGAAGACGGTCGCCAGCGCCGACACCGCGAGACCGAGGACCAGGAAGGGCCGACGCCCCATGCGGTCCACCAGCCGGCCGGTCGCCTGCTGCGCGACGGCGTTGCCCAGGGCGAAGAGGGTCAGCGCGATGCCCGCCGCCGTCGCCCCGATCGTCGGGACCGCGGCGGCCATCAGCGGCAGGAGGGCGATGCGCACGCCGAAGTTCGACCAGCCGTGCGCGAATCCGGTGACGAGCAGCGCGCGGTAGTACGGCATGCCCATGGCCTCGGCGAGCGTCATCCGCTCCTGGTGCTCGCCCGCCTTCGGCCGCCCACCGGCCCGGCCGCGGAGGAACACCAGCACGACGCCCGCGGCGAGGAACACCGCGCCCGCGTAGATGAAGAACGGGATCCGCAGACCCAGGCCCTGCATGGCGGACCCGAGGATGGGGCCCAGGATGTTGCCGAGCAGGAAGGCGGTGCCGTACAGCGACGACGTGTGGCCGCGCTGGGCGGGGGGCGACAGCCGGACGAGCAGGGCCATCGACGAGACCGTGAACATGACCGAGCCCATGCCGCCCAGCCCGCGGAACACCAGCAGCCACCAGAAGTCGGTCGCCAGACCGCTGAGCGCGCTGGAGGCGCCGACGATGAGGAGGCCGACGAAGTACACCCAGCGCTCACCCAGCCGGTTGACCAGCTCCCCTCCGACCGGGGCGAACACGAGCCGCACGAACGCGAAGACCGACACGATCGACGATGCCGCCATGAGGCCGACGTCGAACGACCGGGCGAACTGGGGCAGGATCGGGGCGACGATGCCGAAGCCGAGCGCGATGAGCATCGCCGAGGCCACCAGCACCCAGATCTCCGGCGGGATCGGAGCCCGCCGCGTCGCCACCTTCACCGTGTCCTCCATCGTCCTCGTCAACGCCCCACCCTAGGTCACCGCGCCGCAGGCCGGATGCTCAGGCGGCGGGCGCACGGGGACACGTGCGCATCGTCGGTAAGGTTGGGGCCATGATCGATCCCAAGTGGCTGCGCACCGACCCCGACCGCGTCCGACGCTCGCAGGCGGCCCGCGGGGCCTCGGTCGAGCTTGTCGACGAGCTGATCGCCGCCGACGAAGCCCGCCGCGCCGCGATCGTCGCCTTTGAGACCAGGCGCGCCGAGCAGAAGAACCTCGGCCGGGACGTCGCCAAGGCCAAGGGCGACGAGCGCGCCGTGCTGCTTGAGCGCACCAAGCAGCTCGCCGTCGACGTCAAGACCGCGCAGGCCGACGCCGACGCCGCCGAGGCCGCCTTCACCGACCTCATGAAGCAGGTGGGCAACCTCGTCCTCGACGGCGTCCCGGAGGGCGGCGAGGACGACGGCGTCGTGCTGGAGACGGTCGGCGCCCCGCGCGACTTCGCGGCCGAGGGCTTCGCGCCCCGCGACCACCTCGAGATCGGCGAGCTGCTCGGCGCCATCGACATGGAGCGCGGCACCAAGATCTCCGGCTCGCGGTTCTACGTCCTCACCGGCGTCGGCGCCCAGCTCGAGATGGCCCTGCTCAACCTGGCCATGTCGAAGGCCGCCGAGTGGGGCTTCACGCCGATGATCCCCCCGGCGCTGGTCAAGCCCTCGGCCATGGAGGGCACCGGTTTCCTCGGTCAGGCGGCGCAGGACGTCTACCACCTGCCCGCCGACGACCTCTACCTGGTCGGCACCTCCGAGGTGGCGCTGGCCGCCTACCACGCCGACGAGATCCTCGAGGCCGACACCCTGCCCCGGCAGTACGTCGCCTACTCGCCGTGCTTCCGTCGTGAGGCGGGCTCCTACGGCAAGGACACCCGCGGTATCTTCCGGGTGCACTGGTTCGACAAGGTGGAGATGTTCGTCCACTGCGCCCCCGAGGACGCCGAGGCCTGGCACGACCGGCTGCTCGGCTACGAGAAGGACTTCCTGACGGCCCTGGAGATCCCGTTCCAGGTGCTCGACGTCGCCTCGGGCGACCTCGGTCTGTCCGCCGCCCGCAAGTTCGACTGCTACGCGTGGCTCCCCACGCAGCAGCGCTACCGCGAGGTCACCTCGACGTCGAACTGCACCGAGTTCCAGGCCCGCCGCCTGCAGATCCGCGCCCGCTTCGCCGACGGCGTCCGCCCCGTCGCGACCCTCAACGGCACGCTGTGCGCCATGACCCGCATCATCATCATGCTGCTGGAGAACCACCAGCTCGCCGACGGATCCGTGCGGGTGCCTGAGGCGTTGCGGCCGTACCTGGGCGGGCGTGAGGTTCTGGCCCTGTCATGAGCTTCACCCCTCGACTCGTGGCGCTGGACATCGACGGCACCCTCGTCGACCCGTTCGGTGAGATGCCCCGGGAGGTGCACGCCGCCGTCCGGCGCGTCGTCGACGCCGGCGTGCCCGTGGTCCTGTCGACGGGCCGCTCGTGGCTGTCGACTCAGACGGTCTTCGAGGAGCTCGGGCTGCCGCGGGGGTGGGCCGTGTCGTCGAACGGGGCGATGGTGGTGACCTACCCGCCCTTCGAGGTGCGCCACGAGACCCGCTTCGACCCTGCCGAGACCGTGCACCGGGTGGCCGAGCTGGCGCCCACCGCCTGCATCGCCGTCCAGGACGGGCTGCACTGGCGGGTCAACCGCCCCTTCCCGGAGGGCGAACTGCTGGGCGACGTCAGCATCGAGACCATCGACGAGCTCGCCTCCCGCGACGTGTCGCGCGTCATCGTGCGGGACCCGCACAGCTCCGAAGAGGTGTTCAACGGCATGGTGAGCCAGCTCGGACTGCACGAGGTGGCCTACTTCATCGGCTGGTCCGCGTGGCTCGACATCGCGCCCATGGGCGTCGACAAGGCGCACGGGCTGCAGATCGTGTGCGACGAGCTGGGCGTCCGCGCCGCCGACGTGCTGGCCATCGGCGACGGCCGCAACGACATCGAGATGCTGGAGTGGGCCGGGCGGGGCGTCGCGATGGGCGACGCCCCCGACGAGGTCAAGGCCGCGGCGGATGCCGTGACCGGCAACTTCGCCGACCTCGGCACCGTCGACGAGCTGGAGCAGTGGTTCCCGCCGAGGATGGCCGACGCCATCTGACGCCGCTCAGCCGGTAGCGGGTCGCACCCGGTACCAGCGGAAACCGTAGCCCTCGAGGGACACCTGCAGGTCGCCGCGGTGGACCACCGTCGCCTCCCCGTCGAGGAGGTCCTCGACGACGTCCTCCTCCGTCAACGCCCCCGACAGCGACACCGCGACGGGATCGGCGCTGAAGTTGTGCACCGTGACGACGGCGGAGTCGGGCAGCGTGACCCGATGCGCCAGCACGGCCGGCTCACCCGTGTCGATGACCTCGAAGTCGCCCCAGCCCAGCTCGGGGCGCCGGCGACGGATGCTGATCAGCTCGCGCATGAACGCCCACAACGAATCCGGGTCGTGCTCCTGATCCGCGAAGTTGACGTGCGTGGGACCGTAGCCGTCCGGCACGACGCGCTGGATGAGGCGCGACGGCGGGGCGGACGAGAAGTCGCCGTTGCGTCCGGGGCCCCACTGCATGGGCGTCCGCACCGCCATACGTCCCGGGGCGGCCAGGTCCTCGCCCATGCCGATCTCCTCGCCGTAGTACAGCGTCGGCGTGCCAGGGAGCGAGAACATGAGGCTGTAGGCCATCCGGACGCGGCGCGGGTCCCCGCCGAGCATCGGTGGGAGGCGGCGCTTGAGTCCGCGCCCGTAGAGCTGCATGTCCGGGTCTGGGCCGAACGCGTCGAACACCTCCTGCCGCTCGTCGTCGGAGAGCTTGTCGAGGGTCAACTCGTCGTGATTGCGCAGGAACGTGGCCCACTGGCAGGTGGGGTGGATCTGCGGGCGGTCCTGGATGGCCGTGATCAGCGGCGCGGGATCCTCCCTGGCCAGGGACAGGTAGGCGGCCTGCATGCCGATGAAGTCGAACATCATCTGGAGCTCGTCGCCGACATCGCCGCCGAAGAACTTCAGCTGTTCCTCGTGGGGAACGTTCACCTCACCGAGGAGGACCGCGTCGCCGCGGCGGCGCTGCATGAAGGCCCGGATCTGCTTGATGACGTCGTGCGGATCGACAGTCATGGTCCGCGTGCCGGTCGTGTGGGCGTTCTGCAGCAGGAACGGCACGGCGTCGACCCGGAACCCGTCGATGCCCAGCTCGAGCCAGAAGCCGACGGTGCGCAGGATCTCGTCCATGACATCCGGATTGGCCAGGTTGAGGTCCGGCTGGTGGGCGTAGAAGTGGTGCAGGTACCACTCGCCCGTGCGGTCGTCCTTGGTCCAGATGGAGTCCTCCTCGTCCGGGAAGACGACCTCCGCGGACGTGTCGCCCGGATCGGTGTCGCGCCACACGTAGTAGTCGCGGTACCGGTTCGTCGTGCTCCGACGGGACGCCACGAACCACGGGTGCTCGTCCGAGGTGTGATTGACGACGAGATCGGCGATGACGCGGATGCCGCGGTCGTGGGCCGTCCGGATGACCTCGACCAGCTGGCCGTGGTTGCCGAGGCGGGGGTCCACGCCGTAGAAGTCCTTGACGTCGTAGCCGTCGTCCCGGTCCGGCGAGGGGTAGAAGGGCATCAGCCACAGGCAGGTGATGCCGAGCTGGGCGAGGTAGTCGATGCGCTCCGCGAGCCCGGCCAGGTCGCCGACGCCGTCGCCGTCGGTGTCCAGGTAGGTCTCGACGTCCAGGCAGTAGACGACGGCGCTCTTCCACCACAGGTCACTGGTGTCGGTGATCCTCATGCGCTTGCTCCTGCCCGGCAGCGGGGGAGGACATGCTCGCCGAACGCGTCGAGGTACGCGCCCTGGTGCTGCCCGACGTAGTGCAGGTAGATGTCGTCGAAGCCGAGGGCGGCATACTCGCGGATCCAGTCGACGTGCTGTTCCAGGTCGTCCGAGATCCGCACGACCTCGTGCACCGACTCCATCGTGACGTGCTTCGACGCCGCGTCGAACCCCTCGACGGTCGCGATGTCCCACGACAGTGGGTCTCCGAGGACGTTGGAGCGCCACTGGTCGAAGGCGATCTCCTCCGCCTCGGCCATGGTGGGGGCCCATGAGAGATGCAGCTGCAGCGCGATCCGTCCGCGGCCACCCGCCCCGCGGTAGGCGTCGATGACGCCGCGCAGCGCCTCGTGGCTCTGGTTGACGGTGATGAGCCCGTCGGCCCAGGCCGCCGCCCGGGCGGCCGACTCCGCCGAGACGGCCGGTGTGATGAGGAGCGGGGCCTCGTCCGGCCGATCCCACACCTTGGCGCGGTCCACGACGATGTGGCCGCGGTGGCTGACCTCCTCGCCGTCGAGCAGGCGGCGGATCACGTCGACGCACTCCTCCAGGCGCTCGATCCGCTCCTCCTTCGACGGCCACCGGTCGCCAGTGATGGACTCGTTCATGGCTTCGCCGCTGGCGAGCGCGGTCCAGAACCGCCCCGGGAACATCTCGGCGAGTGTGCCGATCTTCTGTGCCACGACGGCCGCGTGGTAGCGCTGGCCGGGCGCGCACACGCAGCCGAAGGACAGCGACGTCGTGGCCAGCGCGGCGCCGAGCCAGGACCAGGTGTAGCCGGAGTGCCCCTGCCGCTCGGACCACGGCTTGAAGTGGTCCGAGCACATGGCCATGTCGAAGCCGACCCGCTCAGCGTGCTGCACGTCCAGCAACAGCTGGCTGGGGGCGATCTGTTCGTGTGAGGCGTGGAAGCCGATTCGGGTCATGGTTCCACTCTGTCCTGAGCGGGAACCGCCTTTCAAGGATTCAGGCGGATTGGGCCGCCCCTCAGGCCGCGGCGCCGGGCTGGGAGCCGCGGCGTACGTCCGCCGCGACGGCCAGGACCCGCTCCGCGTTGACGCGCGGACGCTCAGCGCGATGCGGCAGTCCGCCCTCCTGCTCGATCCGCCGCAGGTGCCGCTTCACCGTGGAAACGGAGCAGCCGATCTTGGCGGCGATCATGCTCAGCGGAAGGTTCGGGTTGGCCGTGCGCAGCCGGTGGATCTCGTGTCGGTCGAACTGCCTCCCCGCGCTGACGCCGGCCATGGCGTCGAGATCCTCCTGGGACACCTCGATCCCGAGGCGGGTGCGGATCTCCTGACGCTGCCGCCGCGTGGTACCCGCGACGAACCCGGCCACATCGAACCGGGTCACCGCGTCGGTCAGGCACGTGGCGAGCAGGGGACACGTCCCGCACATCGACGCCGCCTGCGCCCGCAGCATGGCCTGTTCGCGGCGCTCGGCGCGCGTGGTGGGTGCCGCTCCGTCGTCGAGTAGACGATGCAGGAAGACGTTGGTGTAGACGACGCACGGTGTGATCTCGGTCATGGCTGCCCCTCGCTGTCAACCGGCGGGGATTCAGCCGTCCCCGCTAGGGACAACGGTCCCAAGAAATCCCCCCACCGAGGCGCTATGAGGGTGGGACCTCATACCTGATTCCTCTGAGTACCGGACCCAAGCGATTTGAGTACGGGTACTCAAATTCGACGGTCCGTGCTGGGCCTTGGCTGGGCGGACGCGTGGTTTACTTCGCCGTTCATCCGCCGTTCACCGCGCCGCGCCACGTCGTCAACTTTCGGCTATTGCGCGGACGCCGCCCCCCGTGCTGGGAGGCGGCGTCCAGTGGTCGCGGCGCGCGCGGTCAGTCGGTGCCCGACTCCATCGAGGAGCCCGCGACGGCACCGTCGACGTCCGACGGACCGGTGGCGCCCAGCTCGGCGATCGCGGCGGCGCCGCCCGCCTCGAGCCGGCCGATGAGGTCCTGGTGCCCGGCCAGCAGGGTGCCCTGCGCGGCGTAGAGCTCGAGCTTCTCGCGCGAGTCCGCGATGTCCAGGTTGCGCATGGTCAGCTGCCCGATGCGGTCCGTGGGCCCGAAGGCGGCGTCCTCGACGCGCTCCATCGAGAGCTTGTGCGGCTGGTAGGACAGGTGCGGGCCGCGGGTGTCGAGGATGGTGTAGTCGTCGCCGCGCCGCAGGCGGAGGTCCACCTCGCCGGTGACGGCGGAGGCCACCCAGCGTGTGATGGACTCGCGCAACATGAGCGACTGGGGGTCCAACCAACGGCCCTCGTAGAGGAGGCGGCCGAGGCGGAGCCCCTCGGAGCGGTAGTTGGCGAGCGTGTCCTCGTTGTGGATGGCGCTGAGCAGCCGCTCGTACGCGATCCACAGCAGCGCCATGCCGGGCGCCTCGTAGATGCCGCGGGACTTGGCCTCGATGATGCGGTTCTCGATCTGGTCACTCATGCCGAGGCCGTGCCGGCCGCCGATGGCGTTGGCTTCCATGACGAGCGCGACCGCGTCGTCGAAGCGCGTGCCGTTGATGGCGACCGGACGGCCGAGCTCGAAGCGGACCGTGACGTCCTCGGTGGCGATGTCCACCGACGGGTCCCAGTACCGGACGCCCATGATCGGCTCGACGGTCTCGAGCGAGACGTCGAGGTCCTCGAGCGTCTTGGCCTCGTGCGTCGCGCCCCAGATGTTGGCGTCGGTCGAGTACGCCTTCTCCTTGGAGTCGCGGTAGGGGAGATCGCGCTCGGTGAGCCACTGGCTCATCTCGTCGCGGCCACCCAGCTGGTGGACGAAGTCCTCGTCGAGCCAGGGCTTGTAGATGCGCAGCTGCGGGTTGGCCATGAGCCCGTAGCGGTAGAACCGCTCGATGTCGTTGCCCTTGTACGTGGAGCCGTCGCCCCAGATGTACACGTTGTCCTCAGCCATGGCCCGCACCAGAAGCGTGCCGGTGACGGCCCGCCCGATGGGCGTGGTGTTGAAGTACGCCTTGCCGGCGGAGCGGATGTGGAAGGCGCCGCACGCGAGTGCCGACAGGCCCTCCTCGACGAGCTGGGACCGGCAGTCCACCAGGCGCGACAGTTCCGCGCCGTACTGGAGGGCGCGGCCGGGCACGGACTCGATGTCCGGCTCGTCGTATTGGCCGATGTCGGCGGTGTAGGTGCAGGGCACGGCCCCCGCCTCGCGCATCCAGGCGACGGCGACGGAGGTGTCGAGGCCGCCGGAGAAGGCGATACCGACGCGCTCGCCCACGGGAAGGGAAGTCAGAACTTTGGACACGGGGGTCACTGTAGCCGCCGCCGTTGACCGTCCCGAGGGGTAGGCCGAGGGATGGGCGGGCCGCCTCGGAGGGGCGCTTCGATGCCCCGGGCCGCAAGGACCCTCCTGATATGCTCCCGGCAGGATCCCCGAGACGCCTGACGGAGAGAGAAACTCGATGCAGCAGCCGCACGCCGTGATCGTGATGCCCAACAACGTCGAGATCGACGCGCGGGCACACCGGAACGGGCTGGCGCTCGCGGCGGCGGGCTTCCGCGTCACGATGGTGGGCTACGGCACCGGCATCCCGCCGATGGGCGAGATCAGCGGCATCCCCTACTTCCTCACGTTCGGCAGGCAGCCGGACAAGAGGCTCAGCTTCGTCTACCGGGCCGTGCGCAAGTCGTTCCACCTGACCACGCGCCGCCGCCCGCCGCAGCCGGTGCTGAAGGCCGTCGCCGTCGTCGACGGCGCGACCGCACGCGCCAAGCGGACCGCCCGCGGCCTCGCCGAACGCGTCCGTCAGCGTCAGGCCAGCGCCTTGCCGGACCCCGGCACGTGGCAGGGCATGCTGCCGTTCATCGCCGACATGGAGGAGGCGATGTTCGCCAAGACGGTCGAGCTGCAGCCGGACCTCATCATCTGCGACGTCCATCTCCTGCACCTGGCCCGGCGGGTCGCTGACCGGTTCCGCGGGCAGGGCCGCAAGGTCGCCGTGCTGTACGACGCGCGCGAATACGTCTACGGCCTGGCCAGCGACGACCCGAACGTGCTGCAGGGCTTCCCCGCGCTCGAGGCGGAGCACATCCGCGACTGCGACGCCGTCGTGACCGTGTGCGAGCCCATCGCGGAGTTCCTCCGCGACACCTACGACATCCCGCTGCCGCCTCTGGTCCCCAACGCCCCGATCGGCAACCTTCCCGAGGTGGGGCGGCCGATGACCATCCGCGACTTCCTCGACATCGACCCCGAGGCGCCACTGCTGGCCTACGCGGGGGGTCTGTCGTACCACCGCGGCGTGCACGACGCCGTCGAGGCTCTGACGCAGCTGCCCGGGGTACACCTGGCCATCGGCGCCCGCCGGCCCAGCTCCTACACGCTCGAGCTCGACGAGCAGGCCCGCCGGCTCGGGGTTAGGGACCGGCTGCATTTTGTGCCGTTCGCGCCCACGCATGAGGTGGCCGAGTACCTGGCCTCCGCCACCGCCGCCATCTTCCCGTTCCTTCCGGTGGGCAACCACAACTGGGCCGCTCCGAACAAGTACTTCGAGTCTGTGCAGGCTCGTCTGCCCATCCTGACGTCCAATATGGAGTGGCTCGGGGAGCGGGTCACGCGGCTGGGGATCGGAGAGGTGTTCGAGCACTCCAATCCGACGTCGCTCGCAGAGGCGGCCGCCAAGCTGCTCGGCGACGTCGACACCTATCGGGCGCGGATCACGGACGACCTCGTCGCCGAGCACACCTTCGAGCACTTCAGCGCCAACGTCGTCGACACCTCGCTGGCGGTCATCACCCCTGAACTCCGCGAGGGACTCCGCCCGCACGACCTGACGGCGCAGCTGTACAGCATCCGGCGCGACATGCTGGCCCAGCGGGCGGGCCTGTCCGACTCCGAACTCTTCGAGCCGCGTCCGCGGCTGAGGATCGGCACGACCAACTCCGCCGGACAGGCCACAGAGTGGGCCCACGCCCTCATGCGCGAGTACCCGCGCGCCGTGGCGGACTCCGCATGGCTCAAGCTGGACTCGACCCAGAACTACGCCGCCGACGAGGTGTTCACCCAGACGCAGGCCCTCACCCGCTTCTGGCAGGAACGCCTCAAGGCGAAGCTGATCAACCGATACACGCACGTGCTCAGCGAGTCCGGCCGGCCCATCGTCGGCAACGCGCTCGGCAAGTACTTCTGGCAGGAGACCGACTGGCTGACGGCACAGGGGATCCGGCAGGGTCTCGTCTTCCACGGCTCGGACATCCGCAACCCGCGCGAGCATGCCCGCCTCGAGCCCTGGTCGCCCTTCCGCGGCGAGCTGGACGAGGACATGACCGAGCTCACGCACAAGCTGCAGCGCCGCGTCGACCACCTGCTTCCCCATGTGCTGGCGTTCGACGGTCCGGTGTTCGTGACGACCGCGGACCTCTTCGACTACCTCCCGGACGCAACCTGGCTGCCGCTGACCGTCGACACCCGGCTCTGGCACAACCCGGTCCCCCCCATGGCCCACGGCAAGACGCCCGTCGTGCTGCACGTGCCCAGCAAGGAGGCCATCAAGGGCTCGGACCTCGTCGACCGGGCCTGTGAGCAGCTGCAGGCGCGCGGCCTCATCCGCTACGTGCGCGACACCGACATCCCGCACGAGCAGGTCCGTGCCCTGGTGCTCGGCGCGGACATCGTCATCGATCAGCTGCGGATCGGCGACTACGGCCTGGCGGCCGTCGAGGCCATGAGCGCCGGTCGTGCGGTGATCGGTCACCTCGCGGACCGCGTCGCGGAACGCTACCCGGGCGAACCCCCGATCGTGCGGGCGACGCCGGACACGCTCGAGTCGGTGCTGACCGACCTCATCTCGGATCCGGAACGGATCGCAGACCTGGGCGCGCGGGGCCGCACGTACGCCGAAGAGTTCCACGACGGCCGGCGCGCCGCCGACGTGCTAGCAGAGTTCATGCGGTTGGGCGGATGAGCCGACGCCAGCTCGGTGTTCTGACCCCGTGGTATCCGTCCCTCGGGAATCCCGTCCTGGGCAACTTCGTCGCTGAGTGGAGCCGCCTCGCAGCAGGGGGCTTCGATGTCCGGGTGGTCAACTCGGTCGAGTGGCCCGGAGGCCCGGCCGAACTGGTCGAGGCACACCGTCGCGCATTCGACGAGGTGGTGGCCCGCATGGCTCGGGCCGGGGCACTGGACGCGCGGGGCGACTTCGGTCGCATCACGCGGGTCCCGCACGTCCTGGTCAGCGGCTGGTCGGTGCCTGAGCGGGCCGAGAGCGCGGTCCGCGCCGTCGCGGCCGCGCTGCCCGACTTCGAGGCTGATGTTCTCCACGGCCATGTCGGGTACTTCGGGGGGCTGGTGGCCGCGCGGCTGGCGCCGGCGGGGGCCAGAGTGGTGGTCACTGAGCACTCCAGCGAGGCGCGTACGGTGCTGGCAGACCCGCGCGGCCGGGAACTCTACGCGGAGGTGCTCGAGCGGGCGTCCGCGCTCACGTGCGTCAGCGGCCCCGTGCGCGACCTGTTCCTCGAGCACCTTCCCGAGCATCGCGACAAGGTGGTCGTGATCCCGAATCCGGTGGACTTCGCCGGTGCCCCCCGCAGGGCCGGCCTCCCGGATTCGCTGGACCGCTGGGCCTTCGTCGGGGGGCTCACGGAGCTCAAGGGCGTGCGGCGCCTCCTGGCCGCGTTCACGGCGTTCGCGAGCGGGCGTGCGCGGGCGAGCCTGGACCTCTTCGGCGACGGCCCACTGCGCGCGGAACTGGACCAGGCGGTAGCGGCGGCCGGGCTCGGCGGCCGGGTCACCTTCCACGGCAATGTCCCCAAGGCGACCGTGCTGGAGGCGCTGCCCGCATTCGACGTGCTGGTCGGGCCCAGCCGCTACGAGACGTTCCACCTGGCCGTCAGCGAGGCCGTGGCCGCCGGCCTGCCGGTGGTGGTGACCCGCAGCGGCGGCCCCGAGGAGGCGCTCGGCGACACGATGCGGCTGTGCGGCCGCTTCATCGACGTCGCCGACTCACCCGACGAGATCCTCGACGCCGTCGCGGACCTGGAGCAACACCTCGGCACCCTCGACCTCGACGGCGCGCGGGCCGAGCTCGACGCCCGCTTCGGTCCCGCCGCGGTCCGTGCCAGGTTGGCCGACCTCTACGGCGTGGAGCCCTGGGGAGACCCCCCTCACTCGCCCCGGGCGACGGCGACCCCGCCGGAGCGCGTCGAGGTGTTCGCGCGCCGGACCTGGCGATCGCCGGCGGTGGAACCGCAGATCGCGCTTGCCCGATCGGCCGGCGCGGACGTCGAGGTCGTGGGCGTGCCGCAACCCGCCGCGCGCCCGGCGCCGTTGACGGTCTCACAACGGGCCCTCCGCAAGGCCGGCCGGCTCCTGGCCCGGCTCCGCCCGCCGCAGCCCACGGGCGGCGGGCCCGGCACGGTCGCACTGCTGGGCGACATGACGTCGGCGGCGGACGTGGCCACGTTCTGGTCCGCGCACCCGTCCGTCCGGCCGAGCGTCGAGCTCGACCCGACCGACTTCGGCCGCCCACCCGTCGACGCCCACGCTGCTCCGGCTCGGTAAAGGATTCGAGATGAGATCCCTACGACTGCTCCTCGCCGCGATTCTGGCGATCGGGCTGCTGGGGGTGTCCTCGCCGGGCGCGTCGGCGGCGGTCGACGTCTACATCACGCCAGGGTCCCACAGCGTCAACGGTCGTCAGTGGCGCACGACGTGCGAGCCCTACTCACAGGTCGAACGGTGCACGGCCTCCATCTACGCCACCCAGGTGACGCAGGATGCCAGCGGCCGCTTCGTGGTCACGACGGGGTGGGTGTTCAACAACCTCACCTACACCGAGGCGCCCCGGAGCCTCTGGTACGGCAACCCGCTCGGCGACGTCCGCCAGGGAACGGCGGTGGCCGGGGGCGGGATGTCCTACAGGTGGACCGACGACAAGGGACGCCGTTGGCGTACCGACTGTGACACCGACGTCACGGGCCGCAACGGGTGCCGGACCTATGTGACGGCCAGCGTGATCAAGACGGGAACGTCGGCAGGCGGAGAGCCGTACTACTACCGCGTCACCCAGGAAGTCTTCAACAACATGGTGCGGTTCGGCGGCGTGCTGCTCGGCTCGGTCAAGGACCCAGGGCTGAGGGCGTGCATCGCCGATAACGTCACGCTCCGGGGCACCGTCATCCCCACCGCCGAACTGCAACGGCTCCGCTACCTCGCATGCGACTATCGCGGGATCACCTCGCTCGCCGGAATGCCGGCCTTCCCCAACCTCACCGAGCTGTACCTCGATGGCAACGCGCTCACGAGCGTGGCCGGGATGCCCGCGCTGCCGAGCCTCGGATGGCTCGGTCTGGGCCACAACCGGCTCACCAGCGTGTCGGGGCTCCCGTCCCTGCCGTCGCTCATCGAGCTCGACCTCGGACGAAACCGGCTCTCGGGTCTGACCGGATGGCCGGCCCTGCCGAACCTGGTCCGACTCAACCTCGCCGGCAACCAGTTGAGCGACGTCTCCGGGTTGTCCGGCGGCCGGCACACCCGACTCGTCCAGCTCGATCTGGCTGCCAACAGGCTCCCGACGGTGCGTCCGCTGCCGAATCTGCCGTCCCTCACCCGGCTGTACCTCAACGACAACGCCTTGCGCACGTTCGATGCCAGCCCGGCGAACCTCCCGCTTCTGGAGCGGCTCTGGCTGCAGCGACAGGTCAACACCGACGGCACGGGAACGCTCGAGTCCTATGCGTCCCTGGCGCCGTGGACGGGCCTGGAGTACCTCTACGTGAGCGGCAACACCGTCGACGACGTGTCTCCGCTGCTGTCCCTGCAGGCCGCCGGATGTTGGATCGACGTCCTGGAGAACAACCCGATCGGGACGACCGGGAGTCAGGGCTGACGCCCCTCGTCAGCGCGCGTTGTTCGGCGCCAGTGGGAGCCAGCGCTCCGCGTACGTCTTGAAGTACTCGAGGCCGGACCGCGTGTACAGGGACTGAAGCTCAGCGATGTGTGACGTGTCGTGGTAGCCGTAGTGGATGTTGCGGCCCGTGTACTCCTCGGGGATCTGAACAGTCCGGCCCTCCGGCAGGGCGTTGAACTGGATGATCTGGTGCCAGCGGCCGCCCGTGTACACCTCGACCGCCACGAGACCGGTGCCGAACAGGGTGAGGTTGTTCACGGGCGTGCGCCACACGAACAGGTCGTACCGCGGGGTCAGTGCCGCTCCGACGGTGTCCGAGCGGCGCAACGAGATGTTGTCGTACTGCACGACTGTGTCGTTGGCCCGCGTAGTTGCGGTGAGGAACTGCAGGAGGATGGTGCAACTCCCGTCCCGCACGGTGAACTCGTCGCGGTACACCGCCCAGACGTCCCCACGGTTCTTCTGTTGATCGAGGAGGTTCGTCGTGCCGGAGGGGCACACCTGGTAGGCCACGTACCGCGGAGAGATCCCGCTGAGGCCGAACGGGTACGTTGCCTTGGCCTGGAACTGCAGGCTCACCTTCTGTCCTGAGCGGAAGGTGCCGCCGGGGATCCGCTGCTCGATGCCGGTCCATCCGGCGCCGTCGTTGCGCACGGTCGCCACGCCGTTGGCGATGGTCGTGCCGCTGCCGAGGATCTTCCACCCCGTCGCCGTGCCGAGCGTCGGGTTGACGATCACGTTGGGCGCCGGGACATCGCGCAGCGCGGTGGGGACGTCGACAACCGTCGCGTTCATCTTGCTACGGCTCACGCTGCCGCCGAGTGAGACGTATCTCAGCGGCGCCGGCGCGTACCCCCGCACGAGGTCGTAGGTGGACATGATGCCGCCCTCGACCGGCAGTTCGGCCGCTTCGAGGACGAGGTCGTAGTGGGCCACGCCCTCGTCGAACAGGGCCTTCGCCCTGACGTCTCCGAAGCGCCGATAGTGGGCGTCGAGTGCGATGAGCGCGACATGCTGGCCGTTGAGAACACTCGTCGGCGTCGCCCCGGTGGGGTACTCCTCGAACATCAGGACCCGCTGACCCTTGATGTCGAGATAGTTGCGCACCCCACCGTCGCTGTAGGGGATGAGGAAGGAGTTGAGCGTGCGAGTGGCCGCGTCCCGCCAGGTGGCCGCCTCGGTGCCCGTGGTGCGGTCATGGAGGGTGCCCAGGGCCGACAACATCGCGCCCTGGGCGATGCCGGAGTACCAGGGGGGCTGGAGGGTGGGCGTCGAGGGATTGGCCGAATAGGCGAAGCCGTACGGGTACCACAGGGAGGTCTCACCCGCGTAGCTGCGGCTCACCGCCTTGCTCAGCGCGAGCTTGCCCGCCATCCGCATCAGGCAGAGCTGCGTGTCAGCGGCGATCGCCGACGACTTGCTCACGGCATCGATGAAGAGGGCCACCGAGACGGGGTTGAACTGGTCGACCGGCGTATAGGGGGGCTTGATCGCATGGGGGACCCCGTTGGTGACGGCATAGCCGGCGGGGAGCACGGAAGTGTCGCAGCTGGTTCCCGAGGACGAACTCGGCGACGGCGCGGGCGACGCCGTGGCGGTGGACGTCGAGAAGCGGACGATGTTGTTGAAGACCCACGCCTGATCCACGACGGCACGACCGTCTCGGACGAGGACGACGCTGGAGTACGTCTCGCTCCGGCAGCCGTTGCGGCCGGTGGTCGGTGTGTCGCACTCGGTGCGCCAGAGTCGACCGTCCTCCGCGGTCCACTGCCGGGTGTTGGCGAGCGGGTTGTCTCCCCAGACCGCCCTCGGTACCGGCTTGTAGGTGAGGTTGTTGAAGACCCAGCCGTTGCTCCGCGTGAAGCCTCCGCCGGACGTCATCGTGATCGTGGTCGCCCAGATCTCGGTGCGGCAGCGCTCCACCTGGGTGCTGTATCGCCCGCACGTTGTCGACCACAACCGCCCGTTCACTTCGTGCACGCCCGGTGTGGTGTACACGTCGATCTCGGCCGAGGCCTGTGGCGCAGAGATCACCCCGAGCGCCATCGCTAGAGCCACTGTCATGATCCGGAAAAGTCGCATGAGGGCACCTGCTCGGGAGTCTTACCCTTTGGGGGGTCTATCCGCGTCAACCTAGCACAGTGGCGGATCCAGCCCTCCGCGCTCCGTGCGCCTAGACTGGCTCCGCGGTCAGGCTTACCTGGAGCTGGCCCTCGGTCCCTCGGGAGGGTTCTGCTCGATGCGTGTGCTGATGCTGGTGGCCACCTCCGTCGCCACCGACACCCGGGTGCTCCGGGAGGCGTCGAGTCTGGCCGGGATCGGCCACAGCGTCCACATCGTCGGCAAATCCGTCCCTGCAGGATTCGCACCCGGGCCCGGGGTCACGGTCTCGAGCGTCGGCTCGTCGTCGGTGTTCCGCCGCGAGGCGCGGGACGACTCCCCGACTCGGCTGTCCTGGCCCGCCCGGTTCGCGCGGTGGCTGTTGCTCCCGCAGCACCGCAACAGCTCCTTCTCCCGGTGGGCCGACGGCGCGTACCGTGACGCGGCCCAGCGGCCCTTCGACGTCGTCCACGCGCACGACTTCACCGCGCTGGGCGTGGGCGCGCGGTTGGCGGAGGAACGCGGCGTTCCACTCGTCTACGACTCCCACGAACTCTGGAGCGGCGTCCCGCGCGAGTACCGGCCGACACCCCTGCAGGATCGGCGCGAGCGCCGGCAGGAAGCGGAGTGGGGCGGTCGCGCGGCCGCCGTCATCACCGTCGGACCGGGCGTCGCCGAGGAACTGACACGGCAGTACGGCTGGACCGACATCGCCGTCGTGCGCAACACGTTCCCGCTGCGCCCCGACTCGGAGCTTCCGGACCTGCCCGCCCGACCGCGCGGCGCGGTGTACGCGGGCCGGGTCGGGGCCTACCGCGAGTTGGAGGTCGTCGCCGCCGCAAGCCGCGACACCGACCTGCCCATCACGATCGTCGGCCCCGGCGACGAGACCTGGCTGGCGACGTTCGACTCCGGACGCGCCACCGTCCGGCCGGCCCTCCCGCTCGACGACGTGTCCCGCGAGATCGCGGCCGCCGGACTGGCCCTGGTGACGCACTCGGACAAGTGGCCCAACCATCGGCTGGCGATGCCGAACAAGCTCTTCCACGCGGTCAGCCTCGGTGTCCCCGTCGTGGCCACCGACGTCGGCCAGCTGGGGGCCCTGGTGCGCGAGCACCGGCTCGGCGTTCTCTACCGCCCCGGGGATGCCGCCTCGCTCACCGCGGCGCTGCGCACGGCCGTCGACGGGTACCCGGCGCTGGTCGATCAGGTCCGGCGGGCCCGGCCCAGGCTGAGTTGGCCGGAGGATGAAGCGGTCCTCCGGAGCGTGTATGCGACACTGATGACCGACCACCGGACCGCGTGACGTCGCGGACGTGGCCGACATGCCGGAAGGAGAGACGTTGAGCGAGTCCCGGAGCAGGACTGACGCCTCGGTGCAGCGTCGCGTCTACAAGCCGCACAAGGCCAGCATCCCCAACCTGCGCGACTACTTCAGCGAATTGTGGCATCGGCGTGACTTCGCGCTCGAGCTGGCGCACACCAACCTCCGGGCCACCAACACCAACACCGTGCTCGGGCAGCTCTGGCTGGTTGTGAACCCCCTGCTCCTGGCGGGCGTGTACTTCCTCCTCGTCGTGGTCCTGTCCGGCGGCTCCGCCAGTCACACCTTCCCCGACATCGCGGCCGGCCTGTTCCTCTTCTTCTACGTGACCGGGGCGATGCAGGCGTGCGTCAACGCGGTGACGAACGCCGGCAGCCTCGTCCTCAACATGAGCTTCCCGAAGATGCTGCTGATCTTCTCCAACGTCTACGTCGGCCTGCGCCGGTTCCTGCCGACGCTCTTGGTGTACCTCGTCATCCACATCGCCTGGGGCCTGCCCTGGTCGTGGAACATGCTGTGGATGCTGGTCGCGATCGTCCTGTCCACGCTGCTCGGTCTGGGGCTCGGGGCGCTGGTGGCCACGTGGCAGGTCTACTTCCGCGACACCTCGCAGTTCCTGCCCTACTTCATCCGCATCTGGCTCTACGCGTCACCGGTCCTCTACTCGGCAGAGATGTTCCTCGAGGGCCCCATCGGGCGCCACGTCGGGCAGTGGATCCAGCTCAACCCCGTCTTCGGGGTCCTCGGCATCTGGCACGACGCGCTCGCCGGGCACACGCCCGCCGTCAGCTACCTGGTGGGCGGCACGATCTGGGCCGTCCTCGCGGCGGTCGTCGGGACCCTGTACTTCATCTCGAGGGAGCGTGAGTTCGCTGTCCGCCTCTGATCAGTCCCTGGAGCGGGACCCCGGCGCGCCGGAGCCCGTCGCACACGAGTCCGTCACCGGCCCGACGGAGCACCTCGACGACGCCGCGGTGATCGTCGACGACCTCTACGTCACGTACCGCGTCAACCTCGAGCGCAAGAACTCCCTCAAGAACGCGCTGGTCCGCAAGGCCCGCAAGGAGAAGGTGCGCTACCGCGAGGTCAACGCCCTCAAGGGGGTGAGCTTCGAGGTCCCCGCGGGCAAGTGCACCGGATTCATCGGCGCCAACGGCGCGGGCAAGTCGACCCTCATGCGCGCCGTCGCCGGGATCCTCCCGCCCACCAAGGGTCAGATCGAGGTGCGGGGCAAGGTCTCGACGCTGCTCGCGCTCGGCGTCGGCTTCAACTCGGCCCTCACGGGCCGCGAGAACGTCATGATCGGCGGACTCGCCGCCGGACTCAGCCGGGCCGAGGTCAACGAGAAGTTCGAGGAGATCGCGGACTTCGCCGACCTGGGTGACTTCATCGACATGCCCATGCGGACGTACTCGTCGGGCATGTTCTCCCGGCTGGCGTTCTCGGTCGCCGTGTTCATGGAGCCGGACATCCTCATCATCGACGAGGCCCTGTCGGCCGGCGACGCCCAGTTCAAGCAGCGCGCCGGCAAGAAGATGGAGGAGCTGATGAACTCCGCCGGCACGATGCTCCTGGTCTCGCACGCCCTCTCGACCATCCAGGAGTTGTCCGACGAGGTCATCTGGCTGCACAAGGGCCGGCTCATCAAGCGCGGCGACCCCGCGGAGGTTTGCGACGCCTACCTCGAGTTCCTCAAGGTCGGCGACGAGGCCATCGTCATGGAGGACTTCTGAGCGCCGACGTCGGCGTCGTCACCACCGGTCACGACGTCGCGGACGCCCGCCTGCACCGCACCGTCCGGGCGCTGCGCCGAGCGGGCCTCACGGTCGAGATCCTGGGCCTCGGTGACCCCGCCGGCGGCCCGGCCGGGGCGACGATCCGCACCGCGCCGCGCCAGGGGGCGGCCGTCCGCGCGATGCGCGCCCTGCTGTGGCCGTGGCGCCTGCGCACGCCGGTGCTGCTGACCATCGACCCCGACACGGCGCCGATGGCCTGGCTGAGCCGCCGCCTCCGTCGCGGCGCGTGGGTGGCCGATGTACACGAGGACTACCGGGCCCTGCTCACCGACCGGCCGTGGGTCCCGGGCCCCCTGCTGCGGGTGCTCCAGGGGACCGTCGGCCTGCTCACCCGCATCATCGCGGCGGCGGACCTCGTCCTGGCGGCCGACGACCACGTCCCTCCGCGGACGGCCCCCCGCCGGATGCTGCTCCGCAACGAGCCCGACCTCAGCCTGCTGCCGCCGGTCCGGCGGGACCGCGCGGAGGGGCAGTACCGCGCCCTCTACATCGGCGACAACCGGCGCACGCGCGGCCTGCAGGCGATGATCGAGGCCGTGGCCGCGACGGTGTCCGACCCGCAGCCGTGGGCGCTGGACCTCGTGGGCGCGGTCGCCCCCGCGGACCGCAGCTGGCTCGAGGCGCGGCTCACGGACGACGACTGCCGCCACGTGAGCTTCCACGACCGCCTGCCGCCGGCCGAGGCCTGGCGCCTCGCGGAACGGGCTGACGTCGGCTTCTGCCTCCTCGACGACACCCCGGCGTTCCGCGACGCGATGCCGTCGAAGGTGTACGAGTACCAGGCCTGCGGTCTCCCGACGGTGGCCACCCCGCTCCCGCGGGTCGCCGCGCTGCTCGAGGGGACCGGCGCAGGCGTCGTGGTCTCCGGGCACGACGAGACGGTGGCTGCGCTGCGGAGGTTCGCTACCGACGAGGCCTATCGCGACGAGCTGGTGGCGGCCGCACGCGCGGCGGGGACCGAGGCGCGGGAGCGCCCCAACCCCTACGACGACGTCGCCGCGGCGGTCGCTGCGCTGGCCTCCTCCGTCCGGAGCCGACGGTGACCCAGGTTGTATGCTCATCCCCGACGACAGAAGGGAGCGACATGGTTCGCATCCAGCCCAGCGCCGACGTGTCTCCGGACGCGGTGATCGGAGAGGGGTCCTCGATCTGGCACCTCGCCCAGGTGCGTGAGCAGGCGGTTCTCGGAGTCAATTGCATCGTCGGTCGCGGCGCGTACGTCGGGACGGGCGTGCAGATGGGCGACAACTGCAAGCTGCAGAACTACGCGCTCGTCTACGAGCCGGCGGTGCTGGAGGACGGCGTCTTCGTCGGCCCCGCCGTCGTGTTCACCAACGACCACTTCCCGCGGTCCATCGACCCGGACGGGAAGCTCAAGCGCGGCGACGACTGGGAGCCCGTGGGCGTCACCTGCCGCACCGGCTCCTCGATCGGGGCCCGGGCCGTGTGCGTGGCACCGGTGACGATCGGGCGCTGGGCCATGGTGGCCGCGGGCGCCGTCGTGACCAAGGACGTCCCGGACTTCGCGTTGGTGGCAGGAGTGCCGGCCAAGCGGATCCGCTGGGTGGGGCGCGCCGGTATCCCGCTGGAGCGCGGTGACGCCGAGGGGCTGTGGGTGTGTCCGCAGACCGGTGAGCAGTATCAGGAGCAGGACGACATCCTTGTGGAGGTTTCGAAGTGAGTGAGTTCATTCCCCCGGCCAAGCCGATCATCGGTGACGAGGAGCGGGCTGCGGTTGATCGGGTGTTGCGGTCGGGCATGATCGCTCAGGGTCCGGAGGTGAAGGCGTTCGAGGAGGAGTTCTCGGCGCATTTCGGTCTGGGTCGGGCGTGTGTGGCGGTGAACTCGGGCACGTCGGGTCTGCATCTGGGCCTGTTGGCGTGCGGGATCGGTGCGGGGGACGAGGTGATCGTCCCGTCGTTCACGTTCGCGGCGACGGCGAACTCGGTGGCGTTGACGGGCGCGACGCCGGTTTTCGCGGATATCGCGCTGGATGATTTCACGTTGGATCCGGCCTCGGTGGAGGCGGCGATCACGGAGCGCACCAAGGCGATCATGCCGGTGCACCTGTACGGGCATCCGGCGAAGATGGTCGAGTTGCGTGAGATCGCGGACCGGCATGGTCTGAAGCTGTTCGAGGATGCGGCGCAGGCGCATGGGGCGAAGCTGAACGGGACGCCGGTGGGCGCGTTCGGTGAGTTCGCGATGTTCTCGCTGTATCCGACGAAGAACATGACCTCGGGTGAGGGCGGCATGGTGTCGGCGGCCGACGAGACGATCGAGCGGAACCTGCGGCTGTACCGCAACCAGGGGATGTTGCAGCAGTATCACAACGAGGTCGTCGGGTTGAACAACCGCATGACCGACATCCACGCTGCCATCGGGCGGGTGCAACTGACGAAGGTTGACGGCTGGACGCGGACGCGGCAGGAGAATGCGGCGTTCCTGTCGGCGAACCTGGAGGGTGTGGTGACGCCGCCGGTGGCCGAGGGTGCGGTGCACGTGTATCACCAGTACACGGTGCGGGTGGCTGAGGACCGTGACGGGTTCGCCGCGGCGTTGAAGGAGCAGTACAACGTCGGCTCGGGGATGTTCTATCCCGTGCCGAACCATCGTCTCAAGCCGTTCCAGGTGGATGTGCACCTGGCCAACACGGAGCAGGCGGCGTTGGAGTGCCTGTCGCTGCCGGTGCATCCGTCGCTGTCGCAGGGTGACCTGGAGCGGATCGTCGAGGCGGTCAACGCGCTGGCGAAGGCCGGTGCCTGACGTGGCGGGTCTGCGGGCGGGTCTGATCGGCCTGGGGATGATGGGGCGGCACCACGCGCGCAATCTGCGGGCGATCGACGGTGTCGATCTGGTGGCCGTGGCGGACCCGGCGGGTGACCCGCACGGCGTCGCCGGAGCGTTGCCGGTGCTGGGGTCGGTCGAGGAGTTGATCGCGCAGGGCGTGGACTACGTGGTGGTGGCCACGCCGACGGCGTATCACGAGCAGATCGGTCTGGCGTTGGCGGAGGCCGGCGTGCATGCGCTGATCGAGAAGCCGCTGGCGAAGGACACCGGGGCCGCGCGCCGGTTGGCGGAGGCGTTCGCCGCCAAGGGCCTGGTCGGTGCGACCGGGCACATCGAGCGGTACAACCCGGCGCTGCAGAATCTGCGCAAGCGGTTGGAGAACGGGGACCTCGGCGACCTGTACCAGGTGCAGACCCGGCGGCAGGGCCCGTTCCCGTCCCGGATCGCGGATGTGGGCGTCGTCAAGGACCTGGCGTCGCACGACGTGGACCTGACCGCGTGGGTGACGCAGCGGGAGTACGAGCTGGTCGGGGCGCGGACGGTCAGCAAGGCCGGCCGGGAGTACGAGGACATGGTGTCGGCCACCTGTCAGCTCAGCGGCGGCCTGATGAGCAACCACCTGGTCAACTGGCTGTCGCCGACCAAGGAGCGGCTGACTGTGGTGACGGGCGAGAAGGGGATGTTCGTCGCCGACACGCTGACCGCGGATCTGACGTTCTACGCCAACGGGCTGGTCGCGACCACGTGGGACGACATTGCGCAGTTCCGGGGCGTGTCGGAGGGCGATGTGACGCGGTTCGCGATCGCGAAGCCGGAGCCGCTGCGCACCGAGCACGAGAACTTCCGCGACGCGGTGCTGGGCAAGGACGCGGACATCGTCACGATGGAGCAGGGCGCCCGGGTGGTCGAGGTGTGCGAGGCCATGATCGAGTCCGCTGCCACCAACCGGTTCATCGAGGTGGGCGCCGCCTGAGGGCGGTGCCGCCAGCCGAGTCCGCCCCGGCATCGCGCGGGGCCATGCGAAGGAGAGCTTTTCAGTGAAGATCACGGTCGTTGCGTTGGGCAAGATCGGGCTGCCTTTGGCGGTCCAGTTCGCCGATGCCGGGCATGAGGTGATCGGCGCCGACGTCAACCGGGCGGTGGTCGATCTGGTCAACGCCGGCACGGAGCCGTTCCCGGGCGAGGCACACCTGCAGGACAAGCTCACCGAGCTGGTGCCGGCGGGCCGGCTGCGCGCGACCACGGACACGACCGCGGCCGTCGCGGAGTCCGACGCCGTCGTGGTCGTGGTGCCCCTGTTCGTCGACGGCGAGGGCACCCCGGACTTCGGCTGGATGGACGACGCCACCCGCGCCATCGCCGCCGGGCTGAAGCCGGGCACGCTGGTCAGCTACGAGACCACCCTGCCGGTGGGCACCACCCGCACCCGCTGGAAGCCGATGCTCGAGGAGGGCTCCGGCCTGGTCGAGGGCCGCGACTTCCACCTCGTGTTCTCCCCGGAGCGGGTGCTGACCGGCCGCGTGTTCGCGGACCTACGCAAGTACCCCAAGCTCATCGGCGGGCTCTCACCCGAGGGCGCCGCCCGCGCCACGGCGTTCTACGAGGCGGTGCTGACCTTCGACGAGCGGCCGGATCTGACCCGCCCCAACGGCGTGTGGGACCTCGGTTCGGCGGAGGCCGCCGAGATGGCCAAGCTCGCCGAGACGACGTACCGCGACGTCAACATCGGCCTGGCGAACCAGTTCGCCCGCTTCGCCGCGTCGAACGGCATCGACGTCTACCAGGTGATCGAAGCGTCGAACTCGCAGCCCTACAGCCACATCCACCGCCCGGGTATCGCGGTGGGCGGGCACTGCATCCCGATCTACCCGCGCCTGTACCTGTGGACCGACCCTGAGGCCAGCGTCGTGTCCACCGCACGCGCCGCGAACGCCGCCATGCCGGCGCACGCCGTCGACCTGCTGGAAGGCCTCGCCGGTGACCTGACCGGCAAGCGCGTGGCCGTCCTCGGCGCCGCCTACCGCGGCGGCGTGAAGGAGACCGCGTTCTCCGGCGTGTTCCCCGTCGTCAACGAGCTGCGCGCCCGCGGCGCCGAGGTCGCCGTCCACGACCCGATGTTCACCGACGAGGAACTCGGCCGCTACGGCTTCGCCCCCTACCACTACGGGCAGGAGGCGGACCTGGCGATCCTGCAGACCGACCACGCCGAGTACCGCGACCTCGCCGCGGGCGCCCTGCCCGGGGTCACCGCGATCGTCGACGGCCGCCGTGTCCTCGACCCCGCGAACTTCCCCGACGTCCGCATCGCGGTCATCGGCAAGGGAGCCTGACCTGTGACGGGTCCGCGCGTCGTCCTGTTCCGGCACGCCCCGATCGACATCGACTCGCGGGTCAAGAAGTTCGCCACGACCTTGCGGCGCGGCGGCTACGACCCGGTCGTCATCTCGCTCGAGGCGGCCGACGGTCGCTCCGGCGAGTACGTCCTGGGCGACGGCATCCGGGTCATCCGGGTCCCGCTCCAGCGCCGCCCCGCCCAGCAGGGCCCGGCCGGGAACCTCGAGGCGCGCCGCGCCGCCCACCGCCGCCGCGCCGTGCTCCGCTCCCGCATCCGCGGGCTGAACGCCGGCTCGGCGAAGGCCGCCGCCAGATGGCTGGTCGAGACCGGCCGCGTCGCCGCCCTCAAAGGACGCTCCGTCGCGTCGGACCTCGCCTACCGCGTGGACGTCGAGCGCCGTCGGCGCGCCGGCCTCAAGGACCCCTTCGTCATCGTCGGCGTCGAGCGCAACCTGCCGGTCGTCTATGACATCGAGCACACGCTCACCGACCTGCTGGTCGACCTGCAGCCCGACGTGTTGCACGCCCACCACCCGCAGGTCCTCCTCGCCGCGCGGGAGGCGCTGACCAGGCTCCGCGCGCAGGGGCGGGACCCGAAGTTCTACTACGACGCGCGGGAGAACTTCGCGGGGATCCCGCCGCTCGAGCAGGGTCTGGTGGCCGCGCACGAGGCCCTCATCGCCTGCGAACGCGCGATGATCGGGCACGCCGACGCCACGTCGACGGTGTCCGAGCCCATCGCCGACGTCCTCCGCGACGTCTACCATCTGCGGACCCGCCCGTCAGTCTTCCTGAACATGCCGCCGCTGACCACGCCGGAGGGCCCCACGACCGTGCGCGAGGCCGCAGGGCTGGGGCCGGACGTGCCGGTGGTGGTGTACTCCGGCACCATGAGCTGGGCACGCGGCATCGAGACGATCATCGAGGGCATCGCGCATCTCCCGGCAGAGGCGCACCTGGTCGTCGTGTCGGTACCGCTGCCGCACCCGATGATCCCCAAGCTCGAGGCTTTCGCGGCGGAGCACGGGGTGGCGGACCGCCTGCATTTCGTCGGCCCCGTGGGTCAGAACGAACTGCTGCACTACCTTTCGGGGGCGGACGTCGCGGTGCACCCGCTGCCCGGCGGGTCGCCCAATCACGACGCGGCCATGCCCAACAAGTTGTTCGAGTACCTGCATGCGGGTCTGCCGCTCGTCGTGTCCGACGCGAAGCTCATGGCCGAATTCGTCACCGGCAACGGGGTCGGTGAGGTGTTCGTCTCCAACGACGCACGCTCCTTCGGGGAGGCCGCGGCGCGAGCGCTCACGGACCCGTCGCGCTACGCGGTGCGTGAGGTGGCCGAGCGGTACTCCTGGCAGGGCCAGGAGGCGGCGATCCTCGAGCTGTACGGCGCCATGACGGGGTTCACGGGCGCGACGCCCCACGGCGAATTCGGGTCGCTCGAGGTGCGCGAGGCCGCCGCCGGCTGAGCGCGCGCATGACCGGCCCCCGGCACGCATGTGCCAGACTGGGGCGCGTGAAGATCATGAGTGTCGTCGGCGCCCGGCCCCAGTTCGTCAAGCTCGGCCCCATCGTGCGTGCCTGCGCCGACCAGCCGTCCGTCGACCACGTGATCGTGCACACCGGACAGCACTATGACCCGCTGCTGTCGGATGTGTTCTTCCGTGACCTCGGCATCCCCGCCCCCGACGCGCACCTCGGCGTCGGCTCCGGCACGCACGGGCGGCAGACGGGCGCGATGCTGGCCCAGATGGACGAGGTGCTCGAGCGGTTCCAGCCGGACTGGGTCCTCGCCTACGGCGACACCAACTCGACGGCGGCCGCGGCGCTGGCGGCCGTGAAGATGCACATCAAGCTCGCGCACCTGGAGGCTGGGCTGCGGTCGTTCAACCGGCGCATGCCCGAGGAGCACAACCGCATCGTCACCGACCACCTGGCGGACCTGCTGCTGGCACCGACCGAGGTGGCCGTCGAGCACCTCGCCGCTGAGGGGCTGCGCGACCGCACCGTCCTCGTCGGCGATGTCATGACCGACGTCTGCCTGGCCACCCGCGACGCCGTCGCCGAGCAGCCGGTGCAGGTGCCCGCGGGCGTCGACCCCGGGCTGCCGTTCGCGCTCGCCACGATCCACCGCGCCGACAACACCGACGACCCGGAGCGACTCGCCGCCATCCTCACGGCCCTCCAGGACGCGCCGGTCCCGGTCGTGCTGCTGGCCCACCCGAGGTTGAGGGCCATGGCGGAGCGGCACGGCCTCAACCTCGGCGCCGGGAGCCTCGTCGCCTCGGAGCCGCTGGCCTACCCGCAGATGGTGCGGGCGGTCATGGCGGCGGCCGGCGTCGTCACCGATTCCGGTGGCCTCCAGAAGGAGGCTTTCCTCCTCGACACTCCGGTGACGACCATCCGCACGGAGACCGAGTGGGTCGAGACGCTGACCGACGGCTGGAACATTCTCGACCCCGAGCTGACGCAGCTGCGCGACGTCATCGTCAGGCCCAAGCCGGCAGGGCTGCGCGGCGAACCGTACGGCGACGGGCACGCGGCCGAGCGGGCCATTCAGGCGCTGCTCGACCACTGACGTTCGGGGCGTCGCCCCGGTCAGTGCACCAGCACGATCTTGCCGACGTTGTCGCCGCCCACCAGCTGAGTGTGCGCCCGCCGCACGTCGTCGAACGGCATCCGGGTCTCGGGGGAGAGGCGGATCCGCCCGTCCGCCAGCATCGGCCATACCTCGGACTCGACGGCGGCGCAGATCTCGGCCTTCTCCGCGGCCGGCCGGAACCGCAGGGAGGTGGCGGCAACGGTGCCCTGCTTGGCGAGGAGGAGGCCGAGGTTGAGCGTGCCCTTGGCCCCGCCCTGGAGGCCGATGACGACGATCCGGCCGCCCCGCCGCAGTGCCGCGACGTTCGACTCGAGGTACTTGGCGCCGATGATGTCGAGGATGACGTCGGCGCCGCCGGTCGCCTCCTTGAGGGCGCCCACCCAGTCGTCGTGGTAGTCGAACGCGTGGTCGGCGCCGTGGGCGCGGCAGTGGTCCAGTTTCGCAGCGGAGCCGGCCGTCGCGACGACCGTGGCGCCGACAGCCTTGGCGTACTGCGTCGCGAAGGTCCCGATGCCGCCCGCGCCGCCGTGGACGAGGAACACCTCCCCGGGTGCGAGCCGGGCGACCCGCAGGTTGGACAGCACCGTCGCGGCCACCTCGAGGACCCCGGCCGCCGACACCAGGTCGACACCGGGAGGGGGAGCGATCAGCTGGCCTTCGGGCGCGACGAAGTACTCGGCGTATCCGCCACCCGCGAGCAGGGCCACGACCTCGTCGCCCTCCCTCCACCGCTCGACGCCCGCGCCCACGCCCGCGACGACGCCCGAGGCCTCCAGCCCGATGACGTCGGTGACGCCGGGCGGTGGGGGGTAGTGGCCCTGCCGCTGGAGGACGTCCGCCCGGTTGACGCCGGAGGCGATGGTCCGCACGAGCACCTCACCCGGCCCGGGGCTGGGCGTCGGCATCTCGCCGAGCGTGAGGGCGTCGACGTCGCCGGGGCTGGTCACGATCACTGCGCGCATGCCCTCAGCCTGCCATAGCCGGGTCAGCCGAGGACGCCCGCGAGGTCCGTGTCAGGGTCGTCGACGATGAGCAGCGAGACGCTCGCGCCGCGGACGCCGACCGTCTCGGACCAGACGGTGTCGAGGTTCCGGCGGCCCACCCACGTGTCCGCGGTCAGCGCAAGCCGCTGTGTGACCGTTCCCAGGCAGGCCTCCGCCTGACGCACCCACTCGGCGAAGTACGCCTGCGCCTCGGCGGCGTCGGCGAACTCGAGGACCAGGCCGACACCGGCGGCCCCGTCGGCGTTGGTGAGCGTGCCCTCCAAGGCGGCGGCGGGCTGTGGGTAAGCGCGCAGATCGGTGCAGCCCAGAGAGATCGCGGCGAAGGCCGAGTGGGCGGGGGACGTCGCGTGGACCCACGTCCCGTTGCCGAGGAAGCCGTCGTCGGGGGACCCTGGGCGGGCCGTGGGGGACCAGCCGTCGGGGACGGCGATGTCGCTCTCCGTGAGACCGCCGGCGGTGGAGGGGGCGGGGGCGGTCGGGACCGGGGGAGCGTCGGGTGGTGCGGCGGGCGACTCCGACGCCGAGGGCGCCGGCGATGGGCTGAGGGTGGCGGCCGGCCGCGACGTGGCGGGGGCAGTGGCGCGGGTGGCCGTGGCGGAAGCCGGCCCGGACGGGGCGTCGTCAGCGGGGACGGCGCAGCCCAGTGCGGTCAGTCCGGTCAGCAGCAGGCCTGCGACGACGCGGCGGCGTCCGCCCACGCGGGCCGACATCAGCGCTTCTCGAAGTGATGCCAGTCCCAGCCGGCGAACCAGCGCCACCCATGGGACTTGAAGGCCACGACCGGGATCGACGTCTCCGTCAGCTGGCCGGGCACCACGGGTGTCCGCGACACGTGCTCGGTGCTGGGCCACCACTTCCCGGAGGGATCGCGGTACGGGTTCTGCCACGGATTGACGTCCACGGCGTAGCCGTAGGAGTGCGGCGACAGCGCGTAGGGGTTCCCGACGACGCGCCGGCAGTTGAACGCCGACGTGTTGTTCGCGGCCATCATGCGGGGATCGTTGCCGCCGAAGGCGTTGGGGTTGGTCATCTGATACACCGGGAACCCGCCCTCGAAGGCGCGCCGGAACGCGTCGACCACCTCGGACGCGCGCTCGCTGCGCACGATCAGTTCGCCCCGATACACGTGGCCGTCCATGGACTGCTGGTTGATCCGGATGGTCCGCAGGCGCCACGGGGCGACGGGGCAGCCGGCGCGGTAGGTGGTGGCCACCTCGTCGGCCGTCGTCTGCGTGACGACGGGATTCGCGAGGCGTGCGCGGGTCACGGTGGTCGCGGACGCGCTCGGGATCGTGGCCCCCCAGGGCAGTGTCACGCAGATCCGTACATCCTGCGTACCGAGCCAGCCGCCGCGGTGGCTGTAGGGGACCGAGTAGCTGCCGTCCGTGGCGGGGCGGGCATAGGCGACGACCTGCCACCCGGAGCCTGCGCGGACCTGTGCCGTCACCATGGCACCGGGGATCGCGGGCGTCGTCCGGCCGGTGATCGGGCTCACGGCGACCGGGTCCAGCCGGGTGGGGATGGACTGGGTCGTGGTGGCGCGGCCGATGTCGATGGCCCGGGTCGCCACGGCGTCGAGGGACGTGACGACCACCATCGCCCGCCCGGCGAAGCCGCCTGTCAGTTGCCCGCGGAACGCGCCGTCGGTCCCGGTGACGACGTCGACACTGGACCTGCGCGCCCCGTCGGCGTCCTGCAGGACGACCGTGACGGCGGTTCCGGGCGGTGCGCCGTCGACGGTCCCGGTCACCATGATGGGCCCGAGCCGGTCGTAGAGGGCGCCCGCCACGTGCGGGTGGTGGACGGACGTGATCGTCGGCGTCACGCTGATCGCCGCGGCCGCCAGGGCGGGAGCCGGCGTGGGCGCAGGAGAGCCGACGCTGTCGGGCTCGGCGGATGGCGAGGTGGTGCCGGCGACGGGGGAGGGTGACGGCTCGGGGCCCGAGGAGGAAGCCTCCGTTGTCGGGGGGAGAGTTTCGGGCGTCGGCGAGAGGGCCTCGGGTGTGGGTGAGGGAGCCTCAGGCGTGGGGGAAGGGGCCTCGGGCGTGGGGGATGCAGAGAGGTCCGATGCCGACGGCTCCGGTTCGGCGGTCTGCTCGGCCGGCGTCGGCGTGGGCGTCGGAGAGGCTTCGGCGTCAGGGCCCGCCCCCGCGGCGGGCGGTGGCGAGATCGGGGCGGCGGCGCAGAACTGGTCGGTGACGGGTTCGGGCGCGAAGTTCACGATGTTGTTGAACACCCACGCGGGCACCCGCACATAGGAGCCGGCGACCACCTGGTACGTCGTGCTCCAGATGAGGGAGCGGCAGGCGCCCACCCCGGTCCACGCCGAGTCGCACTCCGTCTTCCAGCGGCGACCGTTGACGGTGTGCTCGCCGGGGGTGGCCAGGATGTTGCCGATCCACTGCACGCGCGAGCTCGGCTTGTACGTGAGATTGTTGAACGTCCAGCCGTACCGCATGACGTAGCGGCCGCCGGTGTAGACCACCTGATGGGCCTCGATCTCGGTGCGGCAGCGTTCGACGGAGGGAGAGTAGGCCTCGCACGCGGTGCGCCACGTCCGGCCGTTGAGCTCATGGGTGCCGGGGGTCGTGTACACGTCCAGCGCGGCCGCCTCCGGGGCGGGGGGCGTCGCGGTGAGGCCCAGCACCATGGCGGCGAGCACCGCCCCCCTGATCAACCAGCCCGCTTTACGCTTCATCTCCACCCCCGGGCTTCACCCTAACCCGAGGGCCAGTCCAGCTGGCGGGAGCTGACGAAACAGCGGGGCGCAGCGTCCACCGGGTCCGGGAACTCCAACCGGTGGGCCAGCAGACGCAGCGGGGTCGTGAAGTCGTCGATGTCGACGGGGAGGACGCTGGGGTAGAGCGGGTCGCCGAGCAGCGGGATCCCCAGTTCGTTGAAGTGGGCCCGGATCTGGTGCGTGCGGCCCGTCGTCGGCCGGATCTCGTACAGGCCCCAGGCCCCGCGCACCTCCAGCAGGGCGATGTCCGTGACGGCGTTGGGCGGCAGATCCAGGGTCTCCGCCTGCAGGGTGCCGACCCGCTTGACGAGGTGTGACTCCACCCGGCGTGGGAAGCTCAGCCCCGGGTCGACCGGCGCGATGGCCCGGTAGGTCTTGACGGCCGACCGGTCGCTGAACACGCCGTGGTACGCGGCCCGCCACCGTTTGGCGGTGGTCATCAGCAGCACGCCCGCCGTGCCGCGATCGAGCCGATGGGCGGCGGAGAGCTCGGGGTTATCGAGCTGCCGGCGCGCCTTGACCACCGCGGACTGCAGGACGTGGCGGCCGCGCGGGATGGTGGAGAGGAAGTGGGGCTTGTCGAACACGGCGATCCGGTCGTCCAAATGGAGCAGGGTCAGCTCACCGGGCACCTCGGCCTCCTCGCGGAGCTCGCGGTGGAACCAGACGAAGGTGTGCGGGCGGTAGCCCTCGGCGCCCGTGAGGGGCCGTCCCGCCTCGTCGACGAACACCCCCCGGGCCAACATGTCGTCGACGTCCTCCGGGGACGGGGCCAGCTTGTCGACCAGCCAGTCACGCATCGACGCCCACGGCGCGGGGGCGGAGGGATCCCGGTCGGGGGTGCGCACCCAGGCGGCCTGAAGCCCGTGGCGCGGCGGCAGCGGCGACCTCGGCGGCATGTCGGTCCTCTCTCCGGCCCGGCGTCGGCCGGGGTCCGACACGATACCGGCGACGGCGCGACGCGCTAGCATGGTCGCGCACTGGCGAGGTCGCATAGTGGACTAGTGCAGCCGCCTTGAAAGCGGCCGAGGGGCAACTCTCCGTGGGTTCGAATCCCACCCTCGCCGCTCTGTCTGTCCGGTGAACCAGCTTGGGCGCCCAGGGTTGGGTTCAAGGCTAGAGGCCGCGCTGCCCATTTCACGCCGACGGGGTCCCCCGGCGTGATCCCGGGTTTGCAGTCCGGGGATACAACCGTTCCCCAGGAGCCTCAATGACCCGCCGCACCAATGCAGGTGCAATTGTCATTGCATTTCTCTCGACCGTACTTGTCTTGGCGCCTATACCTGCCAGAGCAGAGACGATCGTCACCGCCTACTCTGCGGGCATGAAAGTAGTGGGTGCCGGCACCAACACGTGGGGTACCGCTGCGGGGGCCCCCTATGCCAACGTGTGGACCGAAGTGGAGCTCTCCAGCGGCTGGTCCCGCTCGCAGAGACCAGGGTCACCGACGGTTCCGGGAACTTCGTCATTCCCCTAACGTATGGTGCTACGACACCTGGCACTCTCAGCTGGCGAGTGGGCGTCGAGGCAGAGGGAGGTACGGTCTACTCCAACCCCTTCACGCTGACCCGCACACTTCCTGACGTGTCTGTGTCCGCGTATTCGGCAGGACAAAAACCCGTGGGCGTGCCGACGAATACGTGGGGCGCCGCCGCTGGAGCTCCCTATCGGTCGGTGTGGACCGAGGTGCGGCTTGCGTCTGGGTGGGCGCGATCGCAGGTCAGGATGACCGACGGCGCGGGCCGCTGCAATTCCTCTGACGTATGGAGGTAGCACTGTCGGTACCCACACATGGCGGGTTGGCGTCAGCACTCCGGCGGGTACCGTCTACTCCCCTTCATTCAACCTGACGCGCGTCGTGACTGTGGACGCCCAATCCGCGCGCTACAAGAAGGTCGGTGAAGCGTCCAACACCTGGGGCACTGCTCACGTTGCACCGAACGCCGTGATCTGGTCCGAGGTGCGGCTATCCACAGGATGGGCTCGCTCGCAGGTGAGGAGCACAGACTCGCGCGGTTATTTCGTGATTCCCCTCACGTTCGGTGTCGACTCACCTGGAACGCTTGAGTGGCGTGTCGGCGTACATCTGAGTGGCCGCAACTACTACTCCGAGCCCTTCTCTCTGACGAGAGAGGGAACGGGGCGATTGCGTCGCGTGGGGTGGTGGGCTTTCGAGATGGTGTCCTCGGTGCTCACGATTCGCTGCCGGTGATGGCGGCGATGGGTTCATTATCGGGTTCCGGGAAGAGTTTGGCCATGGATCCTTCGGACAGGTAGCGGCGCTCGTCGGTGATCCATTCATCGTTGGTGTCGGCCAGGACCATCCCGATCAGGCGCATGACCGCGGCCTTGTTGGGGAAAATCCCCACGACCCTGGCGCGGCGTTTGATCTCTTTGTTCAACCGCTCGAGGGGGTTGGTGGACCAGATCTTGGTCCAGTGCAGACGGGGGAAGCCGGTGAAGGCCAGGACCTCGGCCTTGGCCAGGTCTATGTGGGGTCCGAGCTTGGGGTAGCGGCCGGCGAGCTGGTCGCGGACCTGGTCCCAAGTGGCTGCGACGGCGTCGCTGGTGGGTTGGGCGAAGATGGTGCGGAACACCGCGGCCACCATTTGCGCCTCGGTGCGGGGCACGTGGGCCAGGAGGTTGCGGGCGTAGTGGACGCGGCAGCGTTGACGGGCCGCGCCCTGGAAGCAGCGGCGGATCGAGCGGGTCAGGCCGGTGTGCTGGTCGGAGATCACCAGCCGGACGCCGCGCAGTCCGCGGCTCTTCAAGCTGGTGAGGAACCCGCGCCAGAACACCTCGTCCTCGCTGTCACCGATGTCGAGGCCCAGGATTTCTCGGCGGCCGTCGGCAGCAACGGCGGTGGCGACCACGACCGCCTTGGAGGTGACCAGGCCACCGCCTCGGACATGCAGATACGTGGCATCGAGGAACACATACGGGTAGTCGAATCGCCTCGAGGCGTCGGTTGCGGAACCGGTCGACCTCGTCGTCGAGGCCCTGGCAGATCCGAGAGACCTCGGACTTCGAGATCCCGGTCCCGCCCAGGGCCACGACCAGGTCATCGACAGCCCGGGTGGAGACCCCGTTTACGTAGGCCTCCATCACCACCGCGTACAACGCGCGGTCGATCCGGCGGCGGCGTTCCAGCACCGACGGGAAGAACGAGCCGGTCCTCAGTTTCGGGATCGCGATCTCGATGCTGCCGGCCTTGGTCATCACCTCCCTCGGCCGGACCCGTTACGGTGCGTGACACGGTCACTGGTGCGTTCGTAGCGTCGAGCACCGATCACGTCGGCGGCCTCGGCCTCGATCAGTTCCTGCATCACCAGACGCACGGACTCACGGACCAGATCGGCACCCTCGCCCGCGCGGAACGCCTCGAGCAGGTCATCTAAGGCAGAATGAGACAGGGCCACCGGTGAGACTCCCCTTCTGTGTGTTCTTGGTCGTTCACACCGAAGATCTCGCCGATGGCCCTCCCATCAGCTCAACCACACGCGCTGCCCCAAACCCCACCACTCCACGGGACTCTGAACTTGGAAACGCTATATGAGGCGCCATATAGGGCCCTGTATAGGGGGGTGCTGTCAGCCAGCCCCGGCATACAGGCCCCATATGCCAGGCCGCATATGCCAGGCCGCATGGGGGCATATAGCGGCTGGCGATCCACTCCCGACGTCTTGCCCTGTCGCGCCTCGTTGACCCCCCCGGGGAGACTGGCATGAAACGACCCGACGAAGGAGGAAGCGGATTCATGCCGACTCAACGGTCGGTACGTCCTCCAATCATCCCGGGCAGAGCCCCCCCTCATCCTCCCTCCCGCGGGTCGGGCGCCTTGACGAACCACCTCGTCGGCCTCGTCGTCGTCGCGCTGCAACTGAGCGCGACCGCTGAGGTGGCTGCGGGCCCCGGCTGGGGGCGATGTCGGATTTGTGTCGCGGTTACGTGGGTCAGTTCTGGTCTTCGAAGGTGCTGCGGAGGAATGCGACGGATTCGGTGGCGTCGCGGTCGAGCGCGGCTTCGTCTTTTCCGGGGGCCATGTCGCGCCAAACTTTGATGTCTCGGCCGACGCTGCCGCCGGTGAGAACGAAGGGTTCCATGACCACGTGGCGGTTGTAGCCGATGTCGTGGAGGGCTTGGCCGATCTGTTGCCACGGGAGACCTCCGGCGGCGGGGAGTCGGCGGTTGTTCTCGCCGACGTGGAAGTGGCCCAGGTCGCTGCCGGCGAGGTGGATCGCGCCGATGAGGTTGTCTTCTTCGATGTTCATGTGGAACGTGTCGAGCATGATCTTGACGTTGGGCTCGTCGACTTGCGCGATGAAGGTCTTGGCTTCCTGCGCGGTGTTGAGGAGGTATCCCTCGAATCGGTTGAGCACCTCGAGACAGTAGTCGACTCCGTTGTCGGCGGCGATCCTGGCCACTGTCTTGACGTTGGTGACGCTTCGTTCCCAGTCTCCTGGCTTGTCGATGGGCTTGGAGTAGTCGACTGGCCAGTAGGAGTACACGCCGCCGCCGAGGAGGGGGATGTTCAGGAGGTTGAGCTTCTGAAGGATGTCGGTGTAGAAGCGGGTGGCGTTGTCGACGACTGCGGGGTCGTCTGAGCCGAGGTTCTCGCTGGCGGAGGGCCCGTAGCCGGCGGTGAGGCTGATGCCGTTGTCTTCGGCCAAGGTGCGGAGTTCAACGAGTTGGTTGTGGGTCATGTTCGGGAGTGCGGCGCAGGAAATTTCCAGGACGTCGAACCCGAGGCGGGCGACCTTTTCGATGTAGGGGCGGTAGTCAACGTTCCATTCGTTGGCCCAGTAGGCGAAATATATGCCGTACCTCATTGCGCGATCTTCTTTCTGCTTGGTGTTCATTTGACGATTCCGTATCGCTTGCTTGCGTAGTTGTTGAGGAGGGCGGCTCCGATGAGCATGACGCCCATGGCGAGGAGCTGCATTTGGGTGCCGGGGTTGCCGGGGATCGCGAGGAGGAGCCCGGCGTTGAGCCAGACGACCAGGAGTGTTGCCAGGAGGACGCCGGCGACGCGGCCGATGCCGCCGGTGATGGCGACGCCTCCCAGGACGGCGATGGTGATGGCGGGCAGGGCCAGGCCGTTGCCGGCGGTGCCGGCGTCCGGCCGGGCAGATGCGAACTGGGCCACGATCACCACTGCGGCCATGGAGGCAAGCCCGCCGGCGGTGATGTAGGCGATCAGGCGTGTTCGTCGGGTGTCGATACCGGCCCATTTGGCTGCGTCGTCGTTGGTGCCGATCGCGTAGGCCCGTCGGCCGTAGGCGGTTCGGTTCAGTAGGAGCCACATGAGGACGACGGCGGGGAGCAGGAAGGTGAACACGGCCATAGGGAAGTCGGGCAGGTACTGCCCGATCAGGGGCAGTTCGACAGGGCGAGCGGCGGAGTAGAAGTCCTGGATGGTTTGGGAGTTGATCGGGCGCTGTCCGCTGACCACCATGGCCAGGGATTTCAGGGCGTAGAACGTGGCCAGGGTCGCGATCAGGGGGGGAAACCCGATGTAGGCGATCAGGTAGCCGTTGATGGCGCCACACACGACACCGGTGAGTGCGGTGAGCAGGATCGCGGGGACAAGTCCGAGGCCCCAGACCCCGTAAGAGAACCCGAACACGACACCGGAGATCGACACCACGGCCCCTACGGAGAGGTCGATTCCCGCTTTGCCGGAGAGGATGACGATCAGCTGTGCGAACCCGAGGATGGCGACTGGGACGGCACTGATCAAGGTGGAGGCCAGGTAGTCGGTGTCGTAGCTGCCCGACAGCATGCCTGCGGTGTCGAGTGACATCATGACGGCCAGCACCACGACGATGAGGACGCCCAGCAGCGCCACGCGCTGGGTGAGCAGTGTCCTGACGATGCGCTGCAGGAGGGGCAACTCGGCTGCCTTGGTGGCGGCGGCTGGGATGGGGGTGAGGGTTGAGGCGCTCATGACGTCTTCTTCCGGGCTCGTTCGCGGATGATGTCTGTGCCGACGGCGAGGATGATCGCCAGTCCGACGAACAGGTCGGACAGTTGGGACGGCCAGCCCAACTGGGTGACGCCCGAGGTGACCGTCTGCACAAGGATGGCGCCGAGGAGGGTGCCGAGTACCGACCCTCGACCTCCCAGGACCGAGGTGCCTCCGATGACCACGGCGGCGATGACGGCAAGTTCGCGTCCGACGCCAACGCCCTGGTCGAGGGTCGAGGTCCCCATCCCGAGGGTGAAGCAGGCCCCGAGTCCGATCAGGAGTCCGGTGAGGGTGTAGGCGGAGACGAGGAGCTGTTTGACCTTGACCCCGGCGAGGCGGGCGGCGTTCTCGTTGCCGCCGATGGCCAGCAGGTGTCGGCCGCTGGGGCGGTGCCGGAGGAACCACCATGCGGCGCCGAGCACGATCAGTGTGATCAGGAAGCTGTGTGGGATCCCGAGGGTGCGTCCCTCCTCGCCGCGCCCGAAGATCGCGAACGTCGAGGGGATGTTGTTGACGGTGCTCGACCCGAAGATCTGCAGCCCCAGGTACATGAACAGGTTGGCGGTTCCGAAGGTGATGATGATGGGGTGGATTCGTCCGTAGGCGATCAGCACGCCGTTGATGAGTCCCAGGACTCCACCGATGGCCATCGCGAGCAGCACGGCCGGGATCAGGGGAAGCCCGAGGGCCACCATCGCTTTTGCCACCACGACTGCGGCGACCATGGTCGCAGCACCAACGGACACGTCGATGCCGGCGGTGATGATGACGAAGGTCATCCCTACGCCGACCAGCGCGACCGGGGCCACTGCCACCAGAAGCGGCACCACGGAGCCCGCTGTCAGGAACGCGGGAGTGAACACCCCCAGCAGCGCCCAGAGCGCGACGATGATCCCGATGAGTACGTACTCCTGGCCGGTGACCAGGGGCGGGAGGATTCGTCCCTTCACCTTGCTGGTCAGGTCCGCCTTGACGGGAATAGTGGTCGTGGTCATCGTGGGTCCTCCTGTGTGGTTGCGCCGGAGGCCGCCGCGAGGAGCTCGACCTGGGTGGCGCCGGGGCCGAACTCGGCGTGGACGCGACCGTCGCGGATCACGATGATCCGGTCGGCGATCCGCTGCACCTCACCGAGGTCGGTGGTGGTGACCAGCACAGCGGTCCCGTCTGCGGCCAGTTCTTCGATCAGTCGGTGGATCTCCTCCTTGGCTCCGACGTCGACGCCCTGGGTGGGTTCGGCGAGCAGGAGAAGGGTGGGGGTGTCCATCAGTTGGCGGGCGAACACGACCTTCTGCGCGTTGCCGCCGGACATGGCCATGACGGGCTGTTTCTCGCTGGGGGTCTTGACCCCCAGGCGGGAGACGAGGGTGCGGCTCAATGCGGTCTCGCGCTTCGGGCTGACCCAGCCGCGGACGCGACCCAGCTTCGTCAGGTCGCTGATGGTGATGTTGAAAGCGATCGACTGGAAGGAGAAGACACCCTGTTTCGCGCGGTTCGCGGGGACCATCGCGATCCCCCTGTCCCGCGCGGCGGCCGGGCTGCCGCCCTTCAAGGGTGTTCCCTGGAGGCTGATGCTGCCGCCGGTGGCGTGTCGCATCCCGTAGATGACCTCGGCGATCTCCCCCGCTCCCGAGCCCAGGAGCCCGTACAGTCCGACGATTTCTCCGGGGCGGACTGTGAGGTTGATGTCGTGGAGTCGTCCCGCCACGCTGACGTTGTCCAGTTGCAGCGTCGGTTCCCCTGACGGCAGGTCGCGGACGTGACGCTCAGCGGTGTCAATGCCTCCGACCATCAGCTCCACGAGGTGTGGCACGGTGAGGTCGGCGATCGGGTAAGTGTCGAGGGTGGTGCCGTCTCTCATGACCGTCACGACGTCGGCGATCTGGAACAGTTCGTCGAGCCGGTGGGATATGTAGATCACTGCCACCCCGCGTTCGGTGAGGCGCCGGACAACGGTGAACAGCACTTCGATCTCGGTGTCGGTGAGGATCGCCGACGGCTCATCGATAATCAACACGCTGGCGTCGCCAGCGACGGCTTTGGCGATCGACACCTGCTGCTGCTGGGCGATGGACAGGTCTGCGACTTGGACGGTCGCGACCTCGGGCGGCAGACCGATCATTTGGAGGAGTTCCTGGATCTCGCCGGCTTGGGCGGCCCAGTCGATCCGGCCGCCCTTGGTGAGCTCTCGCCCGAGGAACACATTCTCGGTGATGCTCAGTTCGGGGAACAGTTGCGGTTCCTGGTAGACGGTTTGGACGCCGAGACGGATCGCGTCCGCGGTGGAGTTGATAGTCACCGGCCTGCCGTCGAATTCGATGGTTCCGGTGTCGGTTTGTTCGGCGCCCGCGAGGATCTTGATCAGCGTCGACTTCCCGGCGCCGTTCTCGCCCACAAGGGCGTGCACGGTGCCTGGCTCCAGGGTGAAGTCCGCGTGCCGGATGGCCCGCACACCCCCGTATCGTTTCGAGATGCCTCGCATCGAGACGCGGGGGACATTGCCTTCGCTCACGGTGCTTCTTTCCTTTCCTGTGGTGTTCTTCGGTCGCGCTGAGGCCACGGGGCGGCTCAGGTGTGTTCGATGAGCCGCCCCGAGAACCGGGCGGGGCGTGGGATCAGTAGTCGAACTGCTCGACGTTGTCCTTGGTGAACACGAGCGGATCGCCGAGCAGCATGATCTTGGTGGCTGCGTCATAGGTGACACCCGTGATGTCGCTGTTGACGTCGAAGGCCGACTCGAACGCCGTGTCGGCGGCAAGCTCGGACCCAGCCCACGCGGTCAGGTAGCCAAGGTTCTCCACATCCCACAGCACCGAAGCGCTGGAGGAACCATCCAGGAGATAGGGCGCCATGGCCGTGGGGGTCCCGCCACCCACCGTGAACACCTCGCCGATTCGGCCGGCATCACGCACCGCCTGGGCCACACCCGGCGCGGCGGCCGAGCACAACCCCACGATCCCGGTCAGGTCGGGGTGCGCGTTCATCAGGTCCGTGGCCATCGAGGCCGCCTTCGCCTGATCCTCACCGGCGTACACGGTGTCGACCAGCGTGATGCCGGGGAAGTCCGCCGCCATCACCTTGTTGATCTCCTCAATGTAGGAGTTGAGGTTCGACGCGGTCTCCGAGCACGACACAATCGCGAACTCGCCCGCCCCGCCCATCGCCCCCGTCAGGCTCTCCGCCAACGCGCGACCATGGTTCTCCGGGGTGGTCTGGTTGACGAACAACTCGCGCACCGAGTTCGGGGCATCGGTGTCAGAGGTAGCCACCCGGATACCCGCATCCTGAGCCTCCTGCAGCAGCGGCGCCATAGAATCCGGATCGTTGGGGGCCACCACCAGAACGTCGACCTTCTGCTGGATGAAGGCGCGCACGATCTCGGACTGCGCCGCCGCGTCCGCCGTCGTCGGACCCTGGTACAGCCACTCGATACCCAGTTCCTCAGCGGCCTTCTGGCCACCGGCGTTCATCGCCTCGAAATAGGGGATGCCCTGCAGCTTGGGAACGAACGCAACCGTGACCGCCTCTCCCCCACTCGCAGGCGTGCTGCCGACCGAACTCGACTCGTTCTTGCTGGTACAGGCGCTCAACGCGAGCGCCCCCACAGCGAGAACCGCAGCCATCTTCAGGTGCTTGCGTGACATGTAAGAACTCCTTTGTCTCTTGCGGATCGTGGTCGGGATCTCCGTCCCACCCATCCGGTTGCAACGTTGCAGGTTCAGTGTTGCATTCGCACTTGCAACGTGTCAAGTGGTTGGTAGAGTGCAGTTCAGGCCGAACTGGAAGGAAGTGACCAACGATGGTTGCGAGCGTCAAGGACGTGGCGGCACGCGCCGGGGTATCTCCCTCGACGGTGTCGAACTTCTTTCACCGCCCCCATCTGGTGTCGGCGAAGAATCGTGAGCGCGTGAACGCGGCGATCAGCGAGTTGGGGTACGTCCCCAACGAGTCCGCCCGCCAGTTGCGCAGCGGCACGAGCAAGACCATCGCGCTCAACCTCCTCGATGCCTGGATCCCGTTCTACTCGAGCATGTCGCGGGGGGTGGAGGACGCCGTCCGGGAACAGGGGTGGACGCCGTTCTTCGGCAACAGCGGCCGTGACCCCGAGCGGGAACGTGGCAACATCGAGATGTTTGAGTCGCATCGGGTTCAGGGCCTCATCATCAGTCCGGTGGCCGACGCCTCTGAACAGCTTCTTCGACTGCAGAGCAAGGGAATCCAGTGCATCGCCGTCAGTCCCCTCGTCGAGCACCCCGCCATCCCCAGCATCTCCTTCGATGACTTCCGCGGTGGTCAGCTCGCGGGAGAGCACCTGGTGCAGATCGGCCGGAAACGGATCATGTTCATCGGCCGCGATCAGATCTCCCACTCCGCCAACCGTCTAGCAGGACTCCGCGCCGCCGTCACAGCCGCGCTAGGCGCCGCCGCCGACGTCACCGTGTTGCAGGTACGCGCACTCGACATCGAGAACGGCCGGATCGCCGCCACCGACATCATTGGGCAACCCCGCGCCACCTGGCCGGACGCCATCTTCGCCGCCAACGACATGCTCGCGCTCGGGGCCATGACCGCCTTCATCCGCGCCGGGATCCGCATCCCCGACGACATCGCGCTGATCGGCTACGACGATGATAACTACGCGGCCATGGCCATCGTCCCCCTCACCACCATCCGCCAACCGTCCTACGACATGGGACACCGGGCCGCCGAAATCCTCCTCCACCACATCGCCCATCCCACCGCCCCGATTGAGCACATCTCCTTCGAAGGCAGCGTCATCATCAGAGAGTCGACCTTCGGGGCAGAAGCACGTAGGGCCGACAGTCGAGTAGCCCGCCCTGCGCACAAGCTCGGCCCCGGCTGAACCTCGATCCGCCGGGGTGATGGGTGTGCCGTGACAGCGAATGCTCCTGCGACAAGGAAGAATAGGACTTGCGACAGTTCAATTCGACCCGTTGACAGGAGCACTCGTAGTGCGAGTCTGCCACACCCTTGAACCCGTTTTCGACGACCCGAACCTGATCGCTTTCGGCGGGCTGCCGGCGGTGATGACGCTGGCCGAACAGGCCGGACTGCACGACCTGGTCGACGAGCATGTGACCGTGCCGGGCAGCGCCGGGGCGAACGCCTCGGTCAAGGTGCCGGCGATCGTCGCGGGGATGATCGCGGGAGCGGACTCGATCAGCGATCTGGACGTGCTCCGCCACGGTGGGATGGGGCGGGTCTTCACCGGGCTGCGGGCAGCAACCACGCTGGGCACCCACCTACGCGCCTACGCGTTTGGGCACGTCAGACAGTTGGACGCCGTCGCTGCCCGCCTGTTGGTGAGGTTGGCGCACGTGTCGCCGATCCTCGCCGGCGCCGAACAGGTCGTCTATGTGGATGTCGATGACACCGTCCGGGAAACCCACGGCTACCGCAAGCAGGGTGCCGCCTACGGGTATTCGAAGGTGAAGGGGTTGAACGCCCAGTTGGCGATCGTGTCGACCCCACTGGCGGCGCCGGTGATCGCCGCCACGAGGTTGCGGAAGGGCAACATCGATTCCGGACACGGCGCGGCCAGCCTGATCGGCGACCCCCTCGCCATCCTGCGGCGGGCCGTACCGACCACTCCCGGCCTGGTGGTGGTTCGGGCTGACAGTGCCTACTTCCGACACGACATGGTCGCCGCCGCGACCGCGGGTGGGGCCCGGTTCTCGGTCACCGCAAGGATGAACAAGGCCGTCGTCAGGGCCATCGCCGGCCTCGACGAAGCGGCGTGGACCACGATCCGGTACCGCGACGCGATCTACGACCAGGCCCAGCAACGGTGGATCTCCCAGGCTGAGGTCGCCGAGGTGCCGTTCACCGCGTTCACGTCGCATCGCAAGGCCCACCACGTCACCGCCCGGCTGATCGTCCGCCGCGTGCAACGCCTCAACCCGCACACCGCGAAGACCCAAGGGGAACTCCTTCCCGGCTACCGGTACCACCCGGTCTTCACCAACACGACGCTGACGATGGTGGACGCTGAGGCCGCCCACCGTGATCACGCGATCATCGAAGCGGTCATCGCCGACCTCAAGGACGGCCCGCTGGCGCACGCCCTGTCGGGGAAGTTCACCGCGAACGCCGCCTGGCTCGTCCTCGCCTCCATCGCGTTCAACCTGACGCGGGCCGCCGCCCGCCTCGCGTCCCCGACTCTGGGCAAGGCCCGCACCGCGACCGTACGCCGCACCCTGATCCAGGTGGCCGGCAGGATCGCGAACCAGGCCCGCCGGTGGCGGCTCCACCTACCCCGCCGCTGGCCCTGCCCAAGACGAACTCGACACCCTCTACACCGCCGCCCTCGGACCACCCATCCTCGCCACGAGTTGACAAACCGCCCCACGGGCACGACCAGGAACCTGCAGTGGAAAAGCCGGGCACACCGGCGGATAGTCCACACCCTCACCCGGCACCGCGGTTCCGCCGCCTCCAAGAATGCCGAAACCGTCACCTACGAATGAACGTCGGCGGATCGAGGCTGAAACAACGGGGCTCAATTACGCTAACGGCACTGAGGTTCGCGGTGCTGGAGCCGCTCCGATCTACTACTGGCAGCCAGGCTACGGCCCTCACCTGGATCGGGACGGAGACGGAGTCGGTTGCGAGATCTACATCGGCTGAGTCGTTCGCTTACCGTCGGGCGTGTGCCCCGGCAGCGTCCGGTCATTCTGCTGACCGGCTAGGTACTGTGGGGCCATGGCCGAGTCCACGCACGTCATCAAGCCCCGCCCCCCGGTCCGCGCGTTCGTCACCGCCGCCGTCGCCGCCCTGGCGGGTGCGGTCCTGCTGGTGGTGTCGCTCACCCAGGACTGGCATGTCGCGCTGACGATCCTCGGCGGGCTGGTGCTGCTCGGCGGGGTGGTCCTCACCGTCGTGGCGTTCCTGTCGATCGACCGGCTGGCGGTCCGTCTCACGCTGGACGACGCGGGCTACCGGCTGGTGGGACCCAGCGTCGAACACGCCGGCGAATGGGCCGACGTGACGAAGGTCACGCAGTCCCAGGAGGGTTCGCACGTCACCATCTACCACGGCGCGGTCCGGCGGACGCACCTCCTGTTCCCGGGAGGGGATCGTCAGCAGATCGACGACGTCCTGACCGACATCCGCCAGCGGTTGCAGGCGGCCAACGGCTGATTCAGTCCTCCGGGTCAGCCTCCGCGTCGTCGCCGTTCCAGGCGCAGGCGTCGCCGACGTCCTGAGCGCCGTCGGTCAGCTCCCCGGCCGCCGTCGCCGATGCGGACGGGCCGGCTGACGGGGACTCGGCGCTCGTCGTGGGTTCGGTGGAGGCTGAGGAGGCCGGGGCAGGGCTCGACGTGCCGGGAGCGCTGGTGGGCGAGGCCGACGGGCTGGGGTCGCCCTGGATCGCATCCTCGACGGCCGCGCGCATCGCCTCGAAGTCCGGGTTGTTGTAGGAGTAGCCGTTCTTGCCCGGCGAGTACACCAGGCGCGTGACCGGGGCGTCCTTGACGCGGAGAGCCAGCTCGACGATGACAGGCAGATCGCGCTGCGGGATGTCGGTGACGACCATCTGGGAGGACGCGGCCGCGATGGCCTCGTAGCGGGTGAGCATGGTCGTGGGGTTGGCCTGCCGGATGATGGCCCCGACCAGGCACGACTGGCGGGCCATCCGGTCGTAGTCGGAATAGTCCAGCCTGCTGCGCGCGTACCACATGGCCTCGTAACCCATGAGGTGCTGGTCGGGCCCGGGCTCGAGGTATCCCGAGGGCCGCTTGCCCTGGCTGTTGCCGCCGATGGCCAGCCGCTGGTTGATGTTGACTGTCACCCCGCCCATGGCGTCGATGAGCTGCTGGATGCCGTCGATGTCCAGCATCGCGAAGTAATCGACCTTCAGGCCCGTGACGCCCTCGACGCCCTGCTTGAGGGCCTCGGCGCCGCGGTAGGTGGAGTCGGCGAACAGGTCCGGATACTCCAGCTCGACGTGGGCCCAGATGCTGTTGATGAACCATTCCTCGGCCGGCTCCCCGCGGAAGCCGTCGGGGAAGAGCTCGGCCATCTCGCTGCCCTCGGGGAACGGCGTGTACTGCAGGTTGCGGGGGATCTGGATCAGGGTCGTGTCGCCCGTGGCCGTGTCGATGGAGGCGAGCATGATCGTGTCGGTCCGCACGCTGTACTGCTCGACGGCATCGGCGCGGGAGGCGCTGCCGTCGGCCCCGAGGAGCAAGATATTGAGGCGCGGGATGTCCTCGAACGGGTCCTCCTTGCCCTCGAGCGTGGGCCGTGACGACGACTTCACCTCGTCGGGCCCGGAGGTGAAGACGCGGTCGACGAGGAGCATCTGATCGCGCGCGTACCTGGCGCCGATGGCGGTGGGGGCGGTCACACCGAAGGCCAGCGCCGTGACCAGCAGGGCGCCGAGGGCGCGGCGGCGGTCCGGGAGACGACGGGGCCGCGTGAGGATCTGGGTCGCGGCGATCAGCGCCACCCAGACGAGGCCGGCGACGATGAGGGCCGTGCTGACGCCGGTGAGGATCGCCGGCTTGACCGCCGCGGTGGCGAGGCTGGCCGGATCGGTCAGGGCGAAGTACCCCACGTAGGCCGCGACGACAACCGCGATCAGTGCGGTGATGGCACCGACGATGCGGGCCAGGCGCGGCCGCGCGCCGAGAAGGCCGGAGCCGGGAAGCAGCGCGGACGCGACGGTCAGGAGGAGGGAGGTGCGCAGCGGGCGCGTCGGCGGCTCGTCGCGCTCCCCGTCGTCGGGTGCGGCGCGCCGGCCCCGCGGCTGGTAGGTCATGGGCTCCTCCTGCGGCCCCAGTGTAGACGTCTCCTCCGTGCTCGCCCTCGCGCGGGCGGGCGGGGATTTTGGCGAGCCGCGCGCGCCTCGGCTAGGCTGTGACGGCACTGGAGGTGTCGCCTAGTACGGTCTATGGCGCCCGCCTGCTAAGCGGGTTTGGGGCTTCAACCCCATCGCGGGTTCAAATCCCGCCACCTCCGCCGGTGAGACTCGGAACCCCTGGACGCGTCCGGGGGTTCCGCTGTCTCCGCCGCTCACAGCAGCCGACCGTCGCGCTCCATGTCGAGGAGGTACCGCTTGCGGTCCTCGCCGCCCGCGTAACCGGTCAGGGTGCCGTCGGCCCCGATGACGCGGTGGCACGGCACGACGATCGAGATCGGGTTCCGACCGACCGCGGCCCCGACTGCGCGGGATGCTCCGGGCCGGCCCACACGCAACGCCAGTTCGCCGTAGGACGTGGTGTGGCCGTACTCGATGTCCTGCAGCGCGGCCCAGACGGCGCGCTGGAAGTCCGTACCCTCAGGCGCCAGGGGAAGCTGGAAGTCGGTGCGGCCGCCGTCGAAGTACTCCCGCAGTTGGCGGGTGGCGTCGGGGTGGGCGTCATCGACGCGGTCCCCCCAGGCCGACTCGGCCACCGGAGGCCGGCGGTGCCCCTCCATGAGCACGGCGACGAGCGTGCCGTCCCGGGCGACGAGGGTGAGTGGGCCGATCGGCGACGGCATCACGCTGTAGGTCATGGCTGCTCCTGACATCCCGGGTGGCCGGGGATCGAGTTGACGGCGTGGGGCGTGAGCGCCCACAGGTGCTGGGTGGCGTAGGAGCGCCACGGTCGCCACGCGGCGGACCGTGCCGTGAGGTCGACGCCGAGTTCCTCGGCCGCGCGGACCACGCCGAGGTCCGTGGCGGGGAAGGCGTCCGGGTCGCCCAGGCCCCGCATCGCGATCATCTCGACCGTCCACGGGCCGATGCCCCTGAGCGAGGCGAGGCCGGCGCGCGCGGCGTCCCGGTCGGCGCCGACCGAGAGGTCCAGGTCGCCGTCGGCCAGTGCCCCGGCGAGTCGGCGGATCGTGTCGCGGCGGGCCGCGGGGTAGGCGAGCGCCTCGTCCGGTGCGCCCGCGACGGCGTCGGCGGTCGGAAAGAGGTGATCCAGTCCCGGTATGCCGGTCTCGACGGGGGTGCCGACGGCCCTGACCAGCCGGGCTCCATGGGTGCGGGCCGCGGCGGTCGACACCTGCTGGCCGAGCAGAATGCGGAAGGCGATCTCGTCGCCGTCGACCCCGCGAGGCACCCGTCTGCCGGGATGTGCGTGGACGAGCGGTGCCAGGAGCGGGTCGTCGGCGAGCGCGTCGTCGACGGCCACCGGGTCGGCGTCGAGATCGAGCAGCCGCCGCACCCGGGCGAGGGCCGTCGGCAGCTGGACGATGTCGCTGACCCCGATCCGGGCCTCGACCCCACGGGTCGCCGGGCGGAGGGAGACGACCCCGTGGCCGCCGGGGAGGCGCAAGGTGCGGTGGTACGTGCCGTCGTGGAAGGTCTCCACGCCGTCGATCGCGGTGCCGATGAGGTGCCCGAACACGTTGCAGGCGCAGAAGGGCTGCCGGACGGGGAGCGTCAGGTCGACGAAGGTGAGCCCGCCGTCGTGCCTCGGTCCATGGCCGCGCGAGGTGCGGCGAAGCTCACTCGGGGTGGCGTCGTAGATCGCGCGCATGGTGGCGTTGAAGGAGCGCAGGCTGGCGAAACCGGCCGCGAAGGCAACGTCGGTGAGCGGGAGCTCCGTGGCCTCGAGCAGCGTCCTGGCGGTCTGGGCCCGCCGGGTGCGGGCGAGCGCCAGAGGGCCGGCGCCGGTGCCCTCCTGCAGCATCCGCTGCACCTGGCGCGCCGAGTAACCCAGCCGGGCCGCCAGGCCCGTGACGCCCTCGCGATCGACCAGGCCGTCGTCGATGAGCCGCACCGCGCGTGCGACCGCGTCGCCGCGGACGTCCCAGTCGGGAGAGCCCGGCGAGGCGCCCGGGAGACAGCGCTTGCAGGCTCGGAAGCCGGCGAGCTGGGCCGCGGCTGCGGTCACGAAGAAGCGGACGTTGCGGGGGTGGGGGCTGCGGGCGGGGCAACTGGGACGGCAATAGATCCCCGTCGACGTCACCCCTGTGACGAAGTGGCCGTCGAAGCGCGCGTCCTTCGACTGGATGGCGCGCAGCCAGGCCTCCCGCTCGTCATACATGACACCCAGCATGACGCATCGCCAGGGCGGGTTCTCGCAGGAATGCGACATCGCCCTCGGCGTCGGGGCAGTGACGGAAATCTTCCTGTGGGGACTCATCTGTGCATATGCACGGATGAGTCCCCACACGAAGATCGCGGTAGATCCCGCGCTCGGGAGCGGGGTGGATCCGCCGTTTTGCCCATCCCGCCGGGGTCGCGTATAGTTTCGGGGGCCAGCGCTCGTGGCTCAACGGATAGAGCATCTGACTACGGATCAGAAGGTTGGGGGTTCGAGTCCCTCCGAGCGCGCTGGGATCAGGCGCCGGGTTCACCCCCGGCGCCTGATTCTTTATCCCCCGAGGTCGCCGCCGCCGTCAGACCTCAACCTCCCCCTCAGCTTGCGGTGGTCAGACCGGGGGCCTACAAGGTTGAATGTCGCCATGCCTTCCCCACGCACCCTTGTCCGGGCCCTCGTCGCCCTCGCCATGCTGGCGGTGCTGCTGCCTCAGGCACGCCCGGCCGTGGCCCTCGACGCCGCAACGTTCATCGCGAAGACCGCCGCCTGGGCGCAGGCCGAGGAGAAGGCGCACGGTGTCCCCGCCTCGGTGGCGATGGCGCAGGCCATGCTCGAGTCGGGCATGGGGGAGTCGGGACTGACCAAGAACGCGAACAACTGGTTCGGGATCAAGTGCTCCTCCACAGTCAGCCCGTACCAGAACGGCTGCTACAGCGTCTCGACCACCGAGTACGACTCCAACGGCAACCCGTACACCGTGGTGGCGAAGTTCCGGAAGTACGACACCCCCGAGCTGTCGTTCATCGACCACGGCTACTTTCTCAGCCGCCTGTCGCGCTACGCCAAGGCATTCCTGTACAAGGACAACCCGGACCGCTTCATCGTCGAGGTGCACCTGGGCGGATACGCGACGGACCCGCAGTACGCGAACAAGGTCATCAACATCATGACCAAGTACAACCTCTACCAGTACAACATCACCCCGCCGTCGACCGCCCCGAGCGAGCTGGCCATCCGGCCGCAGCTGAAGGCGTTCACCGACGCCACCGCCTCCGTCACCGGCCTGCTCAGTCCCGACGGCGCCGGCCGGGAGATCCAGGTGCAGGCGTTGACCGCCGAGGGCTGGACCACCGTGACGTCGGCCGCGGCCGGCTCGCGCGGCCAGTTCTCCCTGCCGCTCGACCACGCGAAGTCGAATGCTGGCAAGGTCACCTACCGCGTGGTGGCGGCCGCTGCCCAAGGGCAGTTGACGAGTGCTGAGTTCGTGCTCGAGCGCGTCGGTCGGGTCCTCGTCCAGCCCGTCACCACCGTCATGGTGACCCAGACCACGCAGCTGCGCGGCTCCGCATCCGGCTACGTCGGGCGTCCGATCGTGGCGCAGGTCCTCGTCGACGGTGTGTGGCAGGACCACGCCGCCGGGACTGTCTCCTCGTCGGGGACGTTCGCGCTGCAACTCGCCGTGGGCCAGGCGGAGGCCGGGACCTGGAGCGTGCGCGCCGTCGTGACCGCCGCCGACGGCAAGACCTACCCCTCGACGATCGTCAAGGCGACCTGGGTGCCGGACGTCTACACCACCGAGGGCACCCACGACTACAACGGCCGCCAGTGGCGGACGAGGTGTGAGCCGTACTCCGGCACCACCCGGTGCTTCACCGACATCTGGGCCTCGACGGTCAAGGTGGTGAGCGGCAAGTTCGTCAAGACGAGCGACTGGACCTTCAACAACATGACCTACCTGCCGAGCCCCAGGTCCATGTGGGCGACGAACCCGCTCGGCGGCTACGGCACGCCGGGTCCCAAGACCTTCACCTGGACCTCCGACGGTCGCGAGTGGAAGGCCGAGTGCGACACTGCGACGACCGGCGCCGGAGGGTGCCGGGCCTACATCCTGGCCGACGTGATCACCTCGTCCCAGACGTCCAGCGGCACGTGGCGCTACGCCTGGCAGCGCACCTGGGTGTTCAACAACATCGTCCGCTTCTCCTGATCCGGCGGCGCGGGCCGGCCCCGCTCGGGATGCCGAGCCCGGCCCCGTCGTGGGAGAATCGCCCGGTGACAGCAATCTGGGCCCACCGCGGCGCGAGCGCCTACGCTCCGGAGAACACCCTGCCCGCCTTCGAGATGGCTCTGCAGATGGGCGCAGACGGCGTCGAACTCGACGTGCAGCGGTCAGCGGACGGGCAGGTGGTGGTCATCCACGACGAGACGGTCAACCGCACGTCGAACGGCGTCGGGAAGGTCGTCGACCAGTCCTTCGAGCAGCTGCGCCAGTGCGATTTCTCCAACCGCTTCGCGGGCCGCCGCAACGTGAAGATTCCGACGCTGCGTGAGGTGCTCGACCTCTTCCGCGGCACCGGGAAGACGGTCAACATCGAGCTGAAGAACACCGTCGTCCTGTACCCGGGGCTCGAGGACGACGTGCTGCGCATCGTGCAGGACGCCGGCATGCTCGACCAGGTCATCATCTCGTCGTTCAACCACTTCTCCCTGGCCAACCTGCGCGGGCGCGTGGCCCCGGATCGGCTCGGGCTGCTGCTCTCGGACGGCATCTACGACCCGTGGAAGTACGCGGCGTCGTTCGGCGCCGGGGCGATCCACCCGCACTACCTGGCGTTGCAGCAGCCGAACTTCGTCTGGCTGTGCCACGAGGCCGGGATCAAGATCCACGCCTGGACGGTCAACAAGGACGAGGACGCGCTGTGGCTGGCGGGGCTCGGCGTCGACGCTATTATCACCAACTTCCCGGACCGGGTGGGGGAAGCGCTACGGGGCCCCGGCTACTAGGGTGCCTGCCATGACCACCGACAACCCGTTCCGCCCCGAGCTCTGGGAGCCGGTCGCCGGCTTCGAGTTCACCGACATCACCTACCACCGCGCCAAGGACGTGCCGGCGGTGCGGATCGCGTTCGACCGGCCGGAGGTGCGCAACGCGTTCCGTCCGCACACCGTCGACGAGCTGTACCGCGCTCTGGACCACGCGCGCATGTCGTCGGATGTCGGCTGCGTCCTGCTGACAGGCAACGGCCCGTCGCCGAAGGACGGCGGCTGGGCGTTCTGCTCCGGCGGGGACCAGCGCATCCGGGGACGCGCGGGGTATCAGTACGCGGAGGGGGAGACCTCCGAGACGGTCGACGCGGCCAAGCTCGGGCGGCTCCACATCCTCGAGGTGCAGCGCCTGATCCGGTTCATGCCGAAGGTGGTCATCGCGCTGGTCAACGGGTGGGCCGCCGGGGGCGGACACTCGCTGCACGTCGTCGCGGACCTCACGTTGGCGTCGCGGGAGCACGCGATGTTCAAGCAGACCGACGCCGACGTCGGCTCCTTCGACGCCGGGTTCGGTTCGGCCTATCTGGCCCGCCAGGTGGGCCAGAAGTTCGCGCGTGAGATCTTCTTCCTGGGCGACGTCCACGACGCCGAGGACGCCCACCGGATGGGCATGGTCAACCGCGTCGTGCCGCACGCGGAGCTCGAGGACATGGGCCTGGAATGGGCCGCGAAGATCTGCGGCAAGTCGCCAACGGCGCAGCGCATGCTGAAGTTCGCCTTCAACGCCATCGACGACGGGCTCATCGGCCAGCAGGTGTTCGCGGGGGAGACCACTCGGCTGGCGTACATGACCGACGAGGCCGTCGAGGGCCGCGACTCGTTCCTCGAGAAGCGCGCGCCCGACTGGTCGAAGTTCCCCTACTACTACTGAGGTTCCGGGCGCTCAGCCCAGGAGCACCAGGGTCAGGGCCCAGGCCGACAGCAGGATCTCCATCACACCGATCTGGGCGGGGCGGCGGGGCGCGCGCGGCATCCAGAACGACCTCGCGGCCAGCGCCGCGGCCCAGGTCAGCCACCACCATCCCAGCCAACCGGCGCCCACCGCCGCGACCGTCACGAGCGCCACGCCCGCGTGATACGCCTGCGACCGCACGGCCGAGGCCGGCTCGTTGCGTTCGCGGATGAGTGCCTTGACGTGTAGGACCGTTCCCACGAAGTACGCGGTCAGCACCACCATCATGGCCACGTCGCGCCATCGGGTGGGGTCGTCGGCCCCCCACGGCTGAAGCACCGCCATCAGTCCGCAGGACGCGACGACGGTGAGCACGCCCGACTGCAGCGACCGCTCCCGCCGAGACGCGGCGAGGTACAGCGCCCAGGTGACCAGGACCGCGTAGGCCGGCGCCCACCACAGGAGCACCGGCCCGGTGAGGGCGAGCGTCACGAGCCCCGAGACACCGGCCGCCACCGCGTAGACGACCAGCGCAGGTGTGTAGCGGGTGCGGCGCTGCGCCGGCGCCTTGAGGGTGAGGGTCGCGGCGTTGTAGGCGAAGTAGCCCAGCAGCCAGGTGAGCCCCAGCGTGAGGTCCCCGGGGCCCAGCGGGCGGGCGTCGCGGGCCATGACGAGGCCGGCGAGGTAGGGCACGAGGATCATCGCCCACGCCCCGTGTTGCTTCGGCACCCAGCCCGCCGTCAGACCAGCCATCCGGTCACGGTATCCGACGGCTCCCGGGGCGCGGCACCCGCCCCGGCCGTGGGGCCCCGAAGGCCGTCAGTCGGCCAGGCCGTACAGGCGGTCGCCGGCATCGCCGAGACCGGGCACGATGTAGCCGTGCTCGTTGAGGCGCTCGTCAACGGCGGCGACGACCAGCGTGCACGGCACGTCGAGATCGGCCAGGAGCCGGTTGAGCTTCTCGATCCCCTCGGGGGCGGCCAGCAGGCAGATGCAGGTGATGTCGTCGGCGCCGCGGTCGACGAGGTACTGCACCGCTCCGCCGAGTGAGCCGCCGGTGGCCAGCATCGGGTCCAGGACGTAGCACTGGCGCCCGGACAGATCCTTCGGCAGGCGCTCCGCGTAGGTGACCGGCTGGAGCGTCTCCTCGTCGCGGATCATGCCCAGGAAGCCGACCTCGGCGGTGGGCATGAGTCGCAGCATGCCGTCGAGCATCCCGAGCCCGGCGCGCAGGATCGGCACCACCAGCGGCGCCGGCTGGGCCAGCTTGACGCCCGTCGTCGCCGTCACCGGCGTCTCGATCCGGGTCTCGGTGATGCGGACACCGCGGGTGGCCTCGTAGGCCAGCAGCGTCACGAGCTCCTCGACGAGCCGCCGGAACACCGGCTGCTCCGTGTGCTTGTTCCGCAGGACCGTGAGCTTGTGATCGACGAGGGGGTGAGTGACGACGCAGAGTTCCACGACGCTAAGCGTCCCACATCCTCCTCAGGCGGCGAAGCGGGCCGGTGAGATCACGGCCCGAGGGTGTGTCGCGTGGCCACTCATGCAAGGATGGACGGGCACCGACCGAAAGGAGTGAGCCGTGGACGTGTTTGACGAGGACGCTGAGCCCTTCGACCTCAACAGCGTGGACGACGACTCCGACGAGCCGGAGGACTCCGACGACGACTACGACGAGTACGACGATCTGGAGGATGCCACCGAGGACGAGGTCGATCTCGTCATCGCTCTCTACCGCGAGGACGGCCGGGCCGTCGCGGTCCCGCTGGATGTCGACCTCGCCAACGACCTCGACGAGCTGATCACCCAGCTGAGCCGGCTGCCCGGGGACTCGGGCGCCGACGGGTGGGTGTCCGTCGCCGGGGAGTTCTTCGTGATCTGCCGCGTGCGCGGCCGCACCGTCGAGGTGCTGCTCTCCGACGCCACGGCGGCCACGGACTGGCCCATCGCCCGCGACGTCGTCGACTACCTGGGCGAGGAACCCCCGGACGAGGACGCCGACCCGGCGCCGCTCGGGGACCTCGGTATGTACGCCGCCAGCGGGCTGCGTGCGTTCGAGATGGAGTCGATCGCCACGGACTACGACGAGGACTCCGACGTGCTCCTCGGCCGCATCGCGTCCAAGCTGAAGATCCGGGCCGAGTTCGACGCCGCCGTCGAGGCCTTCGACGACTAGTGGCCACCCGCTGGCACCCGGCGATGCGCCTGGCGCTCGCCGAGGCGGTCGCGGCGGGCCGGCACGGCGACGTGCCGATCGGGGCCGTGGTGCTGGGACCCGACGGACAGGTGCTGGGTCGCGGAGGTAACGAACGCGAACTGCACGGCGATCCGACGGCGCACGCCGAGATCGTGGCCATCCGCAGGGCCGCGGAGACGATCGGGGAGTGGCGCTTGAGCGGCTGCACGCTGGTCGTCACGCTCGAGCCGTGCACCATGTGCGCCGGGGCCGTCGTCGCCAGCCGGATCGACCATCTGGTCTTCGGCGCGTTCGACGAGAAGGCCGGCGCGGTCGCCTCGCTGTGGGACGTCGTGCGCGACCCGCGGCTCAACCATCGCCCGCGGGTGACCTCCGGCGTCCTGGCCGACGACTGCGCCGCCCTGCTCGACGGCTTCTTCCGCGACCGGCGCTAGCCCTCCCGGACGGCCACGATGCCGCCGCGGAGGTCTGGCTGGGCGTCGCGGAACACCAGCGCCACGAGTGCGGCCGACCCGGCGATGGCCACCGCGACGAGGATGCCCGCGTGGCCGCCCCCGGTGTCGATGGCGATGCCGGCCAGCGCTGAGCCGAAGGAGGCGCCGAGGAGCTGACCGGTGCCGATCCATCCGTAGGCCTCGGCGGTGTCCGAGAACGGGACGCTGCCGGCGATGACCGATGACACGGCCGCCAGCGCCGGCGCGATCCCGAATCCCGCGAGGAAGAGGGCCAGCGCGAGGCCCCAGAATCCGCTGAGGATCGCCGCGAGGCCGAACCCCGCGACGACGACCAGCATGCGCAGGGCCAGGGACCAGCGGCTGATCGGCCGGTTCCCCGCCGCCAGGCCACCCATCAGGGATCCGACGGCCGACAGCGCCAGCACGCCGCCGGCTTGCACGGAACCGTCTCCGAACGAGGCGACGATGGCCGCCTCCATCGCCGCGAACGCCCCGATCATCAGCAGCGACGTCACCGTCATGAGGAGTACCGACGGGTTGGCCAGGACGCGGCCGAACCGCCGCGTCGTCGGCGGGATGCGCAGCTGCCGCACCCGTCGGGCCAGGATGAACAGCAGCCCGCCGACGATCTGGATGCCGATGACCACCAGGAGCGCGGGCCCGGACCCGAGCGTGCCCACCAGCAGGGTGATCGCCACGGGGCCGATGATCCAGATGATCTCCTGCAGGGCGGCGTCGAGGCTGAACAGGCCCGTCAGCAGGTGCTGGGGCGCCAGCTGCGGGTACAGCGTGCGGACGGCGGGGATCACCGGCGGCATCGCGGCCCCGCCGAGGCCGGCGAGCGCCATCGCGCCGGCCAGGGGGAGGGGGAGCAGCGCGAGGAGGGCGAAGGCCGTCACCGAGATGAGGAGGGTCGCGGTCAGGACCCGGAAGGTGCCCAGCCGGCTGAGCAGCCGCGACACGACGGGGCCGGCGACCGCCATACCGATCGAGAACGCCGCGAGGACGAGACCGGCGGCGGTGTAGCTGCCCTGCGTGGCCCGGACGTGCATGAGGATGCCGAGCGAATACATCCCCGCCGGGAAGCGGGCGGCCAGCTGGGCGATGAGGATGTGGGCCAGCCCCGGAGCCCGCATCAGCGTCGCGAAGTCACGCACCCGCTCACCTTAGTCGGTTGAGCCTGCGCCTGGTCTCGGCAGGTCTTGGATCGTTCAAGCCGTCCAATTTCGGCGTCGGGACGTGGATCAGGCTCAACGCTCGGGTGGCGCGCAGCCGGGGCGGGCCCGCGCGAGCCGGCCGCCAATTGGTCAAACCCCGGGGTCCGCCGGTACAGTATCCGGCGGTGATGTGTCTGAGCGGCCGAAAGAGCCCGCCTCGAAAGCGGGTGTGGGGCAACCCACCGGGGGTTCAAATCCCTCCATCACCGCCACGGTCCTGAGGGACCAGTTGAGGGCCCCCGATCCACCAGGTTTGGGGGCCCTCAACGTGTGCAGACTCAGGAGCTGGGCGACGGCGACGGTTCCGGGGCGCTCGCCGACGGCGTCGGGACCCGGCACAGCTGGCCGTCCGTGGAGCTCACCTGGGCGAACGGGGCCTCCGAGAAGCCGGCGAAGTCCGTGCCGACGAGGATGTCGACGACGCCGTCCACCCGATCGTCGTACTGGATGACCGGCTCGACGAAGTAGGAGGCAGCCAGCCGGATCTGCGGGGTCTCACGCCGGTTCGCGCGGATCACGGTGCCGGTGACGCGTTCCTCGGTGTTGGTGACGCGGGCGACGTCGAAGCCCGCCTCCGTGAGCTGGTTCCCGACGCGGTTGGCCAGCCCGCTGGTGAAGCCGCCGTTGTAGATGCGCACGGTCACGTCGCGGACGGTCACGATCTCCGCCGGCTCCATCACGCACGGCGTCGGCGACGGCGACGGTAGCGGCTCGGTCAGCGCCTTCCACCCCCACGTCGCACCCCAGACGAGCAGGCCCAGCAGGCTGAGCAGCAGGATCGGGGTGGCGATGAGCCGGAAGATGCGCACGGGTGTTCTTTCCTCTGGTCGGGGACTGTTACGTCAGCTCCAGCACGCGGGCGTGCATCGTCTGCCTCTGTTGGAGTGCGGCGCGCAGGGCGCGGTGGAGGCCGTCCTCCAGGTACAGCTCGCCGCGGTAGGACACGACATGCGCGAACAGGTCCCCGTAGAACGTGGAGTCCTCCTCCAAGAGCGCCTCCAGGTCCAGGGTCCGCTTTGTGGTGACCAGCTCGTCCAGCCGGACCTGATGCGGGGCGATCGCGATCCACTGCTTCTGGGTGTAGCCGTGGTCCGGGTACGGGCGGGAGTCGCCTACTCGCTTGAAGATCACGGCCCCACCCTAGCGGCTGGGCTGTGCCAGAGTAGGACGGTGAGTAACGAGGCCCTGATCGAGACCATCACCACCGGCTACGCGTTCGAAGCCCCGTCGGTCACGCTGGGCGTGCTGCACGACGAGGAGCCGGTGGTGGACGCCCGCATCCGGATCCCCCTGTCGATGTTCAACCGGCACGGCCTCGTCGCGGGCGCCACCGGCACCGGCAAGACCGTCACCCTCCAGGTGCTGGCCGAGGCGCTCAGCGCCGCCGGCGTCCCCGTGTTCGCCGCCGACATCAAGGGCGACCTCAGCGGGATGGCCACCCCGGCGGAGCCGTCGGAGAAGCTCCTGGCCCGGGTCGCCAAGCAGGGCCAGGACTGGCAGCCGAGGGCGTACCCCTGCGAGTTCTTCTCGCTGGGCGGCGAAGGGGTCGGCGTGCCGATCCGGGCGACGGTGTCGTCGTTCGGCCCCATCCTGCTGTCGAAGATCCTCGACCTGAACAAGGTCCAGGAGTCGTCGCTGGGCCTGGTGTTCCACTACGCGGACAAGGCGGGTCTGGCGCTGCTGGATCTCAAGGATCTCGTCGAGCTGCTGAAGTACCTGACGTCGGACGAGGGCAAGCCGGAGCTCAAGGGGATCGGCGGCGTCTCGACGGCGACCGCGGGCGTCATCCTGCGCTCCCTGGTCACGCTCGCCGACCAGGGCGGGGACGCCTTCTTCGGCGAGCCGGAGTTCGATCCGGCGGACCTGCTCCGCGTCGCGCCGGACGGCCGCGGCGTCGTGTCCCTGCTCGAGCTGCCCCAGTTGGCGAGCAAGCCGGCGCTGTTCTCGACGTTCCTGATGTGGCTCCTCGCCGACCTCTTCTCGTCCCTGCCGGAGGTGGGCGACCTCGACCGGCCGAAGCTCGTGTTCTTCTTCGACGAAGCCCACCTGCTCTTCAACGACGCCTCCGACGCGTTCCTCGACGCCATCACGCAGACGGTGCGTCTCATCCGGTCCAAGGGGGTCGGCATCTTCTTCGTCACCCAGACCCCGAAGGACGTCCCCGACGACGTGTTGGCGCAGCTCGGATCGCGGGTGCAGCATCAGCTGCGCGCCCACACCCCCAACGACGCCAAGGCGCTGCGGGCCACCGTGTCGACCTACCCGACGTCCGACTACGACCTCGAGGAGGTCCTGCAGCAGCTCGGGATCGGGGAGGCCGTCGTCACCGTCATGAGCGAGCGGGGTGCGCCGACGCCGGTGGCCTGGACGCGCATCTTCGCGCCCGAGTCGCGGATGGGGCCGACCGACCCCGACCACCTGAGGGCCGGCGTCGAGCAGTCCGCGCTGATGGCGCGGTACGGCACGCCGCTGGACCGGCAGTCGGCCTACGAAGTGCTGACCCGCCAGCTGGCCGAGGGAGCCGCGGCCGCTGAGGCCGAGGCCCGGGCCGAGGAGGAGCGGCGCCGCCGGGAAGAGGCGGAGAAGGAGATGGCTGCGGCCGAGAAGGAGTTGGCGCGGCGCGAACGTGAGGCCCGCGCGGAGGAGGCCGCACGCCGCCGCTACGAGCGGGAGAATCCGGGGTTGATCCAGCAGGTCACCAAGTCCGCAGTCTTCCGCGACCTCGTCCGCACGGCCGGACGCGAGATCGTCCGGGGGATCTTCGGCACCGGCCGGCGGCGCTGACCCTCACTCGACGGCGTAGCGCTCCACCGCTGGGTCGTTGCGAACCCGGTTCGCGAGGGTCTGCAACCGTGCCGCGAGCACGGAGGCCGTGATCTGGCCGGACAGGAAGTCCGCCCAGGCGACATTCGATTCGCCGCTCAGCCCGTAGTGGGCGACGAACCGCCACGAGAAGACGTTGGCGCCGGCGTCCGCCAGCAGCCTGGCCTGCGACGTGAGCGCCGTGTCCGTCACGTCCGCCGGGACGCTCTCTCGCACGATCGTCGGCACCAGATGCTCGCGGGAGAACTCGGTGGCCGCCTCCCGCGTCAGCATGGTGCGCAGGAGCTCGAACGCGCCCGCGACGTTGGATGCGCGCCGCGGCACGAGGAACTGCTCCGTCGGGGTCGCGTGGACGGCGGCGTGCGGCAGGACGGGCGCCGCGGTCAGGGTCGGGACCGGCGCCACGCTCAACTCGTAGTCGGCGGGGATCTGCTCGGACATCTCCGTCGGGAGCCAGGATCCGGCCGGATACAGCAGGGCGGCGCGGTCCTTCAGCCAGGACGCCTGGGCCGCCAGGTAGTCCCCGCGGTGGACCACGAAGCCCGCCGCGACGATCGCCTCGAGCTGCTCGAGGACCCCGGTGACGGCCGGATGGGACCAGGCCCCCTCGGCCAGGGAATCGAGGGCGATCCGTACCTCGTGACCGCCCTCCTTGACCGCTGACGCGATGGCCAGCTCCTGGTAGTAGTCGGCGGCCTCGTCGCCCCACGCGAACAAGAACCGGCCCTGCTCCTTCGCGGCCGCGCCGAGCTCGAACATGCGGTCCCAGGTGCGCGGCACCTCCCACCCCGCGGCGGCGAAGTCCGCGGCCGAGTGCCAGAGCCCGAACACGCTGAGGGCGTAGTTGAGGGCGATGAGCCGGTCGTTGAACGTGCCGGTGGCGAGCACGTCGTGCTGCAGGGTGTCCCGCAGCACCCCGCCGTCCAGGGAGGCCGAGTCCATGAGGTCGTCGAGCTCGGCGAACTGGTCAGCCAGCTTCGCCACCGGGAGCAGGCGGGCGCCGGAGTTGTCGACCAGATCGGGCGGGGTGCCGCCCTCGGCCAGGCGGGGTTCCACGACGGCGATGATGTCCTGGACCGGGCGGACCCGGACGGTGACGCCCGGATGGTTCGCGCTCATGGTGGCCGCCGCGGCCTCCACGTAGCCGACGCCGAACGCGCCGTCGAAGACGACGGCCTCCACCCGCGAGGGGGTGACGAGCCCGAAGGGCAGGCCGCTCGGCGACGGCGACGGGCTGGTCGGCGACGACGGCCCCGGGGACGGGGTGCCCGTGCAGGCGGCCAGCGGCCCCACAGCGGCGACGGCGAACGCCGTGAGCAGCTGACGGCGGCTAGGACGTGGCATGGGCACCTTCCGAAGAACAGCCCAACTTTATGCCATGACGGGTCAGCGGCCGGTCCCGGCGTAGACCTTCGCCGTCTCCTCCGCGTCGAGGCCGAATGCGGTGTGGGCCGCGCGCACGGCGCGGTCGACGTCGTCGGCGCCGACGATGACCGAGATGCGGATCTCCGAGGTCGAGATCATCTGCAGGTTCACCTCGGCACCGGCGAGTGCCTCGAAGAACGTCGCGGAGACGCCCGGGTGGGACCGCATCCCGACGCCGACGACGGACACCTTGCCGATCTGGTCGTCGTAGAGGACCTCGTCGTAGCCGACCTCGTCCTTGATGGCCTCCAACGCCTCGATGGCGCGGGAGCCGTCGGTCATCGGGAGGGTGAACGAGATGTCGGTCTTGACATCGGAGAGCCGCGACACGTTCTGCACGATCATGTCGATGTTGATCTCGTGCTCCGCGATCGCCTTGAAGATGCGGGCGGCCTCGCCGATCTTGTCCGGGACACCCGCGATGGTGATCTTGGCCTCGCCGCGGTCGTGCGCGACTCCGGTGATGATGGCTTCTTCCATGGATTCGTCCTTGTCGATCTCGTCCTGGCTCTTGACCCAGGTCCCCGGCCGGTCGGTGAAGGAGGAGCGCACGTGTACCGGCACGCCCTCGCGGCGCGCGTACTCGACGCAGCGCAGGTGCAGGATCTTGGCCCCGGAGGCGGCCATCTCCATCATGTCCTCGTAGCCGATCTGGTCGATGTGCCGAGCCGAGGGCACGATGCGCGGATCGGCGGTGTAGACGCCGTCGACGTCGGAGTAGATCTCGCAGTAGTCGGCGTCGAGGGCCGCGGCGAGCGCGACGGCGGTGGTGTCGGAGGCGCCCCGGCCGAGGGTGGTGATGTCCTTGGTGGTCTGCGCGACGCCCTGGAACCCCGCGACGATCGCGACGTTGCCCTCCTCGAGCGCCCTGATGACCCGCCCAGGGGTGATGTCGATGATGCGTGCGTTGCCGTGCGTCGGCGTGGTGATGACGCCGGCCTGGGAGCCGGTGTAGGAGACGGCGTCGACGCCGAGGTCCGACAGCGCCATGGCCAGGAGTGCCGCCGACTGGCGCTCGCCGGTGGTGAGGAGCATGTCCAGCTCGCGGGACTTGGGGCGCGGTGACACCTGGAGCGCCAAGTCCATGAGCTCGTCGGTCGTGTCCCCCATGGCCGAGATGACGATGATGACGTCGTGCCCTTCGGCCCGCGTGCGGGCGATGCGGCGCGCCACGCGCTTGATCGACTCGGCGTCGGCCACCGACGACCCGCCGAACTTCTGGACAATGCGACCCATGCGAACCTCCTCTGGACCGTCACAGGATAGTTGTCGCGGGCCGCGACGGGGAACCTCGTCCGTGGACCCCGCGGAGTAGGGTCGACGGTGTGACGCTGCCGAGACTCACCGCCGACGAACAGCGCGTGCTCGGGTGCCTCCTCGAGAAGGAGGTCACCGTGCCGGACACCTACCCGCTGACGCTCAACGCCCTACGCTCCGCCTGCAACCAGAAGAGCAGCCGGGACCCCATCGTCGACTTCGACGAGCGGACGGTGCAGGACGCGGTGCGCGCCCTCAAGGACGGGGGTCTGGCGCGCGTGGCCTGGGCCGACTACGGGCGGCGGACGCTCAAGTACCTGCAGACCGCGACGCACCTCCTCGGCCTGGCCGACGACGAGCGGGCGCTCATCACAGTCCTCCTGCTGCGCGGCCCGCAGTCGCCAGGCGAGCTGAGGGCGCGCACCGACCGGCTGTACACCTTCGCGGATCGCGAGGCAGTCGAGGCCTGTCTGGAGCGGATGGCCGCGCGCGACGAGCCGCTCGTGCTCCGGCTGGAGCGGCGCCCCGGCCAGCAGGACCACCGGTGGATCCACCTGCTGGGTGACCCGCCGCCCGACGCGGCGCCGGCGGCGGAGGACCGGGAGGCGATCCGGGCGGGCGGGCCGGCCGAGCGTGACGCCGCGGTCGTCGCGGGCTACGACGCCGTGGCGGATGCGGAGGCTCTGACCGCCTCGGTGAGCCCCTTCGAGGGCTGGTTCCTCGACCGCGTGGCCGCGCTGGCGCACGGGCGACCGGTAGTCGACGTCGGGTGCGGCGCCGGTACCGCCGCGGGTGCCCTCGCCGCGGCCGGGGCCGATGTCTCCGGCATCGACGTCTCCCCGGGGATGGTCGCGGCGGCCCAGGCGCGTTATCCGGGGGTCGACTTCTCCGTCGGCGACCTCAGGCGTCTCCTGCGCCCGGCCGCGGCTCCCGGCTGGGGCGCCGTCGTCGCCTGGTTCTCCCTGCTGCACTTCGCGCCCAGTGAGCTGCCGGCCGTGGTCGGTGGGCTCGGGTCGGTGCTGGTCCCCGACGGGGTGCTGGCCATCGCGCTGCCGGTCGGCGGGCGCGACGGCCGGGTGGGCCCCGACGGACTCGCCGTCGTCCGGCACGAGGCGGTGGAGGTGCGGCGCGCCGTGGCCGCGGCGGGGCTGACCGCTGTGGAGAGCTATCTCGTCTCCGACGGCGGCGATGACGAACGGCTGTATCTCATCGCGCGCCGCTGATGACCGCCGGTTCCGGCGCCGGAGGGCGGTCACACCACTAGCCTGGGGCCATGACTACCGTTCGCTGGGGCATCGTGGGGACAGGCGCCATCGCGCACGGCGTCGCCGGGGACTTCCAGTTCGTGCCGGGGGCCGAACTGACGGCGGTGGCGTCGCGGACGTGGGCGAAGGCGCGCGACTTCGCGGCCGAGCACCAGGTGCCCAAGGCGTTCGGCTCGTACCGAGAGCTCCTGGATTCCCCCGACATCGACGTCGTCTACATCGCCACCCCGCACCCGCAGCACCGCGACGTGGCGCTCGCGGCCATCGAGCGTGGCAAGGCGGTGCTCGTCGAGAAGGCGTTCACCGCCACCCTCGCGGGAGCGCGCCAGGTGGTCGACGCGGCCCGCGCCAAGGGCGTCTTCGCGATGGAGGCGATGTGGACCAGGTTCCTGCCGGTCATCGCCGCCGCACGCGAAGTGGTCGCCTGGGGGCGCATCGGTGACGTGGTCGGGGTGCAGGGCGACTTGTACGCCTTCCGCGAGTACCAGCCCGATCATCGGCTGTTCTCCCGGGAGCTGGGGGGTGGGGCCATCCTGGACCTCGGCGTGTACCCCATCAACGTGGCGCAGGCCTTCCTCGGCGAGGTGAAGGAGATCGACTGCCGCGCCCGGCTCTACCCTTCGGGGGTGGAGCGCGCCGCGACCGTCAACCTGGTGCACGCCGGCGAGGGGTTGTCGTCGCTGACGTTCGGCTTCGACGGCTACGGGCCCGGCCGGCTGATCGTCGTCGGGACGAAGGGCTGGATCGAGATCGAGCCGCGCTTCCACCACCCGTCCATGATCACCGTCCATCGCAACGGGGTGCTACCGCGGATCATCGAGGCGATGCCGACGGGGCGCGGCTACAGCCACGAGTTCGCGGAGGTGACCCAGCGGATCCGCGAGGGCGCCACCGAATCGCCCACCATGCCGCTCAGCGACACGCTCGAGGTGATGCGGGTCCTGGAGAAGTGCCTGCGCCAGTCCGGCGTGACGCACCAGGAGGCCGCCGTCGACCTGGGGTGACAGCAGCCTCCTGGTATGCCTAGGCCTTACGCAGCGCCAGCTTGATGCCGAGGTCGGCGTCCTCGTCCGTGGGTGCCTCGACGGGGCCGACGGCCAGCTCGACGGCCAGCACTTCGTCGGCGATCTGCGCCCGGTGGGCCTCGACGGCGGCAGCGAGCTCGTCGTCGGCCTCGATCACGACCGTGATGCGGTCCGAGACGTCCAACCCGGCGCGCTTCCGCGACTCCTGGATGAACCGGATCGCCTCGCGCGCGAGCCCGGAGCGGATCAGCTCCGGCGTCAGCTCGAGGTCGAGCGCCACCGTCTCGCCCTGCTCGTTGACCACCGACCAGCCCTCGCGGGGCCGCTCCGTGATCAGCACGTCGTCGGCGGTGAGCTCGATCTCCTCGCCGTCGACGACCACCCGGGCCGCCCCCGTGCCGCGCAGCGACGCGGCCAGGTCGGCGGCGTCGGCGTCTGCGACCGCCTGGGCGATCACCGGCGTGCGCTTCGCGAACCGCTTCCCGAGGTTGCGGAAGTTGCCCTTCGCGGAGTAGTCGACCAGATCACCGTGCGAGGCGAACGACTCGACGGCGGCGAGGTTCAGCTCCGCCATGATCTCCTCACGCAGCTCAGGGGTGAGGCGCTCGACGACGGTGGACGCCACGAGCATCCGGCGCAGCGGCTGGCGGATCTTCACCTTGGACTCCGCCCGGGCCGCCCGGCCCAGCTCAACGGTGCGCCTCGTCAGGCGCATGGCCTCGGTGAGGTCGACGTCGATGAGCGACTCGTCGGCCACCGGCCACTGCGTGAGGTGCACCGAGTCCACGCCGTCGGGGTCGGCGGCGTAGAACAGGTCCTGCCACACGCGCTCGGTGACGAACGGCATGATCGGCGCCAGCAGGCGGGTGAGGACGTTGAGGGTCTCGTGCAGCGTCCACAGGGCGCCCGGGTCGCCGGCCCAGAACCGGCGGCGGGAGCGGCGCACGTGCCAGTTCGACAGGTCGTCGATGAACTGGCTCAGCACCGCGCCGTAGTGCTGCGTGTCGAACGTGTCGAGGGCCCGGGTGGTGTCCACGATCAGCTGCTGCGTGGCCGACGTCAGCCAGCGGTCGAGCACGTGACGCTCCGCGACGGGCGGCGCCTCACCGGCGGGCGTCCAGTCCGACGCCCGCGCGTACAGCGTGTGGAACGCGACGGTGTTCCAGTAGGTCAGCAGAACCTTGCGGACCGTCTCGCCGATCGCCTGATGGCCGACGCGTCGCGCCATCCACGGCGACCCGGAGCAGGCCATGAACCAGCGCACCGCGTCCGCGCCGTGCTGGTCCATGAGCGGGATCGGCTCCAGCACGTTGCCGAGGTGCTTGCTCATCTTGCGCCCGTCGTCGGCGAGGATGTGGCCCAGGCAGACGACGTTGCGGTACGAGCTCTGGTCGAACACCAGGGTGCCGACGGCCATGAGCGAGTAGAACCAGCCGCGGGTCTGGTCGATGGCCTCGCAGATGAAGTCAGCCGGATACCGCTCGGCGAACACCTCCTCGGAGCCGGGCACATGCGGGTAGCCCCACTGCGCGAAGGGCATGGCGCCGGAATCGAACCAGGCGTCGATGACCTCCGGCACGCGGCGCGACTCCTTGCCGCAGGTCGGGCATGGGAAGACGATGTCGTCGACGAACGGACGGTGCGGATCCAGGTCGCTCTGGTCCGCGCCGGTGAGTTCGCTGAGTTCGGCGCGGGAGCCGACGCAGACCTGGTGGTCGTCCTCACAGCGCCAGATCGGCAGCGGCGTCCCCCAGTAGCGGGTCCGCGACAGCGCCCAGTCGATGTTGTTGTTCAGCCAGTCGCCGTACCTGCCGTGCTTGATGGTGTCCGGGTACCAGGTGGTGGCCTCATTCTCCGCGAGCAGCTCATCCTTGATGTGCGTGGTGCGGATGTACCACGACGGCATGGCGTAGTAGAGCAGGGGGGTGTGGCAGCGCCAGCAGTGCGGGTAGCTGTGCGTGTAGTCGAGGACGCGGAACATGAGTCCACGGGCCTTGAGGTCGGCGACGATGGCGGTGTCGGCGTCCTTGAAGAACAGACCGCCCACCAGGTCGAGGTCCTCGTCGAACGTGCCGTCGCGGCGGACGGGGTTGACGAAGGGCAGGCCGTAGGAGCGGCACACGTGCATGTCGTCCTCGCCGAAGGCGGGCGCCTGGTGGACCAGGCCGGAGCCGTCCTCGGTGGTGACGTACTCGGCGAGCACCACGAAGTGGGCCGGGGCCGGGAACTCCACGAGTTCGAGGGGCCGCTGGTAGGTCCAGCGCTCGAGGTCGCGGCCGAGGAAGGTGTCGGTGAGGGTCCACTCGTCGCCCAGCACCTTGTCGGCCAGGGGCTCGGCGACGACCAGCGCCTTCTGCTGCGGGTGCGTGGCGACGCGGTAGGTCACGTCCGGGTGCACCGCGACCGCGGTGTTGGAGACCAGCGTCCAGGGCGTCGTCGTCCAGACCAACAGGTCCACCTCGCCGGCGAGCGGGCCGGAGGTGAGCGGGAAGCGGACGTAGATCGACGGGTCGGTGATGTCCTCGTAGCCCTGCGCGAGCTCGTGGTCCGACAGCGCGGTGCCACACCGCGGGCAGTACGGCGCCACGCGGTAGTCCTCCTCGAGGAGGCCCTTGCCGTGGATCTGCTTGAGCGCCCACCACAGCGACTCGACGTACTGCGGTGTCATCGTCACGTAGGCGTCGTCGATGTTGACCCAGTAGCCCATACGCTCCGTGAGCTCGGTGAACGCGTCGACGTGCCGCAGCACAGATTCCCGGCACTTCGCGTTGAACGCCTCGACGCCGAAGGCCTCGATGTCCGCCTTGCCGGAGAAACCGAGCTCCTTCTCGACGGCCAACTCGACCGGGAGGCCGTGGCAGTCCCAGCCGGCCTTCCGCTCAACGCGGTGGCCCCGCATCGTCTTGTAGCGGGGGAACAGGTCCTTGAAAACACGCGCCTCGATGTGGTGCGTGCCCGGCATGCCGTTCGCGGTGGGCGGGCCCTCGTAGAAGGTCCACGGCTCGCCGTCGGCCGTGCGTTCCAGGGAGCGGGCGAAGGTATCGCGCTCCTCCCACAGGCTCAGGATCTCGTGCTCGAGGGTCGGGAAGTCAACCTGCGCGGGCACGGCGCGGTAGCCGGGGGACTGGCTGGCAGCCTGGTCGGTCATCGGGTGGTCCTTCATCGAATCGTCGCTGAGGTGAAGGGACGAGCCGAAGCCCGCGGTACCACCCTTCTTGGGCGCCGGGGCGCCCCACTTGTTCGTCCGCCGCGGCCGGGTCTAGTGAGCGGGACACCCCGCCGTTCTTCCGGCAGCTCCGAGGTGATGGCCTCATCGACGCCGTGCGACGCGGTCCATTATGCCGTCGACGTCAAGTCGGGGTCGTTTCGCTAGGTTGGGGCCATGGCCATCTTCGACGTCCCCCTCGGCGATCTGCGGCGGCGCGGCACCATCAAGTGGCGCCGCTGGGAGCCGGACGTGCTGCCGCTGTTCGTCGCGGAGATGGACGCGCACCTGGCGCCCCCCATCCGCGAGGCCCTGGAGCGGGCGCTGGCCGACGGCGACACCGGATACCCGGAGCTCCCCGCCTACCAGGAGGCCTTCGCCGCGTACGCCGAGTGGCAGTGGGGCTGGCGGGTCGGTGTCGCGGACCAGAAGCTGGCCACCGACGTCGTCACGGGCATGCGGGAGGCCGTCTTGGGGCTGTCGGAGCCGGGCGACGGCGTCGTCATCAACTCCCCGGTCTATCCCCCCTTCCGGCACGTGGTCACCACCACGGGGCGCCGCATCGTCGACGTGCCCCTGGTGGATGACCGGCTCGACCTCCCCGGCCTCGAGGAGGCCTTCGCCACAGAGCGGCCGGCGGTGTACCTGCTGTGTTCGCCGCACAACCCGAACGGCACGATCCACACCGCCGAGGAGCTCGCCGCCGTCGCGCGCCTCGCGGAGCGGCACGGGGTCGTGGTGGTTTCGGATGAGATCCACGCCCCCCTGGCAGGGGCGGCGCACGTTCCGTACCTGACGGTGCCGGGGGCGGGCAACGCACTCGTCGTCACGTCGGCGTCGAAGTCCTGGAACCTCGCGGCGCTCAAGGCGGGCCTCGTGATCGGCGACGCGGCCCTGCTCGAGCGCCTCAACCCGATGATGCCCGACGGCGCCAGCTACTTCGGGGTCCTGGCCCACGCCACGGCCTTGAACGATGCCCGCGACTGGGTGGGGGAAGCCTCCGCCGAGGTCGCCGCCAACAAGGAGTTCTTCGCCGCCGAGCTGGCCCGTCTCATTCCCGAGCTGCACTACGAGCCGTCCCAGGGCACCTACCTGGCGTGGCTGGACTGCGGCCCCCTCGGGCTCGACGAGCCGGGCCGGCACTTCCATCAGGTCGGCCGGGTTCGGTTCAACCTGGGCCGCGAGTTCTCCCCGGCCACGACCGGTTTCGTGCGAGTGAACCTGGCGACGTCGCGGGAGATCATCGCCGAGGCCGTCGAGCGGATGGCCGCGTCGCTGCAGGAGGTGCGGGCGGCGGGGCGGCCGGCCGCCCTGCAGGTTCCCGCGGAGGAGGACTCCGATGCGGAGCCGACGCGCGTCGTCGAGCCGGGACCGCCGACGGCGCCCATGCCTGTCGTCCCCGCCGAACCCGTGACCGCTCCGATGCGGGCGGTCGAGGATCCGGGTCCTGCGACAGCACGGATGGCGCCGCCCGCTTTGGCGGGCCTGCACACCAACAGCGGGGAGTTCGTCAACGTCGTCACCGCGGTCGTGGTCGGGCGGGAGCCGCGTGCGACGGCGGGGTACGAACGTGCCCATGTCCTGCGGGTGTCGAGCCCCCACCTCGACATCTCCCGCAACCACGTGGCGGTCGAGGTCCACAAGGGCGACGTGATTGTGCGGGACCTGCATTCCGTCAACGGCACCGTGGTGGTACCCCCGAACGGCTCGCCGTTCACCCTCCGCGATGGGGCGTCGGCGCAGGTGGAGGTGGGCACGATCCTGGACATCGGCGAGGGCGTGTCGTTGCGGATCGAGCCCCCGCGTGAGACCCCCTGACCGGCCGGCGGGTGCCTCGACCGCGGCTGGCCGAGGTGAGCTTGCCCGTTCGCTGAGGTCGCACGTGCCCGTTCGCTGAGGTCGCACGTGCCCGTTTGCTGAGGTCGCGCCCGACGCCGGAGCCGTCCGGGCGAGTCTCGAAGCCGACGCCCTCCCCGTCTGCTGAGATCGCGCCCGACGGCGGAGCCGTCCGGGCGAGTCTCGAAGCCGATGCCCTCCCCGTTTGCTGAGGTCGCGCCCGACGGCGGAGCCGTCCGGGCGAGCCCCTAAGCCGACGCCGTAGGCGTCGATCCCTTGACCCCATCCGCTGTTGGTGTGGGGAGCCGTGATCCGACGCTCGGGCGGCCCTTGTGGCCGGGTGTTCTGTCCAGGTGACCGGCCGGCTGGGGTTGGGTAGGCGAGGCCGACCGAGCGTCGGTTCCCGTCTCCCCGCACTCGTCTCGGCGGTGGCGTGGGCGGGTTCGGGTGCGTGCAGGTGGGGCGGCCCTGGGCCGGGTCTGTCTAGGCGGGACGCCAGCTGTGTGACCCTCGGGTTGGGCATCACTGCGCGCAGCCGCCCCACCGTCCCGCCCCCTCTCTCGATGGCTGAGGTCGCGCCCACTCGTTCGCTGAGGTCGCGCCCGACGGCGGAGCCGTCCGCGCGAGTCTCGAAGCCGACGCCATAGCGTCGATCCACCCGACCCCAGCACGAATAGCAGCCCCACTCGGGCCCGGCGCCGGCATAGAGCCTCGAGGGCGGAGTTCGACGGCGTGTCGTGCTGGTGGGGGCGGTCCGTTCGCTGAGGTCGCGCCTGCACCGTTCGCTGAGGTCGCGCCCGACGGCGGAGCCGTCCGGGCGAGTCTCGAAGCCGACGCCGCAGGCGTCGATCTTCCGGCCTTGGAAATCCGAAATTGTCAGTGGCCTCCGCAAGAATAGTTCACATGAGTGATTCCGTGCGCGAGCAGATGCAGCGATCCATCGCTGCACTGTGGGACGCCGCGCTGTCACTCACCACCGACGACACCCCCGTGGACCGCCTTGCCGGCCTCGTCGCGGCGGTCACCGAGGCCGAGGCGCAGCTCGCCGGTCTACGCCTTCACCTCCTGCATGAGGCAAAGCTCGCCGCGGCGGAGGCCGTGATCGACGGGGTGCGGCAGTCGGTGCGCACCACCCCCGCCCAAGCCACGGCGAGCCTTCGCCTAGCCGCTGATCTGCACGACAGGTTTCCGCTGATCGGAGCCGCGCTCAACGACGGCTCGATCTCATTGGCGCAGGCCGACGCCATCGTCGCCGGCTTGCGGAAACTGCCCGCCCGGTTGACCCGGGCGGAGCTGACGCGCTGCGAGGAGGAGATCCTTGCCCACGTCGACACCCTGGGCCCCTCGGAACTGCGGGTGCTCGCGGCGCGGCTGGTGGAGGTGATCGATCCGGACGCCTCGGATGCGGATGATGCGAAGCGGTTGGCGCGGGAGGAGGCGGCGGCTCATCGGGGTCGGTTCCTGCGGCTGGCGCCGGACTATCACGGCTCGATGCGCATCAGCGGACAGTTGCCGGTCGCGGACGCGGCGTTGTTGAGCGCGCAGTTGGATGCGTTGATGCCGGACGCCTCCACCTACACCGCCGCCGGTGAGGTCGCGTCCCGGGACGCGCGCCGGGCGGATGCGCTGGTCCTGCTGACCCAGAAGGCCGCCTCCAGTGGTGCGCTGCCGGCGCATGGTGGGGATCGGCCGCAGATGCACGTCACCCTCGACCTCGACACCCTCACCACCGGCCTCGGTCGGGTTGGCTTGATCGGGCTCGACGACGTCGACGGCCTGCCAGCCGGGGAGGTGCGCCGGTTGGCGTGCGACGCCGGCATCATTCCCGTCGTGCTCGGCGGAGCGTCGCGGTTGTTGGATGTGGGCCGGACCTACCGCACGTTCACCCCCGGCCTGCGGGCAGCGCTGATGCAGCGCGACGGTGGCTGCGCGTTCCCCGGCTGCTCGGCAACCCCCGCGTGCTGCGAGGCGCATCACATCGTCCCGTGGTGGCAAGGCGGCGACACCCGGCTAGGAAACGGCGTCTTGCTCTGCCCGCACCACCACCGCCTCGTGGAACCCGACCCACTCCAATCCGAAACCTCCCAATGGCAGGTGCACCTCGACCCGGTGACCGGCCTGCCGTGGTTCACCCCACCGCGACACATCGACCCGGTCAGACGCCCGCGGCAACACCGCCGCTTCCGACTCCGACAGATCCGCGCCGGGGCACCACCTGACCCAGACCCCGGGCCGGCCAACGGGGGACCCACCTGACGTCGACCCGCCGGACACGGAGTTGTCCGACGCTGGCGGGCCCGACCTGGATGATCTCATCCGCCGCTCCGCCGCCATCTGGGGCGACGGCACCTGACCTGCATCCAAGGGGGATCGACGCCTGCGGCGTCGGCTTCGAGACTCGCCCCGACGGCTCCGCCGTCGGGCGCGACCTCAGCGAACGGGTGGCGCGACCTCAGCGTCGCTGGGTGTTCCTGCGAAGGGGTGGGACGGTGGGGCGGCTGCGCGCAGGGACGCCCAACCCGACGATCACCAAACTGGCGTCCCGCCTAGACAGACCCGACCCAGGGCCGCCCCGCCGGGCCGCACCCGGACCCGGCCACGCAACCGTCGGAACCAGTGTGGGGAGACGGGAACCGACGCTCGGGCGGCCTCGACTACTCAACCCCAGCCATCCGTTCACCTGAACAGAACACCCGGCCACAAGGGCCGCCCGAGCGACGGGTCGCGGCTCCCCGCACCTTCAGAGGATGGGGTCAAGGGATCGACGCCTACGGCGTCGGCTTCGAGACTCGCCCGGACGGCTCCGCCGTCGGGCGCGACCTCAGCGAACGGACAGGCACGACCGCAGCGAGCGGGGTTGGGGGATCGACGCCTGCGGCGTCGGCTTCGAGACTCGCCGCGGTGCCGCGCACCGGGCGCGACCTCAGCGAGCGGGGCCGCGTGACCTCGGGGGGCGGGCAGGCGCGACCGCAGCGGCGACCCCGACCCTCGTCAGACCTGGGTGCGGTGGAAGTTCAGATGCGACCGCGACGGCGTCGGGCCCCGCTGCCCTTGGTACCGCGACCCGTACTGCGCCGACCCGTACGGATGCTCCGCCGGGGAACTCAGCCGGAAGAAGCACAGCTGGCCGATCTTCATCCCCGGCCAGAGCTTCACCGGCAGCGTGGCCATGTTCGACAACTCGAGGGTGACGTGGCCGGAGAAACCAGGGTCGATGAAGCCCGCCGTCGAGTGCGTGAGCAGCCCGAGCCTGCCCAGTGACGACTTGCCCTCGAGGCGCGCCGCGACCGACGACCCCAGCGTCACGCGCTCGAACGTCGACCCCAGCACGAACTCCCCGGGATGCAGCACGAACGGCTCGTCCGCGGGCGTCTCGATGAGGCGCGTGAGGTCCGGCTGCTCGATCGACGGGTCGATCGAGGGATACCGGTGGTTCTCGAACACCCGGAAAAACTTGTCCAGCCGCACGTCCACGCTCGACGGCTGCACCATGGCCGGGTCCCATGGATCGAGGAGGATCCCCCCGGTGTGCACTTCGCCCAAGATGTCGCGGTCGCTCAGCAGCATGGGGTGAGCCTAATGCCCCGCGGTGGCTGCGTCTCCCTCGGCCCATGGGGGCGCGGCTACGCTGGGGGAGCCGTCGGCGGAGGCCGCGGCGACCAGCCCGTCGGCGGGCGGCGAGGAGTGCGAATGAGCGTCGGGCACGGCGGGGGCGGCATGGGCGGCGGCCGCATGCTCGGGCGCCTCGCGGCAGACCCGGAGATCCGGCAGCACAAGCTCGACCGCGGCACCGCTCGCCGGGTCGTCGCCTATGGGGCCCCCTTCAAGGGACTCATCGTCGTCTTCCTCGTCACGGTGATCGTCAGCAGCGCGCTGTCCGTCGCCCCGCTGCTTCTGTTCCAAAGGATCATCGACGACGGCGTGCTCGCCGGCGACGTCGACGTCATCGTCTGGCTCTCGGTCGCCGTCGCCGCCATGGCACTGGGGTCCGCCCTGCTGCAGATCGTGGAGCGCTGGTGCTCGGCGCGCATCGGCGAGGGGCTCATCTACTCGATGCGCACGCAGATCTTCGACCACATGCTGCGGATGCCGATCGCGTTCTTCAGCCGCTCGCACACCGGGAAGTTGGTGTCGCGGCTGCAGTCCGACGTCAACGGCGCCCAGCAGGCGTTCACCTCGACGCTGTCCACGGTCGTGAGCAACTCCATCACGCTGGTGCTGGTGTTGGGCTCGATGCTGGCGCTGTCCTGGCCGCTGACCCTGGCGGCGCTGGTCCTGCTGCCGATCTTCATGGTCCCGGCGCGGATGGTGGGGACGCGGCTCGCGGACCTGTCGCGGCTCCGGATGACCCAGAACGCGGAGATGTCGGCGACCATGACCGAGCGGTTCACCGTCTCCGGAGCCCTGCTGGTGAAGCTCTTCGGCGATCTCGACACCGAGCACGCCACGTTCGCCCGCCAGTCGAAGGACGTCGCCGACTCGGGCGTGAAGATCGCGATGATCTCGCGTGTCTTCATGACCGCCATGGCGCTCGTGGGGGCGCTCGCGACCGCACTGTTCTACGGCTTCGGCGGCGTGGCGGCGGTGGCCGGCGACCTCACCGTGGGGACCCTCACGGCCCTCGTCGCCCTGCTGGCGCGGCTCTACGGCCCGCTGATGCAGCTGTCGAACTTGCGGGTGGACATCATGAGCGCCCTGGTGAGCTTCGAACGCGTCTTCGAGGTCCTGGACCTGGAGCCGCTCATCGTCGACGCCCCGGACGCCCGGCCGGTCTCGGGTCCGCCGTCGGTGGCCTTCCGCGACGTCTGGTTCACCTATCCCGACGCCGCGACGGTGTCGCTGGAGTCGCTCGAGCCGACGGCGGCCGCGGGGGAGTCTGCCAACACGCCGGTGCTGCGGGGGATCTCCTTCCAGGCCGAGCCGGGTCAGACGGTTGCCCTGGTGGGACCGTCCGGAGCGGGGAAGACCACCATCACGCACCTGCTCGCCCGGCTGTACGACGTCGACTCCGGCGTCGTCGAGATCGCCGGCGAGGACGTGCGCCGGCTGACGCTGGCGTCGCTGCAGGACGAGATCGGCTACGTCACCCAGGACGCCCACCTCTTCCACGACACCATCGAGGCCAATCTGCGCTACGCGAAGCCCACCGCGACCGTCGAGGAGCTGTGGGGCGCGCTGGACGCCGCCCAGATCGCCGGGCTCGTGCGGCGGTTGCCCGACGGGCTCGGCACCGTCGTCGGCGAACGCGGCTACCGGCTCAGCGGCGGGGAGCGGCAGCGGTTCGCGATCGCGCGCCTGCTGCTCAAGGCCCCGCCGATCCTCGTCCTCGACGAGGCGACCGCGCACCTGGACTCCGAGTCCGAGACGCTGGTCCAGCGGGCCCTCGACACCGCCCGGGCCGGGCGCACCGCCATCGTTATCGCGCACCGCCTCTCGACGGTGCGGCACGCCGACCAGATCCTCGTCGTCGAGGCGGGGCGTGTCGTCGAGCGGGGGACGCACGCGCAGCTACTGGACGCCGGCGGCGCCTACGCGACGCTCTACGCCACCCAGTTCAGCGACTGAATCTCTAGTAGGCCGAGCCCATCCCGACCTGGCCGCCCGGCTCGTCGCCGTCAGCGCCGTCGAGGACCGCGCGAGTACCGGAGAGGCCCAGCCGCGTCGCACCCGCCTCGACCATCGCATTGGCGGTGGCGTAGTCGCGGATCCCGCCGCTGGCCTTGACGCCGAGGCGGTCGCCCACCGTCGCCGCCATCAACTCCACGGCGTGCACCGACGCCCCGCCGGCCGGGTGGAACCCGGTGGAGGTCTTCACGTAGTCCGCCCCCGCGGCCTCGGCGGCCCTGCAGGCAGCGACGATCTCCTCATCGGTCAGCGCCGCGGACTCGATGATGACCTTGAGCAGGCCGGTCGTCGCTTCGCGCACGGCCCGGATCTCCGCCTCGACGGCGTCCGGCCGGCCCTCCTTGAGCAGGCCGATGTTGATCACCATGTCGATCTCGTCGGCACCCAGCCGCGACGACTCGGCAGCCTCCGCCGCCTTCGCCGAGGAGGTGTGGTTGCCTGACGGGAACCCGCACACGGTGGCGACCTTCACGTCGCCCAGCTCGTCGGTGATCGGCAGCATCGACGGCGACACGCACACGGAGAACGCCCCCAGCTCACGCGCCTCGGCGACGAGCGCGGACACCTGCGCGCGGGTGGCGTCGGTCTTCAGCAGGGTGTGGTCGACCATCTGGGCGAGTGCCGAGCGCGTGATCTCCATGGCGGTCCTTCCGGGCGTGCGGGCCCCGGCGGGCACCGTCGCAGCCGAGCTTACTGCGGGCCTCCCTCGTCGCGGTGGGCCAACGGCAGCACCACCGTGAACACCGTCAGCCCCGGCCGCGACTCCACCGACGCGGACCCGCCGAAGCTCTCGACGACGGCCCGCACGATCGCCAGGCCCAGGCCGGTCGACTGCGCGGCCGAGTGCGCCCGGGCGTCGTCGGCGCGGGCGAACCGCTCGAACACCCGCGGCAGCACCTCCGGCGCGATGCCGGGCCCGTCGTCCAGGACCCGGATGATCGCGACCCCGCCGCCCCGCTGCGCGGACGCCCCGCGCCGCTCCACCGTCGCGGTGACGCTCGTCCCCGGCGGGGTGTGGGTCCGGGCGTTGGCGAGCAGGTTGACCATCACCTGGTGCAGCTGATCCGCATCGGCGAGGACCTCGACCGGGTCCTCGGGGACGTCGAGGAGCCACCGGTGGTCGCGGCTGGCGGCCTGGGCGTCGCTGACGGCGTTGAGGACCACCTCGACGGCGTCCACGGGCCGGGGCTCGACGCGCGCGTCCGCATCGAGCCGCGCGAGCAACAGCAGGTCGTTGACGAGCTTGGTCATGCGCTCGGACTCGGCGCCGATGCGCCCCAGCGCGTGCGCGGTGCCCTCCGGCGACCGCTGACCGAGCTCGGCGTACCCGCGGATAGCGGCCAACGGATTCCGCAGCTCGTGGGAGGCGTCGGCGACGAAACGGCGGAGCTTGGCCTCGGACAGCTCGCGGGCCTGGAGGGCTCCCTCGACGCGGCCGAGCATGTCGTTGAAGGCCGTCGACAGGCGGGTGACCTCGCTGTGCTGGGGGAGGGGGCCGGTCTCGACGCGGGGCACGGCCACCGAGCCGCGCTCGAGCTCCAGACGGCTCACCTCGTCGGCCGTGTCGGTGAGCGCGACGAGCGGCTTGGTGGCGCGGTCGAGGACCGCCCGCGTGACGAACGCGGTGGCCGCGACGGCGAACACGCCGAGCGCGCCAGCGAACGCCGCCAGCCACAGCAGGGTGCGGCGGATGTCCGCGACCGGCAGCCCGACGGCGACCGTGCCGAGCGAGGACTCGCGGGCCTCCACGCGGTAGGTGCCGAGCCCGGGGACGTCGACGGTGTACTTGCCGCCGTCGACGGGCACGGACGTCAGCGCCGACCATGCCTCGATGGTCATCGACGCGTTGGTGGAGCCGTCGCCGACGACGCCGCCCACAGCCCGCCCGTCGATCAGACGCACCGCGATCGCGGTCCCGACCCGCATCCCGGGGGTCTCCAGCCCGGGCGGGCCGTCGTCGTGGATGCTGCTGCGGCTCTGGCGCACCTGCGCGGCGTCGAGTTCGGCGTCGAGCTGGTTGTAGAGGATCGTGCGCAGCGCGACGAGCGTGGTGATCACGACCAGGATCGCCATCACCGCGACCGTCAGGACCAGCCGCGGCTGCAGCTGGGCGGCGAGCGAGCCGCGGCGCTGCGCGCGGGTCACGACCCCGCCGGGCGCAGGACGTAGCCGGCGCCGCGCATCGTGTGGATCATGGGCTCGCGGTCGGCGTCGATCTTCTTGCGCAGGTAGGAGATGTACAGCTCGACGACGTTGGCCTGGCCCCCGAAGTCGTAGTTCCACACCCGATCCAGGATCTGGGCCTTGCTGAGGACGCGCTTGGGGTTGCGCATGAGGAACCGCAGCAGCTCGAACTCGGTGGCGGTGAGTTTGATCGGGACGCCACCGCGGCTGACCTCGTGGGAGTCCTCGTCGAGGATGAGGTCCCCCACGACCAGTTGGGTGTCTGGCCGGACACTGGTCGCCCCACTGCGGCGCAGCAGCCCCCGCAGCCGGGCGATCACCTCCTCGAGCGAGAACGGTTTGGTGACGTAGTCGTCGCCGCCGGCGGTGAGCCCCGCGACGCGGTCGGTGACACCGTCCTTGGCGGTGAGGAAGATCACCGGAACATCCGGCTGCTCCGTCCGGATGCGCCGCATGACCTCGAGCCCGTCGAAGTCCGGCAGCATCATGTCGAGGACCAGCGCGTCCGGCTTGGCGTCTCGGGCCACCCGCACGGCGTCGCCACCCGACGACGCCGTGAACACCTCCCAGCCCTCGTAGCGCATCGCCATGGCCAGCAGTTCGATGAGGCTGGGCTCGTCGTCGACGGTGAGGATCCGGATCGGCGTGCCGTCGGGGCGCGTCAGGGGTTCGGTCACTGGCATGCGCCTACTCTGGCACCCCCGACAGGGCCGACGCTATGCGTCAGCTGTGAGCGAGCTGTGCGTCGTGCGGGTCGGCGATCAGGCGGTCGTGGTCGTCGCGGGGGCGGACGAACAGATGGTCCAGACCGGTCCGGCCGGCGCCGAACACCAGGAACACCAGCCCCAGGGCCGCCTGGGCGGCGTTGTACTCCCAGCCGCCCCCGTGCTGATAGAAGCCGGCGTCGGCGCGGGTCGTCAGGATGACGGCGACGTTCACCGCGACGATCCCGAGCCCCACCAGCGGGGTGGCCAGTCCGAAGACCAGCAGGACGCCCCCGATGAGTTCGAAGGCGACGGCGGCGAGCGCGAGCACCTCAGGGTTCGGCAGTCCGGCGGCCCGGAGGACCGCCTCCTGGGCGTCGAGCCCGGTGACCTGCCACCGGTGCCAGCCGCGGGCCACGAGGGTCACGCCCGCGACGACGCGCGCGACGAGCAGTCCGAGATCGCGCAGGACGCGAAGAAAGCCCCGCACGTCAGGATCCCGGGGTGAGTTCGTCGCGGCGGCCCTTGATGAGCCGACCCGAACTGCCACGGCCGAGGTGCTCGAGCGCGAGCCGACCGACCATCTGCTGGTTCGTGACGACCCGCTGGGAGCGGCCGTTGGTGATGAAGGTGATGGCCCAGCTGAGCAGCGTGGTGACCCGCTGCTTGAAGCCGGCGATGTAGAGCAGGTGCAGGAACAGCCACGCGACCCAGGCGATGAAGCCGCTGAGCTTGATCGACCCGATCTTCGCGACGGCCGCGAACTTGGAGATCGTCGCCATCGAGCCCTTGTCCTTGTACTTGAACGCGCCCGGATCCCCGGTGTGCTCGAGGCGGGAGCGGATCTTCGCGGCGGCGTGCCGCGCGCCCTGAATCGCGCCCTGCGCCACCCCCGGCACCCCCGGCACCGCCATCAGGTCGCCGACGACGAACACCTCGGGGTGACCGGGGAGGCTGAGGTCAGGCTCCACGACGACCCGGCCCGCGCGGTCGAGCTCGGCCCCCGACTGCTCGGCCAGCGTCCGGCCCAGCTCGTTGCCCTGCACACCGGCCGCCCACACCTTCGCGAACGACTCGATGCGCTCCGTGGTCCCGTCCTTGTACCGGATGGTCAGCCCGTTGTCGTCGACGTCGGTGACCAGGGCGCCCAGCTTCACCTCAACCCCGAGCCGTTCCAGCGTCTCCTGGGACTTGGCGCCGAGTTCGGGTCCGAACGGGGGCAGCACCTGGTCGGCGCCGTCGATGAGCAGCACCCGCGCGCTCGCCGGGTCGATGGTGCGGAACTCGTTGCGCAGCGTCGAGGTGGCCAGCTCGCGGATCTGGCCGGCCATCTCCACACCGGTGGGGCCGGCGCCCACGACGGTGAACGTCAGCATGCGGGTGCGCTCGTCCGGGTCGTGGGTGAATTCGGCGATCTCGAACGCGCTGAAGATCCGGGCCCGGAGCTCGAGGGCGTCGTCGATGGACTTCATGCCGGGGGCGAACGTGGCGAAGTGGTCGTTGCCGAAGTAGGACTGCCCGGCGCCGGCGGCCACGATCAGCGAGTCGTAGGGCGTCTCGTTGTACTCGTTGTGGAACCGCCACTTCACGACGCGGTTGGTGAGGTCGATGTCCTCGACCAGCCCGAGGAGGACCTGCGCGTTGGCCTGCCGGCGCAGGATCTCCCGCGTGGCCGGCGCGATCTCGCCCTCGGACAGCACCCCGGTGGCCACCTGGTACAGGAGCGGCTGGAAGAGGTGATGCGTGGTCTTGGCGATCAGCGTCACCTCGACGTCGGCGCGGCGGAGCGCCTTGGCGGCGAACAGCCCCCCGAAGCCGGAGCCGATGATGACGACGCGGTGCCGGCTCATCGCGCGGCCTCATGCAGCTGGATGATGTTGCCGACGGTGTCGTCGAGGTTGATCGACGAGCCCGACGCGTCGGTGAAGCGTTCGCTCACGAAGCCGATGCCCTGCGCCGACAGCCGTTCGATGTCCGCATCCAGGTCGTCGGTGCCGACGACGAGGGCCGGGATGCGCTCGGCGTACAGGCCCGCCCGGTAGGCGGAGGCCACCGGATGGTCGCTCGGCTCCAGCAGCAGGCCGACGTCCTGCCCGCGGCCGGTGATGACGAACACGTGATGCTCCGGCATCGCGATCATGGTCTCGAAGCCGAGCACGTCGGTGTAGAAGCGGTGGGCCGCTCCCGGATCCGTGACGTGGAGGCTGCACATGGCGAGTCGCATTGACCCAGGGTAACCGCCCCCGCAGGGGCGGGGGAGGGGTCGCGGCGCTCCGGCCGGTAGGCTGGTGCGGCTTGGAGTCGGGGAGGAGGCGCCGCGTGGACCGATGGATCGGCTGGCTGCGGCCCGCCCCCGGCGGTCATCCCCGGGCGCCGTGGTGGTGGACTGTCGCGGGTCTCGTGGCCATCCTGTCGCTGGTCGGCACCCAGTTCGTCGACGCGCCGGGGCTCCTGGAGCGCGGCGACTCCTGGTGGCGGGCCGCGGTCTCGCTGCCGGCGCTGGCGGTCCTGCTGCTGGCCTGGTGGCAGATCGGCCCGCGTTTCCGGCGCCAGTGGATCCCCTCCGCCGTCTGGTCCGCCCCGATGCTGATGGCACTGCCGATGTACTCCCGGGACGCGTACGCCTACGCCGCCCAGGGGTGGATGGTGGCCCGCGGGGTCGACCCGTACACGACCGCCCTAGGCGACGCGGGGCAGCCGGGCCTGCTCGTCGGAGTGCACTGGTTCGAGACCACCGCGGTGTACCCGGCGTTGTCACTGGAGCTGTTCGGGGCCCTCGCGCAGCTGACGGGCAGCCATCCGTACTGGACCACCGTGGCGCTGCGCCTGCCGAACCTGCTGGCGCTGCTGCTGCTCGGCCTCGTGCTGCGGCGGCTGGCCCGGCGATTCGCCCTCGACGAGGGCTTGGTGATCTGGGCCGGCCTCACCAACCCGATCATGCTGATCCAGTGGGTGGGCGGCGTGCACAACGACGCGCTCATGGTGGCGCTGGGCGTGGCCGCGCTGCTCGCCGCCACCGACCTCGGCTGGCGGGGGTGGCGCGGGCTGCTCGTCGCGGGCGTGCTGCTGGGCCTGGCGATGGGCATCAAGCAGTCGGCCGCCCTCTACGGGCTGGGCGTGGTCGCCGTGGCCTGGGCGGTGCGGTTCCGGTCCTGGGGGGCGGCGCCCGCCGTCGCCGGGTCGGATGCCCACCCGGCCCGCGGGAGCGCTGCGGGATGGTGGCGACTGGCCCTCACCGCGGTCGTCCCCGGGGTGGTGACCATCGCGGTGTTCGCGTTGACGTCGCTGCGGTTCGGCTTCGGGTGGCGGAGCCCGACCGCCGGCAACCCCGTCGGAGCCATGAGCAACGCGCCGCTGTCATGGGTGGCCGAGGGGCTGCGCTACCCCCTCACCGACGACGCCGCCAACTCGATCGTCACCGCCGTGTCGACACTGCTCATCCTCGCCGCAGTAGCCGTGGCCTGGGTCAAGCTGGGGCCCCGCGGCGACGACCCGCGCGACCCCTGGGCCTTCGCGATGGCCGTGCTGGCGGCGTTCTGTGTCCTGGGCCCTGCGTTGCAGCCCTGGTACCTGACCTGGCTGCTGCCGCTGTACGTCTTCTGGCGCACCGGGGCCCGCTGGCATCGGGCCTGGCTGGTGGTCGTGGTCGGCTTCACCCTGCTCCCCGCGCTCCAGACGATGATGCCGCCGCTCATCGCGATGCCGCTGGTGGCGGTCCCCCTGGGGCTGTTGTGGCGGTGGATGGCCCGCGCCGCGGTCAGCCCCCTGCCCGCAGCGGGCCGCTAGGACGACCGCGGGCCCATTCCGCAGGGACCACGGGCGGATCCGGGGCGTGCGCCGCACGGGCTAGCGTCGGTGCCATGACTCACATCGCCTGGCCCGACGGGGCATCCGACTGGGCCGTCGAGGCCACGGGGTTGGTGAAGCGCTACGGGGGGCGGCGCGTCCTGGCCGGGTTGGACCTGCGGGTGCCGCGTGGTGGCGTCCACGGGCTCCTCGGCCCCAACGGCTCGGGCAAGACCACGTCGATCCGCATCCTCCTGGGGCTCGTGCGGGCCGACGCCGGCACGGTGCGGCTGCTGGGGCACGAGGTCCCGGCCGAGCTGCCGCGGGTTATCGGCCGGGTCGGCGCCATCGTCGAGTCGCCCCGCTTCGCGCCGCGCATGACCGGGCGGCACAACCTCGACGTGCTGGCCGACTCGATCGGCGTCTACCGCCGACGCGTGACGGAGGTGCTCCTCGAGGTCGGCCTGGGCGCCGACGCCGACCGCGACTTCGGCACCTACTCGCTCGGGATGAAGCAGCGGCTGGCCATCGCGGCGACCCTGCTCAAGCGCCCCGAGCTGCTCATCTTCGACGAACCCACCAACGGGCTGGACCCCGTCGGCATCCGCGACATCCGTGCCACGATGCGCGACCTGGCTGACGCGGGGATCACCGTGTTGGTGTCGTCGCACATCCTGTCCGAGATCGAGCAGGTCGCCGACTCGGTGTCGATCATCGCGCAGGGCCGCGTCGTCGCGGCGGGCCCCATGGGCCAGTTCCTGGAGGGAGCGACGCCGCACGTCCGGGTCGGGATCGACCGGCCGGTGGCCGCGGCGGAGGTGCTGCGGCGCGCCGGGTGGCGCGTCGAACCGGCCGAGGGCGGGGTGCGGGTCCTCGCCCGGAGCGCGGCCGCGCCCTGCCCCGCCGACATCGCGCGCGAGCTCGGTCGGGCCGACCTCTGGCCCGACCACCTGTCCCTGGAGCGGGAGAGCCTCGAGCGCGTCTTCCTGGATCTCACCTCGGGCGCGGACCTCGTCGGCGCCCAAGGTCGCCGGCGGGAGGTGGCGTGATGGATCTGTTGCGCGCCGAACTCAACCGGCTCCGCTACCGGCGCCGGTTCCTCTGGGGACTGCTCGCCGTGCTGCTCGTCAGCCTCGCGGCGCCGATGCTGTGGATGGACGCAGCCCGGCCGCTCTCGCAGGCGGAACTGGCGGAGGGCCAGGCCGCGTTCGACAGCATCCCCGGCGGTGAGTGCCCGGAGTGCAGCGTCGCGGACTATCTGCGGAGCCCGTGGCCGTTCTCGGTCGTCGTCGAGTCGGGCATCCTGCCGTTCGTCGTGATGATCGCGCTCATGACGCTCGGGATCACCGTGCTCTACGTCGGCTCCGACTTCCGGTCCGGCGCCGTGGCCACCCAGCTCACCTTCACCCCGCGCAGGACGGCGCTGGTGCTCACGCGCAGCGCCGTCTCGGGGCTCCTGGGCGGGAGCGTGATGGCCATCGCGACCGTGGTCAGCACCGTCGTGTCCGCGATCTGGTTCATCGCCCTCAACGGCTACCAGGCGTTCGACGCCACACCGGTCCTCCTGGGACTCGTGCTGGCGGCCCTCTTCTACGGGCTCGTGCTCGGCGCCCTGGGCGGGCTGCTGACGGTGCTGGCCGGCGGGGCCAGCGTCGCGGCCACGCTCCTGCTCGGGGTGTTCGTCGTCGACGTGCTGACGCTGTCGCTGAGCGTCGAGGCCACTCTGCCGGGGTGGGTGTACCACCTCCTGCCGACCCAGCAGGCCTACGCGTTGCTCCACGGATCGGCCGAGTCCTACAACATAGCGGGCGAGATGTTCCTGACGATCGGCCGGGTGGAGGCGGTCGTCTACCACCTGCTGGTGGTCCTGCTGGTGGCGGCGGTCACGCTCCCGCTGTTCGAGCGGCGCGACATCAAGAACTAGCTCGGTAGCATGGCGCGCATGCGCTACATCTCCACCCGTGACACCTCGGGCCGGCCCGGCAAGCGGTTCAGCGACATCCTGCTCGAGGGCCTGGCCGCCGACGGCGGCCTGTACCTGCCGGAGGCCTACCCGACGGTGACCCCCGAGACCCTGGAGGCGTGGCGGGAACTCCTCGCCCGCGACGGATACGCGGGGTTGGCCTTCGAGATCGTGCGCCTCTTCGTCGACGACATCCCGGCCGACGACCTCCGCGGCATCGTCGAACGGGCCTACGCCCCGGAGAAGTTCCTCGATCCGGCCGTCGTGCCGGTCACTCGCCTCAGCGACGGGCTGTGGCTGGCGCACCTCAGCAACGGGCCGTCCGCGGCCTTCAAGGACATGGCGATGCAGCTGCTGGGGGAGCTGTTCGCCTACGAACTGGCCCGGCGGGGCGAGACCATCACCATCGTGGGGGCCACGTCCGGTGACACCGGCTCCTCGGCGGAGTACGCGCTGCTCGGTAAGCCGGGCGTGCGGGTGTTCATGCTGTCGCCGCGGGGGCGCATGACCCCCTTCCAACAGGCGCAGATGTTCTCGATCGACGACCCCGGCATCGTCAACATCGCCGTCGAGGGCGTGTTCGACGACTGCCAGGACCTGGTCAAGGAGCTCAACGCCGACGCCGACTTCAAGGCCCGGCACCGCCTCGGCGCCGTGAACTCGATCAACTGGGCCCGGCTCATGGCGCAGATCGTGTACTACTTCGCCGCCTGGCTGCAGATCCCCGGGGACGCCCCGGTGAGCTTCGCGGTTCCGTCGGGCAACTTCGGCAACATCGCGGCCGGGCACATCGCCCGCCAGATGGGGCTGCCGATCCATCGCCTGATCCTGGCGACCAACGAGAACAACGTGCTCGAGGAGTTCTTCCGCACCGGGCGATACCGAATCCGCGGGGCGTCCGAGACGCTGGCCACGTCGTCGCCGTCCATGGACATCTCCAAGGCCTCGAACTTCGAGCGGTTCGTCTTCGATCTCCTGGGCCGCGACGCCGACCGCCTGCGGGCGCTGTTCGTCGACGACCTGGCCGACGGCGAGTTCGACCTCTCGGCGACACCCGAGTTCGCCGGCCAGCTCGAGCGGTTCGGGTTCGTGGCCGGCACCTCCACGCATGCGGACCGGCTGGCGGAGATCCGCCGCGTCCTCGACGCCGACGGCGTGATGATCGACCCGCACACCGCCGACGCCGTGCACGTCGCGCGCGCCAGCGGGGTGCCGGCACCCATCGTCGTCCTCGAGACGGCGCTGCCAGTGAAGTTCGCCGCCACCATCGTCGAGGCGACCGGCCAGGTGCCGCCCCGCCCTGAGCGATTCGCCGGCATCGAGGATCTGCCTCGGCACGTGGTGGAGCTGCCGCGCGACGCCGGCGCGCTGCGCGCACTCATCGAGGGCTGAATCTTCACCCGGATCCGTGTCGTCCTCCCCGGAGCGGGGTAAGGATGGGGGCATGGAACCATTCGAATTCGTCGGGGACTGGTCCGGGCAACTCGTCGCCACGTCCATCCACGGGGGGCATGATCTGCGGCCGGAGGTCGCAGACCTGATGGTGCTGCCCGAGGACGACCGGTTCCGCGAGGAGGACCCCTACACCGACCGCATCGCGGCGCTGGCGCCCGCCAGGGTGCGGGTGCACCGCTCGCGCTTCGAGACCGATCTGAACCGCGTCCGGGAGAAGGCGGTGTACCGCCGGCCCGAGGACGCGTGGGGCCTGCACATGTGGTCGGTCGATCCGCTCCCGGACGACGTCGTCGCTCGCTCGCTCGAGGTCTATGACGGCTTCTTCGCGGCGCTGGGGGAGCGCCTCGACGCCGTGGCGGCCCGTGGCCCCTTCGTCCTCTACGACGTGCACTCCTACAACCACCGCCGCCACGGTGAGGAGGCCGACGCCGAGCCGTGGGTCGAGAACCCGGAGATCAACCTGGGTACCGGCTCGGTAGATCTCGACCGCTTCCAGGGCGTGGTCGACGCGTTCCGCGGCTCGATGCTCGGCCAGGGCTTCGACATCCGCGAGAACGTGAAGTTCAAGGGACAGAACCTTGCCTGGTGGGTCCACGACCGCTACGCCGGCGTCGGCTGCGTGCTCGCGATCGAGTTCAAGAAGACCTTCATGGACGAGTGGACGGGCGTCCCCGACGACGACCGCATCACCTTCCTGTCGCGGGCGCTCGCCGCCACGATGGACCCGGTCCTGGAGGCGCTGCCCCGTGACTGACAACCCAGTGGCGGTCATCGACCGCGCCATCGATCATCAGCTGTCCCAGCTCGGGCAGAGCTTCCGGTTCGTCCTCGACGTGACGCCGGTCGACGCCGACGACGTCAAGGACGCCTTCCTGGCCGGCGACGTCGACGAGCCCACCTTCACCTACCGCGAACTCGAAACCGATCCGGAGGTGCTCCAAACGGTGCTCGAGCGCATCGACGTCGGTGCGGTGCGGGACGGCACCGTCGCGTCCCTGCTTGAGGGCAAGAAGCGCGAGCTCGGGCTGCAGCTGGCCATGCTCCGCGCGCGGGACTCCGCCGACTTCCGAACGCTCAGCGTGGAGCTCTACGGAGGCGTGCACCCCGACCTCCTCACCGCGGCCGACGCCATCCTGGCCCGGGTCGAGCCGCAGTCCTGGGGCGGGGACCGGCTGACAGCCGAGGAGTTCCTCGACCTGGCCCGCGAGGAGATCGACTACTACCGCTCGCTCGAGCCCGACGTCGACATCCACGCCGAGATCCGGCCGGACTCCACCGGGGTCATGGTCTCCGGCAACCTGCTGCTCATCGGACCGGAGGCGTCGGTGGCCTGCGACCGTGCCACGGCCCTGATCCAGCACGAAGTGGGGACCCACCTGGTCACCCAGGTCAACGGCTCGCACCAGCCCCTCCAGGTGCTCGGCACGGGTCTGGCGGGCTACGACGAGACGCAGGAGGGGCTCGCCGTCCTGGCCGAGATCGCCAGCGGGGAGCTGACCGCGACCCGGCTGCGCCAGCTGGCCGGCCGGGTCGTCAGCGTGCACCGCATGCTCGGTGGGGCCGGGTTCCGCGAGTGCTGGTCCGCCCTCGTCGACGAGGGCTTCCACCCGGGCGGCGCCTACACGACCGTCATGCGCGTTTTCCGCTCCGGCGGCCTGACCAAGGATGCGATCTATCTCCGCGGCCTGCTCGACCTGTTGGCGCACCTGCGCCGCGGCGGGACACTCGATGCGCTGTTCCTCGGGAAGTTCTCCCTCGTCGACCTCCCGCTGGCCGACGACCTCGAGGCCCGCGGGGTCCTGCACCCGCCTGTGCTCATCCCGCGCTGGTTCGACGACCCGACCGGACGGGAGCGGCTCGACGTCGCGGCCCGGACCACCGACCCCACCGCACTCATCCAGAAAGGTGCTGCAGCATGAGAATCGGATTCGTCGTCAACGACGTCCTCACCGAGAAGGCTACGTACACCACGACCCGGCTCGCCATGCAGGCCACGACCATGGGCCACGAGGCGTGGCTCATCGGCATGGGCAACTTCGCCTACGAGCCGGACGGTTCGCTCAGCGCCCGGGCACGGGGAGTGACGGGCAAAAACTACCGGTCGCTCGAGCGCTATCTCGACGACGTGCAGAAGCCTGAGGTGGAGGAGCGGGTCACGCTGTCGGAGATGGACGTCGTGATGCTGCGCAGCGACCCCGCCGACGACGCGCACGAGGCGGCGTGGGCGAACAACGCCGGCGTCGCGTTCGGACAGCTCATCGCCTCGACCGGCGTCCTGGTGGTCAACGACCCGGGCAGCCTGGCCAACGCGCTGTCCAAGGCGTACTTCCAGCACTTCCCGGAGGTCGTGCGACCCCGCACCCTCATCTCGCGCGACCGCGAGCAGATCGCCTCCTTCGTCAGCGACCTCGGGGGGCGGGCTGTCCTCAAGCCGCTGCAGGGCTCAGGGGGCAGCGGGGTCTTCCTCGTCAACACCGACGAGTCGCCGAACCTCAACCAGATCATCGAGGCCATCGCGCGTGACGGCTACGTCGTGACGCAGGAGTATCTGGAGGAGGCGAAGAACGGCGACGTGCGGATGTTCGTCATGAACGGCAAGCCGCTCGTCGTCAACGGCAAGTACGCGGCCTTCCGGCGCAAATCGAGCGGGTCGGACATCCGGTCCAACATGTCCGCGGGCGGTGAGGCATTCGCGGTCAAGGTGACCGACGAGATGCTGGCCATGGTCGACGTCGTGCGGCCCAAGCTCGTCGCCGACGGCATGTTCCTCGTCGGGCTCGACATCGTGGGCGACAAGCTCATGGAGGTCAACGTGTTCAGCCCCGGTGGGCTGGGCAGCTGTCAGTCGCTGTACGAGGAGAACTTCTCGGTCGCGATCATCGAGGATCTGGAGCGCAAGCTCGACATCCGCCGCCACAACCCCGGCATCGGCAACGTCGACCTCGCGACCCTCTGACCGTCAGAGGATCTCGATCCAGTTGGCCCCGAGGCCGACGGCGTGCCGCGCGATTTCCGTCAGCGCCCCGTCGGCATCCGGCCGGTACAGGGCAACGACCCGATCGATCTCCGACGCCACCAGCAGGGTGTCGTCGGGAAGGACGACGAAGTGTCGCGGTTGCGCGACCACGTCTGAGTGCGCCGTGGCCCGGCCCAGGGCGCCGTCGGCGCCGACCTCCACGGCGGTGATCGTGCCGCGCGTGCGCTCGGCGCTGTAGAGACGCCGGCCGTCGGTGCTGAGGCGCAGGTCTGAGCCCCAGATCAGGTCCTCGGCGCGGGGGTCGGCGCCGAAGCGGCTGTGCGACAGCCCTCGGTCGATCGGGATGTTGGTGACCCGCTCGGCCACGTCCAGCGTCCCCGTCTCGGGATCCCGCCGGTAGCGCAGGGCCTCGCCGGAGTACTCCGTGTTCACGTACAGCGAGGTGGCGGCGGCGTCGAGGATGAGATGCCGCGGGCCCGATCCCTCCGGCGCCGGGGCGGTGGGCGGGTCGAGCGGCGTGAGCGCGCCGTCGGGACCGACGGCGAACTGCGCCACCAGGTCCTCGCGCAGGGAGACGAAGTAGGCGAAGCGGTCGTCGGGGCTGAGGATGACGCTGTGCATGTTCTGCCGGCGGATGGGCTCCCCGACGGGAGTGAGCGCGCCCTCCGCCGAGACCTGCCACACCTCTCCGACGTGGTCGTGATAGGACGCGCTGAACAGCAGCCCGCCGTCGCTCGACAGCGTGAGGTACACCGGGGCCCCATGCGCGGGGTACGACGCGATGGGCTCCAACGAGCCGTCGTCGGCCAGCCGCAGGACGCTGACCCCCGTCGGGTCGCTCGTGCCGGCGAACACCAACCGGCGGTCGCGGTCGACCGCCAGGGGGAGCCCGGGGGCGACGGCGGTGGTGGCGACAGCGGCGAGGCTCCCGTCGGCGACGCGCAGCGTCGTGATGGTGCCGTCCTTGGCGTTCGCGATGAGGGCGAGGAGGGGTTCCATGCCCGTCAGCCTAGCCGGGACGGCCTCCCTGGAGCCTTGGCCGGCGACCCTGAGGGAGTCGCCCCGGGCGAGCTGAGTGGGCGCACAAAGGTTGAGCCGGGTCGACTCAACCCGGCTTGAGCGGGACGCCGGCTTGTGGTTAACTTGAGTCAGCTCGGCTCAAGAACCATCGAACTTGAAGACTTGAACCCACCTACACAGGAGGAACCCATGGCTCGTGCAGTAGGCATCGACCTCGGCACCACCAACTCTGTCGTCGCCGTCCTCGAGGGCGGCGAGCCCACCGTCATCCCCAACGCAGAAGGCTCGCGCACGACCCCGTCGGTCGTCGCGTTCTCGAACTCCGGCGAGGTCCTCGTCGGTGAGGTCGCCAAGCGTCAGGCGGTCACCAACGTCGACCGAACCATCCGCTCCGTCAAGCGCCACATGGGCACGGACTGGAAGACCACCATCGACGGCAAGGACTACCGCCCCCAGCAGATCAGCGCCTTCGTGCTGCAGAAGCTGAAGCGCGATGCCGAGGCGTACCTCGGTGAGTCCGTCACCAATGCGGTCATCACCGTCCCGGCGTACTTCTCCGACGCCGAGCGTCAGGCCACCAAGGAGGCCGGCGAGATCGCGGGCCTCGTCGTGGACCGCATCATCAACGAGCCCACCGCCGCGGCGCTGGCCTACGGCCTCGACAAGGGCGATCAGGAGCACACCGTGCTCGTGTTCGACCTCGGTGGCGGCACGTTCGACGTCTCGCTGCTCGAGATCGACGGCGGCGTGTTCGAGGTCAAGGCCACCAAGGGCGACAACCGCCTCGGTGGCGACGACTGGGACTCGGTCGTGGTCGACTGGCTCGTCACGCAGTTCAAGAACAAGAACGGCGTCGACCTGTCGAAGGACAAGATGGCCCGCCAGCGCCTGCAGGAAGCCGCGGAGCGCGCGAAGATCGAGCTGAGCTCCGCCTCGGAGACCTCAATCAACCTGCCCTACATCACCGCGTCTTCCGAGGGCCCGCTGCACCTCGACGAGAAGCTCACCCGCTCGGAGTTCCAGCGGATGACGCAGCACCTGCTCGACCGGTGCCGCGCGCCGTTCAACGCGGTCATCAACGACGCCAAGACGTCGATCGACAAGATCGACACCGTCCTGCTGGTCGGCGGCTCGACCCGCATGCCGGCCGTCGTCGACCTGGTCAAGGAGCTGACCGGCGGCAAGGAGCCCAACAAGGGCGTCAACCCGGATGAGGTCGTCGCGCTCGGCGCGTCGCTGCAGGCCGGCGTCCTGAAGGGCGAGGTGAAGGACGTGCTGCTGCTCGACGTCACCCCGCTGAGCCTCGGCATCGAGACCAAGGGCGGCGTCATGACCAAGATCATCGAGCGCAACACCACGATCCCGATCAAGCGCTCGGAGGTCTTCACGACCGCTGAGGACAACCAGCCCGCCGTGATGATCCAGGTCTACCAGGGCGAGCGCGAGTTCGCCCGCGACAACAAGTCGCTGGGCAACTTCGAGCTGACCGGCATCCTGCCGGCCCCCCGCTCGGTGCCCCAGATCGAGGTCACGTTCGACATCGACGCCAACGGCATCGTCCACGTGTCCGCCAAGGACCTCGCCACCGGCAAGGAGCAGTCGATGACTGTCACCGGCGGCTCGGCGCTGGCCAAGGATGACATCGACCGCATGGTGCGCGACGCCGAGTCGCACGCCGAGGAGGACCGCAAGCGCCGCGAGGCCGTCGAGATGCGCAACGAGGGTGACGCCCTGGTGTTCCGCACCGAGAAGCTGCTGGCCGAGCACGCCGACACCATCGGCGAGGACGTCAAGGCGCCCGTCGTCGAGGCCACCGACGCGCTCAAGGAGGCCCTGAAGGGCGAGGACAACGACGCGGTCAAGGCCGCGATCGACGACCTCAACACGAAGGCCGCCTCCATGGGCCAGGCCATCTACGCTGCTGCCCAGGCGAAGGCCCAGGAGTCGGAGACCTCCGACGCGGGCACGGAGTCGGGCCAGCAGGGCGACGACGACGTGGTTGAGGCCGAGATCGTCGACGAGGAGAAGGACGACAAGTGACCGATTCGCAGTTCGGTCCGAACGGCGAGGCTCAGGGTGGGGGTGCCGACTCGGCACCCTCGCCCGAGGCCGTTCAGGACATGGAAGCAGCCGACGCGCGGGCCGAGGAGGCCGAAGCACTCGTCGACGAGCACGAGGGGGGCGTCCACCAGGACCCGCGTGACGCGCGCCTCGCCGAGCTGGAGTCCCTCGTGGCCGAGCGGACGCTCGACCTCCAGCGGGTCCACGCCGAGTACGTCAACTACAAGAAGCGCGTCGACCGCGACCGGGACCTGGCGCGCCAGGCCGGGATCGAGGTCGTCGTCGGGGATCTCATGCCCGTGCTCGACCACATCGAGCTGGCCAAGCAGCACGAGACCCTCGAGGGCGGATTCAAGATGATCGCCGACGAGCTGCAGAAGGTGGCGGCCAAGCACGGCCTGGTCGCGTTCGGTGACGTGGGGGAGGAGTTCGACCCCACCCGCCACGAGGCGCTGATGTCCGCGCCGCTCGACCAGCCCGTCGAGGTCGTCACCGTCTCCCAGGTCATGCAGCAGGGCTATTCGCTGCACGGCCGCGTGATCCGCCCGGCGCGGGTCGCCGTCGCCCACCCCTGATCGACCCACGCCGAAAGGAGATGATCGAGTAGATGAGCACGAAGGACTGGCTCGAGAAGGACTACTACAAGGTCCTCGGCGTCTCCAAGACCGCGTCGGCCGACGACATCAAGAAGGCGTTCCGGAGGATCGCCCGGGACAACCACCCGGATCAGAACCCCGACGACCAGGCCGCCCTCGCCCGGTTCAAGGAGGCGTCCGAGGCCAACGCGATCCTCAGCGACGCCGAGAAGCGCAAGGAGTACGACGAGGCCCGTAGCCTGTTCGGCGGCGGCTTCAAGTTCTCCAAGCCCGGCCCGGGCGGCGGACCGGCGGGGTTCGAGGACCTCTTCCGCAACGCCGGCGGGGGCACCGCCTCGACGGCGGGCTTCGGCGACCTGTTCGGCGGTCTGTTCGGCGCGACGGGGGGCACGCGGCGCACCACGCAGCGCGGCCCCCGCCGCGGCGCCGACATCGAAGGCGACGTGACCATCAGCTTCGAGCAGGCCGTCGAGGGCGCCACCGTCACGATGCGCACCATCAGCGACCAGCCGTGCCCGTCGTGCCGGGGGACCGGCGCCAAGGCCGGCACGCTGCCGCGCGTCTGCCCCAAGTGTGAGGGCTCCGGCATGCAGTCCACGCAGGCGGGCGGCGTCTTCCACATGAGCGAGCCCTGCACGGAGTGCCTGGGCCGCGGCCTGATCGTCGACACCCCCTGCCCCGACTGCGCCGGTTCCGGCCGCGGCCGGTCCGCCAAGACCATGCAGGTCCGCATCCCGGCCGGCGTCTCGGACGGGCAGCGCATCCGGCTCAAGGGCAAGGGCGCGGCCGGCGAGAACGGCGGTGCGCCGGGCGATCTGTACGTGACGGTCGCGGTGACGCCCCACCGGCTGTTCGGGCGCACGGGCCACAACCTCACGCTGGAGGTGCCGGTCACGTTCACGGAGGCGACGCTGGGCGCGGAGATCACCATCCCGACCCTCGCCGGGCCCAACGTCAAGCTCCGCGTCCCCCCGGGCACGCCGAACGGGCGCACCATGCGGGTCCGCGGCAAGGGCGCCCGCAAGCCGGACGGCTCGCTGGGCGACCTGCTGGTGACGCTCAACGTCCAGGTGCCCGACGGCCTGACCGACGACGCCAAGCGCGCGCTGCAGGAGTACGCCGAGAAGGCGCACCAGGCCAACCCGCGCGACGCACTGTTCGGGAGCTGACCATGGACGGCCTTCCCCAGCGGTTTGACATCGATGCCCCGGTCTTCACCGTCTCGGTGGCGGCGTCGCTGGCGGACATGCATGCGCAGACGCTGCGCGGCTACGACAGGCTCGGCCTCGTCGTCCCGCAGCGCACGCGCGGCCGCGGGCGGCGATACTCGCTGCGCGACATCGCCAAGCTGCGCCACGTCCAGCACCTGAGCCAGAACGAGGGGATCAACCTCGAAGGGATCCGGCGCATCCTGGCGCTGGAGGCCGAACTCGACGGCGTGCGCGAACAGCTCGATCGCCTGGCCGACCTGGTGCGCCGGCTGCAGTCGTCGGACCGCGCGGCGCGCGTGTTCACGGCGGAGTCGTCGGGCGCCGTGCACGCCGGGCGGTTCCGGCCCGTACGCCGCCTCGCGCTGCCGCCGTCGCGCTGAGCAGTCAGCCCCGCTGCCGCCGCGACAGCTTGACGTCGTGGCCGGCCCAGAAGAGAAATCCCTTGAGGATCAGAGTGCCGTTGGAGCCGTCGCCGCGCGCGTCCCTGTCGATGTCGTTGCCCGCCATGATGGCGAACGACTCGTCGATGACCCGCACGCCCTCGGGTACGTAGATGTCGTGTCCGGCCATCACGGCGGACAGTTCGAGCGTGAGCAGCACCCCTGGGCCGAGCGCCCGGTCGAGGATGATGTCGTCGCCGCCCCACCACGCGAAGTTGCGGTAGAGGCTCGTGCCCGGCGCCAGGTCGACGTCGCGGCCGGTCATGAAGGTGACGGACATGCCGACGTCGGTCGTCGCCGGCGAAGGCGTGGCGACGGCCGGCCCGGCCTGCAGGAGCGCTCCCTCCGGCAGGTCCGCGACAACCGGCAGCAGGTCGTCGACGTACTGCGCGGCGAGCACAGCGTCCTGCCGGGAGCCCAGCTCCTCGACGCTGAGCCGGCCGGCCGCGTGCGCCTGCTGCAGCACACGCAAGGCATCGTCGCGGTCGGCATCGCCGGCGCGCATCCGAGGCCGCGGGACCAGTTCGTCGGGCATGCCCGTCAGTCTAGGCCGCCCCGGGTTCCGAAGATCCTGGCATATTTCGCAAGACACCGTTTGCCAAAAGCGCAGGTTAGGCTAGCCTTACCGCGTGAGCATCGCGACGCAGGCCGAGCAGGCCCGATCCCGAACGGCACGGCGCCGCGCCAGCAGCGCCATGGCCGCGACCCCCGAGCCGAGCGGACAGCTCCTCGTCGAGGCCGAGGTCCTGGCGGTCGCCGCCCCCGCCGCCGCGGTGCGCCGGGTCACCCTCGGGGCCGCGGAATTCGTCGGACTCCCCACGGCCGGAGCCGACGAGTTCCTCGGATTGCTGATGCCGCCCACCGGGCAGGGGCTCGTCCTCCCCGATCCAGATCGGGTCGACATCCGGGCCGCCGTCGCCGAGCTGCCCGAGCACGCCCGGCCGGCCCTGCGGTGGTACACAGTGCGTCGACACGACGACGTCGCGGGCACCATCGACGTCGACATCGTCACCCACGGCACCTCTGGCCCCGGGTCGGCCTGGGCGTTGACCGTCCGCCCGGGGGACCGGGTCGGCGTCCGCCAGTGCGGCGCACTGTTCCTGCCCGGCGACTCCGACCGGATCTGCTTCGTCGTCGACGAGACCGCGGCCCCCGGGCTCGCGGCCATCATGGAGCGGCACGACCTCGGACCCGACTGCCGCATCATCGTCGAGACACCGGACCTGGCCCACCTCACGCCGCTGCCGTGGCATCCCGGCCTCACCGTGCTGACCCGCCACGACCGGAGCCCGGGTGAGGTCGCCCGCGCGGCCCTCGCCGACGCCGACGCCACAGCGTTCGACTACTTCTACCTCTGCGGAGAGAGCGACCTCGCCGCCTCGTGCCGCCGGCTGCTCGTCAGCGAGCGCGGCGTCGCGCGCCGGCAGGTGCTGTTCTCCGGCTATTGGAAGCTCGGCCAGGCGCGCGTCTGACCGGCACGATCACCCCGAAGGAAACCGATATGTCCCTCTCCCTCCGCGTGGCGGGGGCGGCGCTCGCCGCGCTCGCCCTGACGGCCTGCAGCACCGGCCCCGCGACGCCGACCCCGGACGCCGCCTCCTCGACCGCGCCGGCCGCGTCCTCGGCGCCGGCGACCGACGCCTTCCCGGTCACCGTCACCCACGCCCTCGGCGAGGCGGTCATCGAGGCCGAGCCCACCCGCATCGCCACCGTCGGCTGGACCGACCACGAGACCCTCGTCTCGCTGGGCGTGGTGCCCGTCGGCGCCGTGGAGATCACGTGGGGCGGCAACGCCCAGGGGTCCACCGACTGGTTCGACGCCGCCGTCGCCGAGCTGGGCGGCGAGCAGCCCACCCGCTACGACGACTCCGCGGGCGCGCCCATCGAGGAGATCGTGGCGCTCGAGCCCGACCTCATCCTCGCCACCAACTCCGGCCTGACCCAGGAGGAGTACGACACGCTCAGCCGCGTGGCACCGGTCGTCGCGTACCCGGAGGCGCCGTGGTCCACGTCCTGGCAGGACTCGCTCGAACTCGTCGGCCGGGCGGTGGGCCGCAGCGAGCTGGCCGCTGAGGTCGAGGCCGAGACCACTGCCCTGCTGCAGCAGGCCGGAGCCGAGTACCCGGAGATCGCCGGCACGAGCGCGGCCTGGCTGTGGTTCGCCGCCGCGGACTACTCCAAGTTCGGGGTGTACACCGCGACGGACGCCCGGCCGCGGTTCCTCGACGCCGTCGGCTTCGAGACCCCGGCCATCGTCACGGAGCTGAGCGGCGGCGCCCCCGGCCAGTTCTCCGTCGATGTGTCGGCCGAGCGGGCCGCCGAGTTCGACGCCGACGTCATCGTCTTCTACACCGACGACTCGGTGAAGCTCGCCGACATTCAGGCCGCGCCCCTCATCCAGGACCTGCCGGCCCTGAAGAGCGGTGCGTTCGTCGCGGCCGACGACCCCACGCTGGCGCTCCCGCTGTCCAGCCCGACCCCGCTGAGCATCCCGATCGCAGTCGAGAAGTTCGTGCCGCTGCTCGCGGAGGCCGCGGCGAAGGTCCAGTGACCGTCCCCCGGGCGGCCGGCGGCGCCATCGCCGTCGGCGGCCTGGCGGCGGGCGTTCTGGCGTCGTTCGCGATCGGCGCGGTGAGCGTGCCCGTCGGCGACGTCGTCGGGTTCCTCACCGGCGCCGACCCCGCCACCGCCGCCATCCTGGCCGCCCGCGTGGACCGCACCCTCGTGGGCGTGGTCTGCGGGGCGGCGCTCGCCCTGTCCGGGGCGGTCCTCCAAGGCGTCACCCGCAACCCGCTCGCCGATCCGGGCCTGCTCGGGATCAATGCGGGGGCCGCGCTCGCCGTCGCAGTGGGCGTCGTCACGGGGATCGGCGCCTCGCAGGGCACCGTCGTGGCGCTCGCACTGCTCGGGGCCGGCGCCGCGGCCGCCTTCGTCGCGCTCCTCAGCCGCGGCAGACCGGACCCCGTCCTTCTGGTGCTGCTTGGCGCGGCGGTCACGGCCGCCTGCCTCAGCGCCGTGTCCGCCGTCACCATCCGTAACCAGGCCGCGTTGGAGGTGATGCGGTTCTGGCAGGTCGGGTCCATCGGCGGACGGGGGCTGCCGCTGCTGCTGCCGTCCCTGCCCGTCCTAATCATGGGCGCCGTGCTGACGGTGTGGGCCGGATCGACGCTCAACACGCTGGCGGTTGGCGACGACCTCGCCACCGCTCTGGGCACCAGGATCGGCCGGACGAGGGCCCTGCTGGGCACCGGCGCCGTGCTGCTGGCGGCCGGCTCCGTCGCCGTCGTCGGCCCCATCGGTTTCGTCGGCCTCGTCGTGCCGCACATCGTCCGCCTGCTCATGGGCCCTGACTACCGCGTCGTCATCGCCGGCTCCGTGCTGCTGGGCCCGGTGCTGCTGCTGACCGCCGACATCATCGGGCGCGTCGTCATGCCGCCCGCGGAGATCTCCGCCGGCCTCGTCGTCCTCCTGCTCGGCGCGCCCGTGCTGGTGGCCCTGGTACGCAGGTCGGTGCACGCATGACCGCCGCCGTCCTCCGGGCCGCGACGGCGCGCCGTCGTCGGCTCGTCCTCGCCGCCGCCGCGGCGGCGACCGTCGCGCTGTTCGTGGCCCGCGCGCTGCTCGGTGATTACCAGATCGCCGCCCCCGACGCCGTCCGAATCCTCCTCGGCGCCGATCTGGGACCGGCCAGCTTCCTCTTCCTGGAGACCAAGCTGCCGACGGCGCTGGTCGCGCTGGCGGCCGGGCTCGCGCTCGGCGGCTCCGGCGGGGCGTTCCAGTCGATGCTGCGCAACCCCCTGGCCAGCCCCGACGTCATGGGTGTGACGCTGGGTGCCAGCGCGGCCGCGGTCACCGGGCTCGTGGTGGCGGGGCTCACCGGGGCGCAGGTCACGGCCGCCGCGTTCGCGGGCGGCCTGGCGGTGGCGCTCGGCATCTTCGTGCTCTCCGGGGGCGCGCACTCGGCGTCGAACCGGATCATCCTCATCGGGCTCGGCCTGGCGTTCGCGCTGCAGGCCGTCATCCACTGGGTGCTCATCCGCGGCAGCGTCTACCAGGCGCGTGACGCCATGCGGTGGCTGAGCGGGAGCCTGAACGCCATGACGTGGGACGGGGTGTCGCGGCTGTGGCTCGCGGTGGCGGTGGGACTGCCGCTGCTGCTGCTCCTGGGCCGCCCGCTCAGGCTCATCGAGGTGGGCGACGACCTGGCCGGCGGGCTGGGCATTCGGGTGCCGCGCGTGCGGCTCGCGGTGCTGCTGGTGGTGGTGCTACTCACCGCCTCCGCCACCTCGGTGGCCGGGCCCATCGCCTTCGTCGGCCTGCTGGCCGGGCCGATCGCGCGCCGGCTCAACGCCGGCCGGTCGTCGCTGCCGCTGGCGGCGCTCGTCGGCGCCGCCGTCGTGCTCGGGGCGGACCTGCTGGGTGATGCCCGCTGGCCCTGGGGACCCCTGCCGGTGGGGATCATCACCGGGCTTCTCGGCGCGCCCATGCTGGTGGCGCTGCTGCTGCGTTCGACCTCGGAGGAGGACATCCATGGGTGAGCTGATCGCGCGCTCGGTGACGCTGGGCTACGGCGACCGGGTCGTCGCCCGGGACCTGGACGTGGAGGTGCCCGCCGGGCGGATCACCAGCATCGTCGGGCCCAACGGCTGCGGCAAGTCCACGCTGCTGCGCGGCTTCAGCCGGCTCCTGGCGCCGTCGACGGGGCAGATCCTGCTCGACGGCGACGACGTGGCCACGCTCTCGGCCCGCGAGCTGGCGCGCCGGCTGGGGCTGCTGCCGCAGTCGCCGATCACGCCGGAGGCGATGACGGTCGCGGAGCTGGTGGGCCTCGGACGGCACCCGCACCGGGCGATGCTCGGCGGGTGGTCGCGGTCCGATCAGGACGCCGTCGACGAGGCCCTCGAGATGACCCGCACGACTGACCTGGCCGGACGACGCGTCGATCAGCTGTCCGGGGGTCAGCGGCAGCGGGTGTGGATCGCGACGGTGCTGGCGCAGCGCACCGCGACCCTGCTGCTCGACGAGCCCATCTCGTTCCTCGACATCGCCCGGGCAGTCGAGGTGCTGGACCTCGTCGTCGACCTCAACCGCCAGCGCGGCACGACGGTGGTGATGGTGCTGCACGACCTCAACCTCGCGGCCCGCTACAGCGACCGGCTGATCGCGATGCGCGACGGCGCGATCGTCGCCGCGGGGGCGCCGTCGGACGTGGTGACGGAGGCGATGGTCCACGACGTCTTCGGCGTCCCGAGCCGAGTGGTCCCGGACCCGGTCTCGGGCACCCCGCTGGTGGTCCCGATCGGCCGTCACCACCGGCGACACTGACGAGGGCCCCCACCGTGCGGTGAGGGCCCTCGCTGACGACGGCGTCGCGTCTCAGATCATCGGCGTGGTGTGCCAGATGCGCTGCAGGTAGTCGCGCATCGAGCGGTCCGAGCTGAAGTAGCCCGTGCGCGCCACGTTGAGGATGGCGGAGCGGGTCCAGGCTGCCTCGTCGGCGTACTTCGCCTCGACCCTGGCCTGCGCGTCGATGTAGGACTGGAAGTCCGCCAGCGCCATGAACCGGTCCTGGTGGAGCAGGTTGTAGACCACCGAGTCGAACATGTGGCGGTCGCCCTCGCTGAACTCGCCCGACAGGATGAGGTCAAGGGCGGCCTTGAGCTGCGGGTTCGACTCGTAGTACGAGCCGGGGGTGTACCCCTTCGCGCCCAACTCGGCGACCTCCGGCTCGGACATGCCGAACAGGAAGAAGTGCTTGTCGCCCACCAGCCTGCGGATCTCGACGTTGGCGCCGTCGTCCGTGCCGATGGTCAGCGCGCCGTTGAGCGCGAACTTCATGTTGCCGGTGCCGGAGGCCTCCATGCCCGCCAGCGAGATCTGCTCCGACAGGTCCGCCGCCGGGATGAGCTTCTCGGCGAGCGTGACGTTGTAGTTCGCCGGGAAGGCGACCTTGAGCCGGCCCTCGAGCCGCTCGTCGGCGTTGATGACCTTGGCCACCTTGTTGATGAGGTGGATCGTGTCCTTCGCCATCCGGTAGCCGGGGGCGGCCTTCGCGCCGAACACGACGGTGCGCGGCGTCAGGTCCTCCACCGCGAGCGTCCCGGACAGGACCCGCTCGTACAGGGAGACGATGTGCAGCAGCTTGAGCGACTGCCGCTTGTATTCGTGGAGGCGCTTGACCATGACGTCGAGCAGGTGCCCCGACGGCAGGTCGATGCCGTCGCGCTGCCGCAGGAGGTCGGTCAGGCGCTTCTTGTTCCACGCCTTGATCTCGCTGAACCGGGCCTGGAACTCCGGGTCGTCGGCGTAGGGCTCGAGCTCCTTCAGGCGCTCGAGGTCGGTCACCCAGTTGCTGCCGATCGCGTCGGTGATGAGCTCCGACAGCTTGGGGTTGGCCATGCGCACGAAGCGACGCGGGGTGACGCCGTTGGTGACGTTGGTGAACTTGTCAGGCCACAGCTGGGAGAAGTCGGGCAGGACCTTGTCGCGCAGCAGCTGCGAGTGCAGCTCGGCGACGCCGTTGACCTTCGTGCCGGCCACGGTGGCGAGGTAGGCCATCCGCACGCCCTGCTCCGGGTACTCGGCGATCATCGACATGCGGCGGGCGCGCATCTCATCGCCCGGGAACGCGGCGCGGACCTCCTTGAGGAACCGCTCGTTGATGCCGAAGATGATCTCCAGGTGGCGGGGCAGCAGGCGGCCCAGCAGCTCCGTCGACCACACCTCCAGCGCCTCGGGCAGCAGGGTGTGGCAGGTGTAGGCGAAGCAGGACTTCGTGACCTCCCACGCCTCCTCCCACTCGAAGCCCTTCTCGTCCATGAGGATGCGCATGAGCTCCGGCACGGCGATGACCGGGTGGGTGTCGTTGAGCTGGAAGATGATCCGCTCCGACAGGTGGTGCAGGTCGAAGCCCTCCTCGAGTTCGTTGTCGAGGAAGTCACGCAGCGAACAGGCGACGAAGAAGTACTGCTGCTGCAGGCGCAGCTCCTTGCCCTGCGGCGTCGAGTCCTCCGGGTAGAGCACCTTGGAGATGTTCTCGGCGAACGTCTGGGCCCGGACTGCCTGCGCGTAGTCACCGGCGTTGAAGATCTGCAGGTCGAACGCCTTGGTCGCCTGCGCGCTCCACAGGCGCAGCGTGTTCACGCGGCCGTTGAGGTAGCCGGGGACCATGTAGTTGTAGGGGACGCCCAGCACGTTCCAGGCCGGGATCCAGCGGCAGCGCTCGCGGCCGTCGTCGTCGACATAGGTCTCGGTGTGTCCGCCGAAGTCCACCCGTACGGCGGCCTCGGGGTGCGGGAACTCCCACGGCGAGCCGAGCGCCAGCCACGTGTCGGGCTGCTCGACCTGGCGGCCGTCGACGAAGGTCTGACGGAAGATGCCGTACTCGTAGCGGATGCCGTAGCCGATGCTGGGCACGTCCATGGTAGCCATCGAGTCGATGAAGCAGGCCGCGAGCCGGCCGAGGCCGCCGTTGCCGAGGCCCGGCTCGACCTCCTGCGCGCGCAGCGTCGGCAGGTCGAGGCCGCAGAGCTCCAGGCCCTGCCGGGCGATGTCGTTGAGGTCGGTGGCGAGCAGGGCGTTGCCGAGCTGCCGGCCGAGCAGGTATTCGGCGGAGAGGTAGCCGATGGTCTTGACCTTGGCCTCGCGGGTCTTGCGGTTCGTCTCGAGCCAGCGGGCCATGAGGTAGTTCTTCACCGTGCTGGCGAGCGCGAGGTACTGGTCGTTGACGCTGGAACGCGAGAGAGTGACGCCCTGGTTCGTGTTGAGCTCGTGCAGGAACTCCCGCACGAACCCGTCCACGGAGAACGGGGGCGTGCCGACGGGGGCCGTCGCGAGCGGGTGCGTCGGGGTCGACGCGGGGCCGTACGTACGGGTGTCGGTGTTGGGCGACTCGTCTGCGGGGAGTGTGCGTCCGGGCTGCGCAATGTCAGGCATGGGGCACAGATTAGTTGAGCGCCAACGGAAAGTCGTAACCGCATGTCACGGCCAGATAACGGTCCAAGTCAGCGCGCCGTTGTCAGGCCTGCCACGCCTCCAGATCGTAAGAGCGCGCCCAGAACAGTTCCTCGTAATGGGTGGCGTCGACGAAGGCCGTCAGCATGCGCGCCCGGGTGTCCTCGTCGGCCGCCGTCGCGGCGTCGTCGAGCCAGCCGATCGCCTGCCGCGTCACGTCCTGGAACGCCGGGTCCGCGTACGCGGCGACCCAGCCCGCGTAGGGGTGCGGGCTGAGCGCCGCGGCGCGGCCGGCGAGCGTGGCGCCGACGTCGGCGTACACCCAGTAGCAGGGCAGCACGGCCGCGACGCCCACCGGGTACGGCTCGAACGCCGTCGCCGCGAGCAGCGAGTTGACATAGGCCCGCGTGGTGGGGGACGCGACGGCGGGGCGGGGGAGGTCGCGGAGCCGGTCGTCGGCGAGCAGCGCGTCGTGCATGAGCACCTCGGCCTCGACCGCCTCGCCCGCGCTGCGCGCCCAGAACGCGGCCGCGGCCGAGGTGGGGGCGCGGGACGCGAGCGTCGCGAGCGCGCGGGTGTAGCCGCGCAGGTAGAAGTCGTCCTGGCCGAGGTACTCCACGAAGCGGTGCGGCTCGAGGGTGCCGTCGGCGAGTTCGGTCAGCAGGGGGAGGCGGTCGATGCGGTCGCGGATGGCGGCGGTGGCGTCCCAGGCGCGGGCGCTGAAGTCGCCGGGGGTCCAGTCGATGCTCACAGGCCGACCTCCGCCCGCCCGACGAGGTGATCGACGGGCCCGTGGCCCTGGTCCGGCGTCCGGCTAAGACGCCAGGTCGAACCGGAGTTGAGTGCCCGCATGAGGTAGTCGCGGGCCTCCTCGACCGACTCCAGCCGGACCCCGGTGGCGCGGGTGTCGCCCCGGCGGGCGGCGACGGCGGCGATCGCCGAGCTCAGGGTGCAGCCGGTCCCGTGCGTGTTCCGGGTGTCGATCCGGGGGCCCGTGAGCAGCGCGAACGTGTCGCCGTGGGCGTAGACGTCGGTCATCTCCGCGCCCGTGAGGTGGCCGCCCTTGGCCAGGACGGCGCGGGCGCCGGCGGCGACCAGCGCGCGGGCCTGACGGATGAGGCCGTTGTCGTCGGACACCGGCGCCTCCCCGAGCAGGACCGCGGCCTCGGGCACGTTGGGGGTGACGACGTCGGCCAGCGGCACGAGGCGCGTCCGGACCACCTCGACGGCGTCGTCGGTGAGGAGGGCGTCGCCGGAGGTCGCGATCATGACGGGGTCGAGCACGATGAGGCCGGCGTCGTCGCGTCGCGCCTCGAGCACATCGGCGACGGCGGAGGCCACCTCGGCGTTCGACAGCATGCCCAGCTTGGTCGCGGCGACCGGGAGGTCGTCGAACACGGCGTGGATCTGCGCGGCGACGAAGTCGGGGTCCACGGGCCGAGCCGCGCGCACGCCCTGGGTGTTCTGGACGGTCAGCCCGGCGAGGGCGGCGGCGCCGTAGACGCCGAGTGCGGTGAAGGTCTTGAGGTCGGCCTGGATGCCGGCGCCGCCACTGGGGTCCGAGCCGGCGATGCTGAGGACGATCTTCGGAGTGGTCATCGGGTCCTCCAGAGGGCGAGAAGGTGCGCGGCTGCCGCGCGGGGGTCCGGGGCGGTGGCGATCGCGGAGACGACGCAGATGCCGTCGACGCCGGTGGCGATCGCATCGGGGGCGGTGGCGGCGTTGATGCCGCCGATCGCGACGGTCTTGGCCCGGCCGGACGTCGCGTCGATCAGGCGGACGGCGCCGTCGGGGCCGAGCGCGGGGGCGGCGTCGGTCTTGGTCGGGGTCGCCCAGAGGGGGGAAAGCCCCAGGACGTCGGCCGTCTGATCGGCCAGCTCCGCCTCGAGCTCGACGAGGCTGGAGATGCTGAGGCCGATGAGGAGGTCGGTGCCCAGGCGGCGGCGCGCCTGGCGGATGTCACCGTCGTCCTGGCCCTGGTGGAAGTGCAGCCCGAGCTCCTCGGCGACGTCGAGGCGGTCGTTGACGACCAGCGCCACCGGGCGGCCGGTGACGTCCTCCGCGCGGCGGGCGGCGCCGCGGCAGGCGCGGGTGAGGGCCAGGAAATCGGCGTCGGGGAGGTGCTTGTCGCGGACCTGCACCACGCCGGCGCCGCCGAGAGCTGCCTGCTCGACGATGTACGGGACCCGGTCCGGGCCGCCGGAGAGTGCGGTGTCGGTGACGACATAGAGCCGCCAGTCGACGGCGTCGGCGAGGCCGGGGGAGGCCTGGCTCACGGCTCGTCCTCGACGGTGACCAGCGCGGCGACCTCGTCGGGGGTCAACGCGTGCAGCGCGTCGAGCCAGGCCGTCCGGAAGCTGCCCGGATGGCTCGCGAGCTCGGCGGCTGCCAGCCCCGCGGCGCCGAAGAGGGCGTGGGCGGCGACGACGGCGTCGTGCGGGGCGTGGGTGTCGCGGGTGGCGCCGAGCGCGGCGGCGACCGTCGCCCCGAGGGCGCAGCCCGTGCCGATGACCAGCGGCATCAGCGGGTCTCCGCCCGTGACGCGGGTGGTGCGGCCGGCGCTGACGATGACATCGACGGGACCCGAGATGGCCACGACGGCGCCGGTGTCGGCGGACAAGCGGTGGGCGGTGGCGATGGCCGCGTCGACCTCGTCGGTGGCGTCGACGCCGCGGCCGCCGCCGCTGGCGCCGGCCAGGCCGAGGATCTCGGACGCGTTGCCGCGGATGGCGGTGGGGCGGTGGGCTAGGAGGTCGCGGGCGAGCTGGGTGCGCACGGGCAGAGCCCCGACCGCGACCGGGTCGAGCACCCAGGGCGTCCCCGCCCCGTCGGCGGCCGCGGCCGCGCGGCGCATGCCCTCGTGCTGCTCACTCAGGCCGTTGCCGACGTTGATGAGCAGGGCGGAGGCGACGGTGGCGAAGATCGCGGCCTCCTCGGGGAGGTCGATCATCGCGGGGGCGGCGCCGGCGGCGAGCAGCACGTTCGCGGTGACCTCGGGCACGACGGTGTTGGTCATGCAGTGGACGAGGGGGGTGGAGGCGCGGACGGCGCTGAGGATGGCGGACACGGTCATGGAGGTGGCTCCCTTCGCTAGCACGACCTAGATCAGGTGTTGCGGGTGTGTTCTCAGCCCCGACCTCGGGGCACCCCGGCTGTCGTCGAGCGTACCAGCGTCCCCGTCGTCGCCCTCGCCGGTCCACGCTCCGCGCCTGCCCTCCGTCGTGGCGCCTGCCCTCCGTCGTGGCGCCAGCCCTCCGTCGCGGCGCCTGCCCTCCGTCGTTGCGCCTGCCCTGGAGCGCAGGCGTGCCCCTTGCGCCTGCCTTAAGGCTGGGCGCCTGTCCTCCAGAGCAGGCGGATGGCACCAAGGCAGGCGCCCCCGCGCGCAGAGCCGACTCCAGCTCGTGAGGGATCCTCCAGCGGCGAGGGCGGTCTGAGCTGTGGACAACGAGCCTCAACTCGCGGATGTTATCCACAACTGGCCCAGGCGGCGGGCGACGGTGGCACTCACCGTCGTCCAATGGGAGCGTGAACGCGCAATGGACCGCCAAGCAACTCCTCGACCTCGGCCTCTCACCCGCAGACCTCCGCGCCCGCGCCAAGGCAGGTGCTCTCGTGCGCCTCAGGCGCGGGCACTACGCGATCGGTTCCGAGGCCAGCCCGGAGGCTGAACATCTGCGGCTCATGAGGGCGACGGCGCTCGACGTGGCGCAGTCGAGTGTCTTCAGCCACACATCGGCGGCCGTCCTCCACGGGCTGCCGGTGGACGAAACCACTCTGGGCGTCGCCACGATGATCCGCACCACGCCCGGCCATGGAAACGGAAGCCCCCAGCTCAGAGTGCGCAACACCAGCCTCCTGGGCGAGCACATCACCGTCGTCGACGGGTTCTCCGTGACGACGCTGGAACGCACGCTATGCGACCTCGCGCGGCTCTCGCCCCTCGAATGGGGGGTGGCTGCGGTCGATGCTGGCCTGAGGCGGGGTGCTGACCCGGCCGAGATCCGCCGGATCCTGGCCTTACATCCGCGGCTGCAGGGAGTCCACGTCGCCAAGCGCGTGATGGCGTTCGCGGACCCCCGCAGTGAATCGGCGGCGGAGTCGCTCAGCCGGGTGCAGATGCGCCGCTGGGGAGTGCCCTCGCCCCACCTTCAGTTCGAGGTGATCGATGCGGACGGCGTGGTGGTTGCCAGGACGGACTTCGGTTGGCCGGAACTGGGCCTGGTCGGGGAGGTCGACGGCAAGGCCAAGTACGGACGGCTCCTCAAGCCGGGCCAGAGCGCCGAGGACGTGGTCATGCGGGAGAAACGGCGCGAGCAGGAGATCCGACGCGCGGGCTACTGGATTGTCCGGTGGGGGTGGGCCGAGATTCTGGATGGTCGCAAGATGGCCACGATCATTGAGGACGGACTGCGCAACGCGCTGCCCCGCGCTTCCTGACCATAGGTATCTGTCCTCATGGGCGTCCGTTGGCGCGCTCGACGCCTGCCCTAGTTAGTGACGCCTGCCCTCCAGCGCAGGCGTCGCCACGGAAGGCAGGCGCTTCGTGATCCAAGGCAGGCGTCGGGACCGGAGGCAGGCGTCAGGGACCGGGGGCAGGCGTCGGGACCGGGGACAGGCGTCAGGACGAACCGACGGCGGCGCGCGCCGCGACGAACGCCGCGATCGCCGCATCCAGGTCCGCCCGCGACAGCCCGGCCGACATCTGGGTCCGGATCCGCGCGGCGCCCCTCGGCACGACGGGGAACGAGAACGCCCGCACATACACCCCGCGGGCGAGCACCTCGTCGGCTATCCGCCCGGCCAGCACGGCGTCGCCGAGCATCACCGGGACGATCGGATGGTCCGACTCGGGGATCTCGAACCCCTCCTCGACCATGCGGCGGCGGAAGTAGGCGGTGTTCTCCGCCAGCCGCTCCAGCAGCGCCGACGACGTCTCCAGCAGATCCAGGCAGGCAATGGTCGCCGCCACGATCGACGGCGCCAGCGAGTTGCTGAACAGGTACGGCCGCGACCTCTGCCGCAGCAGCTCGACCACCTCGGACCGCGCGCACGTGTAGCCGCCGGAGGCCCCGCCCAAGGCCTTGCCCAGCGTCCCGGTCAGGATGTCGACGCGGTCGATGACCCCGAAGCGCTCCGGCGTCCCCGAGCCCGTCTCGCCGACGAAGCCCACCGCGTGGGAGTCGTCGACCATGACCAGCGCGTCGTACTCGTCGGCCAGCGCGCAGATCTCGTCAAGCGGCGCCACGAACCCGTCCATCGAGAACACGCCGTCGGTGGCGATCACCCGATGCCGCGCCCCCCGCGACGCCTCCAGTTGTGCTCGCAGGTCCGCCATGTCGCGGTTGCGGTAGCGGTAGCGGGCGGCCTTGCTCAGCCGCACGCCGTCGATGATGGAGGCGTGGTTGAGTTCGTCGGAGATGATGGCGTCCTCGGCGCCGAACAGGGTCTCGAACAGGCCACCGTTGGCGTCGAAGCACGACGAGTAGAGGATGGTGTCCCAGCCGTCGTGGCCCTCGGGGCCGGAGCGCAGGAACCCGGTCAGGCGTGCCTCGAGGTCCTGGTGCAGGGTCTGGGTGCCGCAGATGAACCGCACCGACGCCATGCCGAAGCCCCACCGGTCGTAGGCCTTCTTGGCGGCGTCGATGAGCACCGGTGAGTTGGCCAGCCCCAGGTAGTTGTTGGCGCACAGGTTGATCACCTCGCCCGACGGCGTCCCGACGTGCGCCGCCTGCGCCGTCGTCAGCGGCGCCTCCGTCTTGTACAGGCCGTCGGCGCGCAGCTGCGCGAGTTCGCCGCGGATGTGGTCCAGGAATGCCATGGTGTCCTCATTCGTCCCAGGTCAGGATGACTTTGCCGGCGTGCCCGCCCGCCGCGACATCGAACGCCTCCCGGAACGACGACGCCGGGAAGCGGTGCGTGATGACGCCGGAGATGTCCAGCCCCGAGCGCAGCAGGGCGCTCATGGCGTACCAGGTCTCGAACATCTGCCGGCCGGTCACGCCCTGGATCGTCAGCATGTTGAAGATGATGGTGGCGAAGTCCACCTCGAGCGGCTTGGTGGGTGTGCCGAGCAGGGCGATCCGGCCGCCGTGCGTCATGTGCTCGATCATCGATGTCAGCGCCGCGCCGGAGCCGGACATCTCCAGCCCGATGTCGAAGCCCTCGTGCATGTCGAACCGCTCGTAGACGTCCGCGAGGTTCTCCCGCGACACGTTGACGGTGTTCGCCAGCCCGACGCTCCGTGCGAGCTCCAGGCGCTCGTCCCCGAGGTCGGTGATGACGACGTTGCGCGCCCCCTGGAACTTCGCCACCAGTGCCGCCATGATCCCGATCGGGCCGGCGCCGCTGACGAGTACGTCCTCGGCCAGCGCCGGGAACTGCAGCGCGGCATGGACCGCGTTGCCGAACGGGTCGAAGATCGCCGCGACATCCGGGTCCACCGGCGTGTGGTGCACCCACACGTTCCCGGCGGGCATCGCGAAGTACTCACAAAACGCGCCGTCGACGTGGTAGCCGATGCCCCGGGTGTTGCTGCAGAGGTGACGCCGCCCGGCGAGGCAGGCGCGGCAACGGCCGCACACGTAGTGCCCCTCGCCGGACACGAACTGCCCGACCTCGAGCCCGGTCACCGACGACCCCAGCTCGACGATCTCCCCGCAGAACTCGTGGCCGAGCACCAGCGGCGTCCGCACGACCTGCGCTGCCCAGCCGTCCCAGCTGTCGATGTGCAGATCCGTGCCGCAGATGCCGGTCCGCAGGACGCGGATCAGGACCTCGTTCGGGCTCGGGGTGGGGCGCGGGAGCTCGATGAGTTCGAGTCCCGGACCCGGCCGCGTCTTCGCAAGCGCCAACATGGCCCCCATCGTGGCAGATGCGGCGGCGGGGGAGCGGTGCGGGCGGGGGATCGCTAGGTTGGTTGCGTCGCCGACGACGACGCGGCGCGGAGGGAGAACCATGGGCCCGGTGGTGCGCACGGTGACGTTCAACACCGGATTCGACGACCACTTCCTCGTCGACGGCGTGACGTGGGGCGGCGTCGAGAAGGCGCGGGCGTTCGAGTCGCAGCCGTCGGGCAAGGGTGTGTTCGTGGCCCGCCGCACGGTCGCGTGCGGGGTGCCGGCCCACGCCTACTACCTCATCGGGGAGCGGGAGCAGGCGCACCATGTCGGCGCCGTCGAGGCGGCGGGGGTCGTCGTGCATCCCGTCGCGGTGCCCGGCCGCACCCGGCACAACCTCACGCTGATGATGGAGGACCGTGTCGCGGCGCACATGGTGTCCCCGGGATACCAGCTCGCCTCCGCGGCACCCGCCGAGACGCTGCTGCGCATGGTTGTCGACGACGCGCGCGCCGGTGACGTCGTCACGCTCAACGGCTCGATCCCCGCGGCGCTGCCGCCGGAGGCCCTCGCGGAGTCCGTCCGCGCGCTGGCCGAGCGCGGCGCGCGGGTCGTCTCCGACAACCAGGGGCCCTATCTCGCGGCCGCGGTCGGCACCGGGGTGCTGGCCGCCGTGAAGCCGAACAACGAGGAGGTCACGGCCCTGGGCGACGCCCCCGACCTGGCCGGATATCTGTGGGTGCTGGCCGAGGCGGGGGTCGGGCTGCCGGTGATCACTCGCGGGGCCGACGGCGTCGCCTTCCTCGACTACGGCGAGGTCCGCCTCGGATCCTGCCCCGTGGCGCACCCGCGACTGTCGGTGGGCGCGGGGGACGCCTTCGTGGCCGGCCTTGCGACGGGCATCCTCGAGGACCGCGGCGCGCTTGACACCGTCGCCTGGGCGTCCGCCTGCGCCGCGGCGCACGTGGCGGGGGCGGACGACGCCGCCTTCCGCGCCGCCGCTGAGCGGGCCCTCGAGCTGTTCGCCGTGCGCGGCTGAGGGTCGTGCCGCGGCACCAGCGCGGCGTAGGGTTGGGACATGTGTCGCAACATCCGGCCCCTGAACAACTTCGAGCCGCCGGCCACGCCTGACGAGGTCCACGCGGCCGCGCTGCAGTACGTCCGCAAGGTGGCGGGCACCACGAAGCCCAGTCAGGCGAACGAGGAGGCCTTCACCCGTGCGGTGGAGGCGGTGGCCGCCATCACGACCGACCTCCTCGACCATCTGGTGACCACCGCCCCGCCGAAGGACCGCGAGGCCGAGCGCCTCAAGGCGCAGGCGCGCGCCGCCAAGCGCTACGGCGTCGAGGTGGCCTCGTGAGCGGGGCGGCCGAGGTCCACGTCGGGGCGACGCTGACGCCGTCGAAGATGGAGCTCCTGGCGGGGTGGCTCCCGCGCCAGCCGTGGTTCGACGGCGACCCCGAGCAGCTCTCGCGCGCCGCGTTCTTCCGGTTCGTCGACCCGGCGGGCGCCGTGGGGCTCGACTGCATGGTCGTGACCACCTCAGGGGACTACTACTTCGTCCCCGTCACGTGGCGCTCCGCACCGCTCGACGGCGGCGACCTCATCGGCACGCTGGATCACTCGGAACTCGGCCTGCGCTACTGCTACGACGCGCAGACCGACCCGGTGTTCGTCGCCGAGGCCACCCGGGTGATCCGCGAGGGCGACACGCAGGCGGACATCCGCGACGTGCACGGCGACGAGCTCCCGCTCACCATGACGGTGCAGGGCACCGGGGTGGTCGCGGGCGAGGGTGGCCGTCTCGAGATCATGCGCCTGTTGACCCGCGCGGCCCCCACCCCGGAGGACGTCATCGGCTCGCTCGTCAGCCGCTGGACCGACGACGCGGGCCCCCGCCACGACGTCGTCGCCGTCCTGCGCTAGAAGCCGAGCCCGACCGCCATCGAGCGGATGTGCTCCGCGCTCGTGCGCAGCCGCTGCAGCTCGTCGGCCGACAACGGCGGCTCCAGCTGGGTGCCGGCGCCGTCCCGCCCGACGACCGTGGGGACAGCCATGCAGACGCCCGACATGCCGTGCCAGCCGTCCAGCATTCGCGACACCGGCAGCACGCGACGTTCGTCGCGCAGGATCGACTCGATGATGCGGGTGGCGGCGAGGCCGATGGCGTAGTTCGTGGCGCCCTTGCCCTCGATGACCTCGTAGGCCGCGTTGACGACGCGGTGGGCGATCTCGTCACGCTCCGCCGCGCCCAGCCGGCCCGTCGTGCGCTCCCACTCGGTCAGCGGCACACCGCCGATGGTCGCGGTCGACCACAGAGGGGTCTCGGTGTCGCCGTGTTCGCCGCACACGTAGGCGTGGACGTTGCCGACGGCGACGTCGCAGGTGGTCGCGATGAGCTGGCGCAGCCGCGACGAGTCCAGCACCGTGCCGGAACCGAACAGCCGGTTGGTGGGCAGCCCGCTGATCTTCAACGCCGCCTGCGTGGTGACGTCGACCGGGTTGGTGACCATAAGAAACGTCGCGTCCGGCGAGCGCTCCACCAGAGGCGGGATCACCTTCTCCATCAGCGACACCGTCGAGCCGGCGAGGTCCATGCGGGTCTGGCCGGGCTTCTGCTTGGCCCCGGCGGTGACGACGACGACGTCGGCGCCGCGCGTGATGTCGACGTCGTCCGACCCCTCGACCACCGCCTCGGGGAGGAACTGGCCGCCGTGCGCCAGATCCAGGGCCTCGGCGCGCACCTTCGCGCCGTTGATGTCGTGGAGCACGACGTGCCGGGCGACGCCCCGGATGAGGGCCGCGTAGGCCAACGACGATCCAACCGCGCCGGCGCCCACGATCGCGAGCTTGGCGCCTTCTCTGTTCCGGGCCTCAGACATGCGTCGATTGTGTCACCAGGCGGGACCGCGCTGGGGGGTTCAGTCGCGGATGATCATCGCCAGACCGCCGAACGCAGGCAGGTCGACGGTGAAGCCGCCCAGGTCGTCGACGGTGCCCACCTTGCGGCGCGTGCTGAGGTCGAAGACGCGGCCCGCCGGAAGGAAGTCCGACTGCACTCTGGCCTCGATGCGGTCCCCACCGAAGTTCAGCGCGGTGATCTGCACCGCCCCGATCTCCAGCTCGTTCACCAGCACCAGTAGCGCCCGGTGGCCCACCTCGGGGACGTCCAGCAGGCGCCCGGTCGCGAGCCCGTTGCGTTTGCGGACCTTGAGGATCGCCGCCAGCCGCGACGCGAAGGACGTGTCCTTCTTCAGCTGCTCCGGCAGCGGCCCGTAGAGCGTGCGGGCCCGCGGCATGCCCGACGGCGACTTCTTCGCCTCGGGCGCCACGCCGAGGATGTCGTAGGCGCCGCGCTCGATCCATCGGGTGTCGCCGGTGCTGATCAGGCTCTTGACCGCGTCGCGCTCCAGCGGGAGGGCGCCGACCAGATCCCAGCCGGACAGGGCGAACACGCCCGGCTGCCAGGCGTTGTACATGCACAGCAGCAGGTGGGCGGAGGCGATGCGCCGGATGTCTGCGTCGGTGAGGGTGTCGAGGTCGGTGACGCCCAGGGACGCGGTGATGATCGACGCCGTGGTGCTGGCGATGCCGTTCTGGGTGAACACCGAGTTGTAGGGGGCCGCGGGCCCGGTCAGCAGGTCGCGCATCGTCTGCTGGATGTGTTCGGCCAGCTCGTGGCCCCGGTAGTCGACGCCGCCCAGGGTGTAGATGTCGTCGCGGTGGGCAGCCGCGAAGTGCACCAGCTCGTAGGTGAGCTCGTCGTGGTTCTGCATGGCGTGCACCAGCGAGGCCTGGTCCACGCCGATGTCCATGGCCTCCCGCAGGACCAGCCGCAGGAACTCGGTGTCGCCCGTGGCCAGGGAGAACTGCGCGGCCGGGCGCGTGATGAAGTCGTACGACAGGTCCGGGCCGACGGCGCTGGTGCGCTGGATGTCGTCGATGGCCAGGTTGAGTTCCTGGAACGTGAAGCCACCCACCTTGCGCACCATCGAGCCGATGAGCTGGTTGGCCGCCTGGGAGAGCGGGTGCCCCTCGGACCAGGCCGGCGACCGGTCGAAGGAGCGTTCGACGCCGAGGAACCCGTTGGCGTCGAGGCGCAGGCCGCCCGAGCCGAGGTCCAGCAGTGAGTGCAGCGCGTCGCCCATGACCAGACGCATCCCGGCGCAGGTGGGGTCCAGCCAGTTGATGGTGGGCTGGCCCTCCTTGAAGTAGTGCAGGTAGACCCAGCGCCGCAGCGTCCCCTTGTAGTCGCGGATGGGGGGCGTGACGGACCAGTTGGTCTCCTTCACGCCCGGCTCGTAGAAGATCACCCGCTGCAGTGCGCCGATGATGTAGCCCTCGTCCGCGAGGGCCAGCTCGGCCTCGGCCGTGAGGTTCACCGAGTCCCTGCCCTCGGGCACGTCGGGCAGCAGGTGCCACGCCGATTCCGGGATGTCGATCATGTGATAGATGCCCGGGTAGTCGCGGTAGTTGAGTTCGGCGAGGCGGAAGTCGGCGCCCTTGCCCGTGTGGCCGGGCACGATGTCGTCGATGATCGTGCCGTTGTGCCGGGCGGCGGTCTCGCACATGTCGCGGAACTCGTCCTCGGTGCCGAACAGCGGGTCGATCGCCATGGACATGCGGTCGAAGTGGCCGTCGACGCTGGGCGTCAGGTCCCAGCCGTCGAGTCCGCCGGCCAGCTTGACCGGGCCCGTGTGGACGGCGTCGATCCCGACGGCGGAGAATGCGTCCCACAACTCGGTCGCGCCCAGCGAGGACAGGAAGGACTGCCCCGGCGTCGTGATGTGCGACAGCGGGTAGGCGGTGTACCAGACGGAGGCCCGCTGCACGGCGGCCCGGGGATCCGGGTGCGCGTAGGGGTTGGACCACATGAGGTGTTTGCCGGCCAGCTGCCGCGACACCTTCTCGGCGTCGTGCAGCATCGACTGCTCCTCCAGCCACTCGACGTAGGCGCGGTTGGCGCCCGATGGTTCGAACGGGGGTGTGATCGGACTCTCGTCCACCTGGCGACGGCGGGCGCGGGGCCGCAGCCGGGCGGGACGGGCGGCGAACCGTGCCTCGTCGAAGCTGATCTCAGGCATCTCCTCCTCTGCGGAGTCGTCGACCGGGAGATCGGGGGCGACGGGCAGGTCGGCGGGGTCCTCGGTGCGCTTGATCACGGCTCCGAGGCTACCGGGCCGCCCCAGGGTCCGCGGGAATACCGGCTCCCGACATCAGGTTGAGTGAGGTAGACTCAACTTGCATTCCTGACTCTGAGGAGACCATCCGCATGAACACCGAGAAGCTCACGACGAAGTCCCGAGACGCCGTCACGGCGGCGGTCCGGCAGGCCCTCACGCACGGCAACCCGAACACCGAGCCCGTGCACCTGCTGCACGGACTCCTGCTGACCCCTGACAACACCGTCGGCGCGCTGCTCACGGCGGCCGGCGCGGATCCGGCGCAGGTCGACGCCGCGGCCGACGCGGCCATCGGCCGACTGCCCTCCACGAGCGGCTCGTCGGTGTCGCAGCCGGCGCTGTCCGGCCCGTTCGCGCGCGTCCTGGCCTCGGCCGAGACGCTGGCCGACTCGCTGGGCGACGACTTCGTCGCCACCGAGCACCTGCTGATCGGCCTGGCCATGGTGCCCTCCGACGCCAAGACCATCCTCGACCGCGCCGGAGTGACGGCCGAGGCCCTCAAGGAACGCTTCGAGGAGCTGCGCGGCGGCAAGCGTGTGACGTCGGCCGAGTCTGAGGGCGGCGAGTCCGCCCTCGACAAGTACTCGATCGACCTCACCGAGCGGGCGCGCTCCGGCAAGCTCGACCCGGTCATCGGGCGGGACTCCGAGATCCGCCGCGTCGTCCAGGTGCTGGCCCGGCGCACCAAGAACAATCCCGTCCTGATCGGTGAGCCCGGCGTCGGCAAGACCGCCGTCGTCGAGGGCCTCGCGCAGCGCCTCGTGGCCGGCGACGTCCCGGACTCGCTGAAGAACCGGCGCCTCGTCTCGCTCGACCTCGCGTCGATGGTGGCGGGGGCGAAGTACCGCGGCGAGTTCGAGGAGCGGCTCAAGGCCGTGCTCAACGAGATCCGCGACGCCGAGGGCCAGATCGTCACCTTCATCGACGAGTTGCACACCGTCGTCGGGGCGGGCGCGTCGGGTGAGGGCGCCATGGACGCGGGCAACATGCTCAAGCCGATGCTCGCGCGCGGTGAGCTGCGCATGATCGGCGCGACGACGCTCGACGAGTACCGGGAACGCATCGAGAAGGACCCGGCCCTGGAACGCCGCTTCCAGCAGGTCTACGTCGGTGAGCCGTCGGTCGACGACACCGTCGCGATCCTGCGCGGGCTCCGCGAGCGCTACGAGGCGCACCACAAGGTGCGCATCACCGATTCCGCGCTGGTGGCGGCCGCGTCCCTCTCGGATCGCTACATCACGTCTCGGCAGCTGCCGGACAAGGCCATCGACCTCGTCGACGAGGCCGCGTCGCGGCTGCGGATGGAGATCGACTCCTCGCCCGAGGAGATCGACATGCTCCGCCGCGACGTCGACCGGATGACGATGCAGGCGTTCCACCTCGAGAAGGAGGACGACGAGGCGTCGCGGGAGCGGCTGGCGGCGCTGCGCGCCGAGCTGGCCGACGCGCAGGAGAAGCTGCGCGGGCTCGAGGCCCGCTGGGAATCGGAGAAGAGCGGACTCAACCGCGTCGGCGACCTCAAGGAGCGCATCGACCAGCTCCGGGTCGAGGCGGATCGCGCCCAGCGTGAGGGCGACCTGACCCGGGCGTCGCAGATCCTCTACGGCGACATCCCCGCGGCCGAGCGAGAACTCGCCGAGGCGGAGGCCAGCGAGGACACGACGACGCAGATGGTCTCCGAGGAGGTCGGCGCGCCGGACATCGCCGAGGTGGTCGGCGCCTGGACGGGCATCCCCGTCGGCCGCCTGCTGCAGGGGGAGTCCGAGAAGCTGCTCCACATGGAGGAGCGGATCGGCGAGCGCCTGATCGGGCAGCGGGCCGCCGTCAAGGCGGTGTCGGACGCCGTGCGGCGGTCGCGGGCCGGGATCTCGGATCCCAACCGGCCCACGGGGTCGTTCCTGTTCCTCGGACCGACCGGTGTCGGCAAGACCGAGCTGGCCAAGGCGCTGGCCGATTTCCTCTTCGACGACGAGACGGCGCTGGTGCGCATCGACATGAGCGAGTACTCGGAGAAGCACTCCGTGGCGCGCCTCGTCGGGGCGCCTCCGGGCTACATCGGCTACGAGGAGGGCGGGCAGCTCACCGAGGCCGTGCGCCGTCGCCCCTACTCCGTCGTGTTGCTCGACGAGGTGGAGAAGGCGCATCCGGATCTGTTCAACATCCTGCTGCAGGTCCTCGACGACGGCCGCCTCACCGACGGCCAGGGTCGCACGGTCGACTTCCGCAACACGCTGCTCATCCTCACCTCGAACCTTGGGTCGCAGTTTATGGCGGACCAGCACATGGAGCCGGGGGAGAAGCGCAACGCCGTCATGGGGGTCGTGCGGCAGGCGTTCCGGCCGGAGTTCCTCAACCGGCTCGACGACGTCGTGCTCTTCGACGCGCTGACGACGGAGGAGCTGGGACAGATCGTCGACATCCAGATCGCCAAGCTCAACCGGCGGCTGGAGTCGCGGCGCATCTCGATCGACGTGTCGGCGGCGGCGAAGCAGTGGCTGGGAGAGGTGGGCTTCGACCCGGTCTACGGCGCCCGGCCGCTGCGCCGGCTCGTGCAGACCACCATCGAGGACCAGTTGGCGCGCGGGCTGCTCGCCGGTGAGATCCACGACGGGCAGACCGTCCGGTTCGACCGGGTGGGCGACGGGATCGCGCAGGTCTGAGCCGTTCCACGGAACCGGTCGCTGGTGGTGGGAACCCACCCGCGGCCGGTTCCGCCGTGTCAGCGGCCGATCTCGCGGCGCAGGGCGTCGACGGTCATCTTGGCGGTGTAGAGGTCCGCGCCGGTCAGCTCCCGGTAGCGCTTGACGGCGGAGATCGGGCGCCCGGCGCGGATCTCGTCGAGCAGTTCCTCGCGCTCGTAGAACGTCAAGGGGCGGGGCGGGGCGGACACGGCCGGCCGCCGGCGCTGCCGCTCGCGGTCGAGCGCCGGCGCGATGACCCAGATCCAGATGGCCACCGCGGGCAGGAGGAACCCCAGCCGCCCGCTGGACATCGTGGTCACCAGGATGGCGACCATGAGGATCCACCACTGTGAATACCAGGGCTTGCCGCCGTGCTGGCGCACCTCGGGGGTGTCGGGGGAGGCGCCGTAGGTCGGAGCGGGGGCCACCCAGCCCATGCCGGGCGCCGGGACCGCGGGGGTGGGCACATCCGGGGGCATGGGGCGGCGCCCCGGGAGGTCGGTGAACAGGACGCCGAGGTCACGCCAGGTGCGGGCCTCGAGCGCCCGCGACATCCGCTCGTTGAACTCGTCTGTGGTCAGCCGGCCGGCGGACATGTGCTCCTGCAGCAGCGTGATCGCTTCGTCGCGCTCGTGATCGCCGATGCGCATGTCCTCGTTGGCCATGCCACGAGCGTACTCCCGCCCTGCCGGAAGGCCGTCCGACCAGGGTCTACGGACGATCGACCGGGAAGATGGGGTCGTCGTCGGTGTTCGGATCGAAGAACCCGACCCCGTGCTTCGCGGCGAGGTTGCGTGCCGCCTCGACCGCCCGGCCGGTCTCGTCGTCGGGGCACTGCGCCAGCGTGAACGACGATCCGCACCGGTACGTCGTGGTCCCGTCGTCGGCGTCGGCGAGCGGGCCGTTGACGGGCGGGAAGCTCTGCGTGAAGTCGGAGTACCAGCTGCGCAGCGCGACCGTGCCGTTCTCGGGGTCGTCGAGATCGACCCCGGCGCCGCCGTAGCCGATGCCTTCGGTCCACGCGAGGAACGCGTCGACGTCGCGCGGCACGGAGTCGGGATCGAAGACCAGGATGTCGTAGCTCATGGGAACCTCCTGTGCTGGACGATAGCGGCTGCGAACAGGGTGGGGGACCGCCGGCGCGGATCCCTGGCTGGTTGGATGGAGGCATGAACACGACCCTGCGTGACATCCGCCGCGACTACGCCGGCGAGCCGCTGCCGGCGGACCTCACCGGCTTCGATCCGTGGGCATTCCTCGACGGCTGGCTCGCCGACGCGTTGGCCGCGCAGGAGCCCGAGCCCACCGCGATGACGGTGTCGACGGTGGGCGTCGACGGGCGTCCGCGCAGCCGGGTGCTGCTGCTCAAGGACGCGGGCCCGGCCGGGCTGACCTTCTTCTCCCACTACGACTCGCCGAAGGGCGAGGAGCTGGCCGCGACGCCCGCCGCCGCGGTCAACCTCTGGTGGCCGACCCTGATGCGGCAGGTGAGGGCGGTCGGCGCGGTCGAGAGGCTGACGGAGCGGGAGAACGAGGACTACTTCCGCAGCCGGCCGCGGGCCAGTCAGATCGGGGCGTGGGCGTCCCACCAGTCGCGCCCGCTGGGGTCGCGTGAGGAGTTGGCGGCCGCGGTCGAGGCCGCCGCGCGGCGCTTCGCCGACGACGCGGAGGTGCCCTGTCCGCCGTCGTGGGGCGGCTACCGCGTGCTGGTCGACGAGATCGAGTTCTGGCAGGGTCAGGCCAGTCGGCTCAACGACCGGGTATCCTGCCGGCGGCTCGCGGACGGCTGGCACGTGACGCGACTGCAGCCCTGACTCAGGCCGGGCGCAGCTCCAGCAGGCGGCCGCCGTCGCCGTCCTGCAGCAGCCAGATCGCGCCGTCGGGTGCCTGGGCCACAGCGCGGATCCGCGCCCCCATCGGCCAGGTCTCCGCGACGGTCGCCGACTCGCCCTCCAGGTCCACCCGGATCAGCGCCTCGCCGGACAGAGCGCCGAGGAAGGCGTCCCCGGACCAGGCCGGGAAGAGGTCGCCGTCGTAGATCAGCAGAGAGCCAGGGGAGACGCTGGGCGTCCAGAAAGCCTTCGGCGGCTCGAAGCCGTCGCCCGGCGCGTGGTCGGGGATGTCGCCGCCGCCGTAGTGCGAGCCGTTGGAGGCCTCCGGCCATCCGTAGTTCGCGCCGGCGACGATGAGGTTGAGCTCGTCACCGCCCTGCGGGCCCATCTCGGAGGCCCACAGCCGGCCGTCGGCGTCAAGGGCCAACCCCAGCGGGTTGCGGTGCCCGATGCTCCAGAACTGCGCCGCGACCCCTCCCTCGTCGGCCCAGGGGTTGCCGGGCGCCGGGGCACCGTCGAGTGTCAGGCGCACGATCTTGCCCAGGTTGCCGCCCATGTCCTGCGCCGGGTCGAACTTCTGGCGGTCCCCGGAGCTGACGACCAGGTGGTCGCCGTCGATGAGCAGGCGATGCGAGAAGTGGCCGTCGCCGTTGACCTTGGGGGTCTGCTCCCAGATGACGTCGACGCCGGTGAGGGCTGCCCCGGCCACGTCCAGTCGGCCGCGGCCGACCACGGCGCCTGAGCCCCCGTCGCCCCGCTCCACCCACGAGAGGTAGACGGTGCCGTCGTCGTCGAACGTGGGCCCGGGGATGATGTCGCCGAGGCCGCCCTGCCCCGCGACCGCCACGTCCGGGACGCCGCTGACCTCCCGCACGGCGCCGTCGGGATCGCGCAGCACGAGCGCCCCGCCACGTTGCGTGATCGCCATGGTGTCGGTGCCGGGCAGGAACGCCAGGGCCCAGGGCTCGTCGAACGCCTCATGCTCGGTCACGACGAACTCGTGCGTCGTCGGAACTGCTGATGTTGACGCGGATGAGGTGGCTGAGGGGGAGGGCCCGCCCGCGGCCGACGAGGAGGCGGGGCTCGAGGCGACGGTGCCGGCGGGGGTCGGGGAGTCTGCCGGGCCCGAACAGGCGGCGAGACCGGCGAGCGCGAGGGCGGCAGGGGCGAGTCGTCGCATGAGGTCGACGCTACCCGCCGCCCTCAAGCCGGTCGAGGAGTACGCGGAGTCACGTATTTCGCCGCAATGCCGAACAATGGCAGAAAGCGGCAGGCGCGCGTCCTCCCCGCTGGCTGAGGAGCGAGGAGCGCAGCGACGAGCCTCGAAGCCTGAGAAACGTGGGTTGACAGGGTCATGTTCTCGAGGCTTCGAGGCCGCTGCGCGGCACCTCAGCCAGCGGTGGGGAGGCCGCTGCGCGGCTCCTCAGCCAGCGGTGGGGGGAGTCAGCAGCACCTTGATCGCGCGACGCTCGTCCATCGCGGTGTAGCCCTCGGCCGCCCGATCCAGGGGGAGCGTGAGGTCGAACACCTTTCCCGGGTCGATCTCCCGGCGCCAGATCAGATCGATGAGGTCGGGCAGGAACCGGCGCACGGGCGCGGGCCCGCCGTGCAGGTGGACGCCCGAGAAGAACAGTTCCATGCCAGGGAGGCTGACGTCGTGCGTCACGCCCACGTAGCCGACATGCCCGCCCGCGCGGGTGGCGCGGATCGCCTGCAGCATCGACTCCTGCGTGCCGACCGCCTCGATCGTCGAGTGGGCACCCAGACCGTCGGTGAGTTCCTTGATGCGGGCGACACCCTCGTCGCCGCGCTCCTCGACGATGTCCGTCGCGCCGAACTCCCGGGCCAAGTCCTGCCGGTCCGCGTGCCGGCTCATGGCGATGACGCGCTCGGCGCCCAGCTGCCGGGCGGCCAGGATGCCCAGGAGGCCCACGGCGCCGTCTCCCACCACCGCGACCGTCTTCCCGGGTCCGGCCTCGGCCGCCACCGCGGCGAACCAGCCGGTGCCGAGCACATCGGAGGCGGCCAGCAGCGAGGGGACCAGGTCGTCGTCGGGCACGCCCGGGGTGGCCACCAGCGTGCCGTCGGCCAGCGGGACGCGCAGGTACTCCGACTGCGCGCCCGTCGACGCTGCAGCCTCGCGCTGCACGCAGTGCGTCTGATACCCCGAGGCGCAGATCTCGCACGTGTTGTCGGAGGCGAAGAAGGAGCCCACGACGAAGTCGCCGGGCTTGACCGTGCGCACGTCGCTTCCCACCTCCTCGACCACCCCGACGTACTCGTGGCCCATCGGCGTGGGCCCGGCCTGCTTCTCGATCCCGCGGTAGGGCCACAGGTCGGATCCGCAGATGCAGGAGGCCGTGACGCGCAGGATCGCGTCCGTGGGCTTGACGAGGGAGGGCCGCTCGCGGTCCTCGACGCGCACGTCGCCGTGGCCGTACATGATGACTCCACGCATGGATATCTCCTCAGTTCACGTGCGCGTGCCTGGTGCACACGCCACCAACCATCTCACCCCCTCACCGCGATCCGAGGGAGGCCCTGTCCTGCGGTGTACCGGCAGGACCCCTCAGCCGCCCAGCCGGAGCCAGCGGTCGCCGCGCGCCCGCAGCCCCAGCGTCACGGCGCGCGCACCCATGAAGACCACGGTGAACGCGATCCACAGCCACGTCAGCCCCTGCCGCCCCTGGGCCGCGGTCAGCGCGAGCAGCGCCACCGGCGCGTACGCCACCACGGTGACGACGCCCGCAGCAGCGAGGTAGCGGCCGTCGCCCGCGCCGATCAGCACGCCGTCGAGCAGGTAGACGTAGCCGGCCAGCGGCAGTGTCGCCGCGACGATGACGAGCAGCCACGCGACCAGTGCCCGCACGTCGTCGTCGGGCGCGAAGAAGGCCGCGACAGGCTGGCGCAGCAGCGCCGCGGCGACGCCGATGACCCCACCCGCTGCGACCGACCACCAGGTCATCAGGCGGGTCGACGAGCGGGCCTCCCCCGCGTCGCCCGCGCCGAGAGCCGTGCCGATGATGGTCTGGCCGGCGATCGCGAGCGCGTCGAGCGCGTACGCCATGAGCCCCCACACCTGCATGACCACATGGTGCGCCGCCAGGCCGGCCGCACCCTGCGCGGCCGCGACGTACGTGGTGATGAGCAGCGCGATCCGCAGTGTCACCGTGCGCAGCAGGAGGGGCGTCCCGACGGCCAGGCTTCCGGCCATGCCTCGCCGTGACGGCCGCATCCGCGCGCCGGCCCGGCGGGCCTGGAGAGCCACGAGGGCGGTGGCGGTGGCTCCCAAGGTCGTCTCGGCGGCCGCGGTGCCGAGCGCGGCGCCGGCGATGCCCATCCCGAGCCCGAACACCAGGGCGGCGTTGAGGACGAGGTTGAGGGCCGCGCTGCCGATGGACAGCACGAGCGGGGTCCTGGCGTCGGCGAGGCCCCGGAAGGTGCCGGTGGCCGCGAGCATGACGAGCATGCCGGGCAGCCCCGGAATGGACCAGCGCAGGTAGGTCACCGCCTGGGTGCGCACCTCCCCGTCGGCGCCGAGGGCCGTGGCCAGCCACGGCGCCGCAGCCCAGACGAGCACGCCGACGACGGCGCCGAGGAGGGCCGCCAACCACATGGCCTGCACGCCCAGCCCGATGCCGTCGGCGCGCTGTCCCGCTCCGATCCGGCGGGCCACGACCGCCGTCGACCCGTACGCGAGGAAGATCATCAGCCCGGTGACGGTCGTCAGCAGGCCGCTGCCGATCCCCAGACCGGCCAGCGGCACCGTGCCCAGGTGTCCGACGATCCACGTGTCCGCGAGCATCATGAGCGGCTGAGCCACCAGCGCGGCGAAGGCGGGCACGGCGAGGGCGAGGATGCGACGGGAGATGCTCATGGCGAGCCGGAGTCTACGCGGGCTAGGCTCGGGCGAATGGAGCGCCTCATCCCCGACCGGGACACCCCGGGCGCGTTCTGGGTGCGCTTCGGCCTGACGTCGCAGTCCTGGGTCGACCCCGCCCGGCCCGACTTCCTGGCGTTCGAGTACGTCCAGCACATCGCCATGGTGCTCGACCACACCGTCCTCGGCGCCCCCGCCGACCGGCGCCTGCGGATCGTCCACCTGGGCGGGGCGGGCATGTCGATCCCGCGATGGGTGGCGTGGCGCCGCCCGGGGACGGCGCAGGTCGTGTGCGAACCCGATGTCGAGCTCACCGACGAGGTGCGGCGCAAGATCCCCTTGCCGTCGCGCTCCGGCATCAAGGTGCGCGACGTCGATGGGCGGGCGGGACTGTCCGCGATGCCCGAGGCGTGGGCCGATGTGGTGATCGTCGACGCCTTCGACGGCTCCCAGGTGCCGGGGGAACTGGCGACGGCCGAGTGCCTCGACGAGCTGCGGCGTGTCGGGCGCGAGGAGGCGGTGGTGATCTACAACGTCACGGACCGTGCTCCGTTCGCCTGGGCCAAGCGCCTCGCGGCCGGGCTGGCCGAGCGTTGGCCACACCTGATCATCGGCATGGAACCGGTGGTGCAGAAGGGCAAGCGGTTCGGCAACATGGTCCTGGCGGCCGCCGACACCCGGCCGGATATCGCCGGCATCGAGCGGGCCTCGGCTGGCCTCACCGTCGGATACCGCTGGATCAGCGGCCGGTCCGCGAGGTCCTGGCCCGGGGGCGCGGAGCCCTACCACGACGGCGCGGCGGAGCCGTCGCCCGGGCCGACGGGCCGCGGGTGGTGAGGCGGTGATCCTGCACCTGGTGCGGCACGGCCAGTCGACGTGGAACCTGGAGCGCCGCCTGCAGGGCCAACGGATGGATGTCCCGCTCACGGCGCTCGGCCTCCGCCAGGCCGAGGCGGCGGCCCGGGTCCTCGACGGCGTGCCGTTGACGGGGGTGGTCGCCTCGGATCAGCTGCGCGCAGTCCAGACCGCGGAGGTCATCGCGGCGCGGCACGGCGCCCCGTTGCGCACGAGCGCGCTGCTGCGGGAACAGGCGTTGGGGTCGCTGGAGGGGATGAGCTACGACGACCTGACCGAGGAACCCGTGCCGGACGGCCTCCACATCAGTGAGGTGCGCTGGGGCGGGGGAGAATCGGTGGCCGAGGTGCACGGCCGGCTCAGCGCGTTCGTCGCCGAGCTGCGATCGGGCCACAGCCACGACGAACACCTGGCCGTCGTCTCGCACGGCGACACGCTGCGCATCCTCCTCGCGGTCCTGGCCGGCCGGGGCCACCGCGACGTCGCGTGGGTGGAGTTCGCCAACGGCCAGGTCGTGTCGGTGCCGACGGGTTAGGTTGGGACGACACCGACACAGGAGGTCGCCATGGCGGTCGAACTCGATCACGACAAGTACTCCGCCTATCTCAATCAGCATCTCGTCGCGGCGGATGCGGGGGTCAAGGCGTTCAAGGCGGCGGCGGACACGTGGGCCGGCACGCCCTACGCCGCCACCTTCGAACGGCTCCATGACGAGCTGGCCGAGTCGCACTCAACGGTCGCGGACCTCATCGAGGACCTCGGCTACGAGGTCAGCACCGCCCGCAACATGGTGGCCGGGCTGGTGCAAGCGGCGGGCCGGCTCAACCCGCTCAACCCCACCCGCAACCACGACGGGCTGATGACCCAGACGGAACTCGACGCGCTGGCCGCCGCCGTGCGGGCGCAGCAGATGATGTGGGAGACCCTCGTGGTGCTCGCCGACGTCGACGAGCGCCTGGACAAGGCCTTCTGCCAGTCGATGGTGGAGCGGTGCGAGGATCAGCGGGCGAGGGTGGTGCAGGTGAGCGAGGCGACCGCTGTGTCGCGGTTCACCGTCCATCCCCACGGCTGAGCCCCGCGCTGCAGGTCAGAAGTCCGGATCGCGACGCTGCAGCCACAGCTGGACCCTGGTGGTGGCCCGCCCGACCGGTCGCGACCACCAGCGGGCCCCCCGCAGCGCAGCCCGGGCGGCGGAGTAGCCGGCGCCGCCGTGCACGCCCCCGCCCGGATGCGTGGCTGCCGAGGCCAGGTACAGACCCTCCACATGGGTGAGGGGCCCCCCGAGCCCGGCCAGCGGCCGCCAGGGGCCCTGCTGGAACAGCTGCGTGGTGCCGGAGCCGAGGGCGCCGTCGACGAGGTTCGGGTCGGCGGCGTGCAGATCAGCGGGTGTCTGCACCCAGCGTCCGCGTTCGAGGACGCGCCAGCCTGGGGCGAGGTCGTCGAAGAGGGCCTCGAGGGTGTCCAGCGACCGGGCGGCGCCCGCCGGCCCGCTGCGTGGGAGATGCGTGTAGGCCCATAGCGACTCGGTGCCTGCCGGCGAGCGCGACGCGTCCGCCGTCGTCATCTGCCCCACCAACGCGAAGGCGCGCGCGGGCACCCGCCCGGTGGCGATCTCCGCGTGCCAGGTCGCCAGCCCCCGCGAGGAGTGCCCGGCGTGCACGACGGTGGCGCCCGCCGCCCGGGCCGCCCGCCACGGCATGGGGGCGTCGAGCCGCAGGTTGAGCTTGAGGGTGGGCGGGTCCCAGGCGAACCGGTCGAGCCGGCGCAGCAGGCCGCTGGGCACCGCGTCCGCGGGCAGGAGGGCCCGGTAGAGGGCGGTCGCGGACACGTCGGCCAGCACGGCGCGGCGCGCCCGGACCGTCGTGCCGTCGGCCAGGCGCACGCCGTCGGCACGGCCGGCGGTGACGCTGATGCCGGCGACGGGCCACTCCAGGTGGACGACCGCCCCGGCGGCGCGGGCGCGGGCGGCCAGCGCGCCCGCCAGGTGCCCGGCGCCGCCGCGGGGCACCGGGAAGCCCACATCCTGCGCCAGCATCGTCATGATGAACCCCATCAGCCCGCTGACCGGGGCCAGCGGAGACACGTCGGCGTGCATGGCGTTGCCGGCCAGGAGGTCGCGGGCCCGCCCGCCACCGAACCACTCCTGCCCCATGCGGTCCGAGGGCAGCAGCGCGAAGCGGGCGAAGTCCAGCAGCCCCGACCCGCCGAGCGTGCGGAGGAGGCGCGCGCCGGGTCGCACCGGGGGCCAGTCGGTGAGCAGGGCCGCGATGAGGGGCTCCCTCACCCGCCGCCAGCCGGACACGAGCGCGAGCCAGGCGTCGCCGTCGCCCGGGTGGTCCGCGTCGAGGGCCACGGCGGTGTCCTCCGCCGTCGCCGCCACGACGGAGCCCTCGGCGTCGGTGCCGTCGGCCACGTGCACGAGCGCCGGCCGGTGGTCGGCCCAGGTGAGGCCGTGGTCCTCGAGATCCAGGTCCCGGAGCACGGGGGAGGCCATGCCGAGGGGATAGCAGGAGGAGAACTCGTCGACGACGAATCCGTCCACGTGCCGGTGGGCCACTGCGCCCCCGGGCACCGGCCTGCCGTCGAACACGGCGACGTCCCAGCCCGCGTCCGCCAGGAGAGCCGCGGCCACCAGCCCGTGGTGGCCCGCTCCGATGACGACGGCGTCGACGCTGCGCTCCATGCCCCGATCCTACGTACCCTCACGGCCGAAGCACTTGAACCTACGCAACCGTAGGTTAACCTGGGGGAGTGACCTCACCGGGCGACGTCGTCGCCCCGCCACAGGCGGACCGCTCCTCCGTCAAGCGCGCCCTTGCCCGCGTGGGTCGCGGTGCGCGCCGGGTGGCCGAGGCCCTCGCGACGCCCCTGCTGCCCGAGGACTTCATCGATCTGGTCGACCCGCTCCGCTCCGGCGCGGACCTGCGGGGGCGGGTCGTCGCGGTCACCCCGGAGACCCCCACCGCGACCACGATCCTCATCCGGCCCGGCCGCGGGTGGCGGGGGCACCGCCCGGGGCAGTACACGCGCATCGGTGTCGACGTCGACGGAGTGCGCCACTGGCGCGCCTACTCGATCACGAGCCCCGTCGGCGCCGAGACCATCTCCATCACCGTCCGCGCCATCCCCGATGGCAGGGTCAGCAACCATGTCCGCCACGGCCTGCGCCCCGGCGCGGTGCTCATGCTGGACCAGGCCACCGGGGACTTCGTACTGCCCGACCCCGCCCCGGACAGGGTCCTCTTCCTCACCGCCGGCAGCGGAATCACCCCCGTCATGGGCATGCTCCGCAACGATCCCCTCCCGCGGGACGTCGTGGTCGTGCACTCCGCCCCCACCAGCGGCGACATGTTGTTCCGGCGCGACCTCACCGCGCTCGCGGCCCAAGGCCGCATCTCCCTCGTCACCCGGTTCACCGCCACCGACGGCATCCTCCCCGTGACCGCCCTCGACGGCGTGGTCCCGGACTGGCGCGACCGCGACGTCTGGGTCTGCGGGCCCACCGGACTGCTCGACGACGCAGAAGCCCACTGGGCCGCCGCAGGCCTCTCGGGACGCCTGCACACCGAACGGTTCCGGCCCCGCATCCACGCCGTCGGCGACGGCGGCGAGGTCACCTTCACGGGCGCCGGGGTCACGGTCGCGGCCGACGCCGCCACGACCCTGCTCGCCGCCGGTGAGGACGCCGGTGTGCTCATGCCGTCGGGCTGCCGGATGGGCATCTGCTTCAACTGCGTCCTGCCCCTCACCGACGGCAGCGTGCGAGACCTGCGCACGGGCGAGGTCACCACCGCCAATCCCGAAGATCCGGTCCTCGTCCAGACCTGCGTGTCGGCCGCCGCCGGCCCCTGCCACCTCCGAGTTTGAGAGCCATCATGACCGCATCAGCCACCCGCACCAACCGCATCACCACCACCCGCCCCGAGGCCCGCGCAGAGGTCTCCGCCAGCGGGAAGCGCAACCCCATCGCGCACCTCACACCGGAGGACATCGAGGACATCGGCCGCGAGCTGGACGCCATCCGCGACGAGGTCCTCGCGAGCCGCGGAGCCGCCGACGCCGCCTACATCCGGCGCATGATCCGCACCCAGCGGTCCCTCGAACTCGCCAGCCGCGTCGTGCTGCTGTTCTCGAAGTTCCCGCCCGCGTTCGTCGTCGGGACCACCGGACTCACGGTGGCCAAGATCATCGAGAACACCGAGATCGGCCACAACATCCTCCACGGCCAGTGGGACTGGATGCGCGACGAGAAGATCCACTCGAGCACCTGGGAGTGGGACTTCGCCTCACCCGCCGAACAGTGGAAGAAGTCCCACAACGTCGAGCACCACACCTACACCAACGTCGTCGGCATGGACAACGACCTCGGCTACAACATCCTGCGCGTCGACCCGGATCAGGAGTGGAAGCTCCATCACGTGTTCCAGCCCGTGACCAATTTCTTCACGGCCCTGTTCTTCGAGTACGGCATCGCCGCCTACGACCTCGATGTCAAGGGCTTCAAGGACGGTACGAAGGACAAGGACGTCTTCATGGCGGACCTGAAGAAGGTGCTGAAGAAGCTGCGCGCCCAGATGGGCAAGGACTACGTGGTGCACCCCCTGCTGTCCGGGCCGTCGGCGCTGTCGACGCTGCTCGCCAACGCCATCGCCAACACCGCCCGCAACGTGTGGACGCACTCGGTGATCTTCTGCGGCCACTTCCCCGACGGCGTGGAGACGTTCGAGACCGAGTCCATCGAGGGCGAGACCCGGGGCGAGTGGTACGTGCGTCAGATGCTCGGTTCGGCCAACATCAGCGGCTCGCGGTTCATGCACGTCATGACCGGCAACCTGTCCCACCAGATCGAGCACCACCTCTTCCCCGACCTGCCGAGCAACCGCTACGCGCAGATCGCGCCGCGAGTCCGGGCCCTGATGGAGCGCTACGGGCTGCGCTACGTGACCGGCCCGCTGCCCAAGCAGGTGGGATCGGCGTGGGCCAAGGTCTTCCGCCACTCCCTGCCCAACAAGCGGCCCGGGCACAGCCAACTGGGCGACGTCGTCGCCGCCGCCCGGGACGCGGTCACCGACGTGCTGGACTCGACCCGCGGCATGTGGCGCCGCGACCGCCGCAGCCTGGCCGCCGCCCCCGCCTGACCCCGGTGCCGTCCCCGGCGTCGTAGGCTCTGAGCAGCCACGAAAGGAGCCGGGACGTGATCGAGCTTCCACCCATCACCTGGCAGGCCGTCGCGACCGGGCTGGCGGTGCTGCTGGTCGGCGTCCTGGTCGGGCTCGCGGCGCGCGCCGTCGTGCGACGGCTCCTGGCCTGGCGCGGCCGGAGCGCGAGCTCGACGCGGGTGTCGGTCGAGCTCGACGATGCCACCGATCTCAGCCGCGCCCGCCTGGTGGCGCTCGGGGCCATCAGCACAGTGCCGTCCGTGTTCGCGGGCCCGCGCCCGACGCCCTGCTGCGCGAGATCGGGACGGCGACGGTCCGCATGGACCTGCGGTTCTGGTCGGGCGCCCGCCAGCTGGAGACCCGGACCGCGCAGGACGCGGTCATCCAGCGGGTCCTTGAGGCGTTCCGGACCCACGGCGTGAAGTCGGGCGACGACGTCGTCACCGTGAAGCTCGTCGACGGCGGAGGCCAGTGAGCGCGCCGCAACGACACTGGGCGGGCACCGTCCTCGCGGTCGCCGCCGCGTTCGTACTCCTCGCGGTGGTGGTGCTCGGCGCGGCCAGCCCGCGCCCCTCTGCCGTCGAGATCCTCCCCAGGCCGGCGCCCACCCTGTCACCGGAGCCGGCGCCCTCGCTGCCTGACCTCGACGTCCTGCCCTCCGCGTCGCCGCTGTTCCCCGCCCCGGACGTGGAACCCCTCGTCCTGCCCGCGTGGGCCGACGACGTGCTCCGGCTGCTCGTCGCCGCCGCGCTCCTGGCCCTCGTCGGAGCCTTCCTCTACCGGCTGCGGGCCGAGCTCATCCGCACGGAGCGGCGTCACGCCGCCGACCCGGCCGGCAACGAGGCCGAGATCCCCGAGATCGACGACGAGGAGCTGGCCGAGACGTTGGAGGAGGCCGTCGCCGAGCTGCGGCGGGGGATCGCCGTCGACGGGGCGGTCATCGAGTGCTGGCGCCGGCTCGAACACGTCGCGGTCTCCTCCGGGGTCTTCCGGCGGCCCGCGCAGACGTCGGAAGAGTTCACCGTCGAGGTGCTCAGCCACGCCGCCGTCGACGCCACCGCGCTGGGCGACCTGGCCGAGCTGTACCGGCAGGCGATGTTCTCCACGCACGAGCTGACCGACGCAGACCGCGACCGCGCCATCGCGGCACTGGAGACACTCAGCGCCCAGCTCACCGGCAGGGCGGCCCCGTGACGGCCGCGCGTGGACTCGCGCTGCGGCTGGCGGTGTGGCTCGGCCTGGCGGCGATCGTCGTCGCCGTCGACGGCGCACTCAGCCTGCGGGTCGATCCGCTCATTGCGTTCCTGACCGCCGTCGTCGTCGCGGTGGGCACGTGGGCCGGGGCACACCTGCGCCCTGCCGGCGAGCCCCCGGAGTGGGTCCAGCCGTCGTGGGAGACCCGCTCTCCGCACTTCCAGGCCGACATCCGAACCCGTAGGACCTCGTCGATGCTCGCGCACGCCCAGCCCGGCCGCGACTTCGACGCGCGCCGGCTCGCCCGGCAGCTCGGCGACCTCACCGCCCGCCGGCTCGTGTTGTCCGGGCGGGTGCCCGACGGGGTGCCGGACCCTCTCGCGCACGCCCACGGCGCCCTCTCCCCGGCGCTGCTGCGCTACCTCCGCAGCGCCGAGGCGGACCACGCGCAGGTCCTCACCCGCAAGACCCTGCACGCCCACCTCAAGGAGATCGATTCGCTATGAGCAGCCCCGATGCGCTCGCCCCCGCGGAGGCCACCGCGCTCGTCAGGCAGGTCCTCGACGCCGTCGACACCGCCCTGGTCGGCAAACGCGACCAGATGACGCTGGTGCTGGCCGGGGTGCTCGCCGGGGGTCACGTGCTGCTTGAGGACCTCCCCGGCCTGGGCAAGACGCTGGCCGCCCGGTCGCTGGCCCAAGCCCTGGGCCTGGAGTTCACCCGCGCGCAGTTCACACCCGATCTCCTCCCGGCCGACCTGACGGGCTCCTACATCTTCGACCAGCACACGGCCGAGTTCAGCTTCCGGGAGGGGCCGGTCTTCACCGGACTGTTGCTGGCCGACGAGATCAACCGCACCCCGCCCAAGACCCAGTCCGCGCTGCTGGAGGCGATGCAGGAGCGCCAGGTCACCGTCGAGGGTCACACGTTCGTGCTGCCGCGCCCGTTCCACGTGCTGGCCACCGCCAACCCGATCGAGCACGAGGGCACCTACCCGCTGCCAGAGGCCCAGCTCGACCGGTTCCTCCTGCGCCTGGCGTTCGGATACCCGTCGCTCGACGAAGAGTGGGACGTGCTGTCGCGGCGGATGGAACGGCGGCGCGAGGAGGTCACGGTGCCGGCCGTGCTCGACCCCGCCGGCCTGCTGGCGGTACAGGACTGCGTGGAGCGCATCCATGTCGCGGAGTCCGTGGGGCGCTACGCCATCGACCTGGTCCGCGCCACGCGCGACCACCAGGACACGCTGGTCGGGGCGTCGCCGCGCGGGTCGTTGGCGCTGCTGCTGTGTTCGCGGGCGCTGGCGCTGATCGAGGGCCGCGACTTCGTCATCCCTGAGGACGTCAAGCGCCTGGCCGTGCCCGCGCTCGGGCACCGCATCGTGATCCGGCCGGAGCTGTGGCTCAACAACGTCGCGCCCGAATCCATCGTGCGGGCCGTGCTGGACGCCGTCCCCGTCCCCGACGCGGAGAGCGTGTGATGCAGCTGACCCACACCCCGGCGCTGCTGCGGTCCCTGGGTGCCGCGGCCGTCCTCGGGGTGGTCGCGCTCGCGGCCCGGCGCCCCGACCTCGTGGTGCTCGTCGCGCCGTTCGTGGTGCACCTCGCCTGGGGGTGGAGCATGCGACGGCGCGGTGCGCCGCGCGTCGACGTGCGCCCGCGGGCGGTCGTGGTGCCGGAGGGCGAGTCGGTGCCGCTGGCGGTCTCAGTCTCGGCGGCGTGGCCGTCGTCGCTCGTCACGGCTCAATGGCCGGTGCGGGCAGGCGTCGCGCTCGAGCCCGACGCCGGAACCGTGGTGGACGCCGTGGTGCCGGAGGGCGTGACGATGGCGGTGCAGCCCGAGCGGTGGGGCCGCTACGACGTCGGCCCCGGCCGCGTGGCGGTCGCGGACCCCAGCGGCTCCTGGCGGGCGTCGACGATGCTGCCCCGGGTCACCGTGACGGTGCGGCCCGCGTCGTCGACCCTCGAGGGCGGCAGCGGGGTCGCCCACCCGATCGGCATCGTCGGCATGCACCGCTCGCGGCACCGCGGTGACGGCAGCGACCTGGCCGACGTCCGCGAGTTCCGGCCCGGCGACCGGCTCAAGCGGATCAACTGGCGCGTGACGTCGCGGCTGGGGGCCGTGCACGTGAACTCCACCCTCACCGAACGCGACACCGACGTGCTCATCGTGGCTGACACGCTCCTCGACATCGTCCCCGCCGACGCGGGCGCGGCCACCAGCCTGGACGCGACGGTGCGGGCGGTCGCCGCCATCTCGCGGCATTACGTCGGCTTCGGCGACCGCGTGGCCATCCACGACCTCGGCCGCCGCATCGGCCACGTGCGCTCCGGAACCGGCCCCCGGCAGGCGCGGGTGGTGCTGAACGTGTTGTCGCGGGCGAACCGCAGCGTGCCCGACTGGGACATGCTCCGGCCGGTGGGGTCCCTGACCAGCGGGATGCTGGTGTTCTTCTGCTCGCCGCTCCTGGAGCGCGAGGCGCAGGACGAGATCGTGCGGCTGCGCCGAATGGGCGCAGAGGTGATCGGTGTCGACACGCTGCCGGAGGAGATCGGCCGGTTCGACGACATCGCGTCGTTCCGGCGCGACACCTTCCTCGGCGAGGCATGGATGATCCGGAGGATGGAGCGCGACGCAGCGGTGGCGCGGCTCCGGTCGCTCGGCATCCCGGTGACGCCCTGGCGGGGGACCGGGAGCCTCGCCAGCGTGCTGTTGTCGATGGAGGCGGCCCGCTCCGCCCCCAGGCGGGTGCTCGGCCGATGAGGGATCTGGCCGAACTCGTCGCCGGCTGGCTCTACGCCCTCCGGATCACCAGCGGCCCGCAGTGGGTGCTGCGGGTGGGGGTCCTCGCGTCCGGGCTCGGGGCCGCTGCCCTGGGATGGCTCTGGTTCCCCATGATCCTGTCGACGGCGCTGCTCGTGGCAGGGTCCGTGCTGACGCTGGCAGCCGCCGTCCGCCCGGACTCGGGGGCCGCACTGGGGGTCGTCGCGGTCGTGGCGATCATGTGGCTGGCCGGCGGAGCCGACGCCCGCTGGTGGCAGTGGCTGACGGTGGCGGCGGTGGTCGCGGGGTTCCACCTGGTGACGGCCCTCGCCGCCGCGGCTCCGTCGTACGCCGCGATCACCGCCCGTGCAGCCCGCCGGATGGCGCTGGGCGTGGTGGGGTTCGTCGGAGTCAGCGCCGGCGCGGGGCTCGCGGTGGTGGCGCTCAGTGGGGTGCCGTCGTCGCTGCTGGGACCGGCGTGGGTGGCGGCCGGGGTCGCGGCCGTGGCGGGTGCGTCGGTGGTCGCCGTCGCCGCGCTGCGCCCCTGAACCGGATCGCGTCGATCCATTGACCGTGGTCGATCGTGGCCCCACGATGTACTACTAAAGCGCTTTAGCAAAGGAGCGGGCGCCCTACCCAGGAGCAGGGTCTATGCAGGACACCCAAGTCACGGCGCAGTCTGTTGATCGGAACCGGCGCCGTCGTCGCCACATCGTTGCTCGCGGCAGGCCCAGTCGGCACCGCCAGCGCGGCCCCGACCACGTGGATCGACGTCGTCGGCCACTTCGAGTCGCGCCATGAGCCGTGGGCGGTCCACCTCGGCAACGAGTACGGCGCCGCGGTCGCCGAGTTCGTCCGCGACGACACCCGCGCGGCGGAGGGGCTGCGGTCGGGCAGGCTCACGGGCGACTTCGCCAAGGCGGGGCGCTACGTCGCCCTCCGCAAGACCCTGGACGGCCTCGCCGTGACCAAGGTGAGCTTCAAGGTGGCCACCGAACGAGTCACCCGCGTCCAAGTGCGCCTCGTGAGCTCCACGCAGGGGCAGCGCAACGCCCAGGTCAACGTGACCCCGGGCGCCGCCGGGTGGCAGCACGTGGAGGTGACCCACTGGAACAACATCGCCGGCATGCAGGACGTGATCCGGCTCGAGCTGCAGCTGTGGAAGGACCACATGACCCTGGGCTCGACGAGCGCGACGGCGTGGTTCGACGACGTCCGGGTCGAGCACACCGTCGAGCCCGTGCCGCCGTCGACGTTGGAGACCACCGGGCTCCCCGTGATCCTCACGGGCGACGAGGACATCGTCCCGCTCGTCGTGCGGGCCGTGTACGCCGACGGCAAGCGCAAGGAGGTCACGCAGCACTCGGAGCTGATGTCGAGCGCACCGGACGTGGTCGCCGTCAACGCCTACGGGTACCTGACACCGCTGCGGGCTGGCTCGGCCGAGATCTCCGTCGACCACCTCGGCGTGACACACCAGTTCCCGGTGGAAGTGCGCGAACCCCAGGACCTCGCGATGCTCCGGGTGGTCGACGGCCGCCTCATGGAGGGCGACCGGGCGTTCGGGTTCACCGGATTCAACTACGACCTCATGATGCTGAAGTTCCCCCGCAACGCCGACTGGACCGGGCTGGACGCCGATGTCGCGCTCATAGCCGCGTGGGGGCTGGCGCCGTCCGCGTGCCCATCAACCTCGGCATGGTGCAGCCCGCCCGGGGTGTCTTCCCCGACGACGACGCGTGGGCCGGTGAGATCTCCTCGCGCGGCATGAACACCTCATGGCCGGCCATGCTCGATCACTTCGTCGCCCGCGCCGGCGCGCACGGCGTCCGGCTGATCTTCGACTGGCACCGCTACCCGGTTGACCCCTACGACTACTGGAGCGGCGGCAACAACCACGACGCCGGCACGGGCAAGCCCGGCACCGGATTCGGCTACCTGGCGCCGTCGCCGACGGAGCGGGGGACGCTCAACCTCGCCGACCGCGACCATCTGGCGGCGCTCCTCGACGCGCACCGCTGGCTGGCAGCCCACTACAAGGGCGATCCCAACGTGATGGGCATCGAGATCCCGCACAACGAGCCGCACGACGCCTTCATGTCCATCCAGTCGAACTGGCGACGAGTCACGGAGCAGGCCGCCCTCGCGGTGAAATCGGCCGATCCCGAGCGACTGGTGTTCGCCATGGTGCCCGCCTACGGCCACGACGTCTCGACGTCGGTGTCCACCTGGCAGCTGCCGAACCTCGTCGACGGCAATGCGCCCCACCACTACATGCCCAACGCGCCCCTGCCGCTGCGGGCGGATGCTGAGCAGCGCCGGTCGCCGTGGCTGGCCCGCGATGTCGACGCCGTCTTCTCCCACGCCATCGCGTCGCTGTTCGCGCCGTACTCGACCGGCCGTGCCCCGGTATACAACGGCGAGGGCGGGAGCTATGGCTGGGAGTCGTTCCTGCCCGACATGACGCAGCGGGAGGCCGGCGACTACATGATCGAGGCGGGACTGGCGCAGTACTACGCCGCCGGCGCCGTGGGTCAGCTCCACTGGGCGCTGTGGCACAACGCCTCCGACTTCGTGCCCTTCCGGGAGTCCTTCGACCGCCACTTCACCCGCTTCGCGCCGGTGTACGCGGCCGGCCCCGTGGACTGGTCCGCCGCCGAGGTTGCTGTCATCCAGAACCCGGCCGCCGTGCCGATCGCCAACGGTCACAACTTCTCGGTCGTGCCGTTCGTTCGGCTGGCGCTCGACCTGCACCTCGGTCCGTTCCATCTGCTGACCGATGACGAGGTGATCGATCGGCTCCTGACGATGGTCCCGACAGGGCTCGAGCAGGTCGACGGTCTGAGCGCGGAGTTCGACTACAAGGCGGTCGTTGTGGATCGACGCAACCTGGACGAGCGTGTTCGGAGCGTGCTGGCGGCCGACGGCTTCCCCGTTCCGATCCTCTGGGTCGACGACATGGAGGCCCTCAAGCCGCAGAAGCTCGCGCAGTTCCTGAGCGACGCCGGCGTGGCCGTCGACCAGCGGACCAGCACGGACCACGTGTGGACGGAGGGTCCGCAGCACGTCGTCGTCTATCGGCGGGCGGCGAAGAACGAGGACCGCGACAAGATCCATCCCATCCTCAAGCGCACCGGCACGTTCCGGCTCGTGGCCGAGAGCGGGCAGGAGGTGTTCAGCGGCGACGCCGCAGCCTTGGCGGCGCAGGGCATCCGGGTGCCGCTCACGAAGTGGCGGAGTGCCATTCTGCGCATCGAGAGCTGACCAGGGACCGAGGGCCGGCCGGGGATCAACCCGGCCGGCCCTCGCGTGTGCTCGCTCTCAGCGGAAGCGATCGGCGAACCTGTGAGCGACCGCCGCGTGTCCCTGGGGGCTGAGGTGCACGCCGTCGTGCGTCATGCCCGGTCTCCACCGCGTGGAACCGGCGGCCACGACCTCGGCGAGGTCCCACACCTCGTCGACAGGGTCCGGGCGGCGGCGGAGCCACTCGTTGAGGGCCACTCGCTCCCGGTGGCCGGGAGTGGGGGCCTGCGAGTCGACCGTCACCCAGGCGTCGCTGGACTCCGTGACGGGCGGGACGGTGACCGCCGCGATGCGCCATCCCTCGTCGCTGAGGACACGCCACAGGGACTGCAGGGCAGCCTGCACCGCGGCGAGGTCGCCGCCTCGCTGGAGGTCGTTGGTGCCGAGCGCGACGACGGCCAACCCGGGCGCGGCAGCCGCCGACAGCTGGGCGCGCCGAAGCGAGGGCCCCTCGGCGAGGGCCGCGGCGGCCGTCGCTCCGCTCGTGGACGCGTTGACGGCGAGGCGGCGGCCGTCGAACAGTCGCCGAACCCATCCGAGGTGTTCGGCGCTGCCGTGCTGGTCGCCGAAGCCGACGGCGTTCGAGTCGCCGACGACGAGGACGTGTTCTGGGTGGTGGTCCTGGGTGGGGACGCCGAGGATCTGGCAGGGGCCGAAGCCATGGCGCAGGACGTCGCGGGTCCCGTCGGGGAGGAGGGCCTGGACGGATTCGCCCGCTGTGGTGTCGGCCTCCGGCCCGAGCGGGACGTGGTCACCTGACGTGGGGCGGACGCGCGTCGTGGTCGTGATCGCGTCGGCGGCGGCGCCGAGATCGAGCGGGTCGGACACCAGCGCTTGGCCGGGCATCAGGGTCACCTCGGGGAGGCCTGCGAAGCGGACCGCACGGGGGTCGCCTGCCGACTCCACGGTGACTCCGAGGGTGAGGGCGTTGGGACCGGGTGCATCGCGGCCGCCGTCGTTCATCCAGTTGGCGAAGACGAGCCGCAGTGTCCGCGGCGCTCCGGTCAGGGGGTGGTGAAGCCGGGTGGTCACACCCGCCGCACGGGCCGCGTTGAACGGTGGACCGACGCGGACGGGGAGGTGGGTGTTGCTGCCGAGCGGCAGCCAGCCGCCCGGCACCTCATCGGACAGGCTCAACCCTTCAGTCCGCCCGCGAAGCCCTGGATGACGTGGCGCTGCAGGAAGAAGTACACGATGAGCACGGGGAGGGCTGCGATCATCATGCCGGCGAAGATCAGGCCCCACTCGCTGGCGAACTCGCCCTGGAACGAGAACACGGCCACCGGGAGGGTGCGGTTCTCAGTGCCCGCGAGGTAGAGCAGCGGGGTGAGGAAGTCGTTCCAGGTGTTGATCGTGTTGACGATGATCACGGTGCCGGTCACCGGCCGCAGCAGGGGGAACACCACGTGGAAGAACGCGCGCCACCAGCCCGCGCCGTCGATCTTGGCGGCCTCCTCGTACGTGGGCGACTGCGTCTTGAGGAACCCTGTGTAGAGGAAGACGGTCATCGGCATGAGGCTGCCGACGTAGAAGATCATGAGGGAGGCGTGCGTCTGGAGCAGGCCGACGTCCCGCATGAGCATGTAGAGCGGCACCATTCCGAGCTGGCCCGGGATCATCAGTCCGAGGAGGAAGAGCATGAGCTTCGCCGTGCTGGTCCGCCGGCTGCCGCGCACGATCGCGTAGGCGGCCATCGCGCCGATGAGGACGGCGACGGTGATGCTGACCGCGGTGATGAGCAGGCTGTTGACCATCGCCCGGCCGAGGTCCGCGGACTCCCAGGCGGTCTGGTAGTTGCCGAGGAACAGGGACGCGGGCGGCGCGACGGTGGACGACGCGATCTCCGAGGTCGTCTTGAACGACATCGTGACCATGATGTAGAGGGGAAACAGGTACGCGATGGTGACGGGGACCATCACGAGTTCGAGGATCGGGCGCCCGTAGCCCTGGCGAGGGCGGCGCCGCGAGCGGCGGCGGACGGGGGTCGCCGTCGTCGGCGGAACGGGGATGCTGGTTGAGGTGCTCATGCTTCGGTTTCTCCCCGCCGCGTGACGGACATCTGGAGGAAGACGATGAAGGCGACGATCATCGTCAGGACGAGGGCGATCGCTGACCCATACCCGTACTCGCCGTAGACGAACGCCTCCCGGTACATGATGAGCGAGAGGGTCTGCGTGGAGACACCGGGCCCGCCACCGGTCATGACGAAGACCTGGTCGAAGAGCTTGAGGGACGACGTCATGGTGAGGGCGGTGGCGATGGTCGTGGCCTGGCCGAGCAGGGGGCGGGTGACGAACCAGAAGCGCTGCAGGGTGCTCGCCCCGTCGAGTGCGGCGGACTCGTACAGTTCGTCGGGGATTCCCTGGAGTCCGGCGAGGAAGATGACCATCGACATGCCGACGTGGTGCCAGATGACGCTGGCGATGATGGCCCACAGCGCGAGCTGGGAGTTGCCGAGCCAGCTCTGGATCAGCCCGTCCATGCCCAGGGCGCCCATGGCGGTGTCGAGGGGGCCGTCGGGCGTGTAGATGTACTGCCACAGCAGGCCGACGATGACCGGCGGCATCATCATCGGGGCGAAGAACAGGGTCCTCAGGAGGTTCCGGGCCCGGATGGCGGAGTTCAGGGCCAGCGCCAGGAGCAGGCCGAGCCCGGACTGCGCGACGGTCAGCGTCACGGCGATGGTGAGCGTGTTGCGCAGCGAGGCGACGGCGGCCTGATCGGCCATGAGCTCGCGGAAGTTGTCGAGGCCGATCCAGTTGGCCTCAGCGCCACCCTTCCAGTCGGTGAAGGCGTACCAGCCGCCGGCGACCGAGGGGTACAGCACCACGATCGCGTACAGGGCGAGGGCCGGGAGGAGGAACCACTGGGGGACGAGCCGCGCGCCGCGGCGCCGCCGGCCCGGCGCGGCCGGCGAGGGGGCCTGCGGGATCGCAGACCCCCTCTCGGCGAGAGCGATGCTCACGACATGCTCTCCTGGTATGCCGCGTCGAGCGCCTGCAGGAGATCGTCGACGGTCTTCGAGCCTTCGACGGCCTGCTGGCCGACCTCCATGAGCGCGGTGGCCACCTGCCCGCCAGGCCACACGTGGTTGGCGAACGGCGTGGTGCGGCCCTCATCGAGGAACGGCTGCACGGTCTGGTTGAGCGGGTTGTCCAGCGGCTCGGCGTTCGTGAGGGCCGGGATCGCGCCGACTTCGGCAGCCCAGGCGGCGGTGCGCTCCGGCTCGGAGATGTACTCCAGGAACGCCAGCGCCGCGTCCGGGTTCTCGGCCTTGGCGTTGACCACGAGGAAGTCCGGCGTGAAGGGAATGTGCGTCTCGTCGGCGCTGTCGGTGGCCGGGATGGCGAACGAGCCCATCTGGTCGGCGCCGCCCTCCATGAATCCGGCCAGGACCGGCGAGGCTGCCGAAGGCATCACGACGATGGCCGCCTCGCCGTTGCCGACGGACTGCATCGCGGGATCGCCGGGCATGCCCAGGGGGCTGGGCGTGGTGTAGCCGTCCTCGATGAGGCCGAGGAACTGCTCGAACGTGGCGCGCCAGCCCGCGGACTCGGCGAACGACGTCTCGCCGGCCTCGAGCTGGTCGTAGAAGTCGGGCTCGAGGCCGTTGACGAGCGTCGCCGACAGCGCGTAAGGCAGGAACTGGATGACGTAGTTGTCGGCGAGGCCGAGCGCCAGGGGCACCTTGCCGGCAGCCTTCAACTGGTCCAGCACGTCGATGAACTCGCTCCACGTGGTCGGCGGCTCAACGCCGACCTCCTCGAACACGGCTTTGTTGTAGAACGCGAGGATCGCCTGACCGTAGGTGGGGAAGGCGTAGGTCTTGCCGTCCAGTTGCTGGAGGCGCGAGAACGACTCGGGGACGTTCGCGGCCCAGGGCTGGTCCGACAGGTCCATCAGGGCGCCCTCCTCGGCCAGATTCAGCACGGAGGACGGGGCGGCGTACCCAGGAGCGGAGCGGAAGAGGTCCGGGGCTGTGCCCGAGGTGATCTGGATCCGCAGCTGTTCGCCCAGCGCGCCGGCCTCGGCGTAGGTGCCGTTGACTGTGACGCCCGTCTCCTCCTGGAAGTCCTCGATGAAGAGCTTGGGGCCGATGTCGCTGGTGGTGGCGAGGGCCAGGGTGCCGCCGAGCTCCTCGGCGGTGGCCGACGCGGAGCCGCTGGACCCGGCGGCGGCGCCGCCGCTGGGGGTTTCGGCGGGGGAGCAGGAGGCGAACAGGCTCAGAGCCATGATCCCGCCCGCGGTGGCAGCCATGTGGCGCCGCAATGATGCACGCATTGTGTCCTCGAATCTCTCGACGTTGAGTGGATGGGAGTGCTCAGACCTGGCCGGTGAGACCAGTCAACAACTAAAGGGCTTTAGTGTCAACCCCTGGCCGTGGATGTGCTCTCCCGGACGATGAGATCCGTGGTGGTCCCCTGGGTTGCACGGGGGGCCGCGCCGCCGATGAGATCGAGGAGTTCCTGGGCGGCGAGGCTGCCGTAGGCGGCGATGTCACGCGACAGAGACGTGAGCGTGGGGGTCACCAGCGTCGCCGCGGGACCGTCGTCCCACGCGAGGACCGAGACGTCCTGCGGGACCCTGATGCCGCGGCTGATCAAGGCGCCGGTGAGGTGGACCGCGAACTCCAGGTCCTCCACGATGACGGCGGTCAGCGGGTTGCCCGCCCGATCGGCGAGGAGGGCCACCGCGTCGGCGGCCCCGGCGTCGGCGTCGATGGTCTCGGCGCTCATCCGCACGCCGGCGCGGCGGGCCGCGGCCATGAAGGCCCGCTCGCGGATGGCGTAGTGCAGCAGGTCGAGGTCGCCGCCGATGCGTGCGATGTGCGTGTGTCCGAGCTCGGCCAGGTAGCCCACGGCGCGCTCCGCCGCGGCCTCGTCGTCGGTCCACACGCATGCCAGCGGCGAGCGGTCCCTGGTGTCGCCGACGATGACCGCGGGGAGGCCGACGCGCTCGAGTTCGCGCAGTCGGGGGTCGTCGACGTGGGGGTTGATGACCAGAACGCCGTCCACCCGGCGCTCGCTCATCCATCGCTCGTACAGGGCCGACTCGTCGGCCAGCGAATCCACCGTGTGAAGGATGAGGAGCACGCCTCTCTCCGCCAGTGCCGCCTGGACGCCGGCGAGGAAGTGGCCGCCGAAGCTCGCGGACCACAACGGCTGACCCGGCTGCCGAATCGTGACGACCCCGATCACGCCGGCCTTGGACATCGAGAGCGCCTGGGCGGCGTAGTTGGGGCGCCAGTTCGACTGCCTCACCACCTCCAGGATCCGGTCACGCGTCTCCGGCGAGATGCCCGGCTTGCCGTTGAGGGCGAACGAGACTGCAGTGGGGGAGACCTTGGCCCGTGCGGCGATCTCGGCGATGGTGAGTCGCCTGGCGGAGGGCTCCGAGGGGTGGTTCATGCACAGAGCCTATCGGCCGGAGTGCGGAGATGTGCTAAACCGCTTTACAGGCGTCCCAAGGTCGCGTATGGTCAGCCGCGGGATCGTTCGGGCCTGGCCGGCCTCAGAACAATCCCACGATTCACCATCGGAGTCTTGTCCGTGCACATCTCACCTCACGAGGCGTCCCGCCGCATCCCGACCGTCCACGACCTCGGAGGGGTGTGGACCTGCCGGGCGGCGCGGGGGCCCATCCCGTCCCACCTCGAGGCCGTCCTCCGCGACGGCATCGCGGGAACCGTCCCGGGGGTGGTGCATCTGGACCTGCTCGCCGCGGACCTGATCCCCGACCCCTATGACGGGGACAACGAGTCCGCACTCACCTGGATCGGACGCACCGACTGGGAGTACTCGCGCAGCTTCACCTGGGAGCCCGACTCGCACACCGACCACGACCTCGTCGCAGAGGGGCTGGACACGGTGGCGCGGATCTGGCTCAACGGTCAACTCGTCGGCGACGCGCGCAATCACCATCGCTCCTACCGGTTCCCCGTCCACGACCATCTCCGCGCCGGAACCAACGATCTGAGGGTCGAGTTCCGGGGGGCGCTCAGCTTTGCCGAGGAACGCGAAGCGGTCCTCGGCGTGCGCCCGCACTCCAACCCGCACCCCTTCAACTGCATCCGCAAGCCCGCCTACGCATTCGGGTGGGACTGGGGACCGGAGATCGTCACCGCCGGTATCTGGCGGCCACTGCGGCTCGAGGGCCATAGCGGGGCCCGGATGACTCAGCTGCGCCGGAGGACGCGCTGGACGGGCGCCGGCGGCGAGCTACTCGTGGACGTCGAAGTCGACCGCGGCCACCCACCGCTGAGCCTCGACGTCGAGGTCGAGGGACGCCGGGTGAGCATGCCCGTGTCTGACGGCGCGGCGAGTGTCTGCCTGGAGGTGCCCGACGCCCAGGCGTGGTGGCCGCGCAGCCACGGGGAACAGCCGCTGTACCCGGCGCGGATCCGGCTCACCGACGCCGACGGCGACTGCCTGGACGAATGGCGCGGCCGCGTCGGCTTTCGCTCCGTCACCCTCGACACGTCGCCCGACGCCGACGGCAACCGCTTCACCGTCGCGGTCAACGGCCGTCCCATCTACGTCCGGGGCGCGAACTGGATCCCCGCCGACACCTACTTGCCGCGCGTCACGCGAGAGACGCTGGCAAGCTCCCTCCACGACGCCACCGACGCGGGGATGAACCTCATCCGCGTCTGGGGCGGTGGCATCTACGAGTCCGACGACTTCTACGACCTGTGTGATGAGCTGGGGCTGCTCGTCTGGCAGGACTTCACGCTCGCCTGCGCCGCCTACGCCGAGGATCCCGAGCTCTGGGACGAGTTCGAGGCGGAAGCCGCCGAGGCCATCGTCAGGCTCGCCGCTCATCCGTCGCTCGCGCTCCTCAACGGCGGCAACGAGAACATCTGGGGCTGGGCGGACTGGGGCTGGCGGCGCGCCCTGGACGGGGCCACCTGGGGGGAGGGCTACTACATGGACCTGTTCCCGGGGCTCGTCCGACGCCTGGCCGACGAGGTCCCCTACAGCGAGGGCAGCCCGTTCTCCTTCGACCGCTATCTCCATCCGAACCAGGACTCCGACGGGTGCATGCACATCTGGGACGTGTGGAACAGCCGTGACTACACCGCCTACCGCACCTACCGCCCCCGCTTCGTCTCCGAGTTCGGGTTCCAGGCGCCCCCGGCGTTCGCGACCCTCGAGTCCGTCGTCCACGACGAGCCTCGCTCGCCGTTCGGCGCGCAGATGCTCGTCCACCAGAAGGCGGAGTCGGGAAATCTCAAGCTCGAGCGAGGGCTCGGAGATCACCTGCCACTCCCCACGGACTACGTGGACTGGCACTGGGCCACGCAGCTCAACCAGGCACGGGCCGTCCGATTCGGCGTCGAGTACTTCCGTTCGCTCGCCCCGTTCAACACCGGGTCCATCGTGTGGCAGCTCAACGACTGCTGGCCGGTCGTGTCCTGGTCTGCCGTCGACTCTCTCGGACGCCGCAAGCCCTTGTGGTTCGCGTTGCGCGAGGCGTTCGCCGACCGACTCTGCAGCATCCAGCCACGCGACGGCGGACTCAGCCTCACGCTGCACAACGAGTCGGACGAGCCTTGGACCTCGACGGCGACCGTACGGCGCATCGACGTCGAAGGGCGGCACCTCGCTGTCCAGATCATCGAGCTGCAGATCGACCCCAGGGCCAGTCTCGTCGTGCCGCTGGACACGACCATCACCCAGTCGCAGAACGCGTGTCGGGAGCTGGTGGTCGCCGACCTGTCATCCGGTCAGCGCGCCTTCTGGTACTTCGAGGAGGACACGCGGCTCGAGCTCGCGGCCGATCCCGTCACCGCCACCGCGGAGGAGCTGGCAGGGGGATACCGGGTGACCGTGACGGCCCACGCGCTCACCAAGGACCTGACGCTGCTCGTGGACCACGCCGACCCGGACGCCACCGTCGACCGCGGGCTCGTGACGCTGCTCCCCGGCGACGAGGTGGTATTCACCGTCGCGTCCACGAGGCCGCACCTCACCACCAGACTGACTGGCGCGCCGGTGCTGCGAACGGCGAACGACCTGGTCGCCCCCCGCCAGCGGCGGACCGGAGGCGCATCCCCGCAGCCGGCGGGGATCCACGGATCCGACCTCCGCGCGGCCGGGCGCCGTGAGAGCCTGGCCCGATGAGCCGACCGACGGCGCTGCGCCGCGCCAACCTGGAGGTGTCGCTGAAGCCGTTCGCCGACTTCGGCGCCAAGACGCTGTCGTCCACCGTCGCACGCATCTTCGACGACTGGTCGGTCCTGCTCGACGCAGCCGAGGAATGCTCCGTGCTGCTGTGGGCCTCCGACGGCAGCGAGATCCTCGACTGGGCCGGGGACCTCGACCAGGAATTCGAGTGGGCCCGGTTCATCGGGTTCAACAACACCGAGACCGCCCCCTACGGGGAATGGAAGCCGCCCCGTCGGCGGGCCGTGCCATTCGCCGAGCACACGCCGACTGTCACCTATCGGGATCTCGCCCGGCTCGTCGCCGAGATCAAGGCCGAGGGTCGTCGACGTGGCATCCCCACCCAGGTCGGGGCAACGTTCGATCCGGGGCCGGAGTTCGCGCCGTCGGAGTTCAAGTACCACCGGCATCCCGAGATCGTGGCTCGGGGCGAGGACGTCGGCATCGGGCCCATCATCGCCATGGTGCGGCACTTCTCGGTGCTGTCCGCCGACGACCACGCGTACGCCGCATTTCCCACCGGGATCCCCGAGGGCACGACCTTCGGTGAGTTCCTGGGGCGCCAGGCCCAGGACTACCTGGCCGCGCTGGGATTCGACTATCTGTGGCTGTCGAACGGGTTCGGGTTCAGCTCCTATGCCTGGTCGGAACTGGGGGAGTCCTTCGACGGGGAGAGGTTCGCCGCCGAGCGGACGCCGGAACTCCGCGAGCGGGCCCTCGGCTTCTGGGCCGACCTGTCTCGCCACCTGACCTTCCCCGTCCAGGTCAGAGGGACGAACCACACCGCGGGCATCGACATCGGGGCGGACTCGGTGCCGGCCCTTGAGGTGTACGAGCGGGGGTACATCTCCTCCCCGCCCCCCAACTCGCCCTGGGGGCCGCTGAACGAGGACTTCGGTATCGAAATCACCGGCTTCATGTCGCGGATCGCGATGCTGCCGGCGGATGCGGAGGGCTACCGGTTCCGCTTCTACGCCAACGACCCCTGGTTCTGGCAGCAGCCGTGGTGGGACTTCTACCACCGGGAGCCGTTCGACATCTACCTTCCCCTGAGCATCGCCCGCCTCGACGCCCACGGGCGCACCCAGCCCCCCGACGAGGTCAACGTGCTGTCGATCGACACGTGCCACGGCGTCCTGGATGACCGCTGCGGCCGGGAGGTGTCGGGTCACGTCGTCACGGCGCTTGAGGCGCGCCCGGACGAGGCGGGCCCGCTGGTGTGGGTGTATCCGTTCCGCGAGTACCACCATGCGATGGCGGCCGATCCCACGTCGATCAACCGACCGCACTTCGAGGACTGGTACCTGACGTCGGCGGTCAACGCCGGCCTGCCCCTCAACACCGTGGTGAGCACGGACAACCTCGCCGTGGCCGTCGCGAACGGCGCCGTCGACGGCCGTGTGCTCGTCGTTCCGGCCGGGGCCCTGACGGCCGCGGTTGTCGAGCACCTGCGCCGTCACGCCGCCGCAGGCGGAACGGTGCTGGCCTACGGCGCCGTGTCGGCAGTCGGGGCCGACGGCCGCGAGTTCCTCGGGCTGGAGGTCGCCGACGGCGGCGTCGCCGGGACCCTGTCGCTGACGGGCGTCGACGAGGCGGGTTCAGGGTTGCCGGTTGCCCACGCCGCGCGACTCTCCGCCGGCCCTGTGACCGAGGTGGCGGCGCCCGGTGGCGCCACCGTCGTCGCCAGCGCGCGCTCCGAGGATGGTGAGCGTGTCTACGCGAGCGATCGACCGCTGGGGCAGGGCCGCGTGATGTGGGTCCGTGGCTCGTCGCCGGTCACCTACTCGGATCCGGACGACCGCGGGGTACGTCACCATCAGGCGCCCGACCCGGAGCGCTACGCGCATCCGGGCGAGGTCATGCTGCGTCTCCTGCGCCGTGCGGGCATCCATGTCTCGCACGACCTTCGTGGCCCCGCCTCCGGCCGCGTCGTCCAGGCCATCCACCGCCACGACAACGCGTACTGGTTCAGCGGCTACCTGCCCGACACCACCACGTCCGTGCGCCTCCGCCTCCCCGGCGGCGCCCCCCTCCTGCAGCAGCGCGAGGCGTGGATGGAGGAGGGCGTGAGCGTCCACCAGCTGCCCAAGTCCTTCCATGTGGAGTGCCGGGTCCTCGTCGACCAGGCCGCCGCCGGCGTGGTGAAGTGCCGCGACGTGGCGCCATTCCCGGCGTTCATGACGCGGGGGATCTCCGTGAGCGGGCTGAGTAACGCCCGCGTGACGGTCTTGCTGCCGCGTCGCACGGGGGCCGTGGAGGCCACCGTCGCCGGGCACGTCGTCGACCTCAACGCGGCGCCCGAGCCGGGCGGGGCCGTCACTTGGAGGAGAGACGGACAGGACGTGATCGTCGATGGCCTGACCGGCGAGATCATCGTCATGTGGGAGGAGAGGCGCTGAGGGGCGCAGTCTCTGCCGAGCACAGGCATCCCGCTGGCGGAGACGGCACTGAGGCCGGGCGAACGCTGAGCGTCCACCCGGCCTTCATCTCTCAGTCCTGCGCGACGACGACCGACTCGATGCCGAGCACGTCGGCGACCTTCGAGATGGTCTCCGCGTGGTGCCCGACGCCGAGGGCGTAGTGATGCGTGGGGGCCGCGGCCACCCAGCGCTTGAGGAACGTCCGCACGTCCGGGCGGAAGCGGCCCAGCGTGTTGGTGTTTCCCGTGGGGGGAACGGGAAGACGCAGCGATTCACCCTCGGCGACGACGAACTTGAACTTCCCGTCGGAGGTGATCGTGTTGCCCAGCATCGTGATGGGGCCCTCCTTGATGTTGAACTCCACGCTCGCGCCCGCGCCCGGCTTGCCGTGATACTTGCGCAGGCTCCGGATCGCCGGGCGCCCCTCGGCGATGTTGATGTGGTGGGGGCCGTCGTGCCCGACGAGGACGGCGTCGCGTTCGAAGTCGATCGGGTGGAACTCGGCGAAGCTGCCGCCGATCTCGAGGCGGTCCATCACCATCATCGCGATGCACGTCTTGATGTCGAACTCGCCGCACATGGGGAAGCCCGCAGCCTGCAGCAGGGAGTTGCCGACGATGAGGTTCGTCATCAGGGTGCGGGTCTCGGACCCCGGGAGGCCCTCGTAGTAGTAGGCGAGGCCGTCCAGGTTCTTCTCCTCGACGAAGCCGTCCAGTGCGACCGCGGCCCGGGCGGCCGTGTGGAGGTCGCCGTCGGTGAGCCGCATGGTGATGGGGTCCGAGACCGGATCGGGAGTGTCGAAGAACTCCAGGATCTCCTCCTTCTTGGCGCTGACAAGCGCCGGATCGGGATCGCTCCAGTGCCGGAGGATGTCCTCGGGCTCGCAGAGGACGACGTGGCTGCCGAACGCGGACGTAAGCGCGGTCGGGTCGGTGTGCATGTCGAGCATCGCCTCCAGCACGTGCCCCATCAGGCCGATTCTGGCCGTGCGCAGGCTGCGGTACACCTTCGCGATCTGGCACCACTCGGCGATCTCCGCGTCTGCGACCGGATCGTCGTGAAGCGTTCCGATGATCACTTCCGGGGGCCGCTTGCCCATGCGGACGGCCACGGCGGCGAACTCGGGGACGGAGCAGAAGTCGTCGTTGCTCAGCTGCATGTAGGTCGTGGCGTTGGCGTAGTCGAGGGCGGCTCGGGGCTGGAGCGCGACGAGGACGACGGGGATGTCCAGCGCGCGGATGAGGGCGCCGAACGTCGACGAGGTCGCGTAGGTCACCATGTCGACCAGGAGCAGGTCGAGATCGGCCGCACGGATTCGCGGGAGCGTCGCGTAGGTGCCTTGCGCCTCGTCCAGTAGCCCGAAGTTCACCACCTCCACGCCGTGGCAGGCCACCTTGCCCTCCAGCACAGCCGCCTTGCGGTGCATGTCCTCCAGCAGCCCCTCGAACTGCCCCCAGTACACGTGATGCCCGACCGAGACGATGCCCACCCGGGCCGTCAGCGGTTTCCTACGTTCGATGATCGACATGTTCTGCCTTCCGCGACTCCTGCGTCGCTGTAACTTGAACCGGTTCAATAACCGTAGCTGGCACGGTCGGCCTGGTCAATGCGCCTCTACCAGGAAGTACGGCGGATCCGGCGCGTGGGTGCGGTCTCTGATCAACGGATCGAGATTGAAGCGGTTCAGATATGCTGGCCTTACTCCGGCTGCTGGCGGGTCGGCTTCAGGAGGGTACAGTTCGTGCCGCGAGCAGGAGAGGGGCGAGGCGTGGCGAAGCCGGGCAAGGTCACGCTCAGTGACGTGGCCAAGGCGGCCGGAGTGTCGTCCGGGACTGTCTCGAACACGATCAATCGCCCTGAGAGCGTGGCGGACGCGACCCGACGACGGGTCCAGGCGGCTATCCGCCAATTGGGGTTCGTGCCGAACGAGGGCGCCGCCCGGCTCCGCAGCGGCAGCAGCCGACTGCTCGGGTTGGTCGTCCCTGACATTGCGAGTTCGTTCTACGCCGAGATCGCGAAGGGGGTGGCCCGGCGGGCCGAGGAGCACGGTCACGCCATGCTCCTGTTCGACACGGGCGACGACCTTGACCGCGAGGTGAGACAGCTCGAGACCCTTGCGCGGCACCGGTCCATCGGTGCGCTGATCGCCCCGCGGATGGCCGACGAGCGCCATCTCCGCAGGCTGCGCGCCCTCGACATGCATCTGGTGCTCATCGACCGGCCCGCCTCGGAGCATGATGGCTGTTCTGTGTCGATCGACGACGTGCAAGGTGGGCGCATGGCGGCCCGTCATCTGGTGGCGCTAGGGCGTCGGCGGCTGGCGTTCGTCGCCGGTCCGGTCGGGGTGCCGCAGGCGGAGCGGCGGCTGCAGGGCTTTCGCGACGCTGTGGCCGACGAAGTGTCGGTCGAACCGGCGGTGGTCCATGCCGACTCCTCGGACTTCCTGGGCGGCGGGGAGGCGGCGCGGGCCCTGCTCGCCATGGATCCCCGTCCGGACGGGGTCTTCTGCGTCAACGACCAGCTCGCGGTCGGGGTGGTCAACGAGCTGACTCGCGCCGGCCTGCGGGTCCCGCAGGACGTGGCCGTGGTCGGCTACGGCGACACGTCGGTGGCGCGGAGCGCCTCGGTGCCACTGACGACGGTCCGCCAGCCGATGTCCGATCTCGGCAGGGCGGCCGTCGACCACCTCATCAGAGAGTCGGAAGGCGTGGCCGAGTCGAGGATGCACCACCACTCCAGCACGGTGTTCCAGCCGTCGCTCGTGGTCCGCGAGTCTGCGCCCCTGCCCGAGTGAGGTCGCCTCTGTTTGGTAGATCTGGGCGGGTACTCCCACCCAGATCTACCAACTAAGACCGCCGGTCCTGCTCAGCGTCCCTTCTGTTCCCGCTCCGCCGCCTCGAGGGCGGCCCGGGCGGCGGCCGCGGGGTCGTCGCCGTCGAACGTGAGGTCGCGGAAGTCGCCGCGCAGTGCCTTCAAGGCGGTCCGCTCCACCTCGATCTCCTTGCGCGTCCGCACCCCGAGCCGCCGGATCACCTCCATCGGCGGGCACCACCCCTGGATGGCGTGCTGCAGCAGGAACGCGGGCACAGCGGTGGCCAGCCACAGCCACTTGGCCGAGTGAACCCGCGACAGCCCGAGGCTGAGCAGAATGAGGCTCGAGGCGTTGGCCTCCAGAACCCGCTCCACATCCCAGGCCTTGTCGAGGTCCTCGATGTGGCGGGTGATGACGTCCGACGGCGCGTTGACGAGATCCGTGACCCGCTGGAGCCGCTCCTCGTCGAGGCGCCGCTGGACGTCGTCGTCGGTGGATGAGCGGACGTGGTCGGCGTTGGACATGTGCTTCCTCCTTCAGGGGTGAGTCCTCCAGTCAAGCACGTTGCCGGCAGGTGCGGACCGCGTCGCGCATACCGCTGTCTCGTCCGGCGGAAGTGGTGGCGTAGTCGCCATCAGATCCGCCGGACGAGCGGTCAGGCTGCCCCGCCTGCGGATAACCGCGCTGGGTCGAGGTCCAGGCGGCGCAGGAGCTGTGCGTTCAGCGCGACGATGATCGTCGACAGCGACATGAGCACCGCACCCACGGCGGGGGACAGCACCACGCCGACGGGCGCCAGCACGCCGGCAGCCAACGGCACCGCGACGATGTTGTACCCCGCCGCCCAGACCAGGTTCTGGATCATCTTGCGGTAGCTGGCCCGCGACAGGTCGATCATCGACAGCACGGCACGCGGGTCGTTGCCCGCCAGCACCACGCCGGCCGACTCCATCGCGACGTCCGTCCCTGCCCCGATCGCGATCCCCACCTCGGCTCGGGCCAGCGCGGGGGCGTCGTTGACGCCGTCGCCCACCATCGCCACGGTCAGACCCCGCGACTGCAGTTCGGTGACCTTCGTGTCCTTGTCCTGCGGCAGCACCTCGGCGAACACCTCGTCGATGCCCAGCTCGGCGCCGACGGCGTCGGCCACCTGCCGCGCGTCGCCGGTGACCATCGCCACCCGCACGCCGCGATCCTGCAGCGCCCTGACCGCCGCCCTCGACTCCGCGCGCACCGTGTCCTCGACGGCGACCGCGCCGATCACCTCGCCGTCGCGGATGACGTGAAGCACGCCGGCTCCTCGCCCGGACCAGGAGCCGGTCTTCTCGGTGAGGGCCGACGGCGTCTCCAGCCCCAGCTCACGCAGCAGGGTGGGCCCGCCCACCTGGATCGCCGCGCCGTCGACGGTGGCCCGCACCCCGCGGCCGGTGGAGGCCGAGAAGTCCGTGGCGCGCCGCCGCATGCCCGAGGCCTTGGGATGCGCGGCGGCCGCCGCGACGATGGCCCGCGCGACGGGGTGCTCGCTGTCCGCCTCGGCCGCCGCCGCGAGCGACAGCAGTTCCGCCTCGGACACCCCGGCCGCCGCGACACCCGTCACCGCGTGGGCGCCCTCCGTCAGCGTGCCGGTCTTGTCGAACAGCACGACGTCGATGGTGCGCATCCGCTCCAGTGCCATCCGGTCCTTGATCAGCACGCCGTTCTTGGCCGCGCGCTCGGTGGAAATTGCGATGACAAGCGGGATCGCCAGGCCCAGCGCGTGGGGGCAGGCGATCACCAAGACGGTGACGGTTCGCACCACGGCGTCGTCGGGGCTGCCCAACACCGTCCACGCGATGGCCGTCAGGATGCCGGCACCGAGCGCGAACCAGAACAGCAGTGCTGCTGCTCGGTCGGCGAGCGCCTGCGCCCGCGAGGATGACGCCTGAGCGTCGGCCACCATCCGCTGGATGCCGGCCAGGGCGGTGTCGTCGCCGGTGGCCTCGACGCGGACCCGCACTGTGTTGTCCGTCGCGACGGTGCCGGCGACGACGCGCTCACCCTCGCCGCGCGCCACCGGCCGCGACTCCCCGGTGATCATCGACTCGTCGAACTCGGCCGCGCCGTCGACGATCGTCCCGTCCGCGGGCACCCGGGCGCCGGCTCGGACGAGCACCACGTCGTCGACCGCCAGCTCGGCGATCGGGACGACGACCGTGCCGTCGTCGGTCACCCGCTCCGCCTCGCTGGGCAGCAGCTCCGCCAGCGCGTCGAGCGCCGACGACGCCGCACCCAGCGCCCTCATCTCCATCCAGTGGCCCAGCAGCATGATGGTCACCAGCAGGGCCAGCTCCCACCAGAAGTCGAGCTCGAAGCCGCCGACGCCGAGCGTGGTGACCCAGGAGGCCACGAACGCGACGGTGATGGCCAGCGAGATCAGCAGCATCATCCCCGGCTGCCGGGTCTTCAGCTCGCGCCACCCGCCCTTGAGGAACGGGACCCCGCCATAGGCGAAGATCACTGTGCCCAGGATCGGCGCGATCCACGTGGAGCCGGGGAACTCCGGCAGGTGGTACCCGAGCAGGTGCGCCACCATGGGGGAGAAGATCACCACCGGGATGGTCAGCGCCAGGGACGCCCAGAAGCGGTTCTTGAACATCGCCGTCGAATGGCCGGCGTGCTCTCCGTGGGAGTGGACCTGCTTCTCGTCGACGGCGGAGTGGGCGTGGCCCTGTGGCATCGCCTGTCCGTGTGTCGAGTGGTCATGGTGTCCGGTGTGTTCCATGCGTCCGTTATATACCCCCAGGGGGTATTAGTCAAGAGGTCAGTGGATGCTGCACTGCGACAGCAGCTATCACGCGGAGGTCGATGCTGACCACCCTTCGCTACGTGTGACCCGCGCAATCTTGACCGGATCTTGACCGTTCACCCGCTGGATTCACGCCGGTCATGGGGCAGGGTGGACACCACGTGAAATCGACCGCCCTGGAGGACCCCGATGCCCCGACTTCGACCCGCCCTGCTCGCCGCCGTGTGCTCGGCGTCGCTGACGCTCGCCGCCTGTTCGGTGCCGGAGGCCGGCCCCGCGACGAGCCAGGCGGTGTCGTCGCGCAGCGTCGCCACCGTCGACGCCGGGACGCTGCTGGCCGCGCAGGGGCTGGAGGGGCGCTCAGGTCGGGAGGTCGTGGAGGCGCTCGACCAGCTCGATGCGGCGCGACCCCTGCCGCTGGCGGCCTCGGTCCGCTACGACGAGGTGCTCCTCAGCGACGGAGCCTCGCAGGCGGCCCTGCCGCTCGAGGGCGACGAGTTCTACCTCTCGCTGGCGCCGTATGTGACGCGCACGCACGAGTGCTACTTCCACAATCTCGGGACGTGCCGCGGGGAGATGGCGGGGGAACAGGTGCACGTGACGATCACCACCGACGACGGCGACGTCCTGGTCGACGAGGACGCCACCACCTACGCCAACGGATTCGTCGGCTTCTGGATCCCCAAGGACGTCGCGGGCACGGTCGTCGTCACCGCGGACGGCAAGCGAGCCGAGACGCGTTTCTCATCCGACCCTGAGGGGCCGACCTGCCTGACGACCCTGCAGTTGGCGTAGCGCGGCACCCCCCCCGGGGACTCGACGCGGAGCATCCGTTAGTATCTGCGTATGCACGCGGATAAGAAGATTAACTCGGTCCCCGCGGAGTTCGTCGACCTCGCCGCGGAAGTGCTCAGCCTCCTCTCCGACCCCACCAGGATCCGGATCATCCTGACCCTCGACGCGGCCGGCGAACTGTCGGTGGGCGAACTGGCGCAGGCGGTCGCCAAAAACCCGTCGGGCGTCTCGCAGCACCTGGCGCGGCTGCGCATGGCCCGCATGGTCACCACACGCCAGGACGGCACGCGGGTGCTCTACAAGCTCGCGGACGAGCACGCCCTGAGCGTCGTCATCGAGGCGGTCAGGCAGGCGGAGCACTCCGTCGCCTCGGCCGGTCAACTGCCCCTGCACCACTCGCACGAAGCCTGAGCGCCACCGTGCTCTCCGTGCTGCGCCACCGCACCTACCGGCACCTGTTCGCCGCCCAGGTGATCGCCCTCCTGGGGACCGGCCTGCTCACCGTCGCCCTCGGGCTGCTGGCCCTGGATGTCGCGCCGGACCGGGCCGGCGCGGTGCTGGGCCTGGCGATGACCATCAAGATGGTCGCCTACGTGGGAGTCGCGCCGGTCATCTCCGCACTCGTGGCTCGGCTGCCCCGCAAGCCCTTGCTGATCACCGCGGACCTGGTGCGGGCCGCCGTGGCGCTGTCTCTGCCGTTGGTGACCGAGGCGTGGCAGATCTACGTGCTGATCTTCCTGCTGCAGTCGGCATCCGCGACCTTCACGCCCGCGTTCCAGGCGCTCATCCCGACGGTGCTGCCGATCGAGCGTGAATACACCCGCGCGCTGTCGCTGTCGCGTTTGGCCTACGACATGGAGGCGCTCGTCAGCCCCATGCTCGCCGCGCTCCTGCTGACGGTGGCCGGGTACCAGAACCTCTTCCTCGGCACGGTGGCGGGCTTCGCGACATCCTCCGTCCTGGTGGCGGCGACCACGATCCCCAGGGTGGCCGCGCCGCCCGCGGCGCCGTTCCTGAGCCGGCTGACCGGCGGCACCCGGCAGTTCTGGGCGTCCGTCGAGCTGCGCGGCCTGATCGGGATCAACCTCGTTGTCGCCGCGGCGACCGCGATGGTGATCGTCAACTCCGTGGTCATCGTGGGGACGGACCTCGGCCGGGGGCACGACGACGTCGCGCTGCTGCTGGCGGCCTACGGCGCCGGGTCGATGCTGGTGGCGCTGGCGGTCCCCCGCCTGCTCGACCGCCGGCCAGACCTCCGGGTGATGCTCGCGGGGGCCGCGGTCCTCCCCATGGCCCTCGCCGCGGCCGCCGCCGTCCTCGCGTGGGTCGACGCCGCGCGCGCCTGGCCCCTGCTGCTCGGACTGTGGTTCGCCGTCGGTGCCGCAACGTCCGCGGTGCTGACGCCGTCGGCCCGACTCCTGCGCCGCAACTCGACGGAGCAGACGTGCCCCGCGGTGTTCGCCGCGCAGTTCTCGCTGTCGCATGCCTGCTACCTGGTCACCTACCCTGTGGCCGGTGTGGGCGGAGCGCTCCTCGGCCTGCCGGGGGTGGCGCTCGTGCTGGTCGCGGTCGCGGTTCCGGGGCTGGTGTGGGCGGCCCGGGCCTGGGCCCCGAATCGCTCGACGATCCCGGAGCCGGGGCGCAGCGCGCATATGATCGACGCGTGAACGACGGTCATAGTCTCTTGCCCTCCGGGGCCGCCCCAACCCCCGCCAGCTCCCTCACGGAGGTGAGCGGGCGATGATCGTCGAGTGGCTGCTCCTCGCCGCCGTCGTCGTGCTGATCGCGGCGAACGCCACGTTCGTCGCCGCCGAGTTCGCGCTGGTGACCGTGGACCGGCCGACAGTGTCCCGGCTCTCCGAGACCGACGCCAAGGCCGCGTCGCTCCGCGAGGCGCTGCGCACCATGTCGACCCAGTTGTCCGGCGCCCAGCTCGGCATCACCATCACCAGCCTCGTCGTGGGTTTCATCGCGGAGCCGTCCATCGCGGCGCTGCTCGAGGTGCCCATCGAGGCCGTCGGCCTGCCGGAGGAGACCGCCTCCGTGATCGCCTTCACGGCCGCGTTCCTCATCGCGACCGTTGTCCAGATGGTCTTCGGTGAGCTGGTGCCCAAGAACTGGGCCATCGCCGAGCCGCTCAAGGTGGGCCGGGCCGTCGTCGGATTCCAGCGCGCTTTCACCTGGGTGAGCCGGCCGCTGCTGTGGTTCCTCAACGGCACCGCCAACCGGCTGGTGCGGGCCTTCGGCATGGAACCGCAGGAGGAGCTCGCATCCGCGCGCTCGGCGCAGGAACTGGGGTCCCTTGCGGCCCGCTCCGCCCGGCAAGGGCTCCTGGGCGAGGACCTGGCGCGTCGTCTCGAACACTCCGTCGCCCTGGGTGAGCGGACCGCCTCCGACGCCATGACCCCCAGGCCGCGAGTCCGCTTCCTGGAACTCGACCAGACGGCCGCCGACGTCCTCGACGCCGTGCGCGCCACCGGGCACGCCCGCTTCCCGGTCACGGGCGACAGCGTCGATGACGTCCGCGGCGTCGTGCACTTCAAGGACGCGGTCGCGGTGCCGGCCGCGGAGCGCGCGACCACCCCGGTGGCCGGCCTGATCCGCCCGATGCGGGCCGTCCCGTCGACGATGCCGCTAGGCCCGGTCCTCGAGGTGCTGCGGCGCGGCGTGCAGATGGCCGTCGTGGTGGACGAGTACGGCGGCACCGACGGGATCGTGACCCTCGAGGACGTCGTCGAGGAGATCGTCGGCGAGATCGACGACGAGCAGGACCGCCCGACACGTGCCTACCGCGAGCTGGGGGAGCGGCGGTGGTCGCTGTCCGGCCTGCTCCGGCCCGACGAGGCGGGCGAGACGCTGCACCTGGAACTCCCGGAGGGCCGCGAGTCCGACACGCTCGGCGGCCTCATCACCGAGGAACTGGAGCGCTTCCCCCGCATCGGCGACCAGGTGGTCCTGGCCGTCCGCGACGAGTCCCGCCCAGACGACGACGGGCTTCCGTCGCCCGCGCAGGCGCGCCTCACCGTCACACGCCTGGACGGGTGGCGGGTCGATCGGCTGACCCTCGCCGTCGAGGATCTCGAGGAGGGTGAGCAGAATGCTTGATGCCACCGCCATCCTGATCGCCATCGCGCTGCTGATCGGCAACGCGTTCTTCGTCGGCGCGGAGTTCGCGCTGATCGCCGCTCGCCGTACCCAGATCGAACCCCGCGCGGCCGCCGGCTCGCGCGCCGCCCGCATCACGCTGCGGGCCATGGAGCGCGTCTCCCTCATGATGGCCGGCGCGCAGCTCGGCATCACCATGTGCTCCCTCGGGCTCGGTGCGATCGGCGAGCCCGCCGTCGCCCACGCGCTGGAGATACCGCTGGCCGCCGTCGGCATCACGGGCGCCGCGCTGCACACGGTCTCCTTCATCATCGCGCTGGCGATCGTCGTGTTCCTCCACATGGTCCTCGGCGAGATGCTGCCCAAGAACATCGCCATCGCCGGGCCCGAGCGCTCGGCGCTCCTCCTCGGGCCGATCCTCTACGGCATCGTCGTGGTGCTGCGCCCCCTCATCTGGCTGCTCAACTGGATCGCGAACGCGGTCCTCCGGCTCCTGCGCGTGGAGCCCAAGGAGGAGGTGGCCTCCGCGTTCACCGCCGACGAGGTCGCGGCCTTCATCGCCGAGTCCCGCGAGGAGGGCCTGCTGGAGGATCGCGAGCACCAGCTGCTCAGCGGCTCCCTGACCATCGGCACCGAGACGGTCGAGGCGGTCATGGTGCCGCTCGACTCCCTCCAGACCGTCCCGCGAGGCGCGTCCCCGAGCGACGTCGAGACCGCCTTCGTCCGCACGGGCTTCTCTCGCTTCCCGGTCACGGCCGAGGACGGAGAAGTGCTGGGCTACGTCCACCTCAAGGACTTCCTGGGGCTGTCGGACGACGAGGCCTCGCGGCCGCTGGACGATCACGTGGTGCGGCCACTGGCCACCATCGCCAAGGACACGACGCTCGAGGCCGCCCTGGCCGCGATGCAGGCGGGCGGTACGCACTTCGCCCTCGTCGTCGACGGCGACGACACGATCGGCGCAGCCATGCTGGAGGACGTCGTCGAGCGCCTGATCGGCGAGGTCAAGGACGCGGCGACGGTGTCGCGGGGGTAGGGGCGTCTACGTTCCGCTTCCTGGAGAGCCGCATCTGTGCATGGAGGCGATGCAGCACACCCACGTCCGCGACTACGGGCTGGTGGGTCCCGTCCGGCTCCTCACGGTCCCCGTGAGCTGAGGTTCCGCCCCGGCGAGGCAGTGGAGAGTTCCGCTCGCTGAGGTTCCGCCCCGGCGACGCAGTCGCCGCGGGGGAGTCTCGAAGCGGGCACCGGAGGTGCCCATCTCTGTGGGAAGGGTGATCGCCGCCTGTGGCGGCGACTTCGAGACTCGGGCGCGCCGGCTGCGCCGTCGGCCCGCGACCTCAGTGAGCGAGGGGGCGGCGACTTCGAGACTCGGACGCGCCGGCTGCGCCGTCGGCCCGCGACCTCAGTGAACGGAACTGCCCGCGACGTCAGTGAGCGAGGGGGTCAGGCGGTGACCTCAAGCGACGTCGTCAGTTCGCAGGCGGAGCTGCCGCCGACGAAGACATCGATCACCGTGGCGTCCTGCACCCAGGTGCGGGTCGCGGCGCTCCAGTAGCGCAGCTGGTCCGGACCGAGCTCGAACTCGATGTCCACCGACGCACCCGCCGGCACGTGCACCCGACGGAAGCCCTTGAGCTCGCGAACCGGCCGGGTTGAGGTGCCGTAGCGCTGGTGGATGTACAGCTGGGCGACCTCGTCGGAGTCCACCTCGGACGTGTTGGTGAGGGTCACCGCGACCGTGCCCGTCTCCCCGACGGCGATGCTCGACGGCGCCCGCAGGTCCGAGTACTCCACCGTCGCGTAGGTGAGGCCATGTCCGAACGGGTAGAGCGGGGTGCTCTCCTCGTCCCAGTAGCGCTTGTCCGCTTCCTCGGGCTGGAAGGTGCGGTAGTGCGAGTGCACCATCGGCACCTGGCCCACATGCCGCGGCCAGGTGAAGGGCAATCGGCCGGCGGGGGAGACGTCGCCGAACAGCACCCGCGCGACCGCATCTCCGCCGCGCACGCCCGGGTACCAGATCTGGACGATGGCGTCGGCGTTCGCGTCGGCCCAGCGCAGGTCCAGCGGGCGGCCCGACATCACGAGCACCACCATCGGGGTGCCCGTGGCGTGAACGCGCTGCAGCAGTTCGAGCTGGCGGCCCGGGAGGTCGAGCGTGGAGACCGAGGCCTTCTCGCCGATCATGTTCTGCGGCTGGCCCACCACGACGACGGCAACCTCGGACTCGACGGCCAGGGCGACGGCGCGCTCCAGCTCGGCGTCCTCGTCGAAGCCCTCGGGGGTGCGGGGGAGCTGGCCCGCCTCGTGGGCGTCGAACATCGACGGGAACAGGCGGGTGGCAACGGCGGTGGCCGGGGCGAACTCGACGCGCGTTCCCTCACCGGCGCGACGGCGGATGCCGTCGAGGATCGTGACCGACTCGGTGACGTCGAAGTCGAAGATCCAGGGGCCCAGGATGTCGCGCTGCGAGTCGGCGAGGTCACCCAGGACCGCGATCGACGACGGGGCGCGCAGCGGGAGGGCGCCGTCGTTCTTGAGCAGGACGGCGGTGCGCTCGGCGGCGGCCTGAGCGACGTCGCGATGGGTGGAGTCTCCGAGGATCGACGCGGTGGTCGATTCGTCGACGAAGGGGTTCTCGAACAGGCCGGCGGCGAACTTGGCGGTGAGGACGCGGCGGACGGCCAGGTCGATGGTGGCCTCGTCAACGAGCCCGTCTGCCACGGCCTGCGGGAGGCGGGCGTAGGCGGCGTCGTACATGGCCATCTCCATGTCCAGCCCGGCGTGGACGGCGCGGGCGCCGGCGTCGGTGAGGTCGCGGGCGAAGTGCTGCGTCTCCAGGGAGCGCACGGCGTTGGCGTCGGAGACGACGAAGCCGTCGAAGCCGAGCTCGTCGCGCAGCACGTCGGTCAGCAGCCAACGGCTCCCGCTGGCGGGCACGCCGTTGAGGTCCATGTAGGCGCTCATGACGTTCTTGGCGCCCGCGTCGATGGCCGCCTTGAAGGGCGGGAGGTAGACGTTGCGGAGTTCGGCGTCGGAGATGTCCGAATCCTCGTAGTCGCGTCCGCCGCGCGCGGCCCCGTAGCCGGCGAAGTGCTTGGGGCCGGCAAGGAGGGACTCAGGGCCGCCGTCGCCCTGGAACCCGCGCACCTGCGCGGCCGCCATGGCCCCGCCGAGGCAGGGATCCTCGCCGGCGCCCTCGATGATGCGGCCCCAGCGGGGGTCGCGCGCGATGTCCACCATCGGGGCGAACGTCCAGTTGATGCCGACGGCGCGCGCCTCGCGGGCGGCCACCCGCTGGCCCTGTTCGGCCACGTCGGGGTCCCAGCTGGCCGCCACCGCGATGGGCACGGGGAAGGTGGTGCGGAAGCCGTGGATGACGTCGTAGCCGAAGATCAGGGGGATGCCGTGGCGGTTGGCGTCCATGGCCTGCCGCTGCAGCCGGTTGGCCTGGGCGGCGTTCTTGACGAACAGCAGCGACCCGACCCGGCCGGCGTGCAGTTCCCGCTCCACATAGGCCGGGTACTCGAGGAACTGGCGCTGCTCGTCGGGGAGCGAGTCCAGATCCACCTCGACGGCGTCCGTGGCGTCCGGCCGCCCGAAGTAGAAGTACTGCGTCAGCTGGCCGGCCTTCTCCTCCAGAGTGAGGCGTCCGAGAAGGTCCTCGACGCGGTCCTCGACGGAGAGGGCAGGGTCGCGGTAGGCGGGGGCGTCGGTCATGGAGGTCCTTCGTGGTGTCGGCGGCGACGGTTAAATCGTAGTGAACAGCATACTTCAAGAAGCGTCAAGCTTGACTATCGGTATCGTGAGGGCTGAAGGTTGGGGATGGGGAGAAGTTTGAAGGAGGTGGCTGTGTCGACAACACCGTCGAAGCGCGGACCGTACGCGAAGTCCGCGGAGAAGCGGGCCGCCATCGCCAAGGCCGCCTACGACGTCGTGATGGAAGTGGGGCATCCGCAGCTGACGACGGCGGCGGTCGCAGCCCGGGCCGGCATGCTCGAACGGACGATGCTGTACCACTTCCCGACCCGGGATCACCTCCTGGTGGCGGCCATCGAGTACTTCGAGGGGTTCATCGACGGCGAGGGCCAGGACGTCGACGTCGAGCGGCCGCTGGCTCCGCCCGGGGAGTTCCGCGACCTCATCGACCACCTCGCCCACCGCTCTCCCGGCGAGGACAAGCGGCTCCAGTTGCAGGTGGCGTTGGCGTCGGCCGCGCAGGACCCGGCGCACCCGGCCCATGCGTTCTTCCAGCGCCACTACGAGCGGGTGATGGCGGAGATGGTGGAGTTGATGAAGGCCCGGCAGGCGGCGGGCCTGGCGCACCCGGATCGTGATCCGGTCCGCATGGCCCGGCAGTTCGTCGCGGTGTGGGACGGGCTGCAGCAGAACTGGTTGATCCGCCGCGACTTCGACCTCACCGAGGAGATTACTGAGGCCTTCCGCGAGATCAGTGGCCAGAACGCGATGGAGGCGAGGGCGGCGGTCCAGGACCTCCTCAACCGCATCTGACCGACAGGCGCCTGCCTTGCATCCCGGCGCCTGCTCTGTAGCGCAGGCGCCTCGGCGCCGCCTGCCTTGTGTTCAGACGCCTGCCCCGGAGGGCAGGCGCCGTGAGTCATGGCAGGCGTCAGAAGGGCCGGGCCGGCGGCCTAGTGGGGGATCAGTGGCCGAAGCGGTCGGAGTCCGCGACGCGGTAGTCCGGGTTCTCCAGCGCGGTGAGCGCACGCACCTCGTCGTCGGTCAGGCGGACGTCGAGCGCGGCGAAGTTCTCCGCCAGCCGCTCCCGGTTCGACGACTTCGGGATGGGAAGCAGGCCCTGCTGGATGTGCCAGGCCAGGACGACCTGCGCCGCGGTGACGTCGTGCGCGGCGGCCACGTCGCTCACGGTCGGGTGCTCGGCCAGCCCGTTCCCGGCCGCCAGCGGCGCCCACGATTCCGTCAGGATGCCGTGCTCGGCGTGGAACGCGCGTTCCTGTGTGCGCGGCGTGAACGGGTTGCACTGGATCTGATTCACCTCGGGCGCGACACCGGTCGCGTCGATGAGCCGCTGCAGATGCTCGGGCTTGAAGTTCGACGTCCCGATCGCCTTGGTTAGCCCGCGCTCTCGCGCCTCGATCAACCCCTCCCAGGCCCGGACGTAGAGGTCCTGATCCGGGTTGGGCCAGTGGATGAGGACCAGGTCGGCGTACTCGAGGCCCAGCCGGCCGAGGCTGCCCTCCACGCCAGCGACGGCGTCGCCGTGCCACTTCTTGTTGAACTTGGTAGTGACGAACACGTCCTCGCGAGCCAGCCCCGACTCCCGCACCGCCCGCCCGACTCCTGCCTCGTTACGGTAGTTCTCCGCGGTGTCGACGAGGCGGTAGCCGATCTCGAACGCGGTCAGGCACATGGCGCGGACCTCGTCGTCGTTGAGCGGCCAGGTGCCGACGCCGATCGCCGGGATCGCAGTGCCGCCGGTCAGGGGAATTCGGGGAGCAAGCGTTGTCATGGGCCCATTCTTGCGGACCGGCCAAGCCTCGGCGGGAATGTCGCCGGCCGCCGACGTCGGTGCCTCGGGAGGCCGATAATTGGTCAAGGCTCACCATGCACTACGGCAGTCAGGAGAGACATGACCACGCACGAGCACGGCAAGAAGGTCCTCCAGGATCTCCAGGGACCCGCGAAGGAACTGCGCTCCCGTATCCCGGAGGTGTATGCCGGCTACTCGGCCATGCACAAGGCTGTGCTCGGCCCGGGCGCGCTCGACACGAAGACCAAGGAGCTCATCGCGCTCGCGATCGGCGTGACGGACAAGTGCGACGGGTGCATCGCCAGCCATGCCCGCGGAGCGGCGCGTGCAGGAGCGACCGCCGACGAGGTGGCTGAGGCGCTCGGGGTGGCCATCCTCATGCGCGGTGGTCCCGCGACGGTCTATGGTCCGCGCGCGATGGACGCCTTCCTGGAGTTCCTGGAGTAGCGCTCCGGGACTTGGAGCCTTTGCCGAGGCGCCCGCCAGACCCGCCTCTGGCTACTGCTAGCGTCGGCACCGTGATCACGCGCGCGCTCGGCATCGTCCTCGGGGTGGCGGCCGACGCCGTGCTTGGGGATCCGGCCAGACACCACCCCGTCGCGTGGTTCGGGACCTTCGCGTCGCGCGTCGAGCGGTCTCTGTACGCCGACGACCGCGCCCGCGGCGCCGCGTTCGCTGCCGCGACGGTGGCGCCGATCGTCGCGGCAGGGGTCGCGGCCGAGCGCGCCACACGTCGTCACCCCGTCACGCACGTCGCCGCGACCGCGCTGGCCACTTGGGCCGTCCTCGGCGCCCGCAGCCTCGCCCGCGAGGGCAGGCTCATGGCCGACCGCCTCGACGACGGCGATCTCGACGGCGCCCGCGCCCGGCTCGGCCACCTCTGCGGCCGCGACCCCGCCGGCCTCGACGAGCCCGAGCTCGCCCGCGCCACCGTCGAGTCGATGGCGGAGAACACGGCCGACGCCGTGGTCGCGTCGCTGTTCTGGGGTGCCGTCGCCGGGATCCCCGGCCTTCTCGCCCACCGGGCGGTCAACACGCTCGACGCCATGGTGGGCCACCGCAACGACCGCTACGCCCGCTTCGGGACGGCCTCGGCGCGGTTCGACGACGCTCTCGACTACATCCCGGCCCGCCTCACCGGCGCGCTCGCCTGTGTGGCCGCCCCGGTCGTCGGCGGGTCGACGGCGGAGGCCTTCCGGGTGCTACGCCGCGACGCCCGCAACCACCCCTCACCCAACGGTGGCTGGTGCGAGGCGGCCTGGGCCGGCGCCCTGGGCGTGCAATTGGGTGGCAGCAACGTGTACTTCTCCCGTGTGGAGGAGCGTGGCCTCCTCGGCGACGGCCCGCGCCCCCGCGCGGCCGAGGTGCGGAAGGCGGCCCGGCTCGTGGGCGTGGTGACCGCGATGGCGACGGGACTCGCCGCGGTGGCGGGCTCCTCTCGCTGGCTGAGGTGCCGCGAAGCGGCCTCGAAGCCTAAGAAGCGTGACCTTGCGTGCGTGCGGGTGAAATCAGTCCGGAAGGGGAGTGGCGCATGACCGGGATCCTGATCGCGGGGACGTCGTCGGACGCGGGCAAGTCGCTGGTGGTCACCGGGCTCTGCCGGGCCGCACGCCGTCGCGGGATCGACGTGGTGCCGTTCAAGGCTCAGAACATGAGCAACAACTCCATGGTGTGCGCCGACGGCGCGGAGATCGGCCGTGCGCAGTACCTGCAGGCGATCGCGGCGGGCAAGACGCCGACGTCGGCGATGAACCCGGTGCTGCTCAAGCCCGGCAGCGACCGGCGCTCCTTCGTCGTGCTCCGCGGCGAGCCCGCGGGCGCACTGGAGGCGGGGGAGTACGCCACCGGTCGCCGCCTGCTCGCCGAGGCCGCCCACGAGGCGTATCGGGAGCTGGTCGCCGCGCACGAGCTGGTGATCTGCGAGGGCGCGGGCTCTCCGGCCGAGATCAACCTGCGCGACGGCGACTACACCAACATGGGCCTGGCCAGAGCGTTCGACCTGCCGGTGGTGCTCGTCGGCGACATCGACCGCGGTGGAGTGCTGGCCTCCATCTACGGCACCTGGGGTCTTCTCGACGACGACGACCGCGCCCTCCTGGCCGGGTATCTGATCAACAAGTTCCGCGGCGACCAGGCCATCCTCGACCCCGGACTCACCGAGCTCACGCGCCGCTGCGGGCTGCCGTCGTTCGGGGTGTTGCCCTGGCTGCCGGGCGTCTGGCTCGACGGCGAGGACGCGCTCGAGGTCGGCCGGTGGCGCGGCGACGCCCGGCCCGCCGCATCAACAGGGAGCGGGACGCTGCGGGTGGCCGTCGTCCGCCTGCCGCGCATCTCCAACGCCACCGACGTCGATGCGCTGGCCCAGGAGCCGGGGGTCGACGTCGTGGTGACGACGGATCCAGCCACCGTTGCGGCGGCGGATCTCGCCGTGCTGCCGGGGTCGCGGTCCACGTTGACGGACCTGGCGTGGTTGCGGGAGACGGGGATAGCGGCCGCGATCGAGGCACGCGCCGAGGAGGGGCGGCCGGTGCTGGGGATCTGTGGGGGCTTCCAGATGCTGACGCGTACCATCACGGACCCCGTCGAGGCCGGCCACGCGGGCGCCGTCCCCGGACTGGGGCTGCTGCCCGCGGACACGGTGTTCCACCCGGACAAGGTGCTGGGCCGGCCGTCGGGAAGCTGGCGGGGGCACGACGTCGAGGGCTACGTCATCCACCACGGTCGGGTGCGGGTCGACGACGGACACGAGGAGTTCCTCGAAGGCGTCCACGCCGGCCCGGTCTGGGGGACGATGTGGCACGGGTCTCTCGAATCCGACGGCTTCCGCCGGGCCTGGCTGCAGGAGGTCGCGTCCCTGGCCGGGCGCAACTGGGCCCCCGCCGACGGTGCCCCCGGCTTCGCGGCCCGGCGTGAGACGATGATCGAGACGGTCGCCGACGCCCTTGAGGCGCACGCCGACCTGGATCGCCTGCTCGCCCTCGCCCGCTGACCCGAGGCGGCTCGGCCGGGGGGCCCGGCAACCCGGTCCGAGCCGTAGCCTCAGTTGGAGGGGAGGCTCGGCATGAACGCGTCCAGCACCCACCGACTTCGCCCCAGGTGGCGCCTCCCCCGGCGGCCATCATCCGTTCGGCGATGCCGGTGGAAAGAGGCCACGGAGACACACTCCTGGCGCCAGCCACTGCTGGATACCCCCGCTCACGCTGTGAATGACCCGTTCATTAGCAGTTGCTAAGGTGAAGTCCACCCGCGAGGGTACTTTCGTACCCGCATAGCTGACGAAGGTTTTCAGAGTCGCAAGTCAGCGAGAGCTGGGCCCCAGTGTGAACCCCGTTTCTGTTAGCCTCTTTTCGTGCCGACAGAGAAGACAGGAATGTAGACGTGAATGATTCAGGCGTCTTGGCTAGGTGGCTCGACTAGCTTTGGCACTAGTGATAGGAACGGCGCTTGTGAACTCGACATCCATTGCGAGCGCTGCCCCACATGCAAACGCTCAGGGGAGGTCCAGCGATATCCCGGAATCCAGTTCAGCCACTCAGGACGAACGACGGATGCGCGAGATTGTCCGTCAGGCACGAACCGCCGATCCCGTTGGTTTCCGGGACCGACGCACAGCCCTTGCCAACAGCGATGGGTTCGAACAGATCATGCGGGGCTCCTCATCGGAGGCGGAGCGCGTGTACCTGGACTTCTTTACTGCCGTCAGCTCCGATGCTGAGATCGCCCGTTTTGTGGAGGCAACCGAAGGCAAGTTCATTGCAGTTTCGGGATCAGGTGCTGATCTAGCCGTTGAGTGGGTCGATACGCCTCCCGTTAGTACCCGCGCGCTTGACTGCTGGCAGGCATATGTGGCCTCGTACTCGTTCTTCGCAGCCTCGACCGCGATCTGCGGTGTTGTCACCATCGCTTCCGGGCCTGGTGGTATTGCTTGCGCTTTGGCGTTCTGGGGCATCGGTACACTCCCGGACCTCAATGATGCCTGTGACTGAGCGCTCTCCCCGAACCGGCCTGCGTTCTTGGTGGTCTCGATTCCTCACCGCAGCCGCCGTTCTTGCAGTGGGGATGGCGGGCATCACCGCAGCACTGATGATAGTTGGCTTGGAGACACGCCCGATAGGCGCCATCGTGCCCACGGGGCTGATCTTCTGCATTGTGTTCAGTGCGATTCATGCCTCAGCTCACACTTGGCGGGAGCGCCTCCACAAGGGGGACTGACCAGGTTGCCGCTCACTCGCGTCCTTGGCCAGCCACCGGCTGCCCTGCTCGCGCTGATCGCTGTAGCGACGCCCTTGGTGACGGGTTAGTTGGCTGGTGTTAGGTCTTGATGAGAACGTGCCACGACCGCCAGGCCTTCGGCCGTCCCCAGACCGATCGCCAGCTGTCCGTCAGTACGTCCCCAACGCGAACGGCAGCACCGCGGGGGCGCCGGCGCGGCGGAGGAGGCGGCCGGCGACGGTGAGTGTCCAGCGAGACTCGACGAGGTCATCGACGAGCAGCACCGGCCCGGTCTGGGCGGCCAGGGCCTCGGCCATCGCGGGCCGCACCCGGAACCTGTTCCACACGTCGCGCACCCGGAACGCGCTGTTGGTCGACCGGTCCAACGGAGTCGCGGTGGGGCTCAGCTCCAGCGGGCCGAGCAGCCGCAACCGTCCCGCTGTCGCGATGCCCGTGGCCAGCGACTCCACCAGCCGGGGCCGGCTGATGCTCGGCACCCAGGCGACGGAGGTGGGCCGCTGCGTCCAGTCCCACTCGCGCAGCACCCTGAGCGACGCCTGGGCCAGGCCCTCGGGCACCTCGGCGTCGACGGGTCGGCCGTCACGGTCTGGGGCGAACAGGTCGCGGAGCGTGCCGCCCCAGCCGAGGTCGGTGAGCCGGGCGACCACCCGGCCCGGCTCCAGCCGCTGATCCGGGGCGATCTTCCCGCTGAGCTTCTTGCCGCCGTCGGTGACGCCGAGCCGGTCCAGGCCGCCGGGCCACAGCGCCCGCGGGGCGAGCTCGACGCCGACCCGGTCGACGCCCGCCTTGGCCGCGGCCTCGTCGTCGGCGCTGATGCCGGTGGGGAACCAGACCCCGGCGCACACGTCGCAGCGGCCGCACGGCGCCGCGTGCGGATCGTCGAGCCCGGCGGTGAGGAATGCCATCCGGCACTCCCTGCCCGCCTCGTAGCCGAGCATCGCGTCCTGCTCCGCGCGGCGGGCGGCGGCGATGCGGCCATAGCGCTCGGCGTCGTAGATCCACTCCGCGCGGGTGGCGACCCACCCGCCCTGCACGTACTCGACGGCGCCCTCGACGGCCAGCACCTTCAGCAGCAACTCCAGCTGCCCGCGCCGCAGGTCCACCCGCGACTCCAGCGCCGCCACCGACAGCGGGGCCCCCTCGTGGGCCAGTGCGCCCAGCACCGCGTCGGCGCGGGCCTGCGTCGGCATCGCGTTGGTGGCGAAGAAGTGCCAGATGTCGCGGTCCTCCGGGCCCGGGAGCAGCAGCACGTCGGCGTTGTCGGTGGCGCGGCCGGCGCGGCCCACCTGCTGGTAGTACGCCACCGGCGAGCTCGGGGCGCCGAGGTGGACGACGAAGCCGAGGTCCGGCTTGTCGAAGCCCATGCCCAGCGCAGACGTCGCCACCAGCGCCTTGACGCGGTTCTCCTTCAGCGCCGTCTCGGCCTCCAGCCGCTCCGCGGCGTCGGTGCGGCCCGTGTAGGGGAGCACCGAGTGCCCCGCCTTGGCCAGGTGCGCGGCGGTGTCCTCCGCGGCAGCGACGGTCAGGCAGTAGACGATGCCGCTGCCGGGAAGCTCGGACAGGTGCTCGCTCAGCCACGCAAGGCGGCGCCAGGCGGTGCCGAGGTCCAGGACGCCCAGGCGCAGCGACGTCCGGGCGAGAGGACCGCGCAGCGTGAACACCTCGTGACCGCCGATGCCCATCTGCTCGACGACGTCGGCGACGACCCGCTCGTTGGCCGTGGCCGTGGTTGCGAGCACGGGGATCTCGTCGGGTAGTTCCGCGATGAGGGTGCGGATGCGGCGGTAGTCGGGGCGGAAGTCGTGGCCCCAGTCGCTGATGCAGTGGGCCTCGTCGATCACCAGGAGCCCCATCGCCGCGATCAGCCGCGGTAGCTGCTGCTCCCGGAACCGCGGGTTGACGAGGCGCTCGGGCGACACGAGGAGCACGTCGACGGCGTCGGCGTCCAGGAGCTGCTCGATGTCGGACCACTCCGTGACGTTGGCCGAGTTGATCGCCACCGCCCGCACCCCGGCCCGCTCGGCGGCCGCCACCTGGTCGCGCATGAGCGCCAGCAGCGGTGACACGATGAGCGCCGGCCCGGCGCCCGCGCGGCGCTGCAGCAGCGCCGAGATGAAGTACACCGCCGACTTCCCCCAGCCGGTGCGCTGCACCACGAGCGCACGCCGGTGCCCGTCGACGAGGGCCTCGATCGCCTCGAACTGGCCGTCGTGGAACTCGGCGTCGGGCCGGCCGGTGAGGCTGCGCAGCGCGTCCAGGGCCTCGTCCCGCAGTCCGGCGGACCCGCGATGGGCCACCCGGCCCGCCGGTGGCGCCGCAGCAGCCGCCGCACGAAGCGAGGGCCGTGCCTGGGCCGCTGGAGGGTCCGGAAGGCGACCGGGATCGTCTCGGCCCCCCGGGCCGTCGTCGGGCGGGAGCTCCCACTCATCGGCGGGGGGCTCCTCCAGCCAGAACTCGCGCGTGTGCATGGGGGCCAGCTTGTCACGCCCCGGCGACAGCCCTCGGACCCGCCCGCCGGGCGGGCGACCGCAGGCTGGGCGACCCCCGCAGATGCCCGGCGGCCGGGTCTGACAGACTGACGCTGCGCGCAGGCGACGTCGAGGAACCCGGTGTGAGTCCGGGACGGTGCCGCCACTGTGACCCCGAGATGGGGCAGTCAGGAACTCGGGCCTGCGCGGCCAACCATTCGGGCGAGCGATCCCAGGAGGCCACGGCAGATGACCGTACCCAACATTCCCCCCGTTTCAGCGCGACTACTCGTCGGCGTCGGCGTCGGCCCCGGGGACCCGGAGCTGATCACCGTCAAGGCGGTGCGCGGCCTTGAGGCAGCCGACGCGATCCTCGTCCCCGCGACGGAGGAGTCCGGCGACGGGCCCGGCCGCGCGGAACGGATCGTCCAGGCGGCCTGCCCCGACGCCGCGTCACGGATCGTCCGCGTCCCCTTCTCCATGGCCGACAAGTCGGGAGTCTCCCCGCGTCGCAAGCAGGCGTGGCTGACCTCCGCCCAGGCCGCCGTCGATGCGTTCGTCGACGGCGCCGCGACCGTCGCGTTCGCCACCGTCGGCGACCCCAGCGTCTACTCCACGTTCTCCTACCTGGCGGCGCACGTCGTCGAACAGCTGACCGACGTGGAGATCGAGGTCATCCCCGGCATCACCGCGATGCAGGCCCTGGCCGCTGCCAGCCGCACGCCGCTGGTCGAGGGTCAGGAGGTGCTCGCTCTCGTCCCGGTGACGGCGGGGATGGACCGCCTCCGCGAGGTGCTCGCCGTGGCCGACTCCACAGTCGCCTACAAGGGCGGGCGGCGGCTGCCGGAGGTCGCGGAGCTGCTGCGCGGCGAGGGCCGCGACGCCGTCATGGGTGTGGACGTCTCGCTGCCGAACCAACGCCTCGTCCGCCTCTCGGACCTGGCCGACGGCGAGTCCGCCCCCTACTTCTCCACCGTCCTGGCCGCCCCCACCCGCTCGGCGACGGGGGGCCGGCTGTGAGCGGCAAGGTCGTCTTCGTCGGCGCCGGCCCCGGCGCAGCCGATCTCATCACCGTCCGCGGCGCCCGCGTGATCGCGGAGGCCGACATCATCATCTGGGCCTCGAGCCTGGTCCACCCCGGGATCGTCGCGGGCGCCAAGCCGGGGGCCGAACTCGTCGACTCCGCGTCGGCGTCGCTGGAGGACATCGAGCCCCTCTACCGCCGCGCCTGCGACGAGGGCCTCCTCGTGGCCCGCGTCCACACCGGCGACCCCGCCATCTACGGCGCCACGGCCGAGCAGCGCGACCTCATCCGCAGCCTGGGCCTCGAGTTCGAGTCCGTCCCGGGCGTCTCCGCCTACTCGGCCGCGGCCGCGCGGATGGAGGTCGAGCTGACGGTGCCGGAGGTGTCGCAGAGCCTGGTCCTCACCCGCCTCGAGGGCGGCCGCACCCCGATGCCGCCGCGCGAGACCGTCCGCGGGTTCGCCGCCCACGGCACCACCATGGCGCTCTACCTATCGGCCGCCCGCAACAAGGCGCTCCAGGAGGAGCTGCTCGCCGGCGGCTACCCACCCGAGACGCCCTGCATCGTCGGCTATCAGGTGTCCTGGCCCGACGAACTGATGCTGTGCTGCGAGCTGAAGGACCTGTCCGAGACCATGCGCGAGCACAAACTGTGGAAGCACACCGTCGTGCTCGTCGGGCCGGCGCTCGCCGAGGGCCCGCTCGCCACCCGCAGCCACCTCTACCACCCCGGCTTCCGGCACGAGTACCGCGCGGCCGAACCCGAGGCGCAGGCGGACCTGCGCGCCCACGGCACCCGCGGCGTCCTGGAGGAGGACCGATGATTCACGTTCACGGCTACCTCGGCGAGATCTCGCCGGCCACCCGCAGCCTCGCGGGACGGGTGGCGCTCGTCGTCGGCGGGCGCCGCCACCTCGACGCCCTCGGCGTGCCCGACGAGCGGCGCGTCGTCCTCGGCGCGCTCAGCCCCGCCGTCGAACGGCTGAAGGCCCTGCCCGACGGCGACGACGCGCTGGTGCTGGCCAGCGGCGACCCCGGATTCCACGGCATCGTCCGCCGCCTCCGCGAGGAGGGGCTCGACCTCGCGGTGACGCCCGCGGTCAGCTCGGTGGCGGCCGCGTTCGCCGCCGTCGCGCTGCCCTGGGACGACGCCCTCGTGGTCTCCGCGCACGGCCGCCCCATCGACGACGCCGTGGCAGCGACGCGGCGGCACCCCAAGGTTGCGGTGCTGACCGGACCGGGCGCCGGGGTCCGCGAGCTGGCCGCGGCGCTCGAGGGATGGTCGCGACGCTACGTGGTCGCGGAGCGCCTCGGGGAGCCGGATCAGCGGGTGCGCGAGCTGAGCGCCGAGGAGGCCGCCGTCGCCGAGGTCGCGGAGCCGAACGTGGTGCTCATCCTCGATGACTCCGTGCCCGCGGAGCGCGGCGCCGACGGCCCAGTCGTCGGGCAGGTCACCAACTCGGAGGCCGCGCGCAGGCACGCCGACGCGATCGACGCCGCTCTCGGCGCCGCCACCCGCCGCTACGACGGTCCGGCCGCCGAGGGGCTGGTGCGGGCGTGGCGGGAGTGCGACCTCATCGTCTCCCACCTCGCGCTCGGCGCGACCGCCCGGATCCTGGCCCCGCTGCTCGCGGACAAGAAGTCCGACCCGGGCGTGGTGGTGGTCGACGAGGCGGGCCGGTTCGCCGTCCCGCTCGTGGGCGGGCACGTGGGCGGCGCCAACGAGCTGGCCAGGCGCATCGCCGACGCGACGGGGGGCACGCCTGTGCTCACCACCGCCACCGATGCGCTCAACATCCCGGCCCTCGACACGCTCGGGTGGGCGTACCGCGGTGACGTCGCGGGCGTGACGAGGGCCATCCTCGACGGTCGCCCCGTGCGGGTGGAGAAGTCGCAGCCGTGGCCGCTTCCTCCGCTGCCCGCCAACGTGTCGGCGGACGCCGAGGATCCCGTCGCGACGATCGTCGTGACCGATTCGAGGGCTGAGGTGCCCCATCCGCTGGCTGAGGTGCCGCGAAGCGGCCTCGAAGCCTATGAATCGCAACCACTCAGGCGCACGGTCGTCCTCCACCCGAGGAGCCTCGTCGTCGGGATGGGCTGCAACCGCGGCACCGACGTGGCCCACCTCCGCGACCTCCTCGAGCGCACCCTCGCCGAGCACGGCCTCGCCCTCGAGTCCGTCGCCGCCATCACCACCGTCGACCTCAAGGCCGGCGAGATCGGGCTGCTCCAACTCGTCAAGCAGCTAGGCGTGAAGCTCATCGACTACCCGGCCGACGAACTGGCCGCCCAGCCCGTGCCGACGCCCAGCGCGATGGTGGAGGGGCACGTCGGCACGCCGTCGGTCGCCGAGGCGTCCGTCCTCGCGCACGGCGCCGAGCTGATCGTCGCCAAGCAGCGCAGCACCGACGCGACGTGCGCCGTCGGCCGCATCCCCGCCCGGGGGCGGCTGAGTGTGGTGGGCCTCGGCCCCGGCGTCCGCGACCTCCTCACCCCGCGAGCCAAGCAGCGACTCCAGCAGGCGACGTTCGTCGTCGGCTACGGCCCCTACGTCAAGCAGATCCGCGACCTCATCCGCCCCGGCGTCCGCGTCATGGCCTCCAAGATGGGCACGGAGGAGGCGCGCACCGCCGCCGCGATCGAGGCCGCGCGCGCCGGCGAGAACGTGGCCCTGGTCTGCGGCGGCGACCCCGCCGTCTACGCCATGGCCAGCCCCGTCCTGGAGCAGGGCACCGACGGGATCGACGTCGACATTGTGCCCGGCGTGACCGCCAGCCTCGCCGTGTCCGCGATCCTCGGCGCGCCGCTGGGCCACGACCACGCCACCATCTCCCTGTCCGACCTCCACACCCCGTGGCCCAACATCGAGCGGCGGCTGCAGGGCGCCGCCGTCGGTGACTTCGTGGTCGCGCTCTACAATCCCCGGTCGCGCACCCGCACGGCCCACCTCCCGCGCGCGCTCGAAATCCTCGGCGCTCACCGCTCGCCGGAGACCCCCGTCGCGGTGGTGCAGCAGGCGTGCCGCCCGCGGCAGAAGGTGATCATGAGCACGCTGGCCGAGTTCCAGCCCGAGTGGGTGGACATGAACTCGCTGGTGGTGGTGGGATCGTCGACGACGAGGTTCGTCACCTCGGGCGGCGGGCGGCGGCTGATCGTCACCCCGCGGGACTACCAGTGGATGCCGGACACGGTGGAGGAGGTGGACGCATGAGCGTGCCGCTGATCATCGCGGCCCACGGCACCCGCGTGGGCGAGGGCGTGGCGCAGTGCGAGGAGCTGGCCGGGCTCGTCGCGGAGCGGCTGCCCGGCGTCCCGGTCACGGTCGGCTACGTCGAGCTGGCCCAGCCCACCATCACCGACGCGCTGGTGGCGTCACTGGCCGACGGCGGGCGCCGCGCCGTCGTCGTGCCCCTCATGCTCGGCACCGGCGGCCACGTCCGCTCCGACATCCCGCAGTTCATCGCCGAGGCGACGGCGCGGGTACCCGGCAGCCGGGTGGAGTACGCGCGGCACCTGGGCCCGGAGCCGCGGCTGATCGAGGCCGTCGAGGCGCGGCTGACGGAGGCCGCGGGGGAGTGGGAACCGTCCGAGACGACGGTGGTGTTCGTCGGACGCGGTGCGCTGGTGCCCGAGGCGAACGCCGACCACCTCCGGGTGGCGCGGCTGCTCTTCGAGCGGGGCGGGTGGGCCGACGTCGAGTCCGCGTTCATCCAGGTGACCCGGCCATCGTTGCCGGAGGCCCTGGACCGGGCGTACGCGCACGGCGCGAGGCGCATCGTCGTCATGGGGCACTGGCTGTTCGCGGGCCGGCTCAAGGGCTGGACGCGGGAGCAGGCCGCCGAGTGGCAGGGGGCGCACCCGGACGCGGAGGTGCGGGTGGCCGACGTGATCGGGGCGTGCGCGGCGCTGGCGGACGTGGTCGCGGAGCGGTACCGGGAGACGTTGCCGGTGTCGGAGGGCGGGTCGCCCGCGTACCTGGCGGGGCTGATGCTCGGTGGACGTGACGTGCTCGTCGTCGGGGGCGGGAAGGTGGCCAGCCGGCGGGCGTCGCGGCTGGTGGAGTCGGGTGCCCGGGTGCGGGTGGTGGCGCCGTCGGTCACGCGGGCCGTGGAGGCCCTTGCCGACGCCGGCCGGCTGACCTGGCTGGCGCGGGAGTTCGACGACGCCGACCTCGACGGCACCTGGTACGTGATGGCGGCCACCGACTCGCCGGAGGTGAACGCGAGGGTCGCGGAGGGCGCGGAGCTGAGGCACACGTTCTGCGTGCGGGCCGACGACGCCCGCGGCGGTTCGGCGTGGACCCCGGCGACGGCGGAGGTGCGGGGCGTGACGGTCGGCGTCGTCGGGAACCGGGAGCCCCGTCGCACGCGAGATGTCCGGGACGCGATCGTGGCGGCCCTGTCCGAACCCGATCCGACCCCCTGATCACAGCGCACTGCTCTTCCGACATCTTCCTGGGGGGACTCATCCGTGCATATGCACAGATAAGTCCCCCCAGGAAGATGTGCGTAGGTCACCGGTCATGGCGCCTGGAGGACCAGCCTCAGCTGCTCGACGGCCCAGCCCAGGTCGGCCGCCTGGATCGTCAGCGGCGGTGCGATGCGGACGGTCTGGCCGTGGGTGTCCTTGACCAGCACACCGCGCTCCAGCAGCCTCAGCGCCACGTCGCGGCCCGTGCCGCGCGACGCCTCGACGTCGACCCCTGCCCAGAGGCCGGCCACCCGGACCTCGGTCAGGCCGTGGCCCAGCAGCTCGTCGAGGAGGCCCTTGAGGTGATGCCCGAGGGCTGTCGCGCGCTCCTGGAACTCGCCGGTGCCGAGCAACTCCACCACGCGCAGCCCGACCGCCGCGGCTAGCGGGTTACCGCCGAACGTCGACCCGTGCTCGCCGGGCCGGAACACGCCGAGAACGTCGCGGTCACCGACCACCGCCGACACCGGCAGGATGCCCCCGCCCAGCGCCTTGCCCAGCAAGTAGAGGTCGGGGACGACGCCTTCGCGGTCGCACGCGAACGTCGTCCCCACCCTGCCCAGGCCAGACTGGATCTCGTCGGCGATGAACAGCACGTTGTGCCGCGTGCACAGCTCGCGGACGGCCCGCAGGTACCCCTCAGGCGGGATGATGACGCCGGCCTCGCCCTGGATGGGCTCGATGAGCACGGCCGCGGTGTTGTCGTTGATGGCCGCCTCGATCGCGCCCGCGTCGCCGTACGCCACGATGTCGAAACCGGGGGTGGGCGGCCCGAACCCGTCCCTGGCAAGCGGGTCGTCGCTGAACCCCACGATGGTGGTGGTGCGGCCGTGGAAGTTGCCCGCGGCCACGACGATCCGCGCCGCGTCGGCGGGCACCCCCTTGACCCGGTACGCCCAGGCGCGGGCGGCCTTGATGCCGGTCTCCACGGCTTCCGCCCCGGTGTTCATCGGCAGGACGAGGTCCTTGCCGCACAGCTCCGCCAGGGCGGCGGCGAAGGCGCCGAGCCGGTCGTTGTGGAACGCCCGGCTGGTCAGGGTGAGCCGGCCGATCTGGTCGACGGCCGCTGCGACCAGCTCGGGGTGCCGGTGCCCGAAGTTGAGCGCCGAGTACGCCGACAGCAGGTCGAGGTAGCACCTGCCCTCGACGTCGGTCACCCACACGTCCTCCGCGCTCGACACGACCACCGGCAACGGGTCGTAGTTGCGCGCCAGGTGCTCGCCCTCGTCATGGATGAGGCGGGCCGTCACGGTGAGCGCATCTGTCGTCGTGTTCACGATGTGCCTCCTCGCAGGGTCAGGGTGCAGCACTTGATCCCGCCGCCGCCGAGGTGCAGCTCGGACACGTCGACGTGGATCGGGTGGTAGCCGCGTTCGCGCAGCTGGGCGTCGAGGCTGGTGACGGGCGGCGAGAGAACGACGTTGCGGCCGTCGCTGACCGCGTTCAGCTCGAGGCTCGCGGGGTCGGCGGCAGGCACGCGGATCGCGTCCGGGAACCGCTCGAGCAGCTCGCCTTGGCCGCGTTCGTCGAAGGCCGACGGCAGGTAGGCGATGTTGGCCCGCTCGACGCCGCCGAGGCCCTGCACCGGGTCGAGGACGCAGACGGCCGTGTCGAGGTGGTAGTAGCTCGGGTCGACCAGCCGCAGCGAGACGACCTCGCGCCCGAACACGTCCGCGACCTCGGCGTGGCTGTCCAGCTGGGACCGGAAGCCGTAGCCGGCGAGGATCGTCTCGCCCACCAGCATGAGGTCACCCTCGCCCTCCTGCGTCGCGACCGGTTCGACGACGTCGAATCCGTGGGCCGCGAACCACTCCCGGAACGGGCGCTCCTCACCCCGACGCTCGCCGACGGCGAATCGGGCGCCCAGGGCCACGCCGTCGATGACGAGCCCGCCGTTGGCCGTGTAGACCATGTCGTCCAGGCCGGGGATGGGCTCGATGAGGTCGACCTCGTGCCCGAGCCTGAGGTAGGTGTCGTGGAGTTCCTGCCACTGCCGAACCGCCTTGGCTGTGTCGGTCGCGCGCGTGCTGTTCATCCACGGATTGATCTCGTAGCTGACCGTGAAGTAGTCCGGCCGGCACATCAGGTACCGGCGGCGCTGCTGGATCCGTTCCTGGGGAGACATCGCCCTCCTCCGCTGTGGTGCCGACGGCGGACGCTGTCCTCGGGCCCGGCGGCACTTCGACCCGCGGCCTGGCCGCGAGGAAGAGGCGACACGAGCACGCCTGGCATCCATTATTCACCGGACCGACGTGCCGCATCCCTCATCAAGCCGAGTTGCCGACGATTGCGCCGCCCCGATCGATGCAGATGACGTCGACCGCCACGGGAGAGCCGCGCAGGACGGTGAGGGCGTGATCGCGGGCCGCGGTGGCGACGGCGTCGCCCAGCGGGATGCCGTCTGCCTCGGCCAGGTCGAGGGCCTCTGCCGCGGTGTTGGCGGCACGGATCGCCGCGGCGAGCGCCTCCCCGGCACCGACCTGGACCGCCAGGCTGGCGAGGTGGGACAGGTCCACCTGGGTTCGGTGGGAGTGCAGGTCGAGGTGTCCGGCGGCCAGTTTGGTGAGCTTGGCGAACCCGCCGCAGATCGTGAGGCGCTCGACGGGGTGGCGGGACAAGTACTTCAGCACCGCCCCCGCGAAGTCACCCATGTCCAGCAGGGCCAGCTCGGGCAGGCCATACAGCTCGGAGACGACACGCTCCGACGTCGACCCGGTGCAGGCGGCCAGGTGCTGCAGGCCGGCGGCGCGGGCGACGTCGACGCCGCGCCGGATCGAATCGATCCACGCGGAGCACGAGTAGGGGACCACGACGCCGGTGGTGCCGAGGATGGAGATCCCCCCGACGATGCCGATGCGCGGGTTCCACGTGTGCCGCGCGAGGGCCTCGCCGTCGTCGACCCCGATGGTCACCTCGAGGTCGAGGGGCACGCCGTGTCGGCGGGCGACGGCGGAGAGGTTCGCCGTGATCATCGCCCGGGGTGCGGGGTTGATGGCCGGCTCGCCCACAGGGAGAGGGAGCCCGGGCAGCGTGACGGTGCCGACGCCGGGGCCGCCGACGAACCGCACGCCCGAGCCCGGCGGGCCGGGCCGCACCCAGGCGCGGACGAGGGCGCCGTGGGTGACGTCGGGGTCGTCGCCGGCGTCCTTGGTGACGGCGGCCATCGCGACACCGTCGGTCACCTGCTCGAGGGTCAGGGCAAACGACGGTCGGCGACCCTGGGGCAGCTCGACCTCCACCGGGTCCGGGAACTCGCCGGTGAGCAGGGCCTCGTAGGCGGCGGTCGCGGCGGCGGTGGCGCAGGCGCCGGTGGTCCAGCCGGGCCGGAGCTTGGAGGCGTCGAGTTGCCCGCGGCGCGCCATGTCAGCGGTCCTTCGAGGTGTGCGCTGTGCCGGGGACCGGGCTGATGCCCCACGAGGCGGACTGGGCCATCAGTTGGGGGCGGCTGGTCACGCCCGCGCGCTTCATGAGGATGCCTACGCGCTTCTTCACACCCGAGACGGACATCCCCAGCGCCTCGGCCATCTGGTCGTAGCTGCGGCCCGCGTTGATGGCGCGGATCAGCTCGTGGTCGACGGCGTCGCGCAACACACCGTCGGGAGCTGGTTCCCGGCTGGTCACACGGGTGGTGAGGGCGCGCGCCGCGTCGGGTGAGTGGACGAAGATCCCGCTGTGGGCGGTCCTGATGGCGGCCGCGAGCGCCTTGCCGGGCGTGTCCTTGTACAGGAAGCCGCTGGCCCCGGCCGCGATGGCCTCGGGGAGGGTCGTGGTGCTGAGGCTGGTGAGCAGCAGGACGCGCGGCGGGTTGGGGCGGGAGGTCAGCGACCGGCAGGCCTGCACTCCGGAGATGCCCGGCATCCGGATGTCCATCAGCCATATGTCGACGGGGGAGGCGGCCAGCGCCTCATGCCCACCGGCGCATTGGTGGACCACGGCGATGTCGTCGACGCGGGAGAGAGTGCTCGTGAGATAGCTGAGGACGAGGGCGTCGTCGTCGCAGATTCCGACCGTGATCATGCCTGGAGCTGCCTCGCCGCCAGCGGCATCTCCACCAGACAGGTCCACGTGCCGTTCGCCGATGCCAGGTGGAGCGTCCCGCCCGCGAGAGTGGCGCGATGGCGCATGCCGAGGGTACCGAGCCCGGTACCGGGGATCTGCTCGGAAGCCATCTGGTTGGCGATGACCAGCTGGTAGTCGACGGCGGACAGTTCGCCCACGATGGTGCAATGGCCGTGTCTTGTGCCGTGCTTGGCCACGTTGTGGAGAGCTTCCCGGACGATCTGGGCGAGCGCACGATCGACTGCGACCGGCAGGGCGGGGGTCAGGTCACCGGAGGCGCTGACCTCATGGCCTCGCCGCTTGAGGACCCGGATCTCCTGGCCGAGCGTCTCGGCGAATCCGGCATCTGGTCCGGCGGCTTCGCCGATCTGCATCATGCGGATGGTGTCGCGGAGGGCGGCCCCGGCGTTGCGGGCACGCTCGGACAAGGCGGCAAGCGTCTCGGGCGGTGCCCCGCCGGCCTGGTACGCAGCGTCCGCCTCCATCGAGATCAGAGTCAGTTCGCGGGCCACCGAGTCGTGCAGGTCGAGTGTGGCCCGGAGCCTCAGATCCTGCTGGCGCCTGGCCTCGGCCTCGGCGGCATTCCGGGACACCGCATTGAGTCCCAGCCCGACGAGCACGAACACCGCATCCAGCGCCAGCCACCCGAGGATCACCTCGAATGCGTCGAACTCCTCCCCGAGCTTGCGGGCGGTGGCGGTCACGGACGTGATGAACACGGTTGCCGCCATGACGGCGGCCTGTGCCCAGCGGCCGGTCCGCAGAGCAGCGACGACCGGGAGCATGAGGAGGTAACCCCAGAAGCCGAGGGAGTTCTCGTCGACGGCCGCCGCCGTGATGGCCATGACGACAGTGAGCGCGGCGCCGCCCTTCGGCCAGCGGACCGCGACCACCACCGTGACGAAGGCCGCGACGTCGAGGGCCACGATCTCGGGTGTGAGGACGAGGCGGGCGCGCGGGGCGAGAAACTCAACCGTGATGATCACGAGCGCGATTAGGACCTCCAGCGCGCCGCTCGAGAGTGCTTTCCGTCCCACCCGGTCATCCTAGGGGGGAGCCTGCCGCCGTCGACTCGGGCGGGGACGGCCAGGGTACTTTCGTACCGTCCTGGACGCGTGTGCCGGGGAATGTCGTGAGACTGCGGATATGCCGAGGTCTTGGGGGGACCTCGGCATCACTTCTGATCGCTTCTGTCGGTGGGGGCTCGCGTTCAGCGGTGGGCATGCTCGTCGATGAGATCGGCGATCAGCTTGGGCGAGGCGAACATCGTGGCGTGCGGCCCCGGCACCGTCGCGAACCAGCCGTGCTGGAACGCGCCTGCGAGCTTCTCCGCCCAGTCCAACGGCACGAGTGGGTCGTCGAGCCCGGCGATCACCAGCGTCTTGGCGTCGATCCGCCCCGCGACGGCGTCGAGGTCCATCTCCAGCAGGTGCGGGGTCTGCTTGACCATGTACGGCACCCCGGCCCGGAACAGGTAGTCGTAGATGGCCATCGCCGCCACCTGCGGCGGCTCCCGGAGCCCGTTGGTGAGCAGCAGCCCTGCCACCTTCGCCAGTGATCTCGCCGTCGGCGTCACGACAGGCGCGATGAGCACGATGTGATCGACCTCGTCGGGATAGTCGGCCGCCAACTGCGCCACCACCTGGGCCCCCATCGAGTGGCCGACCACCACGGGGTGGTCGAGGTCCTTCTCCGCGAGGAACCTCCCGACGAGCGCGGCGTGTTCCGCGATGGTCAGGTCGCGGTCCGGGCGCGGTGAGCGGCCGTAGCCGGCCAGGTCGATGAGGTGGACGTCGCCGTGGTTGGCGAGTTCCACCGCTGTCGGTCCGTACGACCGGGCAGAGACGCCGATGCCGTGGACGAGCACGAAGTCTGGACTCGTCTTCTGCGGCACCTGGCAGGGGAACCGGTAGGACACCATCGAGGCGTCGCCGAAGCTGGTGCGGCTGGTGTGGTATTCCACCCTGCCGACGTAGCGGTTCTTGTACACCACCTCGTCGCGGGGTGCGTGGCGGCGGGCGGGCATGCGCCTCAGCGTAGTCGTGGCAGGGGACTCGTCGGCGATTCTCAGGCCTGGCGCGAGGTGTTGGTCAGCTCGTCGGTGCTGGCGATGGCGTTGACGGCGGCGACGGTGAGGGCCGAGCCGCCCCGTCGGCCGTGGACGACAAGGTACTCAAGGCCCAGGTCGTTGTCGGCCAATGCCTGCTTGGACTCGGCGGCGCCGACGAAGCCGACGGGGATGCCGATCACCGCGGCCGGCCGCACGCCGGTCTCCGCGACCACCTCGAGCAGCCGGAAGAGTGCGGTGGGGGCGTTGCCGATGGCGACGACAGCGCCGTCGAGGCGGGGCAGCCACAGGTCGATCGCGGCCATGGTCTTGGTCATCGACTTCTCGGCGGCCAGCGCCGCGAGGCCGGGGTCCTTGATGTGGCAGACGACGTCGTTGTCGCGGGGGAGGCGGGAGGCGATGATGCCGGTGGCCACCATGGAGGAGTCGCAGAGGATCGGCGCGCCGGCCCGAAGGGCGGCGTTGGCGGCGGCCACGACGCCCGGGGTGAAGGCCACGTCGTCGGCGACGTCCGGGGCTCCGGCGGCGTGGACCATGCGCACGACGACGCGGGCCACGTCGTCGGGGAAGCGGGTGAGATCGGTCTCCTCGCGGATGATCCGGAAGGATTCGCGGTAGATGTCGGAGCCGTCGGTCAGGTAGTCGTAGCGCACGCCGTCCACCGTAGTGGACCCCGCAATAGCGGGGCCCGGTGGGCTCTGGTTGACTGGCCTCACACATTCACACCGCGAGGGGACCAGGAAGCCGGAACGAGCCGGCACGGTCGCGCCACTGTGGACCGCCGTCGGGCGGGAAGTCAGGAACTGGACCCTCACGGCCGACTGCCTGGGGCGCGTCATCCCGGGCGAAGGGACCTGAGAGAGCGATGCACATCGCCGAGGGGATGCTTCCCCCGTTGCACTGCGCGGCCTGGCTGGCTGCGTCCACCCCGTTCGTCGTCCACGGTGCCCGCGCCGTGCTCACCACGGTGCGCGAGCACCCGGAACGCAAGCTGATCCTCGCCGCCGCGGGGGCGTTCACGCTGGTGGTCAGCGCCCTGAAGCTGCCGTCGATCACCGGAAGCTCGTCGCATCCGACGGGGACAGGCCTGGGGGCGGTGCTGCTCAGGCCGCCGGTGATGGCGTTCCTCGGCACGCTGGTGCTGCTGTTCCAGGCGACGCTGCTCGCCCACGGCGGGCTGACGACGCTCGGGGCGAATGTGTTCTCGATGGCAATCGTCGGGCCGTGGGCGGCGTACGGGGTGTACCGGGCCGCGTCGCGGCTGTCGGCCCCGCTGTGGGCGTCGGTGTTCCTGGCGATGGCGGTGGCGAACATCGCGACGTACGCCGTGACGTCGCTGCAGCTGGCGCTGGCGTACCCGGATCCGACGAGTGGGCTGGGGGGCGCGCTGGTGAAGTTCCTCGCGCTGTTCGCGGTCACGCAGGTCCCCCTGGCGGTCGCGGAGGGGCTGCTGGGGGTGCTGCTGGTCGGGTTCCTGACGCGTGCGGCGCGCCCGGAGTTGGCCCGGCTGGGTCTGCTCAAGGAGGACGCCGGTGTTTAGCCGTCGCGACATCTGGATCGGGCTGGCGCTCGTCGTCGCCATCGTCGGGGTGTACCTCGGCAGCCTGGCGCTGGCCCCGACCGGGGCGGAGTTCCTGGGCAGCGACGCCGCCGCGGGGGAGCTGACCGGTGGCGTGCCGTGGCTCGAGCCGCTGTTCCGGCCGGGGAGCCCCGAGCTCGAGTCGGGGCTCTTCGCGCTCCAGGCGGGCTTGGGAGGGATCCTGCTGGGCTTCGTCCTCGGCCGGTTGACGGCTCGGCGCCGGTCGTGAGCGTCCACGTCACCGCCGTCGACGACGCCGCCTGGGCCGGGCCGTGGCGCCGGATCGCGGTGGGGCACAAGGTGGGGCTCGCTGCCGCGCTCGTGCTGACCGCTCTGCTCACCCCTGCCTGGCCCGGGAGCCTGCTGGTGGCGGGGGCGTCGCTGGTCCTCATGCTCGGCCCGGCGCGCATCCGGCCGGGGCTGGTGGCCGCCGTCGCGCTGCCTCCACTGGCGTTCCTCGTGGTGGGGGCGCTGCCGCTCGCGGTCGAGGTGGGCGACGGGCTGCGCGTCACCGCCGAGGGCGGGCTCAGGGCGGCTGAGATGCTCGCGCATGGCGTCGCGGGGACGTTGGCGGTGCTGCTGCTGGCCACCACCACGCCGATGGTCGACGTGCTGGGCTGGCTGCACCGTCGCGGCATCCCCGGCCCGCTGCTGGAGGTCGCCGAGCTGATGTATCGGCTGCTGTTCGTGCTGCTCAGCAGTGCGCTGGCGCTACAGGCGGCGCAGGCCGCCCGGCTCGGGGGCGATGCGCCGCTCCGGCGCCGGTTCCGGTCCGCGGTCGACGGCGTCGGCACCGTGTTGCTCATGAGCTGGCGCCGCGCCACCCGGCTGCAGGCGGGCCTGGAGTTGCGCGGCTATGAGGAGTCGCTGCCGACGCTGCGGCCCGTGGGCCGCGCCGGCGGCTGGGGCCTGGGAGCGGGCGCCGCCCTCGTCGTGGGCATCTGGCTGGCCTGCTGGGCGGTGGCGTGATGCTGAGGGCAGAGGGAGTTGTCGTCGGGTATCCGGGCGGGCCTGCCGTGTTGACGGGGGCGAGCCTCGCCGTCGCCCCCGGGCGACGGGTGGCGCTGCTCGGCGCCAACGGCTCGGGCAAGACCACGCTGCTCCAGTGCCTGGCCGGGGCGCTGCGCCCCGCCGACGGCCGGGTCACCCTCGACGGGCAGCCGCTCGCCCACACGCGGGCCGCGCTGCGGGCGCACCGTCGACGCATCCAGCTGGTGCTGCAGGACCCGGACGACCAGCTCTTCTCCGCCGATGTCACCCAGGACGTCTCGTTCGGCCCGCTCAACCTCGGACTCAGCGACGACGACGCCCGCGCCCGCACCGATGAGGCCCTCGCGCTGCTCGGCATCGCCCACCTCGCCGCCCGCCCCACGCACCAGCTGAGCTTCGGCGAGCGCAAGCGCGTGGCCCTGGCGGGCGCGGTGGCGATGCGGCCGGACGTCCTGCTCCTCGACGAGCCGACGGCCGGGCTCGACCCCGCCGGGGTCTCCGACCTGCTGGCCACCCTGGCCGGCCTGCACGCCGGCATCGTACTGGCCACCCACGACGTCGACCTCGCCCTGGCCTGGGCAGACGAGGTGGCCGTGGTGGTGGAAGGCCGCGTGGCGCAGGGGCCGCCGTCGCTGCTCGGCGACGAGGTCCTCCTCCGCGATGCCCACCTCCGCCGCCCCTGGCCGTTGGAGCTGGCCGCGCGCCTCGGCCTGCCCGGCGCCCCCCGCGACCTCGACCAGCTCGTCGCGCTCCTCCCGGAAGGATCCCGCTCATGATCACCGACCCCGACGGCGCCCTCCTGGGCCGCACGCCCGGCCTCCCCGACGATGTCTTCGAACACGACGGCCTTATCACGAAGCGGCACATCCGCGCATGCGCGCTGGCGCTGCTCCGCCCGCGGGCCGGGGAGCTGCTGTGGGACCTCGGCGCGGGGGCCGGCTCGGTGGCCATCGAGTGGTGCCGGGCGGCCGACGGGGCCCGGGCGGTCGCCGTCGAACGGGTGCCGGAGCGGGCGGCGAGGGTCGCGGCGAACGCGGCCCGGCTGGCGCCCGCGGGGGCGGTGCGGCTGGTGGAGGCCGGTGTCGCGGAGGCGCTGGATGGCCTGCCCCGGCCGGACGCGGTGTTCATCGGCGGGGGAGCTACCTCGTCGCTGGTGGAGCGGGCCGTCGACGCGTTGCCGGCCGGGGGCCGGATCGTCGTGCACGGGGTGACGGTGGAGGCCGAGGAGGTGTGCGTCGCGGCGTACCGACGGTGGGGCGGGCAGCTCGCCCGGCTGCACCACGAGCACGCCGCGCCCATCGGCCGCCTGCTGGGCTGGACGCCCGCGCGCGCCGTCGTCAGCTGGGGGCACCTCGTGGAGGGGTCGCGGTGAGCGCGCCCACCACGCGCGAGCTGCGGCAGCGGCCGATCGTCGCGGTCCACACCGGCGACGGCAAAGGCAAGACCACCGCCGCCCTCGGGATGGCGCTGCGCTCGTGGGCGCAGGGCTGGGACGTGGGCGTCTACCAGTTCGTGAAGTCCGCCAAGTGGCGCACCGGGGAACAGGAGGCGTTCGCCTCGCTGCCGGAGCGCGGCGGGCTGACCTGGGAGAAGATGGGCACCGGCTGGTCTTGGTCGCGGGCACACACCGCCGTCGACCCGGCCGAGCAGGCCCGGGAGGGCTGGCGCAGCATCCGCCAGGGCCTGGCGGAGGAGCGGCACCGCTTCTGGCTGCTCGACGAGTTCACCTACCCGCTGGCGTGGGGCTGGATCGACGTCTCCGAGGTGGTGGAGGCGCTGGGGTCGCGGCCGGGGCGCCAGCACGTGGTGATCACGGGCCGACGATGCCCGCAGGAGTTGATCGACGCCGCGGACCTCGTCACCGAGATGGCCCTCGTCAAGCACCCCTTCCAGCAGGGCCAGCGCGGTCAGGCGGGTATCGAATGGTGAGCCGGCTGGTGATCGCGGCGCCGTCGTCGGGGCAGGGGAAGACGACGGTGGCCACCGGGCTGATGGCCGCGCTGCGGGCGCGCGGGCTGGAGGTGGCGCCGTTCAAGGTGGGGCCGGACTACATCGACCCCGGCTACCACGGCCTCGCCACCGGCCGGCCGGGCCGGAACCTCGACCCCTTCCTGTGCGGAGAAGAGCGGATCGGGGCGCTGTTCGCGCACGGTGCGGCGGGTGCGGATGTCGCGGTGATCGAGGGCGTGATGGGGCTGTTCGACGGACGCCTCGGCACCGGCGGGTTCGGGTCGACGGCGCACGTAGCCCGGCTGCTGGACGCGCCCGTGGTGCTGGTGATCGACGCCCGGCACACGTCGCGGAGCGTCGGCGCGGTGGCGCTGGGGATGGCGCGGTTCGATCCCCGCGTGCGCGTGGCGGGGGTGATCCTCAACCAGGTGGGGAGCGTTCGGCACGCCGCGGAGGCCCGCGCCGCCGTCGAGGAGGTGGGGCTGCCGGTGCTGGGGGTGCTGCCGAAGGCGTTGGATATCGAGGCGCCGTCGCGGCACCTGGGGCTGGTGCCGGTGGCGGAACGCGACGACTCGAGGGTCGCGGCGATGGGCGACGTGGTGGCCGCGCACGTGGACGTGGCTGCGTTGCTGGCGGTGGCCGCGGCGGCGCCGGCGCTGGACGTCGTGGCGTGGGATCCGGCGCGGGAGGTGTCGCCGCCGTCGGACCGGCGGCCGGTGGTGGCCGTGGCCGGGGGGCGGGCGTTCACGTTCCGGTACCCGGAGACCGACGAACTGCTCGCCGCCGCTGGGTGTCGGGTGGTGGAGTTCGACCCGCTCGTCGACTCGGCGCTCCCGGCAGGGACGGCCGGGCTGTGGCTCGGTGGCGGGTTCCCCGAGGTGTACGCCGGCGAGTTGGCGGCCAACGAGGCGTTGATGACGGAGATCCGGGAGTCGGTCGCGGGCGGGCTGCCGACGATCGCGGAGTGCGCCGGGCTGCTGTACCTGTGCCGCAGCCTGGACGGGCGGCCGATGGTGGGCGCCGTCGAGGCTGACGCGGCGATGGGTCCGCGGTTGACGATGGGCTACCGGGTCGCGGTGTCGGATCGGCCCACGCTGCTGGGACGCACCGGCGAGGAGGTGACCGGGCACGAGTTCCATCGCACGACGGTGACCCTGGCGGGGGCCGCAAAGTCGGCGTGGCTGTTGGACGGCAGGGCGGACGGCGTCGCGGGGGAGAACCTCCACGCGTCGTACCTCCACGTCCACTGGGCGGGCCACCCCCAGGTGGCCCAGCGCTTCGCCGACGCGGTCCATCGCTATCCCGCGCTCGGTGCCGGTGAGGGTTTGAGCAGATGGCACGACTCGACGCGGACGAGAGCGCTAACACGGCCCGATTTCGACGTTGAGTCGTGCCATCTGCTCAAACCCAACCCCCCGCCGGGGCCGGAGCCGGACCTGCTGCACCACGGGGACCGCGACCTCGCCCCCGGCCTCATCGACCTCGCCGTCAACGTCCGCGTCCCCACCACCCCGGCCTGGCTGGCCGAGGAGATCTTCGGCGACATCGACCTCGCCGCCTACCCCGACCCCACCCCCGCCCGCGACGCCCTCGCCGCGCACCACGGCGTCGACCCCGCCATGGTCCTACCCGTCGCGGGCGCCGCAGAGGCGTTCACCCTCATCGCACGGGCGCTCCCCGGCGACGCTCTCATCGTCCACCCCCAGTTCACCGAACCCGAGGCCGCGCTCCGCGCCGCCGGCCGCGACCCCCGCCGCCACGTCCTCAGCCGCGACACCGGCTTCCGGCTCATCCCCTCACAGGTTCCGGCCGGTGAGCTCACGATCGTCGGCAACCCCACGAACCCCACCGGCGTCCTGCACCGCGCCGACGACCTCGCCGCACTCCCCGCCGCGACACTCGTCGTCGACGAGGCCTTCATGGATGCGGTGCCGGGCGAGCCGGAGACCCTCATCGCGCCGTCGATGCCCGGCCGGCTCGTGCTGCGCTCGCTCACCAAGACCTGGGGGCTGGCAGGGCTGCGGATCGGCTACGTCGTCGGCGACCCCGCCCTCATCGAGCGCCTCGCCGCCCAGCAGCCACCCTGGTCGGTGTCCACCCCGGCCATCCGCGCGGCCATGGCCTGCACCTCCGCCCGCGCAACCGCTGAGGCCGCACGCCTGGCCGACGAGGCCGTCGTCGCCCGGGAGGATCTCGCCGTACGCCTCACCGACGTCGGCGTCGCCGTCGTCCCGGGCCGGGCGCCGTTCGTGCTCGCCGACACCACCGCGCTGTCGGCGTCCTCACTGCGCGGACCGCTGGCCGAGCGCGGGTTCGCGGTCCGCCGGGGCGAGACGTTCCCCGGTCTCGGGCCGACGTGGCTGCGGTTCGCCGTCCGCACCCCGGACGTCCACCGTCGCCTGGCAACGGCCCTCGCAGAGCTCGGGGGCCACCCGTGAGCGGCTCACCCCAGCCAGGTCAGCGCGCCCGCGACGTCGGCCACCTCGGGCACCCCCGCGGGCGCCGCCGGCCGCCGGATCATGACGACGGCGGCGCCCCGCTCCGCGGCCACGCTCAACTTCGCGTCGGTGTGCGCACCGCCCGCGTCCTTGGCGACGAGGACATCGATGCCGTGCGCCGCCATGAGCTCCCGCTCGCCGTCCAGCGTGAACGGCCCGCGGCTGGTGACGAGCGTCCACCGCGCGGGCAGGAACGCGACGGGCGGCTCGGCCACCCGGGCCAGCACGTCCGCGTCGGCGAGGTCGGCGACGTAGTCAGCGGTGTGCTGGCGGCCGACGGTGAGGAAGGGCCGGGCGCCCAGGGCGGCGGCGCGGCGGGCGGCCTCGCCATGCCCGTCGACCCAGTGCCAGCTGCCCGCCGACGGATGCGACGCCCAACTCGGGCGGACCAGGCGCAGCAGCGCGACGCCCTCGGCGGCGCAGGCGGCCGCGGCGTTGCGCGACATCACGGCGGCGAACGGGTGGGTGGCGTCGACGACCGCCGTCACGCCGTGCTCACGCAGGTAGCCGCGCAGGCCCTCGACCCCGCCGAACCCGCCCAGGCGCACCTGGCCCGCGGTCAGGGGGTCGCGCGTGCGGCCGGCCAGCGACAGCACCGCGGCGCGCCCGGTCAGCGCCTCAGCCAGCCGGCGGCCCTCCGCGGTGCCGCCCAGGATCAGGATCACCGCTCCATCCAACCATCCCCGAAAGGACGCCCATGACCCTGCTCGACGACACCCTGTCGGCCATCGTCCCCGCCTCCGCGGAGGCGCTCGCCGCCGCGGAGGCGCGCCAGCTCCGCCTCACCAAGCCGGCGGGCAGCCTCGGCCGGTTGGAGGAGATCGGCAACCGGCTCGCGGCCATCGCCGACGCCTGCCCACCGCCGCTCCCGGCCCGGGCGGTCATCGGCCTGTTCGCCGGCGACCACGGCGTCTGCGCTCAGGGCGTCAGCCCCTGGCCGCAGGAGGTCACGGTCCAGATGGCGCTCAACATCGCGTCCGGGGGCGCGGCCATCAACGCGATCGCCCGGCAGGTCGGGGCCGAGGTGTGGGTGACCGACGTCGGCGTCGCGGCCGAGGTGCCCGAGCACCCCGGGATCCGCGCCCGGAACGTGCGCCGCGGGACCCGCGACTTCACCGTCGAACCCGCACTCACCCGCGACGAGGCCCGCGCCGCCCTCGAGGTCGGCATCGAGGCCGCGAACGAGGCCATCGACGCCGGCGCCGACGTGCTGCTCACCGGCGAGATGGGGATCGGCAACACCACGCCGGCCAGCGCGCTGATCGCCGTGTTCTCCCGCCTGCATGTCACGACCGTCACCGGACGCGGGGCGGGGGCCGACGACGACATGCTGACCAGGAAGGTCCGGGTCATCGACGACGCCCTCACCCTTCACCGTCCGGATCCGGCGGACCCGCTGGGAGTCCTCGCGGCTGTCGGCGGGCTCGAGCACGCCGCGCTGGCGGGCTTCATCCTCGGCGCGGCGGCCCGCCGGATCCCCGTCATCATCGACGGCGTCATCGCGGCCTCCGCGGCCTGCGTCGCGGCCGGGTTCGACGAGTCGGTCACCGGCTACCTCATCGCGGGGCACGCCGGCGTGGAGCCCGGCATCAAGGCCGCCCTCACCTGGCTGGACCTCCAGCCGCTGGTGGACCTCGACCTGCGCCTCGGCGAGGGCACCGGCGCTGCCCTGGCGCTGCCGACCGTCCAGGCCGCGGCCCGCATCCTCAGCGAGATGGCCACGTTCGACTCCGCGGGCGTCGCCGAGGGCTGACGGTCCGCCGGCCCGGGCGGGTAGGGAAGAATGGGCCGCATGGAAGCCAAGCGGGCCGCCGACGGCGCGAGTGTCACGCGCTCCCGCCGTCGGCTGTCCCCGGCCGTGCTCGTGGCCATCGCGGTGGTCACGGCGCTCCTGGCCGCCGGCGGATACCTCGCGTGGCAGGTCTACGGCACCACCTGGCTGGCCCGCGACCGCGCCGCCGGCACCGTCGCCGAGCTCCGCGCCTCCTGGGCCGCCGCGACACCGACCCCCACCCCGACGCCCGACGCACCCGACGCCGACCCCCAGGTCCCCGTCCCCGCACTCCCTGAGCCCGGCGAGGCAGCGTGGATCCTGCGCATCCCCTCGCTCGGCGTCGAATGGCCCGTCGTGTCCGGCGTCGAGGGCCGCCTGCTGACGGAGGCCGTCGGCTGGTACCCGTCGACGGCGCTGCCCGGCCAGGTCGGCAACACGGCCATTGCAGGGCTCCGGCTGACGAACGGGGCGCCGTTCGAGCGGCTCCTCGAGCTGCGGGAGGGCGACGAGGTGATCATCGACACGGCCACCGCCACGTTCACCTACCGCATCGTGCTCGCCCCCGCGGAACTCACCGTCCAGGCCGACGAGTCCTGGGTCCTCGACCCGGTGCCCGGCGAGCCCGATACGGTGCCCAGCCAGGCACTGCTCACCCTGACCACCCACGAAGACCTCATCGACACGCCGGACCGCAGCGTCGGCTTCGGCGTCCTGGAGAAAGCGGAAACCACGAGATGACCGATCGCAGCGACCTCATCGCCCACATCAAGGACCTGGCCGTCGTGCACGGCCGCGTGACCCTTGCCTCAGGCAAGGAGGCCGACTACTACATCGACATGCGCCGCGTCACGCTCGACGGCGCCGCCTCGCCCCTGGTGGGGCGCGTCATGAACGAGCTGGTCGCGGACCTCGACTTCGACGCCGTCGGCGGCCTGACCCTCGGCGCGGACCCCGTCGCGACGGCGATGCTGCACGCGCGCGCGGCTGCCGGCGGCCGGCTCGACGCCTTCGTCGTGCGGAAGTCCGCCAAGGAACACGGCATGCAGCGTCGCATCGAGGGCACCGACGTCGCGGGGCGGCGGGTGCTGGTCGTCGAGGACACATCCACGACGGGCGGCTCGGCCCTCACCGCGGTCGAGGCCGTGCGCGAGGCGGGGGGTGAGGTGGTCGCGGTGGCGGTCGTCGTCGACCGCGGAACCGGCGCCGCCGAACGGGTCGGCGACGCCGGTCTCGAGTACCGCTACGCGGTCGATCTGGCGGATCTGGGACTCAGCTGAGCCGGTAGCGCGCCTTGTACTCGCGCCGCCTGCGATGCAGGATCGGCTCCGTGTAGCCCGACGGCGACCACGTCCCCTGGACCACCAGGTCCCGCGCCGCGCACCAGGCGATCGAGTCCTCGAACGAGCCGCCCTCGCGGGGCGTCATCGGGCGATAGGTGCGGTCGCCCGCGTTCTGGGCGTCCACGACCGCCGCCATCCGCTTGAGCGACTGCAGCACGTACTGCTCCGAGACGATCCCGTGCCGGATCCAGTTGGCGAGCATCTGCGAGCTGATGCGGCACGTGGCCCGGTCCTCCATGAGCGAGGTGTCGGTGATGTCGGGCACCTTGGAGCAACCGACGCCCTGATCGATCCACCGCACGACATAGCCGAGGATCGACTGGCACGAGTTGTCGACCTCCTCCTGCCGCTCCTCGGGGCTCCAGCGGGTGCTGGTGGCCAGGGGAATCTCCAGCAGGTCGTCGCGGGTGGCGCGGCCCCCGCCGGCCGCGATGCCCGCCTGCCGCTCCCTGGCGTCGACGCGGTGGTAGTGCGTCGCGTGCAGGGTGGCCGCGGTGGGGGAGGGGACCCACGCCGTCGTCGCGCCCGAGGCGGGATGCCCGATCTTCTCGGCGACCATCTCGGCCATGAGGTCCGTCTTCGCCCACATCCCCTTGCCGATCTGCGCCCGCCCGGGGAGGCCGCACGCGATGCCGACGTCGACGTTCCAGTCCTCGTAGGCCCGCATCCAGGCCGCCTGCTTCATCTCGGCCTTGCGGATCATCGGCCCGGCCTCCATCGAGGTGTGGATCTCGTCGCCGGTGCGGTCGAGGAACCCGGTGTTGATGAAGATGATCCGGTCCGCAGCCTGGGCGATGCAGGCCGCGAGGTTCACCGTCGTGCGCCGCTCTTCGTCCATGATGCCCATCTTCAGCGTGGTGCGCGGCAGGCCGAGGACGTCCTCAACGGCGGCGAAGAGGTCGGAGGTGAACGCGACCTCGTCCGGGCCGTGCTGCTTCGGCTTGACGATGTAGATCGAGCCGGTGCGGGAGTTGGCGCGCCGGGCGTCGGCCCGGAGGCCGGGCATGGCGCACAGGCTGGTGACGAGCGCGTCGAGGATCCCCTCGGGCAGCTCCTGCCCCTCGTCGTCGAGGACCGCGGGCGTCGTCATGAGGTGGCCGACGTTGCGGCACAGCATCAGCGCGCGTCCCGGCAGCCGCAACTCCGTCCCGTCGGGACGAGTGAAGCGGCGGTCGTCGGCCAGCGTCCGGGTGAACTGCCGCCCGCCCTTGCTCATCTCCTCGATCGCCGTGCCGTCGTTGAGCTGCAGCCACGTGCGGTACGCGACGACCTTGTCCGGCCCGTCGACGGTGGCCACGGAGTCCTCGAAGTCCATGATCGCGGTGACCGCGGACTCGAGGACGATGTCATCGATGCCGGCCGGATCCTCGCGGCCGATGCGGCCCTGCCGGTCGATCCGCAGTTCGAGGTGGAGGCCGTGGTGGGCGAGCAGGATCGCGTCCGGGGCGCCGGGCTCGCCCTGGAAGCCCGCATACGTGTCGGGGTCGGCAAGGCCGACGATCTGCCCGGACGACAGCATCGCCTCGAACACCCGGCCGGCCCGGTAACCGGCCACGTCGGTGTGCGAACCGGACGCCAGCGGCGCGACGGCGTCGAGGAACTCGCGTGCCCAGGCGATGACCTTCGCGCCCCGGACCGGGTTGTAGCGACCCTCCCGGCCGGCGCCGTCGCCGTCGTCGATGACGTCGGTGCCGTAGAGGGCGTCGTACAGCGACCCCCAGCGCGCGTTCGCGGCGTTGATCGCGAATCGGCGGTTCGTGACGGGGACGACGAGCTGCGGGCCTGCGACCTCGGCGATCTCCCGGTCGACGCCCGTGGTCCGCGCGGCGACCTCGGTTGCCTCGGGGAGCAGATAGCCGATCCGGGTGAGGAAGCTGCGGTAGTGGCCCGCGTCGGGCCGTCCGGGATGGGCGCGGTGGAACTCGTTGATGGCCTGCTGGAGGCGCCGCCGCTCCTCCAGCAGTGCGCGGTTGCGGCCGGTGAACCGGTCGAAGACCTCCTCGAACCCCGCCCAGAAGCGCTCCCGGTCCACGCCTGCCACGGGCAGGGCCTCCCGGTCGAGGAAGTCGACGAGGGTGCGGTCCACCCACAGCCGCCCGACGGGGGCGTGGGTGGCGTGCATGGCGGGCGCTGTGATGGTCATCGTCATGGCGGTGCTCCTTCGGGGATCGAGGTGGGTGGGGTCAGAACTGCGCGGACTCGGTGGAGTCCTCGAGTGCCGTGGTCGAGCTGGCGGGGTTGATGGCGGCGGCGATGGTGTCGAAGTAGCCGGTGCCGACCTCACGCTGGTGCCGGGTCGCGGTGTAGCCGCGCTCCTCGGCGGCGAACTCGCGCTCCTGCAACTCGACGTAGGCGCTCATCTGGCGGGTGGCGTAGCCCTGCGCCAGGTCGAACATCGAGTAGTTGAGGGCGTGGAAGCCGGCCAGCGTGATGAACTGGAAGGCGTAGCCCATGGCGCCCAGTTCGCGCTGGAACTTCGCGATGGTGGCGTCGTCGAGGTGCTTGCGCCAGTTGAACGACGGGGAGCAGTTGTAGGCCAGCAGCTGGTCGGGGTGCTCCGCCTTGATGGCCTCGGCGAACGTGCGGGCCGCCTCCAGGTCGGGGACGCCGGTCTCCATCCAGAGCAGGTCGGCGTACTTCGCGTAGGCCTTGCCGCGGGCGATGCTGGGCTCCATGCCGGGCCGGACCTTGTGGAAGCCCTCGCTCGTGCGCTCGCCGGTGAGGAACTCGCGGTCGCGCTCGTCGACGTCGGAGGTGAGCAGCGTCGCGGCCTCGGCGTCGGTGCGGGCGATGATCACCGTCGGGACGCCCGCGACGTCAGCGGCGAGGCGGGCGGCGTTCAGGGTCCGCTCGTGCTGCTGGGTCGGGATCAGCACCTTGCCGCCGAGGTGGCCGCACTTCTTCTCCGACGCCAGCTGGTCCTCCCAGTGCACGCCCGCGGCGCCGGACGCGATCATGGCCTTCATGAGCTCGTAGGCGTTGAGCGTGCCGCCGAAGCCGGCCTCGGCGTCGGCGACGATGGGGACGAGCCAGTCCTCGACGGTGCGGATGCCTTCGGCGTGCTCGATCTGGTCAGCGCGCAGCAGGGCGTTGTTGATGCGCCGGACCACCTGCGGAACGGAGTTGGCGGGGTAGAGCGACTGGTCGGGGTAGGTGTGGCCCGAGAGGTTGGCGTCGGCGGCGACCTGCCAGCCCGACAGGTAGATGGCCTTGAGGCCGGCCTTCACCTGCTGGACGGCCTGGTTGCCGGTCAGCGCGCCCAACGCATTGACGAAGTCCTCGCTGTGCAGCTGTTCCCAGAGGCGCTCTGCACCGCGACGGGCGAGCGTGTGCTCCTCCTGGACTCGCCCGCGGAGCCGGACGACGTCCTCGGCGCTGTAGTCGCGCTGGACGTTGCTCCAGCGGGGGTTGATCTTCCAGTCGTACTTGAGGAGTTCTGCGGACATCGGGTCGGTCATCGGGGTGGTCCTTTCCGGTGGTGGCGGCTTCACTGCTCGCCTCGTCGTCGGGTGATGGACCCATCGTCGGCCCCCGCATCCGACAGTTGAGAAGAAATTCCCGGTGAAGAAACGCAGAAATTCCGCTACTGTCAACTTCGTGACTGTCGACGACGACACCCCCGCCCCTGCCGGGCAGGAACCCGGCTCTTTCGACCCCTTTTCCCTCGGCCGCCGCCTGCGCCACCTGCGCAAGGAGCGCGGCCTGACGCTGGCCCAGGTCGCCGAGGCGGCGGGACTCGCGTCGTCGCAGCTGTCGCTGCTGGAGAACGGGAAACGCGAGGCCAAGGTCTCCCACCTGCAACGCCTGGCGGCCGTCTACGGCGCGACGCTCGGCGACCTCACCGCCGCCGTGCCGAGCCGGCGCGCCCAGCTGGAGATCGAACTCGAGCGGCTGATGCGTTCGCCCCTGGCCAGGGCGAAGGGGCTGCCTGTCGTGCGGATCTCGCCCCGCATGCCGATGGAGGTCCTCGAGGCGCTGGTGGCGCTGCACCGGGAACTGGCGCACGACGCCGCCGAGCGCATGGCCACCCCCGAGGAGGCGCGGCGCGCCAACGCCCAGCTGCGCGACGAGATGAGGGCGCGCGACAACTACTTCGGCACGATCGAGCAGGAGGCCGCCACGCTGCTGCGACGGTGCGGCTACGTGGCGGGCCCGCTGTCGCAGCACCTCATCGGGGAGATCACGGCGCACCTGGGGTTCACGCTGCACCACGTCGGCGACCTGCCGCACTCCACGAGGTCGGTCATGGACCTGAGGTCCAAGCGGATCTATCTGCCGACCAGCAGTTCCCGCGAGCACGAGCCGCGCTCGGTCCTCCTGCAGGCGCTGGGGCACCACATCCTCGGGCATGCCCCGCCCGCGAACTACGGCGAGTTCCTCCGGCAGCGGATCGAGACGAACTACTTCGCCGCCGCTCTCCTGCTGCCTGAGGAGCCCACCGTCCGCTTCCTGCAGGAGGCCAAGGCGCGCCGCGAGCTGGCGCTCGAGGACCTCCGCGACGCCTTCGCGGTCAGCTACGAGGCCGCGGCGCACCGGTTCACCAACCTCGCGACCGTGCACCTGGACATCCCGGTCCACTTCCAACGCGTCCACGAATCGGGGACCATCTACAAGGCGTACGAGAACGACGGCGTCGCGTTCCCCAAGGACAACCTGGGGGCCATCGAGGGCCAGCCCGCCTGCCGGTACTGGACATCGCGCGAGGTCTTCGACGTCGCGGACAAGTTCAACGCGTTCAACCAGTACACCGACACCCCGACGGGCACGTTCTGGTGCACGGCACGCGTCGAGCAGACCTCGACGGGGGCCTTCTCCACCGGGATCGGGGTCCGCTATCGCGACTCGAAGTGGTTCCGGGGCCGCGACACCCGCGAACGCTCGGTGTCGCGGTGTCCCGATCCGACGTGCTGCCGTCGCGCTCCGGCCGACCTGTCGTCGCGATGGTCGGGTCACGCGTGGCCGAGCGCCCGCACCCACGCACACCTGCTGGCCGCGCTGCCGCCCGGCACCTTCCCCGGCGTCGACGACACAGAGGTGTACCAGTTCCTGGACGCCCACCAGGGCGCCTGAGCTGGCTGGCGTTGCTGCGCCTGATTCGCCGCCTGCGCTACCGTGAACTCGACCGAACAAGGAGACATTGCCGTGGACACTGTCCTGATCATCCTCATCGTGCTGGTGGTCCTCGCGCTGGCCGTGGTCCTGTGGGGGGTGGGCGCGTACAACGGTTTCGTGCGCAGCCGCAACCTCATCCAGGAGTCCTGGCGCCAGATCGACGTCGAACTCAACCGCCGCTACGAGCTGATTCCCAACCTCGTCGAGACCGTCCGCGGTTACGCGGCGCACGAGCGCAACACCCTCGAGCAGATCACCGCGCTGCGCAACACGGCGCGCTCGCTCGCCACGCAGACCCACGGCCAGCCCAGCGAACAGCGCGCCGCCGTCGAGGCCGAACTGACGACCGCGGTGCACAACCTGCTGGTCTCGGTCGAGGCGTACCCGGATCTGAAGTCGAACACGAACTTCCTCGAGCTGCAGCGCGAACTGACCGACACCGAGGACCGGATCGCGGCGTCGCGGCGCTTCTACAATGCGAACGTCCGCGACTACAACACCCGGATCGAGTCCGTGCCGAGTAACATCATCGCGGGCTTCGCGAAGTTCGAGAAGGCCACCTACTTCGAGGTCAACGACCCGATCGTGCGGCAGGCGCCCGACGTCAACTTCGGGGAGATCTCCCAGCGACCCGCCGCCGCCCCCGAGTCGCAGCAGCAGATCCAGGCCCCGCGGACCGACGCCGGGGCGCAGCCATACCAGCCCCCGCAGCGGGCGCAGCAGCCGGACGTCCAGCCCGCCGATGCGCCCCCGCCGCAGCAGGAGCCGGGCGGTTATCGCCCCCCGTACACCAGCTGATCGAGGCTCGCACCGAGACCCGCCCCCGTCCGGGGCGGGTCTCGTCGTCTCCGTCGCCGTCCCCCCCGCGGCGCCTGCCCTATCTCCCGGCGCCTGCTCTAGAGCGCAGGCGCATGAACGCGAGGCAGGTGCGAGCGCGGCGCCTGTCCTATCTCCCGATGCCTGCTTAGAGCGCAGGCGCATGAGCGCGAGGCAGGCGCGAGTGTGACGCCTGCGCTCAAGGACAGGCGTCGGCACGTGAGGCAGGCGCCGGGCCCGAGCCCAGGCAGGGAAAGGAAGAATTTCAAGCATCTAGTTGACATTTCAACAAGGGCTACGTAGTGTGGTGTCCACAGCCAAGAAAGGACCACACCTATGAACCTCAACGAGCTCAACGGCACCTACGTCATCGATCCCACCCACAGCACCCTGTCCTTCGTGACCCGCCACGCGATGGTCACCAAGGTCCGCGGCTCCTTCGAGAAGTTCGAGGGCCAGGCCATCGTCGACGCCGCCAACCCCGCCGCGACGCAGCTGACCGTCACCATCGACGCCGCCTCCATCAACACCCGCAACGCCGACCGCGACGCGCACGTCCGCTCCGCCGACTTCTTCCACGTCGAGGAGTACCCGACCTGGACCTTCGTCGGCACCGGCTACGCGGTCAAGGGCGACGTCGTCGAGGTCACCGGTGACCTGACCATCGCCGGGACCACCCGCTCCATCACCATCCCGCTCGAGTACCAGGGCGCGGCCAAGGACCCCTTCGGCAACACCCGCGTCGGCTTCGAGGGCTCCACGCAGGTCAACCGCTCCGACTTCGGGCTGACCTGGAACGCCGCGCTCGAGACCGGCGGCTTCCTTGTCTCCGACAAGGTCACCATCGAGGTCGAGATCTCGGCCATCCAGCAGGCCTGACCCGCCACGCGGCGACAGCGCCCCGGCCTTCGCGGTCGGGGCGCTGTCGCGCTCCCGGTTGCCGCCGCGCGCCGGGGCGGGCAAGCTCGCCCTGTGACCGAGACCGTCGACGACCCCACCGCGCCCACCGTCGGCGTGGGTCCGCACCCCGAGCCGTGGCCCGACGACGACCGCCTGGACCCGGCGCTGCTGGCCGAGGGCGACCGCCGCAATGTGGTCGACCGCTACCGCTACTGGCGGATGGAGGCGATCGTCGCCGATCTGGATCGCACGCGCGTGCCGCTGCACGTGGCCATCCAGAACTGGGAGCACGACTTCAACATCGGGTCCATCGTCCGCACCGCCAACGCCTTCAACGTCGCGGCGGTGCACATCGTGGGCCGCCGGCGATGGAACCGCCGCGGCGCCATGGTCACCGACCGCTACCTCCACGTCCTCCACCACGACGACGAGGCCGCCCTTCTGGCCCACCTGGCAGGGGAGGGGCTCACGCCGATCGGGGTGGACAACCTGCCAGGATCGGTCCCGCTGGAGACCGCCCGACTGCCGGAGCGGTGCTGCCTGGTGTTCGGGTCCGAGGGCCCGGGCCTGACCGACGCCATGGTCGCCGGCTGCGAGCGGCTCGTCGCGATCACGCAGCGCGGCTCGACCCGCTCGATGAACGCAGGGGCCGCCGCCGCCATCGCGATGTACCACTGGTCGCTCCAGCACTCCGCGCCGACGCCGCCCCTCAGTCGTTGACCGTAGGCACAAGCGCAACCAGGCAGTCCTGCACGCAGCCGGCGAGGTCATCGAGGCCGGAGGTCACGCGCCCGACGGCTAGGAGTTCCTCGCCGCCCGTGCCTCGACGGTCATGGAGGAACACGACGAGCGCCTGCGCCTCAGGCGCGTAGCCGACATCCCCCGCCTCAGGAGCCGTGAGCCGCCGAGCCTCATCGAGGGAGAGGGGAGCCGGGAGAGGGGCGACGTGGGCGGTGCCCATGCGGTCGGCGAACCGCAGGGTCCCCGGCAGGACGACGTCGGATCCTGCATGGATCCTCACTGTCGACTGCGGGACGGCGGACACCTCCGGGAAGGCGGCGCAGGACGTCGTGACGAGTGTGACGGCCATGGCCAGGAGGGACATCGTGATTCGGCTCATGCCTACCAGTGCACGCGAGCGCAGGCGAAAGGGGGAGTCCCGGGTGTGACGTGCCCTGGCAGGGTATCCCTCCGCCGTGCTGACCGGCCTACCCTGGCGACATGGACAACCGGTCTGAGGTGCGCGAGTTCCTGATGTCGCGGAGGGCGCGAGTGGAACCGGAGATGGTCGGACTGCCGCGCATGGGAGGGCGTCGGGTCCCCGGCCTGCGGCGAAGCGAGGCGGCGACGCTGGCCGGCGTCAGCGTCGAGTACTACTCCCGGCTGGAGCGGGGCGCCATCGCGGGGGCGTCGACGGCCGTCCTCGACGCTTTGGCGCGGGCGTTGCTCATGGACGACGCCGAGCGTGAGCACCTGCATCGTCTGGCCCGTCAGGCCGGCGACGGAGCCCCGAGGCGCAGAGGGCGGCCTCTGGACCGGTGGCGCCCCTCGCCGAGCATCCAGTGGGTGCTCGACTCCATGGCATCGGCCGTCGCCATGATCGGCAACGGGCGGACCGACCTCCTGGCGTGGAACGCGTTGGGTGGGGCGCTCATGGACGAGATGATCGCCAACGCCGGCTCACGTCCGCCGAACTTCGCCCGCTACCTCTTCCTCGACCCGGGGTCACAGACGTTCTACCCGGACTGGGAGAAAGCTGCCGCCGTCAATGTCGCCATGCTGCGGACCGAAGCCGGCCGCGACCCCCACGCCAGCGCGCTCCAGGACCTGGTCGGCGAACTGTCCACCCGCTCCGAGACCTTCCGGCGTCTCTGGGGTCAGCACGACGTCTGGCAGCACGAGTCGGGAACGAAGCGGTATCGGCACCATGCGGTCGGCGACATGGAACTGCACTTCGACGGGTTGGATCTCGTCGGCCAACCGGGCGCCCAAATGACCGTCCTGACTGCGGCACCGGGTTCCCGCGACGCCGACACCTTGCGGCTACTCGGCCCCTGGGCATCAACGCGCGACGTCTCCGTTCCTCAGCGCTGAGTCCGCGGCCGCTATCGTGGGCGGCATGCAGCCAGAGCGATTCGCCGTGGGCCTGACCCCCCTGCCGACGGCGGCCCGCGTGGCGCAGAAGCGCGGGGCCCTGCGCTGGCGCATCATCTCGACGGTCATCTCGCTGGCCATCCTGGCGGTGCTCGTGCTGACGATCGGCCGCGACTGGTCGCGCGAATGGACCATCGCCATGGTCGTGCTCTGGGTCGGGTCCTCGGCGTTCTGGCTCGTCCTGTCCGTCGTCGGGCTCCAGCGCGCCAAGCGTGACCTCGCCCGCATCCACGACGGCGTGGCCTTCTACCTCGACCCGCACGGCATCGAGTTCGTCGAGCCACCGCACCCGCGCGTGCGCTGGGACGACGTCAGCGCCCTGCGGCTGGTCGGAGGCGGGTTCGGGGCCGGCCCCGCCGTCGCGCTGGAGGTCGACGGCGCGCGCGTGGCCGGCGTGCCGCTGAGCTTCCTCGACGCCTCGGCCTCGGTCATCGACTCGGCGGTGCGGGCCTACTCCCTGGGCCGCGTGCACCTCGACGTCACGGCCCTGGACCGCGTCCTCTGAGCCCGCGGGAGGTCCACCGCTGCGGACCCCACCCTCCCTCCGGGGAGGGCTAGGCGATAGTCTTGGGCACACCTGAAGTCTCGACCCAGAAAAGAGGCATCCATGCCCATTGCAACCCCCGAGGTCTATGCCGAGATGCTCGACCGGGCGAAGGCCGGCAAGTTCGCCTACCCCGCCATCAACATCACCTCGTCGCAGACCGTGACCGCTGCCATCCAGGGTTTCGCGGAGGCTGGCTCTGACGGCATCATCCAGGTCTCGACCGGCGGCGCCGAGTACGCCTCGGGTTCGACGATCAAGGACAAGGTCACCGGTGCCGTCGCGCTCGCCGCGTACGCGCAGGAGGTCGCCAAGAACTACTCCGTGCAGATCGCGCTCCACACGGACCACTGCCCCAAGGACAAGCTCGACTCCTTCGTGCGTCCGCTGCTCGCCATCTCGGCCGAGCGCGTGAAGCGCGGCGAGCTGCCCCTGTTCCAGTCGCACATGTGGGACGGCTCGGCCGTGCCCATGGAGGAGAACCTGCAGATCGCTGACGAGCTGCTCGCCCTCACCAAGGCTGCCAACATCATCCTCGAGATCGAGGTCGGCGTCGTCGGCGGCGAAGAGGACGGCGTCTCCGCCGAGATCAACGACAAGCTCTACACCACCATCGAGGACGGCATGCGCACCGCTGAGGTGCTCGGGCTCGGTGAGAAGGGTCGCTACATGACGGCCCTGACCTTCGGCAACGTGCACGGCGTGTACAAGCCGGGCGCCGTCAAGCTGCGCCCCGAGGTCCTCAAGGAGATCCAGGACGCCGTCGGCGCGAAGTACGGCAAGGACAAGCCGTTCGACCTCGTGTTCCACGGTGGCTCGGGCTCCACCCCGCAGGAGATCTCCGACGCGGTGGACTTCGGTGTCATCAAGATGAACATCGACACCGACACGCAGTACGCCTTCACCCGCCCCGTCGTGGAGCACATGTTCCGCAACTACGACGGCGTGCTGAAGGTCGACGGCGAGGTCGGCAACAAGAAGGCCTACGACCCGCGCGCCTGGGGCAAGCTGGCCGAGGCCGGCATGGCCGCCCGCATCGTCGAGGCATGCCAGAACCTCCGCTCCGCCGGCACCACCATGGGCGCCAAGTGAGCTGAGTCTCTCCCGCTACACGAAACGTGGCCGGTCCCTTCGGGGGCCGGCCACGTTCGCGCTTAAGGGGTCAGGAGAGGGAGGAGTAGGCACCGCCGTCGATGAGGTCGGTGAAGCCCAGGTCCTCCATGATGTCGATCGCCGCGGCGGAGCGGTTGCCGGATCGGCAGTAGACGACGTAGGTCTCGTCCTTGGGCAGTTCGCCCACCTTCTCGGCGAAGTCAGGGGCCTGGACGTCGATGTTGAGCGCGCCGTCGACATGGCCGCTGTCGTACTCGGCGGGCGTGCGGACGTCGATCACCGTGGCGCCGGACTCGATGGCGGTCAGGGCGGCGTCGGTTTCGCTGGACGAGCAGCCGGCCAGGCCCAGCAGGGCGGCGACGGACATCACCAGGGCAAGCAGGGTCATACGTAGGTTCATGGGCCCAATCATATACCCCCGTGGGTATCGCATCATCACAGTTGCATAACGGCGCTAGGCAGGGGCGATGGTTTGCGATAGCGTTAACATCGCTGCTGAACGAGGGCCACCGGAGGGCTCGTTCAGCACGTACGAAGGAGTACTCGTGACCACACTTCTAGAGCTGAAGAACGTCTCCAAGACGTTCCCCGGCGTGAAGGCGCTGAGTAATGTCCACCTCGACCTCAACGCGGGGGAGGTGCTCGGCCTCTGCGGCGAGAACGGCGCAGGCAAGTCGACCCTCATGAAGATCCTCACCGGGATCTACACACCGGACCCCGGAGCCGAGATCTGGCTCCAGGGCAAGAAGGTCGAGGTGCGCAACACCAACCACGCCCGCGACCTCGGACTCAGCATCATCCATCAGGAACTCAACATGGTGCCCGACCTCACGGTGGCCCAGAACCTGTTCCTCGGCCGTCCCGGGAGCCATCGGGCCGGGTTCGTCGACGACGCGAAGCTCAACGCGCAGGCCGCGGACCTCTTCGACCGGCTCGGCATGCGCCTGAATCCCAAGGCGTACGTCCGGGATCTGTCGGTGGCGCGCCAGCAGATGGTGGAGATCGCCAGGGCGCTGTCCTACGACTCGCGGATCCTCGTCATGGACGAGCCGACGGCGGCGCTCACCCTCGCGGAGACCGATGCGCTGTTCGGCATGATCCGCGACTTCGTCACGCCGGAGACGGGCCTGATCTACATCTCGCACCGCATGCCGGAGATCGAGGAGATCACGGACCGCGTGTCCGTCCTGCGTGACGGCCAGTACATCGGCACCGTCGTGACCAAGGAAGTCGAGATGCGCGAGATCATTTCGATGATGGTCGGGCGCGAGGTCTCGGGCGACGCCCGCCCGCGCACGATGCCGGAGTCGGACGAGGTCGTCCTCAAGGTCCAGGGCCTCAACACCAAGAAGCTGCTGCGTGACGTCTCGTTCGAGGTGCGCAAGGGTGAGGTCCTGGGGTTCGCGGGTCTCATGGGTGCCGGCCGCACCGAGGTGGCGCGAGCCGTCTTCGGCGCCGACCCCCGCACCGGCGGCGAGATCTTCCTGCACGGCAAGAAGGTCCCGATCCGCAACGCGGCCGATGCCGTGCGCTCGGGGATCGGCTATCTGTCCGAGGACCGCAAGCAGTTCGGCGTGCTCCTCGACCAGGACGTCAAGGCGAACACCGCGATGGCGGCGATGAAGGACTTCCACATCGGCGGGTTCATCCTCGACGGCAAGATCAAGACCGTCGGCACCGAGTACTCGCAGAAGCTCCGCGTGAAGACCCCGAGTGTCAATCAGCTGCTCGGCAAACTGTCGGGCGGCAATCAGCAGAAGGTCGTCATCGCCAAGTGGCTGGTGCGCAACTGTGACGTGCTCATCTTCGACGAGCCCACCCGTGGCATCGATGTCGGCGCCAAGGAGGAGATCTACAACCTCATCGAGCAGTTGTCGACGCAGGGCAAGGCCATCATCGTCATCTCGTCCGAGCTGCCGGAGGTGCTGCGCGTGTCCCACCGCATCGCCGTCATGGCGCACGGGCACATCACCGGCTTCCTCGACAACGCGGACGCCACTCAGGAAAACATCATGGAGCTCGCCACCGTCGGCAAGGCTCAGTTGAAAGGAAACGCAGCGTGAGCACCGTCGCCACCAACGCCGCCCCCGCCGAGCAGTCGCGGGTGCAGCAGTTCATCAGGTCATCTCTCCAGCAGCTGTTCGTGTTCGCCGCGCTGATCGTGGTGTTCGTGTTCTTTATGATCTTCGCGCCGAACTTCAGCGCGGGTGTCGTGATCCCGAACATCCTGCTGCAGGCCGCGGCGATCGGCACCATGGCCCTCGGGGCGACGTTCGTCATCGGCACGGGCGGCATCGACCTCTCTGTCGGCACCGGTATGACGTTCTCGGCCGTCATGGCGGGCGTGTTCATGTCGGCGGAGTTCATGAACCTGCCGCTCGGGCTGGGCCTGCTGCTGGTGTTGATCGTGGGCGCGGTGATGGGCCTGGTCAACGGCCTGCTCATCGCCTACCTGCACATCCCGCCGTTCATCGCGACGCTGGCGATGATGATGGTGACGCGAGGACTGTCGCTCATCATCTCCAACGCCTCCAGCATCAAGATCGCCAACCCGGACTACTCGGCGATCTCGAACGGCCGCATCATCCCGTTCCTGTCCAACGCGGCGCTGATCTTCGTCATCCTCGGCATCATCGCGGCTGTCATCCTCGGCAAGACGCTGCTCGGGCGCTACGCGCTGGCCATCGGCTCCAACGAGGAGGCGACGCGCCTGTCGGGCATCAACGTGAAGTTCTGGAAGGCGCTCGTCTACGTCACCGCCGGCATCTTCACCGCCTTCGGCGCCATCCTCTACTCCGGCCGGTTCGGCTTCGTGCAGCCCGCCGAGGGCCTCGGCATGGAGCTGCAGGTCATCGCGGCGGTCGTCATCGGCGGCACCTCGCTGTCGGGCGGCCGGGCCAACATCGTCGGCACCATGATGGGCGCCCTGCTCATGATGACGCTGACCGTCGGCCTGCAGATGATGGGCGTCGCCCAGCAGTGGCAGCTCGTCGTCACCGGCATCGTCGTCCTGCTCGCCGTCTACGCCGACATCCTGCGCCGTCAGCGCGCGTCGGCCGTCTAGTCCACCCACCACCACACCCCATCCGGGAGGGCGGTCCTCCCACAACCGAAAGGAAAACCGCCATGCGCATGTTGCGCTCCGCACTGGCAATGTCGTCAGTGCTCGCACTGGGCCTCACCGCCTGCTCCACCTCGGCCACCACGACGTCGTCGGCTCCGGCCCCGGCCGAGACCTCCGCCAGCTCCTCGGCCCCGGCCGAATCGTCGGCGCCCGCCGAGTCCTCCGCCCCCGCCGAGGGCGATATCCCCATGGGTGACGGCACCCAGACCATCTACCTCGTGAGCAAGGGCTTCCAGCACCGCTTCTGGCAGGCAGTGAAGCAGGGCGCCGAGCAGGCCGGCGAGGAGTTCAACTACAAGGTCGAGTTCGTCGGCCCCGAGAACGAGCAGGCCGTCACGCAGCAGCTCGACCAGCTGCGCACCGCCCTGCAGTCGCAGCCGGCCGCCATCGGCTTCGCCGCACTCGACTCCGGCGCAGCCGGCCCGGTCCTGGAGGAGATCCAGGCGGCGAACATCCCGATCATCGCCTTCGACTCCGGCGTCGACTCGGACATCCCGCTGACCACGGTCTCGACCGACAACCGCGCCGCCGCCGCCGAGGCCGCCAAGAACATGGCGGAGCTCATCGGCAACGAGGGCACCGTCGGCCTGGTCTGCCACGACCAGACCTCTGCCACCGGCAAGCAGCGCTGTGAGGGCTTCCAGGAGTGGATGCAGGAGAACGCCCCCGACGTGAAGCTGCTTGAGCCGCAGTACGCGTTCGAGGTCGGCCTCGCCGCCAACACCGCCAAGGCCATCATCCAGGCCAACCCCGACATCGCGGGCATCTACGGCTCCAACGAGGCCTCGGCCATCGGCACCCTGCAGGGCGCCGTGGAGTCCGGCGCCGACGTCGTGGTGGTCGGTTTCGACTCGGGCAAGGCTCAGCTCGACGCCATCCGCAACGGTGACATGGCGGGTGCCATCACCCAGTCGCCGGTGAAGATGGGCTACGAGACCGTCGTGGCGGCCATCAAGGCCATCGACGGCCAGGAGCTGCCGAAGGTCATCGACTCCGGCTTCGCCTGGTACGACGCCACCAACATCGACGATCCCGAGATCGCCGCGAACCTCTACGAGTGAGTGAACTGGGGTGGGTCCCGCGAGGGGCCCACCCCCTCACCTGTCCGGTGAGTGCAAGAACAACCAACAGCGTTGAAGAAGGTGTGATTCGTGTCCAACTACCCCAAGATCGGCATCCGACCCATCATTGATGGGCGGCGCAACGGCGTTCGCGAGAGCCTCGAAGACCAGACCATGAACATGGCTCTGCGAGTCAAGGAGCTCTACGAGGCCGAGCTGCGCTACCCGGACGGCTCGCCCGTCCAGGTGGTCATCGCCGACTCGACGATCGGCCGTGTCCCGGAGGCGCAGGCCGCCGCGGAGAAGTTCAAGCGGGAGAACGTCGGACTGACGCTCTCGGTCACCCCGTGTTGGGCGTACGGGTCGGAGACCATCGACATGGATCGCACCATGCCTCACGCCATCTGGGGCTTCAACGGCTCCGAGCGCCCCGGCGCCGTCTACCTGGCTGCCGCCCTGGCCGGGCACGCCCAGCTGGGAATCCCCGCGTTCGGCATCTACGGCGAGGAGGTCCGCGACGCGGACGACGACGCCATCCCCGACGACGTCCGCCAGCGGCTCCTCGACTACGCGACCGCCGGTCTCGCCGTCGCGCAGCTGCGCGGCAAGAGTTACCTCTCCATCGGCGGCGTGTCCATGGGCATCGCCGGCTGCGTGGTCAAGGAGGAGTTCTGGAACTACTGGCTGGGCATGCGCAACGAGTACGTCGACATGGTCGAGCTCGACCGCCGCGTCCAGCTCGGCATCTACGACGACGAGGAGTACGAGCGCGCCTACGCCTGGGTGAAGGAGAACCTAGCCCAGGGCGAGGACTTCAACCCCGAGCACTGGCAGGCCGACGGCGACAAGCACGAGGACTGGTGGGCGTACTCCACCAAGCTCGTCCTCATCGGCCGCGACCTCATGATCGGCAACCCGAAGCTCGCGGACAAGGGCTTCGCCGAGGAGGCGCTGGGTCACGGCGCGCTGGTGTCCGGCTTCCAGGGCCAGCGGCAGTGGACGGACTTCCTGCCCAACGGTGACCTCATGGAGACGATGCTCAACACCCAGTTCGACTGGAACGGCACCCGCGCCCCGCTCATCATGGCCACCGAGAACGACAACCTCAACGGCGCGTCGATGCTGGTGAACTACCTGCTGACCAACCGGGCGCAGATCTTCTCCGACGTGCGCACCTACTGGAGCGCCGACGCGGTGGAGCGCGTGACCGGATACCGCCCGGAGGGTCTGGCCGCCGGCGGTTTCATCGACCTGCGCAACTCGGGCGCCACGACGCTCGACGGCACGCTCGCCGCGAAGGACGCCGACGGCAACGCCTGCATCAAGCCCTGGTGGGAGCTGACTGACGACGACACCGCCGCGATGCTGGAGGCGACGACCTTCCACCCCGCCAACACCGGCTACTTCCGGGGCGGCGGCTTCTCCACCCACTTCCGCTCGTCCGGCGAGGTGCCCGTCACCATGACGCGCATCAACTGGATCGACGGCCTGGGTCCCGTCATGCAGCTGGCCGAGGGCTACACCGTCGAACTGCCCGACGAGGTGGCCAAGACCATCGAGCTGCGCACCGATCCCGGGTGGCCCACGACCTGGTTCGTGCCCACCCTCACGGGCGAGGGCGCGTTCACTTCGGTGTACGAGGTGATGAACGCCTGGGGCGCCAACCACGGCGCCATCACCTACGGGCACATCGGGCACCAGCTCATCACGCTGGCGGCCATGCTGCGCATCCCCGTCAACATGCACAACGTGTCCCGCGACCGGATCTTCCGGCCGAAGAACTGGCTCGGATTCGGCACCGCCGACCTCGAGGGCGCCGACTACCGCGCCTGCGCCCAGTTCGGCCCGTTGTACGCCTGACCCCTCGGGAGCCCCCCAGCCCGAGGCACTGGCCCCGTCGCTCGCCATACTGGTGGGCGACGGGGCCGAACACCCCGTCGCCGACACTTCCTGAAGGAGCATTGTGAGCCCCGTGACCGCGTTGGCCGTCGATCTCGGATCGTCGTCGGGGCGCATCATCGCCGGCACGCTGAGCGACGGTGTCATCGAGGAGGTGGAAGTCCACCGGTTCGCCCACGAGGCGGCCCGCCAGGAGCCGGGACCCGGGTCCGCGCACGGCCATCTCACCTGGGACCTCGACCTGATCGAGCGCGAGCTGACCGCCGGGCTGAAGGCAGCCGTCGCGCGGTTCCCCGACGCCGTCAGCGTCTCCGTCGACACCTGGGGCGTCGATGCCGTCACGCTGGGGGCCGACGGCCGCCGGGTCGGACCCGCCGTCGCCTACCGGGACGAACGAACGGCCCGCACGCTCGACGCGTTCCGCGCGCGGCTCGACGACGACGCCGTGTGGGCGGCCACCGGCATCGCCCCGGCGACGATCAACACCGCCAACCAGCTCTTCGCGCTCGTCACCGAGGAACCGGAGCTGGCGGCGCAGGTGTCGCGGGTGCTGCTGCTGCCCGACTACATCACCTACCTCCTCACCGGTGAGGCCGGCTGGTCGAGGTCCCACGCCTCCACGTCGGCGCTCTGCCGCCCAGGGGCCCATGAATTCAACGACGACGTGTTCGAGGCGCTGGGCATCCCGCGATCCTGGTTCGGCGACGTCACGGCCGAGCACACCGTCGTCGGGCCGTGCCGGATCCCGGGGCTGGAACAACTCACCGTCGTCCGCGCGGGAGCCCACGACACGGCCTGCGCGGTGCACGCGCTGCAGCGGAGACCGGGGGAGGAGACCTTCTTCCTCTCCTGCGGATCCTGGTCGGTGCTCGGCGTCCTCCGCGACGAACCCCTCCTCAGCGCCGAGGCCCACGCCCTCGGGCTCACCAACGAGGCGCGGGCGGACCGAGGACTACGCCCCCTGTTCAACATCACCGGGCTGTGGATCCTGCAGGAGTGCCAGCGTGAGTGGCGGGCCACCGGGGGCGTCCACGACATCGTCGACCTGGTCAGGGCGGCCGAGGCGGCGCCGTCGACGGGAATCCTCATCGACCCGGACGAGCCGGGCTTCGCGCAGCCCGGCGGCATGGTCGGGCGGGTCTCGTCCGCGGTGGCCGCGCAGGGCGGGCCGGTCGAGCTCGACGAGGGAGCGGTGGTGCGGGTGATCCTCGAGTCCCTGGCCGCCCGGTACGCCCGCGGCATCGACGCGCTGGCGGCGCTCACCGGCGCTCGGCCATCGGAGCTCACCATGGTGGGCGGCGGGTCGCGCAACGCCCTGTTGTGCCGCCTCACGGCGGACGCGGTCGGGGTGCCTGTCATCGCCGGGCCGGTCGAGGCGTCGTCGCTGGGCTCCCTCATCGCCCAGCTCGAGATCATGGGCCACCTGGATCCGGCCGGGCGCAACGGCGTCATCGCGGCCTCGGCCAGGACGGTGCGCTACGAGGTGGAGCGATGAGCCGACGCCGCCCACGGGCCAATCTCCGCGACATCGCGGAGGCGGCCGGGGTGTCGATGCAGACCGCCTCGCGTGTCGTGCGCGGGGTGGACGTCGTCGCTGAGGCGACGCGGCTCAAGGTGCTGGCGGCCATCGAGCAGCTGAACTACCAACCCAACATGGCGGCGCGCTCGCTGTCGGCCAACCGCACCGGCTCGGTGCACATCATCGACGCGGTGCCGCTGCTGCACGGACACGCCACGACGTTCGTCGCCGTCTGCCAGGCCCTGGCCGCCCTCGACCTGCACATCTCTACCTCGGTGATCCGGGCGGACCTCGGCACGGTGCCCTTGCACCAGCTCGTGCCGGTCGGGGCCGACGGCGTCGTCGTGCTCGGCGGTCGCGGCGAGCCGAGGTCGTGGGTGCACACGGTCGCGGCGCGGCTCCCGACCGTCTACGTGGGACAGACCCACGACCTCCCGGATGCCGTCGTGGGCGTCGCCGTCGACCACCGGCTAGGTGCCCGCCTCGCCGTCGAACATCTGCTCGAGCGGGGGGCGTCCCGGATCGCGCACCTGGAAGGTCCAGAGGAATGGACCGATGCGCGGGAGCGGCTGAGCGGTTACCGCGAGGCCGTCGCCGCCGCGGGCATCCCGCCGCTGATCCTGCCGGCCCGGTCCTGGGACTCGACGGCGGCCGCCCCCCTCGTCGCCCGTCTGCCCCGCGACGTGGACGGCATCTTCGCCGCCAACGACCACCTGGCGCTGGGAGCCATGACGACGCTGCAGCTGGCCGGGCGGGCGGTCCCCGGCGACGTGCGCGTGGTCGGGTTCGACGACGCCCTGGGCTCGGAGAGCTTCCTGCCGCCCTTGACGACGATCCGACAGGACTTCCGCGCGGTGGGCGAGGTCGCGGTGGCGGCGCTGAGTCAACTGCTGGCCGGAGACGCTGCCGAGTCCACTCTCATCTCACCCACGCTGGTCGTCCGGGCCAGCAGCTGATCCACTCGAAAGGACCCATTCATGCTCTACGGACCCATGACCCACCCGCAGTTGCTCGGCGCTCTGGGCCGCGCGGGCCACAGCTCGAAGGTGCTCATCACCGACGGCAACTACCCGGCGTCGACCGGGGCGCCGGCGTCGGCTGAGCGCATCTACCTCAACCTCGCGCCCGGCCTGCTGACGGTGTCCGACATCCTCGAGGTCCTGAAGCGGACGATCCCGATCGAGCAGGCGGGCATCATGATCCCGGCGGCGGACGCCAGCGGGGCGGAGGCGCCTGCTTCGATCCCGGCGCACGACGAGTACCGTGCCGCCCTTCCGGGTGTGGAGTTCGTCGAGATCCCGCGCTGGGACTTCTACGACGTCGCGAAGTCCGACGACGTCTCGGTGGTGATCGTGAGCGCGGACCAGCGCCTGTACGCCAACCTGATCCTCACCGTGGGGGTGCGCCAGCCCGGCGAGTGACGATCGTTCGCTGAGGTCGCGCCAGCCCGTTCGCTGAGGTCGCGCCCGGTGCGCAGCACCCGGGCGAGTCTCGAAGCCGACGCCGCAGGCGTCGATCCCCGCGCCCGATCAAGGAATCCGCTTGGTCCACTCCTCGGAGCTGAACTTGGTCTCGACCAGGTGCTGCGCGGCGGCGAGCTCGTCCTCGGTGTACCCGCGGCGCTGCGTCGCGTAGCGGCCCTCGAAGTGCGCCAGGAACGCGGTGATGATCTCGTCGCGGGGCAGCCGCGTCTGCGAGCGCAGCGGATCCACGCGCTTGTTCGCGGACTTGGTGCCCTTGTCGGAGAGCTTCTCGCGGCCGATCCGCAGCACCTCCAGCATCTTGTCGGCGTCGATGTCGTAGGCCATCGTCACGTGGTGCACGACGACGCCGCCGGTCACGCGGCGCTGGGCGGCGCCGGCGATCTTGCCCTTGTCGGATGCTATGTCGTTGAGCGGCACGTACCGGGCGTTCACGCCCAGTTCGGCCAACGCGCCCATCACCCACTGGTCCAGGAACTCGTAGGACCGCTCGAAGCTCAGCCCCTCGACGAGCGACGCCGGCACCACGAGCGAATACGTGACGCAGTTGCCGGGCTCCATGAACATGGCGCCACCGCCGGTGATCCGCCGCACGACGTTGATGCCGTGGCGGGCGCGGCCGTCGTCGTCGATCTCGTTGCGGTAGGACTGGAACGAGCCGATCACCACCAGCGGCTGGTCCCACTCCCAGATGCGCAGGCTCGGGTTGATCTCGCCGCGCGCCAGCCGGGCGGCGATCACCTCGTCGAGGGCCACGTGCATGCGCGGGTCCATCGAGACCGGGCCGATCACGTCGAACGTGTGATCCGACCAGTCCGAGGCGTGCCCGAGCGCGCGCCGCACGGCGATGCCCACCGCCTCGGGGGTGAAGCCGATGAGCGTGGCCGACGGGTCGAGCCGCGCCGTGATGGCCGCGGCGAGATCCGCCACTGACGACGACTCGGGCATCCCCAGCAGGGCCCCGTTGATGTCGTCGAGGGCCTCGTCCGGTTCGAGGAAGAAATCACCCGAGACGGCGGCGTGGGCTATTCGCCCGCCGTCCGTCTCGATGTCGACGGCGACCAGCTTCCCGCCAGGGACCTTGTACTCTCCACGCATGCCCCGACCCTAGCGGGACTGGATCAGCTCCACGATCTGGCCAGGGCTGGGGACCCGGCCGTAGGAGACGACGTCGCCGTCGATCACGAGACCGGGCGTGGACATGACGCCGTGCGCCATGATGTCGGCGTATTCGGTGACCTTCTCGACGTCGGCGTCGAGCTCGAGGCGGCTCAGCGCCTCGCGCACGTTCTTCTCGAGGGTCTGGCAGTTCTTGCAGCCGGGGCCGAGGACCTTGATCAGCATGTTTCCTTCTCTCACTTTCCCTGGACCGGTCAGGTGGCCAGGTTGAACAGGACTCCGATGACCACGATGGCCACCGCGACGCTGCCGAAGAACAGCGCCAGGAGCTTGGGCTTGAGGACCTGCTTGAGCAGGATGAACTCGGGCAGCGAGAGCGCGACGGTGGCCATCATGAACGACATGACGGTCCCGAGTGCCATGCCCTTGCTCCACAACGCCTCGGCGATGGGGATCACCCCGGCGGCGTTGGCGTAGAGCGGCACCCCGGCCAGAGTCGCCAGCAGGACCGCGAAGGGGTTGTCCGGCCCGGCGTAGGTGGCGAAGAACTCGGTGGGGACCCACCCGTGGATGAAGGCGCCCACGCCGACGCCGATGAGGATCCACTTCCAGACCCGGCCGACGATCTCGCGGGTCTCCTCGAGGGCCGCCTCGACCCGCTCGTGCAGGGTCGGGCGTCGGCCGTCGGCCTGCAGGACGGCCACGGGGGTCGCGAAGACGAAGTCGGCGACGAGGTGGTCGAGACTCAGGCGGCTGAAGATGAAGCCGATGACGATGGCGGCCGTGAGGCCCGCGGCGACGTAGGCGACGGTGTTGGCGGCGCCGAACGTGTCGGCCAGCAGCACGACTGCCACCTCGTTGACCAGGGGCGATGCGATGAGGAAGGTGAGGGTCACCGCCAAGGGGATGCCGGCGCCCACGAAACCGATGAACAGCGGGATGGAGCTGCACGAGCAGAACGGCGTGATGGCCCCGAAGAGCGCTGCCAGCACCAGCGAGAGCCACAGGGGCTTGCCGTCGAGGAACTGCCGGACGCGCTCCGGGCGCAGCGTCGTGCGGAGCATGCCGATCAGGAAGATCATCCCTGTCAGGAGTAGGAAGATCTTGGAGGTGTCGTAGAGGAAGAAGTGGACCGCGCCCGGGATGCGCTCGTCGAGATCGAGCCCGAGGACCGAGACGAACAGGGCGTCCCACAGCACCTCGTTGAGGGCGTAGAGCGCCGCCCACCCGAGGGAGGCGCCTAGGAGGGCCGCGACGAGCGTGCGGGTGGAGCGGGGAACCGCGAGCGACCTCAGCACGGTCACCACCGGCCCAGTTCGCCGGGGAGCGCGGCCTTGACCCGAGCCTGCGCGTCGTCGGTCAGGGTGTAGTCGATCCACCGGCCGCGACGCGTGCCCAGTACCAGGCCGGCGTCCCGGAGGACCTTGAGGTGGTAGCTCAGCAGGTTGGGGGCGATGTCGATCTCGGCCTGCAGGTCACAGACGCAGCGCCGGCAGGTGGACAGGCGGGTGAGGACCCGCCACCGGATCGGGTCGGCCACGGCTTGGAGGACTGCGAGCGCCTCCGCCGCGTCGAGCGTCGTGTCAACCGCGCTTGAATCAAGCATGGTTGAATCGTAGGACGGGGGGTCAGCCCGTCAGCGACTGGGTCAGGATAAGTACCGCCGTCACGGCCAGCAGGGTGGCGAAGCCGAGCCCCAGCGTGCGTGCGGGGAGCCGGCGCCCGAGGCGGCCGCCGAGGATGGCGCCGGCGGCGGCCACCACGCTGAACCAGCCGATCAGGGCCCAATCCACGTCGACGGCGACCGTGAGTCGCGTCGCGAGCGCGACGAGTGAGTTGAGCACGATGACCAACAGCGACGTCGCGACGGCCTGCTGCATCGAGAATCCCAGCACCATCACGAGTGCCGGAACGATCGCGAAGCCGCCGCCGACGCCGAAGAACCCCGTGAGCATCCCAACTCCCGTGGCGGTGGCGGTGACGACGGCGACCTGCCGCCAGTTCACGCGGCGCGGGTCACCGCCGATCATCGGCGGTACGTCCCGCGGCGGGGTCGGCGAGGGGCGCAGGAACTTCTTGGTCATCAGTCCGGCGACGATCAGCAGCAGCACGGCGAACAGCGCCATGAGGAGCTGGCCGGGGACCTGCATCGACAGCAGCGACCCGGCGACCGCTCCGGCCGAGCCCAGCGCGGCGAACGCCACGCCCTCTCCCAGCCGGACCAGCCGGGCCCGCCAGTGCCCGATGAGCCCGGCCGTCGCCGTCGCGCTCACGACGATCAACGAGCCGACCATGGCCGCCGCGGGGGGTTGCTGCGCCAGGTAGACCAGCACGGGCACGGTGATGATGGCGCCGCCGCCGCCCAGGGCGCCCATGACGAGCCCCACCAGAGCGGCGAGCGGCACCAACCACCAGCTCATCGGCGAGTGGTCCCCGCGAGGTGTGGTCGCCCGGACACCGGGTATCCCGCCGCGATCCATCCCAGGGTGCCGCCACTCACGGATGTGGCCTCGATCCCGGAGGCGGCGAGCGTCCGGACACCGGTCATCGAGCGGCGCCCCGAGCGGCACACCACGTAGACCGGCCGGTCGCGCGGCACCTCGCCGACCCGGGCCGCGAGCTCCCCGAGCGGGATGAGGACCGCCGACGGCACGTGCCCCTCGGCGTACTCGTCGGGCTCGCGGACGTCGAGGATGTACTCGTCACGCTTCCAGGCGGAGTACAGGTCCCCGACGCTGCACTCCGCCACGTCAGACGTCGTCACTTCCCGCTCACGAGCGGGAGGCCGCTCTTCTCGGCGTTCTCGAACTTGTCGTCGACCGCCACGACGGTGCGCCCGGCCGCGGCGAGGATCGAGGTGGCGATCGAGGAGCGGTAACCGCTGAGGCAGTGCACCCACAGCTCACCCTGGGGCGCCTCGTCGATGCGCGTGATCAGGTCGTGCAGCGGGATGTTGACGGCGCCGTCGATGTGGGCCTCGGCGTACTCGGGGGCCCGGCGGACGTCGAGGATCTGCACCTCGCGGTGGTGGCGGACCTGGCTGAGGTCTCCGAAGTCGGCGCGCTGCAGCGTGGCAGGGGAGTCGGTCCACTCGGCCGGACCGCCGGTGGCGCTCGCCGCGATGTGGTCGATGCCGATTCGGACGAGTTCGCGCTGGGCCTCGGCGACCTGCTCGCGGGACTCCCCGAGCAGCGTCAACGGGGTTCCCCACGGGATCATCCAGCCGATGTAGGTGGCGATCTGTCCGTCGATGCCGAAGTTGAAACTGCCGGGCACGTGGCCGGCCGCGTAGGCCACCCGGTTGCGCAGGTCGACCACCCACTCACCCTGCTCGAGGCGGGCGCGGATCTCGTCCTTGTCGGCGCGCGTCGGTTCGGTGAGGTCCGGCTCGCCCGGGCCGGCGGAGTTGGACGGGGCCATGTGCGCGTAGTACGCCGGATACACGTCGAGGCCGGCCAGGATCTCCTCGATCCACTCGGCCTCGTCCTTCGTCAGCACCGGGTTGACGCGCTTCTCGCGCCCGATGGTCGACTCGTCGCCCTCCGTCTGGGTGGCGGAGCAGAAGCTCCCGAAGCCGTGCGTCGGCATGATCTCCGTGCCGTCAGGCAGTTCGCTGGCGAGCCGGTGGGCCGAGTTGTACTGGTGCTTGACCAGCTCGTGCGTGTGCTCGGCGCCGAGGAGGTCTGGGCGGCCGGTGGCGCCGAAGAGGAGCGAACCGCCGCTGAAGACGGCCTGGCCGCGCGCGTCGTCGTCGTCCGCGGTGGGGTCGAACAGCGCGTACGACAGGTGCGTGTAGGTATGGCCCGGCGTGGCGATGGCCCGGACCGACATGGTGGGGCTGATCTCCACGACCTGGTTGTCGACGATGGGCGTGCGCTCGAAGGACACCTCGTCCTGGGCGTTGACGTAGTAGTCCGCGCCGGTGGCGTGGGCCAGCGCGTACCCACCGGTCACGTAGTCGTTGTGGATGTGGGTCTCGAAAACCGCCTTCAGCGTGACGCCGGCCTCGTCGAGGATGGCGGTGACACGGTCGATGTCGCGCTGGGGATCGACGACGAACGCGACGGCGCCGTCGTGGACGACGTAGCTGCGGTCGCCGAGCGTGGGGGTCTCGATGGTGATGATGGTCGCCATGTGCACTCCTTCTGTTACGAAGAAGTATATACCCCTGGGGGTATCCCAAGGGAAGCCTCAGGGGAGCGTCGTCGTCCCATGGACGTCCTTCCAATCGGAGATGAACGCGTCGACGGCGTCCTCGATCATGGGCGCCGACAGGGCCTGGCGCAGCAGCTTGGGAGACAGGGTCACCGCGTGCGCGCCCGATTCCAGCGCGTGCGACACCTGCGCGATGTTCTTGAAGCTCGCGGCCATGATCTTGCTGGGCGCCTCGAAGCGGTCGATGAAGCTGGCCAGGGCGCTGAGCGTCCCCCGGGTGTCGATGTCGAGGCTCTGCATGCGGTTGTAGTAGGGGGCGAGATAGTCGACGCCGGTCGCGATGGCGAGGAAGCCCTGGGTCTTGGAGTAGATGGCGGTGGCGGTGACCTTCACGCCCTCGCTCTTGAGCACGCGCATCGCCTGGATGCCCGCCTCCGTCGTCGGGACCTTGGGGTAGACGTTGGCGTCGATCATGTCGAGCAGGCGGTGCGCCTCGTCGATCATGCCCTGCGCGTCCTTCGCCAGCACCTGCACGTGCAGCGTCCGGTTGGGGCCGATGATCGACCGGATGCGCTTGAGGTGGGCGTAGAAGTCGATGGGGCCCTCCTTCTTGAGGATCGACGGGTTCGTGGTGACGCCCGTGACGGGGTAGATGGGCGTGAGTCGCTCGATGTCGTCGAGGTTGGCGGTGTCGAACAGGATGTCCATGAAGAAGCCTTTCGGTGCCGGGGATTCCCCCGTAGGTCACATTCCACCACCGCACGTCCCACCGGCGGAGGGGCCCCGCGGTATCCGGGCCGATGCCCAGGAGGCAGCGGCGTCCTCACTCCGCCATACTGCGGGGGTGCACCGCCTCTCCGCCCGTGACCTGCGCCGCAGCCGCCCGCATCTGACGGCCGTTCGATCCGTCTGGACGGCGCTGGTGATCGGATGGCTCATCGTCGGCATCGAGAGCACCCCCGTCTACGTCGAGCGCGCCCCGCTCTGGTCAGGCGAGTACGTCGCCGACGGGCTCGTCGCCACGGTCCTCGCCGGTGGGTTGCTCGTCTGGGCCGTCCCGCGGGTCACGCTGGGCGTCACCGCGGCCCTGGGGGTGGTCGGCGGGCTGCTCGACCCCGTGACCGGCCACCTGTGGTGGTGGATCGGCACGGCCGCAGCGGTGCTTCTCGCGTTCGTCCTCGTCCGGGACGCCCAGAGTCGGCCACGTGGCGACGTCGTCGTGCCGTCGAGCGACGTCCCGTTCGACCGGTCCTGGGCGGCGCCGGCGGACCACCACCGTTGGCTCGGGTGGGCCGGGATCGCCCTGGCGGCGGTGGCGGCCCTGGCGGCCCTGATCGTGCACCAGGTGCAGGCGGCCGATGTCGCGGCGTTCGAGGCCAGGGCGAGCCGGGTGACGGTTCCGCTGTCGGGCGTCGAGGTCCGCGACGATCTCACCTATCTGACGGTGACCATCGACGGCGTCGACCGCGAGTTCGAGGACCCCTGGTACGACGAGAGCCTCGCGGTGGGCAGGTCGGTCGAGGTGCTGGTCGACGGCGACGGCCGGGCGGTCCTCGCCGGGGCGGGGCAGGACGATCCGTCGTGGCTGCTGGGCGTCGCGGCGGCGCTACCGCTGGCAGGCGTCGCCGCCTGGGGCAGGTTCCTGGCCCCGGCGCGACGACGCAGGCGCCTGGTGCAACGCGGGGCCCCCGGGACGACCGGTTCGCGTCGTGTGCAACGGCGACCTCGCCCTCGTACTGCCCGTCGACGCCGACTGGCCCGCGCTGGAGCTGACCGGTCTCGACGGGCACACGGACCGCGGCCCGGTCGTCCGTGAGGCCGAGGCGCGCGAAGCGGAGTTCGAGGAGTGGGGCGACGACGCGGACGAGGAGCCCGAACGGCCGCTCCCCGGGACTGTCGCGGAGGTGGCGGCCTGGGTCGACGGACTCCGGGCCGAGGTGGAGCGCGACGAACCCGAGGTGCTCACGTCCCAGGAGAAGGTCATCGCCGAGGCGGTGGTGGGTCCCGACACCAATGGTGCGGAGCCGTTCATCCTGGTCGGGTCGTGGGCCAGCGGGAACTCCGTCGCCCTGGCGCGCGCCACCGGTCAGGTCTGGCTGGCCGAGGTGACGGAGCCCAAGCCGTTCCAGGGGCGCCGGCGCTTCCTGAAGGCCGTGCGGCCGGAGCTGCCCGGGTGGAAGGGCGACGACGTCGTGGCGCTGTCGTGGCGCGGGCGGGCGACGCTGTGGGCGGTGGCCAACGGCAGATGGACCCGGTGGGCGGCGGCCGGTGCCGTCGCGGTCCTGGGGGCGCTGGGTGTGCCGCTGCTGTTCGCCGAGGCCTGGGACGGCGGCGACTGGTTGGGCGACGCGCGGCTCGTGCTGACGGCCCTCGCCGTTGTCACCGGCCCGTTCTGGGCGACGTCGTGGTCGGTGTACGAGTTCGCCCGGTTGTCCCAAGGTTTCGGGCTCTACGGGCTCCTGCTCGACGACGTCATCGCCCGCGACCGCGTCGAGAGGATCGCTCCCGGCCGGGATGCGATCGGGATCCGCCTGCGGGCGCCCGAGGACATCCTGAGCCTGGATCCGGAGGTGGTGCGGCCGGGCGCGACCCCCGAGTCGGCCGCCGCGGATCTCCGACGGTGGCTCGATGCGGCGCCGCCCGGCGCGCGCAGCGGCCGGCGCCCGACCCCGGCCGTGGTGGCCACCGCGGTGATGCTGGCTTCCTGGGTCGTGCAGTTCCTGCTCCGCTGAGGTCGACGGGTCAGGAGACGGTGCGGATCTCGCCGCTGCCGCGCGGGATGAGGGTGGTCGGAAGCACGTGGTGGACGGGCGGCGAGTCGTCGCCGGCAAGCCGCGCGAGAACGGTGCGGGCGCTCAGTTCCCCAATCGCATTCGGGTCCTGGGCCACGACGCTCAGCCCCGAGCTGACCTGATGGCGATCTAGGTTCGGACTGAGAGGGGTGGATGGCTGGCTCAGGGCGGGTGTCGGTTACGCTTCGGTGGTGGAGATCTGGTCTCGCACTGACCCAAACCACCAGAGGCTCTCACCGTCCTGGACCCGCACCACCATCCCTTCCAGCGGTCGGCCGTCTTGCGGTGGTCGACCCAAGTGCGGGAGCGGGCTGTCGAGCCCGACGTGGCGCACCCGTTGATCTTCGAGCCCTCTGGTTAGCCTTCTCTGGGGATCTAGGGACTTAGAGTCGGAGCGCTCGATTGTCAAGGGATGACGCTACGCGGCATCCCCTACAAACATGACGTTACTCCACACTGCGTGGCCGAAGTCTTGAACCAGCATTGAAAGGAACCGCAGTGGGCCTGCGACTCATCGCAACGGATATCGACGGCACGCTGATTCGGAGTGACCACTGCATCAGCCCTCGGACGCGGGCCGCGTTTAGGGCCGCGATGGCTGCGGGGATCGAGTCAGTCGCGATCTCGGGGCGTCAGCCGTACTCGATCGGGGCAGTTGTTGCCGGGTCGCCGCTGGACGGGCCGGTGATCGGCAGTAATGGGGCCGTGTCCGTCGATCTACTCACGCGTGAGGTCATCTTTGAGGAGTTGATCGATGTGGATGCTCAGCGGCAGATGGCGTTCGGGCTGATGGAGGCGTTCCCTGGAGTCAAGGTCGTGTCGGTGCGCGATGCGGGCAACGACTATGTTGCTCAGCACGGGTACAGCGGCGAGCATCCTGGTTCGGAGACTGCGTTGTGGTCGGTGACCCACAGCTTCGCTCACCTCGACGAGGTATTGGCTGAGCCGTCGGTGAAGTTGGTGCTGCACGACGCTGGGGTCGATCCCGAGGTGATGCTCAAGGTTGCTCAAGGTCTGGGTGTTGCAGGGTGCCATCCGACGACATCGGGGGCCTCCTTCTTGGAGGTCGGCCGCGCCGGGGTGTCCAAGGCGTCGGCGCTGGCCCGGTTCTGCGCGGCGCGGGGGATCGCGGCGTCGGAGGTCGTGGCGTTCGGAGATAACAACAACGACGTCGAGATGCTCGCTTGGGCGGGTCGGGGGATTGCGATGGGCAACGCGGTTCCGGCTGCTTTGGAGGCCGCGGACGAGGTGACGCTGCACCACAACGACGATGGCGTGGCGGTTGTCATCGAGCGTCTGCTGGAAGGTTTGGACGAACGAGACAGTCGAACCGGGGTTTGCGTGGGTGCAGCGTGACCGCGGTATGAGAGGTGGCCTCGGGGACCGGGCAGGTGTGAACTTCTACACGAGGCCTGCCTTCACTCCGGCGGCGATGGATCCGGCGAGCGGGAGGCGAGGTAGCAGCGTCGCCTGTACTGCGTGGTAGAGGTCGGGTTTGCCCGGCCACACTCCGTCCGCGATCTGGTTGGTTTGATCGAGTTGGTGGAACCAGGACCCGTGTGTGTCGTCGATGAAGTGCAGGCGTGCGATGTCCCACCAGTCATCGTAGAGATGTGCGTATCGGTGGTTGCCGGTGCGTTGGAAGAGTGCGTGTGCTGCGGCGATCGCTTCTGTCACGACCCAGTGCATCCGATCCTGAACTACCGGGCGACCATTGAAGTCGGTGGTGTAGACGAACCCGGGATGTGTGCCGGAGGTCCACCCGTCCGAGACGGCTCGCTCGAACAGGCTGACGGCTGCGCTGCTGAGTCCGGTGGGTGCTCGGTCGCCCATGGCGACTTCGACCTGCAGAAGCAGGCGCGACCACTCGAAGCCGTGGCCGACTGTTGCTCCGAAGGGTTTGAACTGGTCGTCAGGGCGGTCGCTGTTGAAGTCCAGCAGTGGGGTCCACTGTTCGTCGAAGTGTTCAGGCAGCCTGGCCTGATGTGTGGATGCCAAGTCGACGACGAAACTCGCAACCCGGCCGGCGCGATCGAGCCACACGGCGTCGCCGGTGGCTTCGGCGGTGGCCATCATGGCCTCAACAGAATGCATCGAGCTGTTGAGGCCGCGATAGGGATCGGCGTTTGTGAAGCCGGCATCCCATAGGTCTCGCGGTCGTCCGGTGCCCTCGTCCCAGAAGAATCTCTCATAGACGGTGCATGCGTCGTCCAGGAGGACGTTTGCGGTCGCTATTCCGGCCAGCGTGGCCGATGATCCTGCCAGGAGGACGAAGGCGTGGTCGTAGCACTGTTTGCCGGCCGCGACATCGGGGGTGCCGTCCTCGGAGACCTGATGCCACCATCCACCGGTCTCATCGTCGTGGAGCTGACCGTTCAGACCAGTCACGAGCTCGGTGGCGAGGGCTCGGCATCCGGGGATCCCCAGCATGGCGCCGAGCGAATATACGTGCACCATCCGCGCCGTCACGTAGGTCTGGACACCAAGGCTCGGCACGGGTCGGCCCTGGGTGTCCAGATATCCTGCACCACCTTCGGGGGCCGGGACCCGCATCCCGAAGTCGAGAAGACTTCGGAGATGCTGGTCCAGCCAGGCGTCGTGGGTCGGGCGATCAGTCATGGCCTCGGCATTCTCTTCTCCCTGCTCCTGAGCAGGGGTTGGCGTGAAGGTCTGGGTCTGGTGGCTCGCGTCGGCTTGACCTATCGGGTCTGGTTGGCGGAGCCTGCCCATGTGGACAACAGGGCGCGGGCGCCCTGGCTGAGGAGCTGCGCCCGTAGCGCGACGTAGTTGCTGCGCAGTCGCTCGTTGGTGCCCAACTCACCGAAGACGGGTGCGAAGTCGAGCAGTGCACCTGGATTCGTGGATTCCTGTAAGACTGCCTGGAGCAGGTCATCCTTGCGACGATCGACGAGTTCAGGGGCGTCGGCGTCGGTGTGTGCCTCGAGGTAGAGGCTCCAGCTGGCCAGCACCAGGGTGCAGCAGTCGATGGCCCCTCCGGTGTCGAGCTGCTCACGGAGGACCGGGAGGAGGAACTTGGGGAGGCGTTCTGAGGCGTCCACCACTTGGCGAGCCAAGGTGTCGCGTACCGCCTCGCTGCCGAATCGGGCGAGGAGCTGGTTGCAGTAGGCGTCGAGGTCGACACCTGGAACTGGTCGCAGGGTGGGGATCGCTTCGGTGTGCATGTAGCGGCTGAGGAACGCCACGAAGTCTGGATCTCGACACACATCGTGGACCCAGTTGTATCCGGCCAGGATGCCCAGGTAGCTCATGGCCTGGTGGGAGGCGTTGAGGAGCCGTAGCTTCATCAATTCGTAGGGCTCGACATCCTCGACGAGCTGGACGCCGACCGCTGCGAGATCAGGCCGGCCGAGTGGGAAGTTGTCTTCAAGGACCCACTGCAGATAGCTCTCGGATCGCACGGGCCACCGATCTTCAACTTGGTAGGAGTTGAAGAGTGATTGACGGGTCTCGTCGGTGGTGACGGGGGTGATCCGGTCGACCATCGAGCAGGGGAACGAAACCTCAGCGGCGATCCAGTCCGCCAGATCGGCTGACTTCTCGCGAGCAAACGTAGTCAGAGCAGTGCGAGCCACGTGGCCATTGCCTTGGATGTTGTCGCACGAAACGACGGTGAAGGGCGCAATCCCGCGTTCGCGGCGCAGGCGCAGACCTTCGGTCAGAAGTCCCAGGACGCTGCGAGGAATCTCGGTGGACGCCAGGTCGGACAGGGTGAGTTCATCACTGGGCTCGAATCGTCCCGTGACGTCGTTGACCCCGTATCCGCCCTCCGTGATGGTGAGCGAAACGATGAGAGTGCTGGGCGACGCGAGCACCTCGACGACCTTGGTCGGGTCATCCGGGGCGTAGAGGTAGTCCACGATGCTGCCGACAACCTTGGCGGTCTGCTCGCCTTGGGGGTCGGTAGTCACCAGCGTGTACAGGCAGTCCTGGGCATGTGCCGCGTCACGTGCGGCTCGGTCTGCCGGCATCACCCCAACCCCGACGATGCCCCAACCCAGGTCACCGGATGAAAGGATGGCGTCGAGGTAGATGGCTTGGTGGGCGCGATGGAATCCGCCCACGCCGAAGTGGACCACAGCCGGCCGGACCGTGCTCCTGTCGTATTCAGGGACCTCGATCTGGAGGCGAGAGAGGTTCGCTTGGCTGAGTTGGGTCACGTCTGGTCTTTCTGAGTCGGTGGGTGGGCGGTGGTTACGAAGAGATGGTGATGATGAGGTCCGCGTGGTGTCGTCCCTGGGCCACCACGGAGGCGTTGGCTTCATCCACGCCCTGAACCCAGTCCAGGGCGGCCTCGTGGGATTCGCCATAAGACATCCGGCGGGCCACGAGACGGTTCCTCAATTCCTGGTCTGAGACGTCGAGGTACCACACCTCGTCCAACGCCTCGCGGACGTCTTCCCAGCCGCCACCGTCGTAGAGCAGGTAGTTGCCTTCGGTGATGACGAGCGGAGTTGTGCGGGGTACGGGTACCGCGCTGCCGATCGCCATCTCGAGTGCTCGGTCGAAACGCGGAGCGTAGGTCACATCTTCGGCAGTTGCGCGGAGCCGGTTGAGAAGAGACAGGTATCCAGGCACGTCGAAGGTGTCGGGAGCACCCTTGCGCTGACGCCGGCCGAGCGCGATGAGGACTTCGTTGTCGAGATGGAAACCATCCATGCCGACCACCACCGCCTGCTCGCCCAGGCCCGTGGAGAGTGCTTCGCAGACGGTGGACTTGCCGGCGCCTGGAGCACCGACGATGCCGAGGAGCGTGCGACCTGGCCGCTGGGCCAGGTGGGCCGCGCGGGCCACCAAATCGTCCAAGGTGGCCGTGATGGGGCGTGCAAGGTGGGAAGTCGCCGATGACTCCACGCTGAGTCTCCTTTGTGGTTCAAACGAGTCGAGACCGGCCCTTCGTGCAGGGAATCTTGCTCGATTTCAGGGCGAGCCTAGCACGGATGACAACGGTGTCATAGAGTGGGAGCATTGAACTTGCACACCGAGAGTGCACCCCGCGGAGAAGGGTCCGCGGCAGCTGGGGAAAGGACCTCAAGAGATGAAGATTGACTTCGAAGGCAAGACCGTGCTCGTCACCGGGGCTGCAGGCGGTATCGGCGGCGAGATCGTCCGTCAACTTGTTGCCGCCAACGCAAGCGTGGTCGCGGCCGGACGCGAGCGCGCAGGTCTGGATGCGATCGTCGCAGAGACGGGCTGCAGAGCTGTGGAATTCGACCTCACGTCGGAGGAGGAGATCGCTGAGGCCATCGCCGACCTCGACCTCTGGGGGGTCGTCAACTGCGGCGGCTTCGGCGGCGAGATCGCAACCCCGATGGAGACCAACATCGACGTGTTCGACAAGGTCATGGCCATCAATGCCCGCGGAACACTTCTCGTCACCAAGTACGCTTCGCGAACGATGATCCGGCTCGGACAGGGCGGTTCGATCGTCAATGTGTCGAGCCAGGCCTCGCTTGTGGCCTTGGCCAATCACATCTCCTACGGATCATCCAAGGCTGCCGTCGACAACATCACACGTGTCAGCGCGCTGGAGCTGGGCCAGTACAACATTCGCGTCAACAGCGTCCACCCGACGGTAGTCATGACGGAGATGTCGGAGTTCTACTGGGGGCGGCCGGAGATCGGTGGCCCATTCCTTGAGCAGATGCCGCTGGGGCGTTGGGCCACTCAGGCTGAAGTGGCCGCGCCCGTGGTGTTCCTCCTCAGTGACGCAGCCTCCATGATCTCCGGTGCGCACCTCCCGATCGACGGCGGGTACACCTGCCGCTGAACGCAGTTGTTCGGGGGTGGCTAGCCGCCCCCGAACCCTGAACTGCCCATGTCTGTCAGGGTCCGAGCAAGAACGAGGGGGCTTCCCGCAGCCAAGGCCGCAGGGAAGCCCCCTCGTTGTTGTTTGACTACGCCTTCGCTGCTGCGTCGATCGTGGATGCGAGTTCGTGGAGGCGCGGGAGGGCGCGCTCGGTCAGGAGGGTGCGGCGTTCCTCGGTGGTCATCGCAAGGCTGTCCTTCCACAGGGATCGTCCTGCCATGGCGCCACCGGCGCCGTTCTTCACAGCGGTCTCGACCTGGCCGACGAAGGTCTCGTGGTCCACTCCGGCAGACAAGACGGCCCACGGGGCGCCGGCGGCGGCCTGGGTGACCGCTGCGCATGCTTCCGCCGAGCCGGGGTAGGGGAGCTTGAGGACCTTGGCGCCGCATTCGACGGAGAAGGCGGCGGCGTCGATGATCAGCTGCGGGAACACCGTTGCGTAGGCGTCGTCGCTTTCGCCCTCGAGCTGGTAGGTGAGGATCTCGATGATCAGCAGCAGACCCTCATCGGCACAGGCCTGCACGAGTTGGCGAATCTCGTCTCCGACGCGGGAGTTGGTGTCCTGACGGTCGGTGCGCAGGTAGAACAGCATCTTCGCGGCGTCACCGCCCATGTCACGTACGGTGCGGGCCGTGACGCCGTCGACGTACTTCGTGTAGCGGAGACCGTCGATGGTCTCGGCCCCTGAGGCGTCCATGCCGACCACCAGGCCGGTGTTCCTGCCCAGGGTGCCGTCGTCGACCAGGTCGGGAAGCGCGATCTCAGGGTCGAGGAGGATGGCCGGTGCGTGGTTGCCCAGGTATGTGACGAGGTCTCCCTTGGCGCCTGCGAGTTCCTGCTTGCTGATGCTGCCGGGCCCGTCGGGGGCGTGCATGACGGCCTTCATGCCGTTGCGCTGGTCGGCGGCGACGATGAGCATGTTTCCGTCTGCGGTGCAGATCCTGGACATTGCGCGACGCTCGAGTGTGGTTAGGTCGTTCACTGGTAACTCTCCTGTGATGGGGCCTGTGCAGCCCGTAGTGGTTGCGGGTGATGGGGGGTGACAGATTCGTTGGGCCCGACGTATCCGTGCGTCTAGGCGCGGTTGGCTTTGAGCAGCTGAGCAGCGAAAACCGTGGCGCCGTAGGCGGTGTCCTGGCTTCGTTCCGATACCTCGAGCGAAGGGAGGACCTGCGATCGTGCGGCTTGCACGGATCGCATGCTGGCCCAGCCTCCGGTCAGCAGTGAGGATGTGGCGGGTGGTACCTCGCGATCCATGGCCTCGATGAGGAGTCCGATTTCGTCGTTGCCGTGGTCCAGGATCGCTTTGAACACCTCGGCAGGGCTGATTCCGTCGGACCGGATGACGAGGGAGAGAACCCCATCGTCGTTGCGGGCGCCGCGAACCTCGATGGATCCCTCGGCCAGCTGTGAATCGCCCAGAGCCATCACGGCATCGTCGAGTCGGGTACGGCCGTCAAGGTCGGAGATCCCGAACATCTGCAGAGCTCGCCGCATCAGGAGGCCGGTCTTCACGCCTGCGACCAGGACATGTTGCCCTGGGACGACATGACGGACACAGTTGATGAGAGCGTCGCCGAGTCGTCGACGGGCCTCAAAGGAGAGGGGCGATTCGATAACGCGGAGGAGCACCTCAGCCGTGCCCATGGAGACGTGGTAGCGATCGTTGGAGATGGCGCCGCCTGAGACGGCTGATACGAGGTGGTCGTGCCCGGCGACGGTCAAGTGGGCACCGGAGAAGATGGGCGGTACCCAGGCGGCAGTTGCCTGTCCGAGCGGCGTGCCGGCGTCGACGAGTTGTGGGAGGAACTCGGTATCGACACCGATGTAGTCCAACATCTCAGTCCAGGGTTCGCCGGTGTCTTGGTCGAGCAGGCCCGTCCGGGAAGCGAGGGAGTACTCGGCGGAGCGCTGGCCGCCCAGAGCTTCCACCACGAACTCGGGTAGATTGACCCACTGCTTTCCGGTGAGGGTGATGCCTTCGTCCCTTAGGTAGAGGATCTTCGCGGTCGATACCTGGACGCCCCACGGTAGACCGGTGCGTCCCGCGAACTCGGCGCGGAGATTGGCAGGGAGGGCAGCGGCCTGTTCCTGGCCGTGTGGGTCGAACCAGGCGTAGGCGGGGCCGGCGGCCGAGCCGTCGCTGGTAAGGAGGAAGCCGGTTTCGCCCATGCCGGAGGCGGCGATGGCCGCCACCTTCGATGGGCTGGCGCTGGCATTTTCCAGTAGAGACGCGATGTCGTGGAAGAGGTCTTGGATGGTGGCGAGTAGATCCTCTGCCACCAGGGTCGTGGTGCCACCTGGGCCGTTTCGCCAAGGAGTGGGCCGCTGGCGGATAGCCACTTCTGCGCCGTGTTCGTCGGCGATGAGGATCTTGATGCCGGTGGATCCCAGATCAAGTCCTGCGACGAGTCGGTTCACTCGGGTTACTCCTTGGATGTTGGTGGGGGTGGCTGATGGCCGATCCAGGGGTCGGTGTCCCGGCGCTGACGGCGCGGGGACACCGACCCCTGGCCGTGAGGTCAGCTGCACTCAGAGGCGTAGAGCGCGGCCTGGCCTTCTTCGGTCTCCAGGTTCTCCATGGTGACGATGGTGAAGCCGGTCTGGATCTTGGCCTCTGTGGGCTCGCCGTTGATGGCCGCGACGGCCTGCTGGACACCTTGGTAGCCGATGTCGTACGGCTGCTGTGCGATGACGGCCTGGACGGTTCCGTCCTTCAGCGCGTCGACCTGGGCCGGTCCGGCGTCGAAGCCGACGATCTGGACCTTGCCGGTGGCTCCGGCCTGCTCGATGCCGGTCGCTGCGCCCTCGGCGCTGAACAGGTTCGTGGCGAAGATGGCCTTGAGGTCGGGGTAGCGCTGGAGGGTCGAGGTCACGATGTTGGCTGCCTCGGCCGGCTGGTTCTTGGCGTACTGCACACCGACGTACTCGAACGAGGAGTCCTCAGCGACTGCTTCTTCGAAGCCCTGGACGCGGGCGTCGGAGGTGGAGATGCCGGGCTGGTTGTCGATGACCAGCACCTGGCCGCCATCGGGCACGAGCTCCTGGATCGCTGCGAACGCTGCCGCTCCGCCGCCGACGTTGTCGGAGGCGATCTCAGACACCGCGATCGATGGGTCTTCGATGGTCGTGTCGACCAGCACGATCTTGCTGTTCTTGGCTGCTTCCTCGAGCGGGCGCTGCAGGGCGCTGACGTCATTGGGGGCGATGAGGATAGCCTCGGGCTTCGTCGCCGACACCGACGTGAGGATGGGCTGCTGGAGCGCCGGATCCCACTTCTGGGGGCCCTGGACGCTGACTTCGACGCCCAGCTCCTCGGCCGCGTCGCGGACGCCACATTCCATCGAGATGTAGAAGTTGTCGCCGATGACGCCCTGGATGAAAGCGATGTTGATGTCAGCAGCAGCGCTGCTGTCGGGGGTTGAGCCAGCAGAGGCGCTGTCCGTGGTGGTGGGGGTGCCCGTGGAGCAGGCGGAGCCCATCAGGAGCAGCGCTGCTCCGACGAGGAGGGTGGGAGTGCGACGCATGTTCATCGGTCCTTTCGGTTGTTGGGGAACATTCGTGAAACAAGGGATGGTTTGCTGTGGCCGCGGGTGGCTGCTGCGCGGCGGATCTGGTCGAAGTAGACGGCTGCGATGAGGAATGCGCCGACCACGACTTGCTGCCAGTAGGGGGCGACGCCGAGGATGACGAAGCCGTTTCTGAGGGTTGCGGGGATGAGGAGGCCGATCACGGTTCCGAAGACGGTGCCAATGCCGCCGAAGAGGCTCGTTCCACCGATGACAACGCCGGCGATGACGTCGAGGTTGGTGAGGCTATGGCCGGCAATGGTGGTTGACCTGAAGAAGGTGAGGTTGAGCAGGCCTGCCAGGCCTGCCAAGAAGCCTGCGAATGCGTACACCTTGATCAGTTGGCGATCAACATTGATACCGACTCTGCGGCATGCCTCGGCGTTGGAGCCGATGGCCTCGGTGTGCAGGCCGAACTTCGTGCGCCGCAGCATCACGATGCCGATGGCGACGACGACGGTTGCGATGATGACGAGCACCGGGATACCGACCACTCGACCGAATCCGACTGTGTCGACGAGAACGTCAGGCGCTGCCCGGCGATCAATGCCGCCTGTCAGAACCTGGGACAGGCCCAACGCTGCGCCGAACGTGCCGAGGGTGACGATCATGGGTGGAACCTTGGCCTTGGCGATCAGGAAGCCGTTGAGGATTCCCCATGCCAGGCCGGAGATGAGCGCCACCACGATTCCTGTGATCGCGACGCCCCAGCCTTCTCCGTCGCCCATGCGTTCCATCACAAGGGAAGCCACCACGCCGCTGAACACGAGCACGGAGCCCATCGACAGATCGATTCCACCGGTGATGATGATGAAGGTGGTGCCGACACCGAGCACTGCCAGGATTGAGACGCTGACTGCGATGTTGAGGAAGTTGACCGTGTCGAAGAAGGCTACGGGGCTGAGCGCGCTGAAGATGATGATGATGGCCAACCAGACGAGCACGATCTGCATCGCCTGAGCCTTGACCCCGTCCCGCAGCCACTGTCCGAGCGATCTCTTGTCGGGTGTCTGTGGTGGTTGCTGTGTTGGGCTCTCGGTCTTGACGCTCACGAGTCCTCCCTCCCATCCAGGGCGCCGGTCATGGCGCCGACCAGTTCTTCGACATTGGTGTCCTTCGCCTGATACACCGCAACCCGTCGACCGTGGCGCAGGACGTGGATGCGATCGGACACCTCCAGCACCGCTGGCATGGAGTGGCTGATGAGGACGACGCCGACACCGGTGTCCTTGATGCGTCGAACGAGATCGAGCACTCCCTTGGTCTGGACCACACCGAGAGCGGCGGTGGGTTCATCCAAGAAGATGACTTTGCTGGCCCAAGCGGCGGCGCGGGCAACCGCGATCGCCTGTCGCTGACCACCGGACATGCCCAGCACCGCACCGTCGAAATCTCTCACCGTGGCGCCGAGGCTGGCGAAGGCCTCGACGCCGTGGGCACGCATCTTGGCGCGTTCCATGAAGCCGAGCCTGCCCAGGATGCCTGGCCTCATGACCTCACGCCCAAGGTACATGTTCTGGATGGGGTTGAGGTGGTTGGCTAGGGCTAAGTCTTGGAAGACCGTCTCGATGCCGCGGTCACGCGCATCGGTGGGGTTGGTGAGCGTCAACGGTGCGCCCTCGAAGCGAATCTCCCCTTCGTCGGGGGTATCCGCTCCTGCGAGGATCCGAACAAGAGTTGACTTGCCGGCGCCGTTGTCACCGATGAGGGCTGACACTTCGCCGGGACGAACATCGAAATCGGCGCCCTGAAGTGCTCGGACGGATCCGAAACTGCGGACGATGCCGCGGGCTTCATAGATGGGAGTCGAGTTCATCTCAGCAGCTCCAGCTTCGGCGCCGGTCGCAGCGGGTTCGATAGGGTCGCGCCGCATCCTTAGTTGCGGTGAACATGTTCCTCCTTGTTGATGCTGGGCCACTCGGGGTCAGTGACACTGGGTGCTAGTTCCCCCGAGCCGCGAGGGATCAGACGTGCGGGTACGAAAATCACGGCTTGAGGAGCCGAGATGGGCGACCCGGGCTTGAGTCTTTCCAGTAGCGCCTCGACTGCAGCCGCGCCGATTGCCTGAGGGGAGTGGTCGATGACGGTCACAGCCGGCGACAGGCTTTCGGCCATCGCGAAGTCGCCGTACGAGATGACCGCGACGTCAGTTCTTCCGAACTGATGCAGGGCTGGCACGAGCCCCAGTGAGAGCCGGGAATTGGTAGAGATGATCGCTGTGGGAGGTTCGTCGAGGGCCAACAGTTCCGTGAGCGCATGCATCACCTGTGATGCATCCGGGCAATCCATGCGCATCAGGCGCCCGTCGACCGGTATCCCGGCATCTGCCATCGCCGCCCTGTAGCCCTCATGTCGAACTCGTGTGGTCTCGACCTGCGGCACGTCGCTGAGGAGGGCAATTCGTCGATGCCCGTGTGAGATCAGGTGGCGGGTCGCAAGCTTCGCAAGTTCGAAGTCGTTGACCACGACGGACTGAGCGCCGGGAACATCCCCGATCCGGTCAACAAACACCAGGGGAACGTCATCAAGTCGGACTCCGGTGAGTGAGTCCCGGGTTGTGGGGGAGAGGATCACCCCGGAGCACCGGCGCTGGATGAGCCTCTGCACCGTTTCGCGCTCACGGACAGGGTCACGGTTGCTGGACGCGATGAGGGAGCGGTAGCCCGCCTCGTCGAGTCTCGCCTCGATCTCAGCGACCAGCTGCGCGAAGAAGACGTCACCAATGCTGTCGACAATCACGCCCACGGTCCGATCACGGCCCGCACGAAGGGACTGGGCGGCAGGGTCCGGGACGTAGCCAAGAGTCTCGATGGCCAGCGTGACGGAGGCGCGGGTAGCGGGTGCCACGTTGGGGTCCTCATTCAGGACTCGCGACGCAGTCTTGATGCTGACCTTGGCGAGTTGCGCGACGTCCTTGAGGGTCGGACCCCCCTGGCGCGGCCTCACAGCAGCCCCTCTCCGCAAGCTCCCCCTGGGCAGGGACGGACGGAGGTCGAGCCGTACGTCATCGTGCCTCCCTTACCCTGTGTCAACGTTGTCACATGTCGGTAAGGACGACTATTGCCGGTCATGACAAGGTTGTCAAGCGCTGCTGAAAATCTGTGACCAAACCGTCATCTCCGGCGGTCTAGCCGAGGGCCAGCAGCACCTCCCTGGCCTGCTGGGCAGGGGAGAGAGTGGCATCCACCTCGATGAACGGAACATTTGGTTGGCTGAGATCCAGCCCTGCAACGTAGGTCTCCACGTTCTGCAGCTTGTCCGCGTCGCGTGACGCAGCACGCGACCGTAGTCGATCAGCCAAGTCCGTTGGCGAAATCCTTAGCCATGCGAGTCGGGGCTCCCCGCCGAATCTCGTGACCCGTTCGGCCAGGCGCGTCCACGCCAACGCATCCTTGCGCTCGGCCGTGAACGGGGCGACGAGCACCACGGGTGTGCCAACCTCGACGCATTCTGCAGCAACGCGGAGCAGACACTCATAGCGCTGGTTCCGGACCAGCTTCGCGAGCCGTGGGTCGTTGTAGTCCTGGGCGCCGAGCAGCTCCGCCACGACGTCAACGAGTGGATTCGTCATGGCGTCTTGGTCAAGCAGTGCCGCGTTGAGGAGGCGAGCCAGTTCCTTTGCCATCGTTGACTTGCCGGATCCTGGCGGCCCGGTCAGGGCCACCACCCATTGGTGTGATCTCACGCCACGAGAGTAGCCTTGGCCAGCTGCTGTTCAGGAGCGGTCCTTCATCGGGCGCCAGAAGGCTGTCGTTCGTCTTCGGATGCATCCGACCCCGGCCGTGGTGGCGACCGCGGTGATGCTGGCTTCTTGGGCCGTGCAGCTCGTGGGATGAGCGTGGCTACTCAGACGGAGCTGAGGGGTCCTCGAGGACCGCGAGGAAGATCGGCCACCCGGTGCGCGTGTCCAGCACCCGCATGACATAGGGCCGGTCGACGCGGATCTCGGCGTCGTAGGCCGGCGCCCCCGTCCCGACGGCGCCCTCCGTCAGCACCGCCCCCACGGTGCCCTTGGGGCTCACGGTCAGGGTCACCTGCTGCACGAGCTGGCCGAGCGTGCCGCCGTCGATGATGCCGCTGAGATCCGACAGGTCGATTCCCGCCTCCCGCACGGGCTCGAGCAGGTCCCACGTCTGTTTCTGGTCCGACTCGGGCATCACCACCGAGACCAGGATCTCCGCGGCCTCCGCGAGCCCGGCGGAGACGGCGACGAGATCGTCCGGGGCGAGCTCCGCGGGCGTGATGCCGGGGCCCGGGAGGATGACGTCCATCACGAGGGTGTCGTCGTAGGGGAGCCTGACCGCGGTCCAGCGCCCCGACTCGGCGAACCGGGCCGGGATGATCTCCGCCATGCCCGGCACCTCCTTGGGTTCTGAGCCGGCCGGGGTGAACGGCACCGGCCACTGGCTCGAGAAGGGGGTCCGCCAGCGGGCCGCGAACAGGACGGCGTCCTGGAGCACCAGCTGCAGGTTCGGGGTGATCTCGATGGCGGACTTCTCGATCAGCCCTGCGGTGTGCTTGCGGGCCCAGGCGTCGAGGTTGGCCTTGGCGTCGTCCCTCGGCACGCGCTCCACGCCCGAGTCGTAGAAACGCGTGAGGCGGTCCAGGTACTGCTGCCGGACCGCGGCGTCGTCGAGGATGACGACCTGTGACGCCTGATGCACGACGATGTCCTCGGGCGGGTACTTCTTGTCCAGGCTGGACGGCAGCGAGTCGTAGCCCGCCAGTGACTGTCGCAGCGCCGCGACGGCCGCGGACCGCTCGTCCCCCGCCAGGCCGACGGTGCTGTCCAGTGATGCCGCGCTGGCTCCGGCGGCGCCCTCGCCGAGCATGACGAGGGCGGACATCAGGGAGCTCGGCCCCAGCACCCGGTTGCCGGTCTTGCCGGCCAGCAGGGTCCACGCCAACGATTCGGTGGCGGCGGCCGCGGTGGGTGCGGACACGGTGTCGAGCGGGAACTCCTCGGGGGGCTGCGTGCCCCGCAACTCGTCGGCCCGCGGCGGCGCGCACGACGCGACGGCAAGGGTGAGGGCGCTGAGACTCGCGGCGGTGAGGACCTGGCGACGACTGGGCATGATCGGCCTCCTGCGGCCAGGGTACGCGCTCGTCCCGGCCCGCCGGAGCGTCCAGGCGGCGATCCCGTGGGCAAATGCTCAGCTTTCCTGTTGGGGGGTATCGAAGCTGATCCGAAGGGTTTAGCGTGGTGACATCGAAACCACTTCGGAACCGACAGTGATGGGACGCCAATGACGGTCGAGCGCGCGGAACGCGAGCAGGAGATCATGTCGCGTCTCACGGACGACGGGACCCTGACCGTCTCGTCGCTGGCGGCTCGCCTCGGCGTCTCGGAGGTCACCATCCGCGGCGACCTCCGCACCCTGGAACAGCGAGGGCTCCTCGTGCGCACCCGCGGCGGCGCCCGTCCGACGACGCTGAAGTCGATCCTCCAGCGCGAGAAGGTCAACGTCGACGCCAAGCAGCGCATCGCGGCCGCGGCCGCGGCGCTGGTGCGTGACGACGACACCATCATGATCGAGGCGGGCACCACCACGGCGATGGTCGTCAAGCACCTGGCGGGCCGCTCAGGCGTCCAGATCGTCACCAACTCGGCCCTCGTGTTCAGCGCCGCCCGCAGCAACGCCGCCCTCGGAGTCATCCTCACCGGGGGCGTGTTCCGGGCGGAGTCCGAGTCGTTCGTCGGGCCGCTCGCCGAGCGCGCCATCACAGACTTCAACACCCGGCTCGCGTTCCTGGGCACCGACGGGTTCTCCCCCGAGCGCGGCCTCACGACCCGCTTCGTCGAGGGCGGACAGGTGGCCTCCGGCATGGCCCGCCGGGCCGAGGAGACCTGGCTGCTCGCCGACTCCTCGAAGTTCGGCCAGGCCGGCTTCGTCACGTTCCTCCGCCTCCCGGACATCGCCGGGATCATCACCGACCGCGGTCTCCCCGAGGATGCCGCCGATGCACTCCGCGAGCACACCAGGGTGCTCGTCGTCTGACAACGAAGACCCCAACCCAGAAGGACAGCCAATGGCAACCGTCGTAGTCATGCCGCAGCTCGGCAACAGTGTCGAGTCGTGCCTGATCGTGTCGTGGCAGGTGAAGGTGGGCGACGAGATCGCCGAGAACGCCATCGTCTGCGAGGTCGAGACCGACAAAGCCTCCATGGAGGTGCCCTCCACCGCTGCCGGCACCGTGTTGGCGCTGCTGTGGGACGAGGGCGACGACGTCCCCGTCAAGGAGCCGCTCCTCGTCGTCGGCGCGGCCGGGGAGGACCCGAAGCCCGCCCTCGACGCCGTCGGCTGGGCCGGCAAGGACGGTGAGGGCGACGCGGCCCCCGCGCCTCAGCCCACGGAGGCGTCGGCCACCCCCGAGGTCGCCGCGCAACCCGCCGAGCGTGCCGCCGCCACCGGCGCCGCCAGCCCCCGCGCCCGCAACCTCGCCGCGGCGAACTCGCTCGACCTCGGCGCCGTCGAGGAGGGCTCCGGCCCCGGCGGCCGCGTCATCGAGCGCGACGTCAAGGAGGCGCTGACCTCAGCCACGCCCGCTGCCGCACGGGCCGGTGCGCACGGCGCCGCCGCGCAGGGCACCGGCCTCGGCGGTCGCGTCACCACGACCGACCTCACCGCCGGCCCGGCTCCGGAGGCCGTCGCCCCGACGATGCCCGCCGCGCGCCCGGCCACCGCCGTCGACGCCGACTTCCCCGGCCCCTCGGAGGCCACGCAGGTGAAGGGCGTCCGCAAGGTCATCTCCGAGCGGATGATGAACTCGCTGGCGACGTCCGCGCAGCTCACCTACACCACCACCGCGAACGCGCAGGGGCTGCTGGACCTGCGCAAGAAGCTCAAGAACTCGGACGCTGCGCTCGGCATGACCGGCGTCACCATCGGCGACCTCGTCGGCTACGCCGCGGTCCGCGCCGCCGCGCAGAACCCCTCGCACAACGCGCACTTGGCCGACGGCGTGCTCACCACCTTCGAGCGGGTCCACCTGGGCTTCGCGTGCGACACCCCCCGCGGTCTGCTGGTGCCGACGGTGCGCAACGCGTCGCTGATGAGCCTGCGGGAGTTCTCCGCGGTCAGCAAGCAGCTGGCGAACGAGGCCATCCAGGGCTCGATCAACCCGGACCTGCTGTCGGGCGCGACGTTCACGGTCTCGAACCTGGGCGGCTTCGGCATCGAGTCGTTCACCCCGCTGCTCAACGTGCCCCAGACCGCCATCCTCGGCGTCGACGCCATCTTCCCGCGCGTCAAGGTCAACGCCGACGGCTCCGTCGGTGCCGAGCAGCGCATCGGGCTGTCGCTCACCGCGGACCACCGCGTCATCGACGGTGCGGACGCCGCCCGCTTCCTGCAAGACCTCGTGCGCTTCATCGAGGCCATCGACATCACCGCTCTCGGCTGAGAGGAACCGACACATCCATGAGTGACTACGACGTCATCGTCCTCGGCGGCGGCCCCGGCGGCTACATCGCCGCGGAGCGACTCGGCCACGCGGGCAGGAAGGTCCTCCTCGTCGAGGCCGACGCCCTGGGCGGCACCTGCCTCAACGTGGGCTGCATCCCCACGAAGGCCCTGCTGAACGCGGCCAAGACCTACGAACACGCCAAGCACGGCAGCAACCTCGGCATCCACACCTCCGACATCTCGGTGGACTGGACCGAACTGCAGAAGTGGAAGGCCCAGACCGTCACGACCCTCGTCAAGGGCGTGGGCTTCGCGGAGAAGAAGGCCGGCGTCACCGTCGTGAAGGGGTACGGCACGTTCGACGGGCCCGGGCGGGTCACCGTCCGTTTCGACGCGGACGGCGCCTCCGGCTCCGGTCCGGCTCAACGAGCGGAGAGTTACACCGGCGACCACGTCATCCTCGCCACCGGCTCCGTCCCCGTCATGCCCCCCATCCCCGGGGCGAAGGACAATCCGCACGTGGTGGACTCCACCGGCATGCTCGCCGTCGACGCGATCCCGCCGCGCCTGGCCGTGATCGGCGGCGGCGTGATCGGGCTGGAGTTCGCGAGCCTGTTCGCCACGCTCGGGTCTGAGGTCACCGTCGTGGAGATGCTGCCCGAGATCGTCCCGTTCATGGACGCCGAACTCGCACCCATGCTGCGCAAGGCGCTCGGCAACGTGGCCTTCAAGCTGTCGTGCACCGTCACCGCCATCGACGGCGGCAGCGTGAAGTACACCACCGCAGACGGCTCCGCCGAGGCGGTTGAGGCCGACGTCGTGCTCATGGCGGTCGGCCGCCGCCCCGCCGTGCAGGGCTGGGGGGCCGAGAGCAGCGGCCTCGAGGTCTCGGGCAAGGGTGTCGCGGTCGACGACCGCATGCGCACCAACCTCCCGAACGTCTGGGCCATCGGGGACGTCACCGGCCGCTCCCTGCTGGCCCACGCCGCGTACCGCATGGGTGAGGTGGCCGCCGCCAACATCCTGGACCCCGAGGCGCACCGCCGCGGCGAGGTCATGCGCTGGGGCACCATCCCGTGGGCCGTCTACTCCATCCCGGAGGCGGCGGGCATCGGACTCACCGAGGCGCAGGCCAGGGCGAAGGGCGGCAACGTCCAGACCGTCACGGTGCCCGGCGCGATGTCGGGCCGCTTCGTCGCCGAGAACGGCGTCAAGGCCCCCGGGGCCGCGAAGCTCGTCTACGACGGCGACACCCTGCAGGTCCTCGGCCTGCACGTCGTCGGCAGTTACGCCTCCGAGATGGTCTGGGGCGCCTCCGTCGTCCTGGAGACCGAACTCACCATCACCGACCTGCGCCAGGTCGTCTTCCCCCATCCCACCGTCAGCGAACTCATCCGAGAGGCGGCTTGGGCTGCGAAGGCCTGAGCGAGACACGAACAACAGGAGTCACATTCCATGCCACGCAACCTCATCGTCCACCCGAGCAACGTCCGTTCGGCGTCCTCCATCACCGCCCCGGAGATCCCGGTCAACCAGTACCGGCCGGACTTCGCCGCCGAGCTCGAGCGCTACGGCAAGCAGGGTCTCATCGACATCCTCCACGACATGATTGCGGTGCGTCAGTTCGAGACCATGCTCAACTCGATCAAGACCACCGGAGCCTGGAACGGCGTCGAGTACAACCACCGCGGCCCCGCGCACCTGTCCATCGGGCAGGAGTCGGCCGTCGTCGGCCAGGCCTCGCAGCTCGACCCGACCGACTTCGTCTTCGGCTCGCACCGCAGCCACGGCGAGATCCTCGCCAAGTGCTACTCCGCGGCGCGCAAGCTCGATCCCGCCGAGCTGGAGAAGATCATGCGCGAGTTCCTCGACGGCGAGACCCTCGGGTTCGCCGAGAAGGTCGAGCACGACGGTCTCCTCGACCTGGCCGAGAACTTCATCCTCTACGGCACCGTCGCGGAGACCTTCGCCCGGAAGGCCGGCTTCAACCGGGGCCTGGGCGGCTCGATGCACGCCTTCTTCGCGCCGTTCGGCTCCATGCCGAACAACGCCATCGTCGGCGGCTCGGCCGACATCGCCACCGGCTCCGCCCTGTTCAAGCGGGTCAACCAGCAGCCCGGCATCGTCATCGCCAACATCGGCGACGCCTCCATGGGCTGCGGCCCGGTGTGGGAGGCCATGATGTTCTCGGCCATGGACCAGTACCGCACCCTGTGGACTCACGGCGTGGAGGGCAACCCGCCGATCTGGTTCAACTTCTTCAACAACTTCTACGGCATGGGCGGCCAGACCTCCGGCGAGACCATGGGCTACGACATCCTTGCCCGCGTCGGCGCCGGGGTGAACCCGGAGGCCATGCACGCGGAACGCGTCGACGGCCTCAACCCGCTGGCCGTCGCCGACGCCGTCGCCCGCAAGCGCGAGATCCTCGAGTCCGGCCGCGGCCCGGTCCTCACCGACACCATCACCTACCGGTTCTCCGGCCACTCGCCGTCGGACGCGTCGAGCTACCGCACGCGCGACGAGGTCGAGCTGTGGGAGAGCCACGACGGCCTCAAGAACTACGCCGCGTACCTCGTCGAGAACAAGGTGCTCAGCCAGGGCGAGGTCGACGACATCCAGGCGACGTTCGACGAGCGCCTCACCAAGATCATCGCCATCGCGACCAAGGACGAGGAGTCCAGCCCCCGCGTCGGGATGGACTTCATCGAGACCGTCATGTACTCCAACGGCAACGTCGAGGCCATGGCCGACGGCGAGCCGCAGCTGCTCGAGCCGCTGGCCGAGAACGCCCGCGTGAAGTCGCTGAAGAACAAGGTGCGCAAGGCCACCGACGAGAACGGCAAGCCCGTCTCCAAGGCCAAGGCCTACTCCTACCGCGACGCCATCTTCGAGGCCGTGGCCCACCGCTTCGCCACCGACCCGACCATGGCCGGCTGGGGCGAGGAGAACCGCGACTGGGGCGGCGCCTTCGCCGTCTACCGCGGGCTCACCGAGCTGCTGCCGTACCACCGGCTGTTCAACTCGCCGATCTCCGAGGCCGCGATCATCGGCGCCGGTGTCGGCTACGCCCTCTCCGGCGGCCGCGCGATCGTCGAACTCATGTACTGCGACTTCCTCGGCCGCGCCGGGGACGAGATCTTCAACCAGGCCGCGAAGTGGCAGTCCATGTCCGCGGGCCTGCTGACGATGCCGCTGGTCATGCGCGTGTCCGTCGGCTCCAAGTACGGCGCGCAGCACTCGCAGGACTGGTCGGCGCTCGTGGCGCACATGCCCGGGCTCAAGGTGTACTACCCGGCCACCCCGTACGACGCCAAGGGCATGATGAACCTGGCGCTGCGTGGGACCGATCCGGTGATGTTCTTCGAGTCCCAGCTCCTCTACGACGTGGCCGAGCAGTTCGAGGCCGACGGCGTGCCCGAGGGCTACTACGAGGTGCCGGAGGGCGAACCGGTCGTGCGCCGCGAGGGCACCGACCTCACGATCGCGGTCATCGGCCCGACGCTCTACCGCGTCATGGAGACCGCGGACCTGCTGCAGGAGAAGTACGGCATCTCGACCGAGGTCATCGACCTGCGCTTCATCGCGCCGCTCAACCTGGATCCGATCGTCGAGTCGGTCAAGAAGACCGGCCGCCTCGTGCTCACCTCCGACGCCGTCGACCGCGGGTCCTTCCTGCACAACGTGGCCTCGCAGATCCAGACGCTGGCGTTCGACCACCTGGACGCGCCGGTCACGGTCGTGGGATCGCGCAACGCGATCACCCCGGCGGCCGAGCTCGAGAAGGAGTTCTTCCCGCAGCCCGAATGGCTCGTCGACGCCATCCACGAGCGGATCCTGCCGCTGGCCGGACACGTCCCCACCACCAACCAGACCGTCGCCGAGCTGGCGCGCCGGTCGCGTCAGGGGGTGTGACGTGTCGCGCGAGGCGATCAACGACCCCCTCGCCACGCCCGGCGAGCGGCTCGACGCGCTGAAGGGGTACCTGGAGGGCACGCCCGCGTTCCCGGAGTTCGTGACCGAGTCGAACAACCACGTGCACACCATCTACTCGTTCAGCCCGTACGCTCCGGCGATGGCGGCGCTGCGGGCCCGCGAGGCGGGGCTGCAGGTCGTCGGGTCGGTGGACCACGACTCCGCCGGCGCGGCCGCCGAGATGGCGGAGGCCGCCGGGCTCCTCGGGATGGGCGCGGTCACCGGCTTCGAGTGCCGCGTCTACATGTACAGCGAGGAGGAGGTGGCCGCGGGCCGCGCGCCGCTGCATGACCGCAAGCTCAACAACCCCGACACGGCTGGCATCGCCTACATGACAGTGCAGGGCATCCCGGCGCGCTCGCGCGATGCGGTGTCCGAGTACCTGGTGCCGGTGCGCGAGGCCCGCCTCAGGCGGACCGGGGCCATGGTGGAGCGGGCCAACGAGATCCTCGGCCGTCTCGGCGCGCCGCTGATCGACCTCGAGGAGGACATCGTCGAGCGGTCGCAGTTCCTCCGGGGCGGCACCGTGACCGAACGGCACCTGCTGGCGGCCATGGCGTCGAAGCTCATCGAGCGCTTCGGGGTGGGCCAGTCGCTCGTCGACGGCCTGGCCGAGCTCGGGCTCTCCCTCGGCGGCAAGGTCCGCGACCAGCTCGCGGACCCCGACAACCCGCACCTGGTGTTCGACCTGCTTGGCGTCATGAAGGCCGAGTTCCTCGGGCAGATCTACATCGTCCCGGACCGGACCGAGTGCCCGACGATGGCCGAGGTTGCCGCCTTCGCGACGTCCGTCGACGCCATCCCGGCCTATGCGTACCTCGGCGACGTCACCGCGTCGCCCACGGGGGACAAGAAGGCCGAGAAGTTCGAAGACGACTTCCTCGATCTCCTGGTGGAGGAACTGCGTCGCATCGGGATCCCGGCGATCACGTACATGCCGCCGCGCAACACCCCCGAGCAGATGGCACGGGTCGCGGCGCTGGCGGCGGAGCACGGGCTGTTGGAGGTGTCGGGCGTGGACATCAACACGCCTCGCCAGGTGTTCAACTGCCCGGAGCTCCAGCGGCCGGAGCTGGCCCACCTCAACGACGCCACCTGGGCGATGGTGGCCCACGAGCGGCTGGCCGAGGTCGACGGCGGCCTCGGGCTGTTCTCGGCCCACTCCCCGCTGGCGTCGCTGCCGCTCGCCGAGCGGGTCGCGCGCTACGCCGGACTCGGCCGTGGACTGGTGCAGGGTGGACTGACGGTCGCTGCGGCGGCCGACGACCTGAGGACGGTGACGGCATGAGCCTGGTCGAGATCGCGCCGGTCGTGCGCGGCGCCTACCTGGCCCGATACGGGGTCCCGGTCCTGGTGACCCCGCTGGCTGAGGTGCCGACGGAGTCGGCCTCGACGCTGGACCCGCTGGCTGAGGTGCCGACGGAGTCGGCCTCGACGCTGGACCCGCTGGCTGAGGTGCCGACGGAGTCGGCCTCGACGCTGGACCCGCTGGCTGAGGTGCCGACGGAGTCGGCCTCGACGCTGGACCCGCTGGCTGAGGTGCCGACGGAGTCGGCCTCGACGCTGGACCCGCTGGCTGAGGTGCCGACGGAGTCGGCCTCGACGCTGGACCCGCTGGCTGAGGTGCCGACGGAGTCGGCCTCGACGCTGGACCCGCTGGCTGAGGTGCCGACGGAGTCGGCCTCGAAGCCTAAGAAGGTCTCATCGATGGCGGACCTGCCCCAGGCCCTGGCCGACGCCGACTTGCCCCTCCCGGGCAGCGTCGTCGTGGAGGTCTCGGGGGAGCGCTTCGCCTTCTCCGCACGCACCCTCGGCGACCTCACCCCGCTCCCCGGTGCGCGCACCGCCGAGGCCCGCAGCGCGGCGTCGCGGTCCGCCGTCGTCGCGGGCAAGGTCGCCGTCGTCACCGGCGGTGCCCAGGGCTTCGGCGCGGAGATCGTCCACGGGCTGATCGACTCCGGCGCGTTCGTCTACATCGCCGACCTCAACGGCGACGGCGCCGCGGCCCTGGCCGCGGAGCTGGGCGACCGCGCCGCCGCGATCACGGTCAACGTGTCCGACGAGGCCTCTGTCTCAGCCATGGCCGAGCAGATCGCGGCGACCACCGGCGGCCTCGACCTCGTCATCTCCAACGCCGGCATCGTCCGGGCCGGGGGAGTGCTGGAGCAGGAGCTGTCCGCGTTCGCGTTGACCACGGACATCAACTACACGGCCTTCTTCCTCGTGACGAAGCACCTGGGCCGCCTGCTGGCTGCTCAGCACTCCGCCGCGCCGGGCTGGATGACCGACATCATCCAGATCAACTCGAAGTCCGGCCTGGTGGGCTCGAACAAGAACGGCGCCTACGCCGGGTCGAAGTTCGGCGGCATCGGGCTCGTGCAGAGCTTCGCGCTGGAACTCGTCGAGCACGGCGTCAAGGTCAACGCGATCTGCCCGGGTAACTTCTACGACGGCCCCCTGTGGTCGGATCCGGACAAGGGGCTGTTCGTGCAGTACCTGCGCTCCGGGAAGGTGCCGGGCGCCACGACCGTCGACGAGGTGCGCGAGTTCTATGAGGCCAAGGTGCCGCTGCGCCGCGGCACCACGGGAGCCGACGTCATGCGAGCGGTGTACTACATCGTCGAGCAGGCGTACGAGACCGGCCAGGCCCTCCCGGTGACCGGCGGCCAGGTCATGCTCAGCAGCTGATCCGAGGGGCAGAGCCCGTGACGTGCTCGACCGGCGGATCTAGTAGTGACTACGCCACCAGATCCGCCGGTCGACCGTCTCCGGCGCGACCGCCAGCGGGTCAGCGGTGCTGCTCGGCCATCCACTGCCAGAGGTGCTGCCCGTTGTGCTGCGGGTCGTTGCGTGCGGCATAGATCCACGACCAGTGCCCCATGAACTGGTGGCCCTGCCACGTCACCGTGTCGTAGAGCGTGACGATGGCGTCGTCGATCAGCGCCGCCGCCCGGCCGGTGTTGGGCTCCCACGGGAGGACGGTGTCGTCCTTCGAGTGCACGAGCCACGTGGGAGTCGAGCTGACGCTCTGCAGCTCGGCGTCGGTGAAGAAGTTGGGCGTCGCGCCGGGGCAGATGGGGACGATCGAGGCGAACTTCGTCGGGTACTCGACCGCCATCTTGAGCGACATGTACCCACCGTTGCTGCAACCCAGGACGTGCACGCGCTGCGGGTCAATCTTGTGGTTCGAGGCGAGGAGTTCGTCCACGAGCGCGGCGATCCGCGGCGCGAACCCGTCGCCGTCGTTCATCCACGCGCTGGGGGACTGCGGGGCGACGACGTAGGCCCCGCCGAAGATCTGCTGTGCCTCCGGCGTGATGAAGCCGAGCGCCCCGCGGTTGCCGCGCAGCTGCGCCTCGTTCGTCTGGCGCGCGTCCATGCCGCCCTCGCCGCCGCCGTGCAGCCAGACGACCAGCGGGTGCCTGCCAGCCCGGCCGTGGCCGTTGTTCGAAGGGGTGTAGAGGCGGTAGTTCAGCCCGGACGCGGACGTCCCGTAGCTGAAGGCGTCCGCCTCGGGGTTCGTCAGCTCGCTCTGGGTGAAGCTGTCGATCATCACCGGGCGCTGGTTGCGCAGCCGGAGGGGGGCGTTCTGAGTGATCGTGTAGGTCAGGTCGAACTCGACGTTCCGCCCGGCGGGGACGGTGTAGCCCAGGGTGCCGCCCCCGGGTACGCCCTCGGCGGTGGCCAGGTCGAGGGTGATGTTGCCCCGGTTGTCGACCCGGGCCGCGGTCACCTCACGCTGGACGTCGTAGACGCCGAAGGTGAGCTGCCCCGACGACGAGGGGAGCGGGCTCTCGGCCTTGGCCAGGACCGAGAAGGTCCCAAGCGTCAGGCTCGAAGGATCGAACTGCCCGAGCGCGCCCGCCCGGATGGTCAGCGACGTCACCTGCTCGCCGCCGTCGAGCACGCTGGCGTTCAGGTCGAAGCTGACCGAGGTGGCGGCCGAGGCCACCTGGGGGATGGCGGCCAGTGCAGGGATTGCTGCGGCCGAACCGAGCAGGGCACGTCGGCTGAGGCGTTCCATCATTTCTAGACTCCTTCGTCTGGGCTGGACTTGTCCGGTCCGCCGGGTCTCTCGTCGTGGAGGTCGTGGCGGACATGAGCATTCACCTGCCTGGCGGCGTGCAGCTTCGAGAGTCGTCGCATGATCGGTCCGCTCAGCGGCACAATCGGTCGTTGCGGGGGGCCGGGGGCTCGTGGGCTCGACCGGCTGATCTGGTCGCGACTACGCCACCAGATCCGCCGCTCCACCTCATCCCGCGCAACGCCGACAGCTTCTCAGCACGCCATCCCAGCCGCGTGGGCGCAACGCATCCGCCAGCTGTGCGGCAACACCGCAGGGGTCGCCGGCGACCGCGTGCCACCCGTACCGCAGCGTGACGGCGCCCTCCAGAATCAGCCGGGCGTTGTCGCGCTCCATGTCCTTGGACCACTCGACATGGTCGCGGATCCCGTCGAGTTCCACGACGAGTCGCGCCCAGCCGTACAGGCAGTCGGCCCGCCCCACGACGGAGCGAACCTGCCTCGTCGGGTGGGGCAGCCTGTGCGGAACGAGGACCTGCCGATGGAATCTCCATTCCAGCGCGCTCTCGATGCCGCTTCCGGCCTGGCGGCACAGGTCCCGGATCACGGTCGAGTGCCGGGTAGCGCGCCGGGTGTCCATGGCGGTGACAAGTCTGTCCGGCGTCGTCCTGCCCTGGGCCAGCGCTCGCGCGACGGCGGCGACGGTCCCATCCTCAGAGTTGACTCGGGCGAGGTCCAGCAGCGATGTCTCGACGGAAGTCCGGGATGGGCTCCCTCGCCCGCTTCGGACACCTCGCCGGTAGTGCACCACCCACGGGCCCAGGTCGAGAGGGTCCCGCCGGGCGGGGGTCCAGACGGCGATGTGAGATGGAGCATCACGAACAGCGTCATGGAGATAGGCAGCAGCGTCCTCGCCCAGGACCGCCTCGTCCCCGCCACGCAGAACACCTGCCCAGGCGGCGCTCAGCCAGCACGGCTCGGTGAGGAAGTGCAGCCCTTCCGCCGGCGAGACCCACTGCCGGGCCATCCGGCCGATCACCGCACGCGTGAGTCCGCCGTCGAGAAGTTGTCGCGTGGTGAGGAGGCCTGACTGCCGTTCCGCCAGAGCTCCCAGCGCGCGGGGGAGAGGTTGCCGCGGATGCATGGAGGCAGCCTGCCGTGCGGCGCCACTCCCGACCAGGCTCGGACGGCGGTCGGACAACACCGAGGTCCGACCGGACACCACGGTGTTTGGCGGGGCCCGGCAGCGGGTACCGGACAAGGTAGGCCAGTCACCAGGGCTGACCGTGACCCGCAAGGAGGAGCCATGAAGACAGCACGCGATCTCATGACCTCGCCGGCCGAATGCCTGGCACCCACCGCGACCCTCGCCGAAGCTGCGCGACAACTCAGCCAACACGACGTCGGCTCCATGCCCGTGACCGACGGCGACCTGCTGGTCGGCGTCGTGACCGACCGCGACATCGTCGTCAAGGGCATCGCTGTCGGCCTCGACCCCGCGTCCGCCACCGTCGCCGAGATCGCCACGCCCGACGTGGTGACCGTCGGTGTGGATCACGATGCGAAGGACGTCGCACGGATCCTCGCCGAGACTCAGATCCGGCGCATCCCCGTCGTCGAGGAGGGCAGGGTCGTCGGGATCATCGCCCAGGCCGACATCGCCCGCACGCTCGGCGACCGCCTCACCGGCGACATCGTCGAGGACATCTCGCGCTGACCGGCGCACCATTCGTTCGGTGTAACGCCCCCCGGGTTTGCCCGGGGGGCGTACCGTGGAACCTGTCCTATTTCCTAGACCACTCCGGGAGGCAATTTATGGGCATCGATGACAGTTATCAGACCGTAGGTAAGGCCAAGGAAGGCCTACGCGGGGTGTGCATCGTCTGAGACGAGCGCTGAACCGCAGCCTTTCTTCTGAGCGGGACGGGGTCGCCTGATGGCGGCCCCGTCTCTGTGTTCTCCGACGCCGGACGCAGGTTGTGCGCACAGACCGACAGGTTGTGCTTCGGGCTGGGAGAGCCTCATCCGCGCGCTGATTGAGTGTGTCTCGGTCACACGCGACCCATCATCCGGACCCGACTCGTGCCGTGGGCACGGGGTGGAGCCGGCGGGTCGCGGGGGCCGTGTCCCAACAGGATCGTGGCAGCCGGGGAGGGTGTCGAACGTGCATCACCTCCCGCTGACCCGGTCCGTGACTCAATGAGGAGAGAGTGATGAAGGTTCACCAGAGCGCGAGTGCAGGGGGGCGTCCGATGAAGCGTCCCGCCACGCGCATCATTGCCTTCGCCGGCATCGCCGCCATGGCCTTGTCGGGCTGCAGCGCGACCCCGGAGGGCGACGAGTCCTCCGCGCCGGCTGCCACGTCGCAGCAGGCCGCTTCGGGTTCCTACACCGAGCGTGAGGTCACCGACGGCACCACGACGTTCATGGTCGTCGACAACCCAGGCGATGGCCCGACCCTGTCGTACGGCGCCGAGAGTGGCATCACGCTGCTCGAGGAGGAGATCGACGGCGCGACCTACGCGTTCAAGGACATGAACGCCAACGGCGAGCTCGACACGTGGGAGGACTGGCGCGTCGAGGCCACTGAGCGCGCGGCCGACCTCGCCGACGACATGTCGATCGAGCAGATCGCGGGCCTCATGCTGTTCAGCTCGCACGAGCGCACGCCGCAGGACGGCCTGACCGACGCCCAGAAGACCTACCTGTCCGAGTCGAACCTGCGCGCCGTCCTCAACGCGGCCGGCAGCGACGCCAAGGTCACCGTTCCCTGGGTCAACGAGATGCAGGCCTTCGTCGAGACCCTGGCCACCGAGGACACCCCGTACGTGCCGGTCAACTTCGCGTCCGACCCGCGGTCGACCGCCGGCTCCGGCGGCTACAACGCCGAGGGCGCCGACATCTCGCGCTGGCCCTCGAACCTCGGTCTCGCCGCGACCTTCAACGCGGAGCACACTCAGAACTTCGGCGAGATGGCCTCGGCCGAGTACCGCGCCCTCGGGATCGCGACCGCGCTGAGCCCGCAGATCGACCTCGCGACTGAGCCCCGCTGGCTCCGCGTCGGCGGCACGTTCGGTGAGGACGTCGCGCAGAACACGGAGCTCGCGGCGGCCTACGTCGACGGCTTCCAGGGCACCGGCGGCGAGGACGTGTGGGGCCCCGAGTCGGTCAACGCGATGATCAAGCACTGGGCCGGCGACGGACCCGGTGAGGGCGGCCGCGAGGGCCACACCGACGCCGGCAAGTACGGCGTCTACCCGGGCGACAACTTCGACGAGCACGCCGCTGGCTTCCTCGGCTCCCTCGATTCGGCGGCCGTCATGACCGCGTACTCCATCGCGCTGAACGCCGACGGCGAGCCGCTGTTCGGTGAGCGCATCGGCACCGCCTACGACAACGGCCGCATGGACATCCTGCGCAAGGACAACGCCTACGAGGGCGTCGTCGTCACCGACTGGGGCGTCATGAGCGGCTCCAAGGACGAGGGCGCGTTCTTCGGCATGGCCTGGGGCGCGGAGGATCTCACCCCCGCGGAGCGCTACCTGGAGGTGCTCGGTACCGGTCACGACATGTTCGGTGGCGTCAACGACGCGACCTTCATCCTCGAGGCCGCTGACCTGTGGCAGCAGAAGTTCGAAGCCGGTGAGCTCGAGGTGGACGCGGAGACCCGCTTCCAGGAGTCGGGCGCCCGCATCCTCTCCATGCTCTTCAACCCCGGTCTCTACGAGAGCGCCTTCCTCGATCCCGAGGAGTCCGCGAAGGTCCTCGCCAGCGAGGACAAGATCGAGGCCGGCTATGCCGCGCAGCTCGACTCGGTCGTGATGGTCAAGAACGACGGCGGTACCATCGCAGCCGCCGAGGCCGCCGACTGGTCCGACAAGACCGTCTACATCCCGCGGTCCTACAGCAACGGCTTCGCCAGCGCGTTCGGCCCCGGCGAGTACACCGAGGGCCCCAGCATCGACGTCGAGGTCGCCGAGCAGTACTTCGGCACCGTCGTCACCGATGAGGCCGTGACCGATGCCGACGGCGTCGTCACGAGCTACACCGCCCCCGATCTCAGCAACGTCGACCTCGTCCTGGTCGGCATGGACAGCCCGGACAACGGCGGCAACTTCTCCAACATCGGCCACGATCTGGAGACCGACGAGTGGTACCCGATCTCGCTGCAGTACCGCCCCTACACCGCCGACGGCGAGAACGTCCGCAAGGAGTCGATCTCGGGCGACCTGCTCCCCGACGGCACGAAGCAGAACCGCTCCTACTTCGGCAACACCTCGCGCATCGCCAACGCGGCCGACCTCGACGCGTTCGAGCGTGCGGTGGCCGCCGTCGAGGCGAGCGGGAAGGACATCCCGGTCGTCACCGTCGTCAAGGCGACCAACCCGGTCATCCCGGCAGAGTTCGAGGCGGAGTCTGACGCTATCGTTGTCGGCTTCGGCACGAGCGACCAGGCGCTGATCGAGGTGTCGCTGGGCCTCTACGAGCCCCAGGGTCGTCTGCCGATCCAGTTCCCCGCGAACATGGACACCGTCGAGGCGCAGTTCGAGGACGTCGCCAAGGACATGACGCCCTACACCGACGCCAACGGCAACGTGTACGACTACGGCTTCGGTCTGAACTACGCCGGCCCGATCGCCGGCTGACGCGAACACCCGAGGGGGTGGCCGGCGGAGGTATCGCCGGCCACCCCCACCATCGGCCGCGGGATGAGCCCACGGCCAGAGACCACAAGGAGTAGCTGTGAACACCAACAAGATCCTGACCACCGGCCTCGGCCTGCTCATCGCCCTCACCGGCGCCCTCGGCGTCACCGCGTGCTCCAGCGACAACGGCGCCGGCACCGCGACCCAGAGCAGCCAGGCCGCCGCGTCCGTCGACGTGGCCGAGGACCTGGAGAACGCCCGCCTGACCGTCCTCGAGGCTCTCGAGGACGACGACTGGGCCCAGGTCATGCTCGCGAGCGACGTCGACGCCCCCACCGTCAAGTACGGGCTCCTCGTGATGCCGTACACCTACTCCGAGGCGACCTCCCGCGTCCAGGGGACGATCGAGATCGATGGTGGCGACTTCACCATCGAGGCCGACTCCGCCGAGACCGGCAAGACCTGGCAGATCGACCAGGACGGCAACATCACCGAGGTCACCGAGTAGTCCTCCGCGGACTCCCCATCCCGCCGCCCTCGAAGGAGAGTAAGTAGTGAACGCCCGACCGAAGAAGGACACCGGTCGCCAGAAGGCGCCCATGTCGAACAAGAAGTTCCTGTGGATCTGGATCCCCGTGCTCGCCACGGTGACCGCACTGATCGTCGCCGCGAACGTGGCGCTCGTCGTCGGAGGCGGATGGGTCGCGTCCCAGCTCGGGTCCGGCACCTACACCTTCACCAACTCCGAGGAATCGGCTGACTGGGACACCGAGTACTACACCTCGGACTTCGCCAGCATGGACGAGGTCGACGCCGCCGCCAGGGACCTGGTCGAGGAGATCGCGGCCGGTGGCATCGTGCTGGCCAAGAACGAGTCGGGCGCGCTGCCGCTCGCGTCCGCGTCGCGGGTGACGATGCTCGGCCGTGCGGCGGCCGATCCCGTCTTCGGCGGCGCCGGGTCCGGCTCGGTCGACACCCGGTCCGCGGTCACCGCCCGGGCCGGGCTCGAGAACGCCGGCTTCCAGGTCAACGATCAGGTCTACGCGGCGATCGAGGCCTTCTCCGCCGAGAACCGGCGCGGGCACATCGAGATGGACAACCCCGGCGCGTCGAGCTACAACATCGGCGAGCTGCCGGTCGGCGACTACGAGGCCCTCCAGGGCTCGTTCGCGGACTACTCCGACGCCGCCATCATCTACATCGGCCGCCCCGGCGGCGAGGGCGGCGACCTGACCCGCGACATGACGGACTGGGACGACAACGCGGCCGAGGGCCAGCACCAGCTCGAGCTGAACCAGGACGAGCGCGACCTCATCGAGCTCGCCAAGGAGTCCTTCGAGACGGTCGTCGTGGTGGTCAACGCCTCCACGACCATCGAGATGGGCGACGTCCAGGACGATCCCGGCGTCGACGCGGTCCTGCTGGCCGGTTCCCCCGGCGCGAGCGGGTTCGACGCTCTGGGCAGCATCCTGACCGGCGAGGTGAACCCCTCCGGACGCACCGCCGACGTGTGGGCCGCCGACTTCACGGCGGACCCGACCTACGCCAACTTCGGCGGGTTCGTCTACGACAACATCGAGGCCTCCTACCCGGTGTCGGCCGTCGAGCAGGCCACGTCCAACGCGACGCTGACCTCCGACGCGCCCTTCGTGAACTACGCCGAGGGCATCTACATCGGCTACCGCTACTACGAGACCGCCGCGGCCGAGGGCTTCATCGACTACGACGAGGCCGTGGTGTACCCGTTCGGTTACGGCCTGAGCTACAGCGACTTCGCCTGGGAGATCGTCTCCACCGAGACCGGCGACGTCGACGGCACCATTTCCGTCCAGGTCGAGGTCACCAACACCGGTGACGTCGCGGGCAAGGACGTGGTCGAGCTCTACTACACGGCGCCCTACACCGACGGCGGCATCGAGAAGTCCGAGGTCGTGCTCGGGGCGTTCGACAAGACCGGCCTCCTCGAGCCCGGCGCCTCCGAGACGCTGACCCTCGAGCTCCCCGTCGAGGACATGGCGTCCTACGACCACCTGGGCGAGCGCGCCTACGTCCTCGAGGCAGGCGACTACGTCATCAGCCTGCGCACCGATTCGCACACCGTCGCCCCGGGCGTCGAGCCCATCACGTACACGGTGGCCGAGGACGTCGTCTACTCCGGCGACAACCAGCGCTCCACCGACCTCGCGGAGGTGACCAACCAGTTCGACGACGTGTCGGCGCAGTTCACCAGCGAGCCGCAGGAGGGCAAGATCCTGTCGATGTCGCGCGCCGACTTCGCCGGCACCTTCCCGAAGGCCCCGACGGCCGACCAGTTCGTCGCCGATGAGGCCGTCGTCGCAGGGTTCGCCCCGTGGGACCACGAGGCGGCAGCCGACGCGTTCGACGGCGACAAGCCGACGACGGGCGCGGACTCGGACCTCACGCTGATCGACATGCGCGGTCTCGCGAAGGACGACCCGTTGTGGGCCGAGATCATGGACTCGCTCACGGTCTCCGAGATGACGGACCTGCTGCTCAACGGCGCCTACCAGACCGCCGGCATCGGGTCGATCGCCAAGCCGCAGACCCTGGAGCCCGACGGCCCCGCCGGCTTCTCGTCCTTCATCAACTCGTCGATCAACGGCGTGGCCTACCCGTCGCAGTTCCTCATCGCGCAGACCTGGGACGTCGACCTGGGCGCGGAGATGGGGCGCATGCTCGGTAACGAGGCGCTGCACAAGGGCATCAACGGCTGGTACGCCCCGGCGGCCAACCTGCACCGCTCGCCCTTCGGGGGCCGCAACTTCGAGTACTACTCGGAGGATCCCCACCTCTCCGGCGCGATGCTCACCGCCGTGGCCAACGGCGTCGCGGAGAAGGGCGTCTACACGATGCTCAAGCACTTCGCGCTCAACGAGCAGGAGACCAACCGCGTCAACAACGGCATCGCCACTTGGGCCACCGAGCAGACCATTCGTGAGCTCTACCTGAAGCCCTTCGAGATGGCGGTGAAGAACATCTCGATGGACGTCACCTACATCGCCGACGAGAACGGCACCATCGAGGAGACGACGATCGGCGCCGGCGGCGTCATGAGCTCGTTCAACCGCATCGGGACCACGTGGGCCGGCGGCTCCGAGGCTCTCATGACGAACGTGCTGCGCGGCGAGTGGGGCTTCGAGGGCTTCGCGATCTCGGACTTCAACCTGTACCCATACATGAACCCGAACCAGGGCATCAGCGCCGGTACCGACCTGACGCTGACGTTCCAGCCGTCGAAGTCGTTCAACGACACATCCTCGGCGAAGGCGGTCACCGACATCCGGAACGCGACGCAGAACATCCTCTACACGGTCGCCAACTCCAACGCCATGAACGGGCTCGCCCCGGGCACGACGGTGGACTACACGCCGCCGACCTGGGTCTACGTCCAGTACGCGGTCACGGCAGTGCTGGGTGCCCTGGTCCTCCTGGGGGCATTCCTGGTGTGGCGTCGGGTGCGTCGCCACAGCGGCACCGGGGCCTCCGTCTAGGCGAGCCGCCGACCGACGGTCGAACGACGAAGGGTGGGGTCCGCGCAACGCGGGTCCCGCCCTTCGTCGTCCGGTGTCGCGGAGCCGGGTGTGCGGCGAGGAGCGACCGCGCTCAGAACCAGCCGCGGACCGTGTTGTCGAAGCGGCTCAGCGCGGAGCCGATGGCCATGTGCATGTCCAGGTACTGGTAAGTGCCGAGCCGACCGCCGAACAGTACCCGCGGCTCCTCGGCCGCTGCCTCGCGGTAGCGCTCGAGCCTGGCCCTGTCCTCCGGCGTCGCAACGGGGTAGTACGGCTCGTCCGGGCCCTCCGCGAACCGCGAATACTCCCGCACGACGACGGTGCCGTCGCGGTGGGTGCGCTCAGGATGGAAGTGCTTGAACTCCAGCGTCCTGGTGTAGGGGACGTCCTCGTCGCACTCGTTGATCACCGCCGTGCCCTGGTGGTCCGCCACGTCGAGGACCTGCCGGTCGAAGTCCAGCGTGCGCCAGCCCAGCGCCCCGTACCGGTGGCCGAAGTACCGGTCGACGGGGCCGGTGTAGACCACCGGTACCTGCCCCACCGCGGCGTCCCGGCTGAACGCGTGCCCGTCGTCGAGGAAGTCGACGCCCAGCCGGATGTCGATCAGCGGATGGTCGGCCATCCGCTGCAGCCAGGCCGCGTAGCCGTGCCGGGGCATTCCCTGGTGGGTGTCGTTGAAGTAGCGGTTGTCGTAGGTGAACCGCACCGGCAGCCGCGTGATGATGGAGGCGGGCAGGTCCCGGGGGTCGGTCTGCCACTGCTTGGCCGTGTAGCCCCGGATGAACGCCTCGTACAGGGGCCTGCCGATCAGCGAGATCGCCTTGTCCTCGAGATTGCCGGGCTCGCGGCCCGCCAGTTCTCCGGCCTGCTCGTCGATGAGCCGGCGCGCCTCGTCGGGTCCGAGCCCGGTGCGGAAGAACTGGTTGATGGTGCCGAGATTGATCGGCAGCGGGAACACCTCGCCGCGGTGGCGGGCGTACACGCGGTGCTCGTAGGGCGTGAACTCGGTGAACCGGTTGACGTAGCCCCACACCGCGTCGTTGGACGTGTGGAAGATGTGGGCCCCGTACCGGTGTTCCTCGACGCCGGTGGCCTCGTCGACGGTGCTCCACGCGTTGCCGCCGATGTGGTCCCGCGACTCGACGACGGTCACCCGCAGCCCGAGTTCGGTGGCGGCCCGCTCGGCGATGGTCAGCCCGAACAGGCCGGAACCCACGACCAACAAATCCATCTCGTCCTCCCGGCAGGCAGCTCAGGGGCGAGGCTACCAGCGCTCCGCGGGGTCGCGATTGATACTCTGTGGGACCCGGAAGGAGCGTGCATGATCCGCATCGGAGTGGTCGACGACCAGCAGGAGAGCCGACACCTCCTGCAGTCGTACCTGGCTCGCTACGAGCACGAGCACGGCGTGCAGTTCGCCGTCGAGGAGTTCGCCGACGGATCGGAGCTGACGGCCGCCTACCGCCCGCGTTTCGACATCATCTTCCTCGACGTCCAGATGGACAACCTCGACGGCTTCGCGACGGCCCGGCTCATCCGGGAGGTCGACCCCGGGGTCATCCTCATCTTCGTCACCAACATGGCGCAGTTCGCGATCAAGGGCTACGAGGTCGACGCCCTGAGCTACCTGCTCAAGCCGGTGCCGTACTTCGCGTTCTCACAGGAGCTCAAGCGTTCTCTGGAGCGTCTGGACCGGGCCCGCGAGGACCACATCGTGCTCAGCGTCGGCGGCGAGGTGCTGCGCGTCAATCTCGCCGACGTCCTCTACATCGAGAGCATCAAGCACCGCCTCGTGTTCCACATGGCCGACGGCAAGCTGTCGATGATCGGCACACTCAAGGAGATGGCGGCCCAGCTCGAGTCACGCGGCTTCTACCGCTCCAACAGCTTCCTGCTGGTCAACCTGCGCCATGTGGAGGGCTTCAGCAACGGCGAGTCCCGCCTCACGGGGGGCATCTCCCTGCCCGTCAGCCGCGCCCGCAAGAAGCCCTTCCTCGAGGCGCTCACCGGCTACTTCGGCGGGAACCCCGCGTGACCGAGGTCCTGCCGAACATTCCCCGTGAGATCACCGGGTTGGCGGAGTGGCTCGCCTGCATGGTCTACATCCTCGTGCTGCCGAGGCGGTGGGGTGTGGTCGGCACGGCCGCCACGCTCGCCGTCGGTCTGGCTGCGCTGGTCGGCATCCAGCTGTTCGCCGGGACCCTGCCCCTGCACCTGTGGACCGTCGGAATGGCGTTGGCTGTCGCGGGCATGGTGGGGCTCATGGCGGCCGCCACCACCGTCGGTCTCCGCGACGTCGGCTACGTGGCCGCTCGAGCGTTCGTGCTGGCCGAGCTCGTCGCCTCGCTCGAGTGGCAGATCCACGCCTTCTACTTCCACCCCGAGCCGGGCGTGGAGGGTCTCATCCCGACCATCGTGTTGGTGGTGCTGTACGCCGCGGCGTTCGGGGCTGCCCACGTGCTGGAGCGCAGGCACTTCGACGGGACGGCGCCGGCCGTGGGGCCGCGCATGCTCAGCATCGCCGTCGCGATGGCGGTCACGACCTTCGCGCTCAGCAACCTCAGCTTCGTGACCCCCAACACGCCGTTCAGCGGCGAGATCTCGATCGAGGTGTTCTACATCCGCACCCTGGTCGACCTCGCCGGCTACATCGCCCTCTACGCCCAGCACGAGCAGCTGCGCAAGCAGCGGGCCGACCTCGAACTCGCGGCCATGGACGCCATCCTGCGCACGCAACACGACCAGTACCTGGCCGCCAAGCGCGACATCGAGCTCGTCAGCCGCGCCTCACACGACCTCAAGCACCACCTCGCGGTCATCCGGGTCGAACTCGACCCCGAGAAACGCGGGCGGCAGCTCGACGCGCTGGAGGAGTCGCTGGACCAGTTCGGCGCGGCGTTCGACACGGGCAACCCGGTGCTCGACACCGTGCTGACCTCCAAGGCCCGCTACTGCCGATCCCGGGGCATCAACTTCACGTGCGTGGCGGACGGCACAGCGCTGGGCTTCGTCGACGTCATGGACCTGGCCAGCATCCTCGGCAACGCGCTGGACAACGCCATCGAGTCCGTGCAGCGGCTCGAGGACCCCGAGCACCGGATCATCCGCGTCGCGGTGCACAACCAGGCCCGCTTCGTCGTGTGCAGGTTCGAGAACTACTTCGACGGCGAACTGCGCTACAAGGAGGGCGAACTGGCCACCCGCAAGGTGGGCGGCACTCACGGCCTCGGGCTCAAGAGCATCTGGCACGCGGCCGAGAAGTACGGCGGTCAGGCCACCGTCACCGCCCGCGACAACTGGTTCACGCTCACGGTTCTCCTGCCGCTCAGTTGAAGCCGACCACCCGCTGCGCGGCCAGGTAGGCCCAGACCGACACCCTGCGCCCGGTCCGCCCGGGCAGGTTGACCAGCGCGCCGATGCTGCTGCGACGCAGCCGACGATGGGCGGGTGCGTGCGCGGCCCGAAGGTCCCGCCAGAGGTCACGCTTCATGCGCAGATGCTCCGGCGCGCCGGCGCGGATCAGCATGATTGAGGAGACCCCGCACACGAGCCCGAGGTAGTGCACCAGGTAGCGGTGCAGGGCCTTCGGCGTCGACCCGGGCGAGGGGAGCGCCTCGATCATGAGCCGGTTGACCGTGAGCTGCTGATCGAGCCGGCGCAGCATGACGGACTCGTTGACCGACTGGTCCGAGCGGCCGATGTGGTAACGGTAGAGGTCGACGTCGAGGTAACGCATGCGCCGGACGTAGGGCAGCGGCACGAACGCGTAGAGGTTGTCGACGTAGAACGTGTGTTCGGGCAGCCGCATGCCGGAGTTGCGCAGCACGGCCGTGCGGTACGTGAGGGAGTGCATGAGCATGCCCTGGTCGGGCCGGAAGCGGCCCACCTCCTCCCAACCGAACTCGCGGTTCCGGGGGAGCGTCGAGCGGTACCGCATCGCGTGGCGCCGCTCTCGGCCCTCCTTCTCGTACACGAAGTTGCTCACGACGAGGTCGAGCCGGTCCTGGCCGCGCAGGACCCCGAGCAGGGCCGTGAGCGCGTCGCGGTCCAGCCAATCGTCGCTGTCGACGACCCGGAAGTAGCGGCCGGTCGCCGCGTCCAGGCCTGCGTTGACGGCCGAGCCGTGGCCCCCGTTGGGCTTGTCCACGACGCGCACCCGCCCGGCGTGGTCAGCCGCGTACCGATGCGCGATGGCGGACGTGTCGTCGGTGGAGCCGTCGTTGACGACGATGACCTCGAGGTCGTCGTCGAACGGCAGCATCGAATCCAGGCAGCGGTGCAGGTAGTCGCTCGAGTTGTAGCTCGGCACGACCACGGTCAACGTCGTCACGGTCCGGCTCCTCTCAGGCTGCGGGCTGCTCGGCGGGCTTCTCGTCGGCGACCGGCTCCTGCCGGAAGATCACCTTGAAGATGGGGTAGAACACCCAGAACGAGATGGCCGCGTTGATGATCATCGTGAGGATGTCCGCGGCGGTCTCGCCCGTCTGACCCCAGCCGAGGGTATCGATGAGGAAGGTGTAGATCGGCGCCTTGTAGAAGCCCTGGGCGGCGGCGGCCACCAGGGTGATGACGAGATAGGCGACGAGGTACCAGAACGCGGCGCGCCAGATGCTGCTGTTGGACTTGAACGTGATGGTGCGCTGCGCGAAGAAGTTGATCACCTGCGCGATGAGGATGGCCAGCTGCACGGCCAGGAAGTACGCGAGGCCGCCCCCGCCGTCGGGCAGGGCGCCCGCGGCGTAGTCGAACACGTAGTACTGCGAGCCGTCGACGTTGGAGCCGACGGGCCACACCTGGAAGTTGGTGTCGATGAGCGAGGTCCGGCCGAAGATGGCGCGGAACACGGGCATGACGACGATCTGCAGCACGGTCACGCCGTTGCTGAGGATGAAGAACATGAGGAACTTGGACAGCTCCGGGTGGCGCTCGCTGAAGCCACCCCACATCGTGCGGATCTTCGTGAACATGGTGGGTCTACTCCTTGGGGGTCAGCGGGCTTCGGTGAGCTGGCGGGTGAGGTCGCGGGCGGTGCGCCGGTTGCGGAAGAACCCCGCGATGACGGTGCGGAGGCCGCGGAGATGATGGCCGTTGGCGAGGTCGACGATGCCGTCGACCATCTCGTCGCTGACCATGCCCCCGGTCATCTTCCCGAGCGCCCGGAACGGCATGTTGTAGAGGAACTGGATGTTGAGGTCGGGCTCGCCCTTGGCCTCGCTGCGCCGCCGCAGCGTGATGAGGACCCAGTGCGCGAACCTGGCCAACGGGCTGCGGGCCCGGGAGAGGTCGCCGAGGGGATCGTTGCGGCGGAGGTCACCGGTGACGACGTCGCGCGGCACCGTGATGCCCAGCAGGTCGTTGAACTCGTCGTCGGTGAGGCCGCGGAGCATCGCTGTGCGCAGGGTGGCGGGCGACACCGACGGGGTGAGGGTCACGCCGGACACGTGCAGCTCGCCGCTCAGGCGCAGGTCGGTGGAGCTGGCGCCGATCAGGACGCGGCGGGGTCCCTCCTCGGTCATCCACGCGCCGGTGGTGGGGTCGAAGTGGCGCCACGTGTAGCGGTCGAAGGCGATGGTGACCCGCTGTGACTCGCCCGGGGCGAGGCTGATCTTGGCGAAGCCCTTGAGCTCCTTCTCGGGGCGCACCACGGCGCTGTCCGGCGTCGCGACGTACAGCTGGGCGACCTCGGCGCCCGGGACGCTCCCGGTGTTGGTGACGGTGAACTCGGCGCTGTCGTCGGTCAGGGCGAGGTCGGAGTAGCTGAAGGTCGTGTAGCTGAGGCCGTGGCCGAAGGGGTAGCGGACGGGGCGGCCCGCGGCCTCGGCGTGGCGGTAGCCCACGAAGAGCCCCTCGCGGTAGACGCTGGTACGCCCTTCGGCCGGGAAGCGCCCGAAGGTGGGCGTATCGGTCAGTGCCAGGGGGTAGGTCTCGGCCAGCTTGCCCGACGGCGTGGCGTCCCCGGTGAGCAGGCGCACCGCGGCCTCGGCGCCGGCCTGCCCCGACAGGTAGCCGTGCAGGACGGCGTGGGTCTGGTCCACCCAGCCCGTGTCGACGACCGATCCGGCGCTCAACACGACCACCACGTTCGGGTTGGCCGCGGCGACGGCGCGCAGCAGGGAGAGCTGCGCATCGGGCAGGTCGATGTGGCGCCGGTCGACGCCCTCAGACTCGCTGATCTCGTCGAGTCCGAGGTACAGCAGCGCCACATCGGCGTCCGCGGCGGCGGCGACGGCGTCGCGCTCCAGGTCGTGGTCGACGGGGGAGTGGCGCCGGTAACCCTGCGCGAACGCCGTCAGCTGCAGGCCGCTGCCCGCGAGGGCCTCCCGGGGGCTGGAGAGCCTGGTCGGGTTCACGGCCGAGGAACCGGCGCCCTGGTACCGGGGGGTGTCGGCCATGTCGCCGATGAGCGCGACGCGCGTGCCCGGAGCGAGGGGCAGGATGCCGTCCTCGTTGCGCAGCAGGACCATCGATTCCTCGGCGGCGCGGCGGGCGAGGTCGTGATGGGCGTCGCGGTCGATCTCGGGCCGCGGCGTGCGCCGCCCGTCGAGGGCGAGCCGCAGCACCTCGGCCGCCCGGGCCGTGAGGTCTGCCTCGTCCAGCCGGCCGTCGCGCACCGCCTCGACGAGCTGGCGCACCGAGTCGAGGCCCGGGGCCGGCATCTCGAGGTTGGCGCCGGCCGCGATCGCCGCGACGGGATCGTTGCTGCCGCCCCAGTCGCTGACGACGACGCCGTCGAAGCCCCATTCACCGCGCAGGATCTCGGTGAGGAGGTGGTGGTTCTCGTGGGCGTAGGTGCCGTTGACCCGGTTGTAGGAGCTCATGAGCGCCCGGGGCGCCGCCTCGCGCACGACGATCTCGAACGCCGTCAGGTAGAGCTCGCGCAGCGTCCGCTCGTCGACGACGGAGTCCGAGGACATCCGGCGCAGTTCCTGGCTGTTGGCGGCGTAGTGCTTCGGGGTCGCGGCGACGCCCTCGGCCTGGATGCCGCGCACGTAGGCGGCGGCGAGCTTGCCGCTCAGGTAGGGGTCCTCGGAGAAGTACTCGAAGTTGCGGCCACCGAGCGGGCTGCGCTTGAGGTTGAGGCCGGGGCCGAGCAGGACGTCGACGTCGAGCGCGCGGGCCTCCCGACCGAGGGCGTGACCGACGGCGTCGGCCAGTTCCACGTCCCAGCTGCACGCGACCGTCGCGGAGGTGGGGAAGCACGTCGCGGGCTCCGAGGCGTTCAGGCCGAGGTGGTCGCCGGATCCCACCTGCTTGCGGACGCCGTGCGGGCCGTCGGCCATGAAGAAGGAGGGGACGCCGTGGCGGGGCAGGTCGCGCGACTCCCACACGTTCTTGCCGCTCAGCAGGGCGGCCTTCTCCAGCGTCGTCAGCGTCTCAATCATGGGCATCTCCGGTGATGGGCGTCCCGGCGCCGAAACGGCCCGGGAGGGGGATACCGCACAGTCGACCATGGCGATCGGAGAGCCCTTTGGTTGCGCTGCACAACCGGCACGATCCCGGGCACGATCTGTCGCAGCGGTCGCTGGAGCGCAGTGGCGTCCCCTCGGCCGGTGGCACCTGGGCGCCTGCCTCCGGCGCGTTCGCCTGCCCTGGAGCGCAGGCGACGCGACGGGAGGCAGGCGCGTCGCGACGGAGAGCAGGCGACTCGACGGGAGGCAGGCGACGGTGCCGACGGCAGGCGCCGAGAAAGTGTGCAGGCCCAGGGGCGCGAGGCGGGTGAAACGCGTCGCAGCAAGGGGAGACATGGTACCCGAGGTTGGTCGGACCGATTATCTCGGGGGTGCCGTCTCGGACGGCCCTGCCCCATGGTTGTATTGCTCCATGACTGCGCGAAAGATCGGCGTAACGGAGCTTGTTCTCCGGGACGCGCATCAGAGTTTGCTGGCTACCCGCATGGCCATGGAGGACATGGTCGCTGCGTGTGAGGACATCGACCAGGCCGGGTACTGGTCCGTCGAGTGCTGGGGCGGTGCGACGTTCGACTCGTGCATCCGCTTCCTCAACGAGGACCCCTGGAAGCGGCTGCGGACCTTCCGCGAGCTCATGCCCAACTCCCGGCTGCAGATGCTGCTGCGCGGGCAGAACCTGCTGGGCTACCGCCACTACGAGGACATGGTCGTCGAGAAGTTCGTGGAGAAGTCCGCCGAGAACGGCATGGACGTGTTCCGTGTCTTCGATGCCCTCAACGACCCCCGCAACATGGCCCACGCGATGGCCGCCGTCAAGAAGGTCGGCAAGCACGCGCAGGGCACCATCTGCTACACCATCTCCCCGGTCCACACCGTCGAGGGCTACATCAAGCTCGCCGGTCAGCTCATCGACATGGGCGCCGAGTCCATCGCGCTGAAGGACATGGCCGCCCTGCTCCAGCCGCAGCCCGCGTACGACATCGTCCGCGGCATCAAGGAGACCTACGGCGACATCCAGATCAACGTGCACTGCCACTCGACGACCGGCGTCACGCTCGTCTCGCTGATGAAGGCGATCGAGGCCGGCGCCGACGTCGTCGACGCGGCGATCTCGTCGATGTCGCTGGGCCCGGGCCACAACCCCACCGAGTCGCTCGTCGCGATGCTCGAGGGCACGGAGTACACCACGGACCTCGACATGGACCGGCTGATCAAGATCCGCGACCACTTCGCCACCGTGCGGCCGAAGTACAAGGAGTTCGAGTCCGCCACCCTGGTCGACACCGACATCTTCTCCTCGCAGATCCCGGGCGGCATGCTGTCGAACATGGAGTCGCAGCTGCGCGCCCAGGGCGCGGGCGACCGCATCCGCGAGGTCATGGAGGAGGTGCCGCGGGTCAAGGCCGACGCCGGCCACCCGCCGCTGGTCACCCCGTCGTCGCAGATCGTCGGCACCCAGGCCGTCTTCAACGTGCTCATGGGCCGCTACAAGGTCATGACCGGCGAGTTCGCCGACCTCATGCTCGGCTACTACGGCGAGTGCCTCGGAGAGCGTAACCCCGAGGTCGTCGAGCTGGCGCAGAAGCAGGCGAAGAAGGACATCATCACGGCCCGCCCGGCTGACTACCTCAAGCCCGAATGGGACGAGCTCGTCAAGCAGGCCTCGGCACTCGAGGGCTTCGACGGCTCCGAGGAGGACGTGCTGACCAACGCCATGTTCCCGGGTGTGGCGCCCGCATTCTTCAAGACCCGCGACGAGGGCCCCAAGTCCGTCGCCAAGACGCCGAAGCAGATGGAGTCCGAGAAGCAGGCCTCCGGTGCGAAGCAGCAGGGCATCGCGGGTCCCATCAAGTACAAGGTGACGCTCGCCGGCCGCGAGCACCACGTCGCCGTCGAGCCAGTCTGAGGAGCCAGCTGATGCCCAAGGAACACACCATGGCCGAGCGCCTCGAGCAGCTCGCCGAGAAGCGCGCCCACGTCCACGCCGGTGGCGGCGAGGACAAGCTGCAGAAGCACCGCGACAAGGGGAAGCTGACGGCGCGGGAGCGGATCTCCGCCCTCGTCGACCAGGGCTCCTTCCAGGAGACTGGCGCCTTCCGTCGTAACCGCACCACCACCTTCGGGATGGACAAGGCTGACATGCCCGCCGACGGCGTGGTCACCGGCTCCGGCTACGTGCTGGGCCGTCCGGTCCACCTCGCGAGCCAGGACTTCACCGTCATGGGCGGCTCCGCGGGTGAGGCGCACTCCATCAAGGTCACCGAGACCCTGAAGGCGTCGCTGACGACCGGCACCCCGTTCGTCTTCATCAACGATTCGGGCGGCGCCCGCGTCCAGGAGGGCATCGACTCCCTCTCGGGCTACGGCAAGGTCTTCTACGCCAACGTGCTGCTGTCGGGCGCGGTGCCGCAGATCTCGATCATCTCCGGCCCCTGCGCGGGTGGCGCGGCGTACTCCCCGGCGCTGACGGACTTCATCATCCAGACCCGCAAGGCCCACATGTTCATCACGGGCCCCGGCGTCATCAAGCAGGTGACCGGTGAGGATGTCTCGCAGGACGAGCTGGGCGGCGCTGACGCGCACATGGCCCGCTCCGGCGTCGTGCACTTCGTGGCCGACGACGACGAGCAGGCGATCCTCATCGCCAAGAAGCTGTTGAGCTTCCTGCCGCAGAACAACACGGAGGACGCCCCGATCGTCGATCCCGACGACGTGGTGGAGCCCAACTCGAAGCTGCGCGAGATCCTGCCGGCCGACGGCCGCAAGGGCTACGACGTCCGCGACGTCATCCTGGAGATCGTCGACCACGCCGACTTCCTCGAGGTGCAGGCCGGCTGGGCGAAGAACATCGTCATCGGCTTCGGGCGCATCGTGGGCCGCACGATCGGCATCATCGCGAACCAGCCGAGCGTCATGTCGGGCGTGCTCGACATCGACTCGTCGGACAAGGCATCGAAGTTCGTCCGGTTCTGCAACGCCTTCAACATTCCGGTGGTCAACCTCGTCGACGTCCCCGGCTTCCTGCCCGGCGTCGCCCAGGAGCACAACGGCATCATCCGCCACGGCGCCAAGATGCTGTACGCCTACTCCGCGGCGACCGTCCCGAAGATCACCGTGGTGATGCGCAAGGCCTACGGCGGCGCCTACCTGGCGATGTGCTCGAAGGACCTGGGTGCTGACAAGGTGTTCGCGTGGCCGACGGCGGAGATCGCGGTCATGGGCGCGGAGGGTGCGGCCAACGTCGTGTTCCGTCGCGAGATCGAGTCCGCGGAGGACAAGAACGCGCGCCGCGCCGAGCTGGTGGAGGAGTACCGGGAGACGTTCTCGACGCCGTACATGGCCGCGAGCCGTGGCCTGGTCGACGACATCATCGACCCGGCCGACACCCGCCGCGAGATCGCCATGGCGCTCGAGCTGCTCATCGGCAAGCGCGAGATCCGTCCCGCCAAGAAGCACGGCCTCGGCCCGGCGTGATCGGCACCACGATGGAAGACACCACGCTGCAGGAACTGCGCGACGCCGTCGCTGCGCTCACGGAACAGGTCGCGGTCCTCGAGGCCCGGGTGGCCTCGCTGGAGGACTGCCGGGCGATCCCGGAGGCCGATCTCGTGGCCATCGGTGCCGCGGTGGCGGCGTACTTCGGCCACAAGGCCAAGGTGCGCGCCATCCGCTACGGGTCGCAGACCCGGTGGGCCGCCGCTTCGCGTGCCCGCGTCCACGACCGGTCCGTCCCCCACGTCCGCTGAGTACAGGAGAACTGATATGAAACTCAAGGTCACCGTCAACGAGACCGAGTACGAGATCGACGTCGAGGTCGAGGAGGAGGAGCGCCAGGGTCTGGGGCCGGTGGTCATCGGCGTCAACGCCGGAGCGAACCCGATCCCGACGAAGGCGTCCGTCTCCGCCGTCAGCTCGAACGCCGTCGTCGCTCCGCTGGCCGGATCCGTCGCGCGGATCCTGGTCAAGGAGGGCGACGAGATCGAGGCCGGGCAGGTGCTGCTGATCCTCGAGGCCATGAAGATGGAGACCGAGATCACCGCGCCCGCGGCGGGCACGGTCTCGGCCATCCTCGTCGCCCCTGGCGACGCGGTCCAGGGTGGCCAGGCGCTCATCGAGCTCTGACCACCGCAGTCACTCATCCGACGAGCCCCGGGGTGCAGCCGCACTCCGGGGCTCGTCCGCGTCCCCCCGCCCCCGCCCCCGCGATCTCACACCGCCCCCACCCAGCACGACACGCCGTCGAACTAGCACCTCGACGCCGCTGGCGCGGCCGAGGTGTGAGTGGGCCTGTCATTCGTGCTGGATTCGCGACGGCGCCGGCCGACGTCGGCGTACAGTTCAGAGCACGGAGACGCAGCGTGGGGCCGCTGTGGGGCGACACATCGACGGTGCCAGCCCGGCGACGTCCACCGGTGCGGCCCATCCGCGCCACGGTTCGTCGCTAGAAAGGCACGACAGATGCAACACAGACTCCTCACCAAGGGCGTGGCCCTCGCGGCCGGTCTCCTCCTCGCCGCGGCCGCCATCACCCCCGCCGCCGCCGGACCCCTGAGCCCTAACCGCGACCGCTACGCGGCTCTCGGGGACTCGTACGCCGCCGGTGTCGGCGTCTCCTCCTCCGAGGCATACCCCGCACTTCTGGCGGGCAAGGTCAACAAGGTCACCACCGTGGCTGAGAGTGGGGCGACCACCGTCCAAGTGCTCGCCGAGCAGGTACCCATGGTTCCCTCAACCGCACAACAGATCACGTTGACCGTTGGGGGCAACGACGTCGGCTTCATCGCCGTCGCCCAGGCGTGCGCCTCCGATCCGGCGGCCTGCGAGGGAGCGATCGCTGCGGCTGCCTCTGGGCTCCCGGCCATGGGTCAGAGCCTCGCAACGCTCATCGGAGCACTGAAGATCAAGGCCCCCCAGGCCACGATCTACGTGACCGGCTACCCACACGTCTTCCAGCCGATGAGCCTGCCTGGCGACATGTACTCCTGCCCCGCACTCCAGATGCCGGGCATGCCCGAAATCGATCCGGCCGATCTCGCCGCCGCTGACATAGCAGTGACCGGTCTCAACTCCGTGATCCACGGCGCGGCGATGGCGACCGGAGCCGTCTACGTCGACGTCGACATGCCCGCAGGCATCTGCACCGCACCCGACATGTACATCGCCGCCACGTGGGACGGCGGGGTCCCCCTGCATCCCACCGCAGCCGGCCAGGTCGTCTACGCGGCCGCGATCGAGGCCGCCGGCTTCGACGACTGACTGACACCCAAAGCGATCGGCCCTTCGTACGCTCCCGCCTACGGTGGGTCGATCGCTTTGGCAAGCTGGACCCATGACCGAGTTCACCTTCGCCACCGCCACGTCGATCCGGTTCGGGGTGGGGGTGGCGGCCGAGCTGCCCCACCACTCCCGACGGTTGGGGGAGCGCCCGTTCCTCGTCACGGGTCGCAACACGCACCGGCACGCGGAGGTGCTCCGCGACGTCTCGGAGGTCGGTTCCTTCGCACTCATAGGTGAGCCCAGCTTCGACGACGCCCGCACCGCCGTCGCGGCGGCGCGGAAGGCCGGGGCGGACCACATCATCGGCATCGGGGGCGGCGCGGTCCTGGACCTCGCGAAGGCGGTGGCGGCGCTCGCCGCCGGCGACACCGACCCGATGGACCACGCCGAGGTGATCGGCGCCGGCCACCCACTGCCGCGCGCCTCCCTGCCGTTCATCGCGCTGCCCACCACGTCGGGCACGGGGTCGGAGGTCACCGCCAATGCGGTCCTCACCAGCCACGAGCACAAGGTGAAGGTGTCGCTGCGCGGGCCGTCGATGCTCGCGACCGTCGCGCTCGTCGACCCCGCCCTCACCGTCTCGTGCCCCCGCCTCGTCACGGCGCAGTCGGGCATGGACGCCCTCACCCAGTGCCTCGAACCGCTGACGTCGCGGATGGCGAACCCGCTGGTCGACGCCCTCGCGACGTCTGGCCTCCGCGCCGCCGCGAGGGGCCTCGCGCGGGCCGTCGACGAGGGGGAGGACCTCGAGGCCCGCACGGACATGGCCTACTGCTCGCTCATGGGCGGGTTGTCGCTGGCCAACGCCAAGCTCGGCGCGGTCCACGGCCTGGCGGGCGTGCTGGGCGGGACGATCGGCGCTCCGCACGGCGCGATCTGCGCAGCCCTCCTGCAGCCCGTGACGTCGGCGAACCTGCGGGCGATGGCGGAGCGCGAGCCGGACAATCCCGGCGTCGCGAAGTACGCCGTGGCGGCCGAGACGCTCACCGGCGAGCCCCTGTCGGACCGGTCACCCGAAGGGATCCGGCGTGCCCTCGACGTGTGGATCGGCGCCCTCGCCGACGCCCTGCGCCTGCCTGGGCTGGCGGAGCTGGGCCTCTCTCCGGCCGATCACGGCGCGGTCGTTGACGCCGCGATGAAGGCCAGCTCGATGAAGGGCAACCCGATCGTCCTCACCGCCGACGAGTTGCGGGGAGTCCTCCGCGACGCCTCGTGACGGCCCCCTAGAGTGGCTGTCATGACGACAGCAGTGGTGACCGGCGCGAGCTCCGGGATCGGCGCGGCGACGGCCAGGCTCCTCGCCGCCCAGGGGTATCGCGTGATCTGCGCGGCGCGGCGCGCCGACCGCATCAGGGCGTTGGCCGAGGAGATCGACGGCGTAGCGATCGAGTGCGACATCACCAGCGACGACGACGTGGCCGGCCTCGCCGACGCCGTCGGAGGCTCGCTGGACGTCCTCGTCAACAACGCGGGCGGCGCCCTCGGTCTCGAACCCGTCGCGGAGGCGGACCTCGATGCGTGGTCGACGATGGTGCAGACGAACCTGCTCGGCACGACGCGGGTCACCAAGGCGCTGCTCCCCGCCCTGGTCGGGGCGCGGGGTGTCATCGTGTTCGTGACGTCGACGGCAGCCGACTCCGGCTACGAGGGCGGAGCCGGATACTGCGCCGCAAAGGCGGGGGAGCGGGCCGTCGTCGAGTCGCTGAGGCTGGAGCTCTACGACCAGCCCGTGAGGATCACCGAGATCTGCCCGGGGATGGTGCGCACCGACGAGTTCGCCCTCACCCGCTTCGAAGGCGACGAGGAGAAGGCCGCCGCGGTCTACCGCGGGGTGCCCGACCCGCTGACCGCCGAGGACGTCGCGGACGCGATCGTGTGGATGGCGACGCGCCCGGCGCACGTGAACATCGACCGCCTCACCATCCGCCCGCGCGCGCAGGCCGCCCAACACAAGGTGTATCGCGAGAGCTAGGGCCGACGGCGCCGCATCCGGTCCAGCCATGACGGCGCGGCGCCCTCAGGGAGCTGCCCCTCGGCCTTGAGGACGGCGTCCTCCGCCGCACGCTCGGCGCTGTGCCGGCTGCCGCGGAGCCGGACCAGCGCCCGGAAGAACTGGGCCGCCTTCTCGGACTCGCTCGCGACGACCCGGCCGTCGGCGGTGGCCCACTCGATCTCGTCCGCGGACCGCTCCCCGGTACGCAGGTCGATGAGGTCGCCCAGGTAACGGAAGACCACCGCCAGCGCGGCGGCCACGGGGACCGCGAGGAACGCGCCGATGATCCCGAACCACACACCACCGAGGAGTACCGAGAGCAGGACGACGACGGGGTGCAGCTTCATCACCCTGGATTGCAGCATCGGCTGGAGAACGTTGCCCTCCAGCTGCTGCACCAGGATGATGAGGCCCAGCACGAGCAGGGCGGTGGTGAACCCGTTGGAGACCATCGCGACCAGGACCGCGATGGTACCGGCGGTCACGGCGCCGACCATGGGGATGAAGCCCGCCATGAAGGTGATGATGGCTAGGGGGAACGCCAGCGGAACCCCCAGCAGCACCAGGCCGAAGCCGATGAAGACGGCGTCGACGAAGCTGACGATCGCCTGCGTGCGGATGTAGCCGGAGACGGTGGCCCACAGCCGGGTCAGCAGCTCGGTGGCGTGGAAGCCGGCCCGGCGGCCGACCACGCGTCGGGTCCAGGGCAGGAAGCCGGCCCCGTCCTTGAGGAAGAAGAACGACAGGACGAGCATGAGCAGCAGGGTCAACACGACGTTGCCGACGCTGCCGCCGAAGCTGAGGGCCTGCGAGAGGATGTCGCCGCTGCGCGACTGCAGGTAGTCGAGCCCCTGGGTGATCCATTCGTCGAGCTGCTCGTCGCGGAGGTTCAGCGGCGGCCCGGCGGCCCACTCCTGGAGGCGGCGCACGCCCTGCACTGTCTGCGAGGACAGCGTCGGCCACTGGGAGGCGACGCTGGGCGCGATGATCGCGATGAGGCCGGCCAGGATGCTGACACCGCCCAGGAGCGCCAGCGCGGCTCCGAGCGCGTAGGGAAGGCCGGCCCGTTTCATGGCGGCGGTCGCCGGCCACAGGACGGAGGTCAGCAGCAGGGCGAGGACGACGGGGAGGATGCCGTCCCAGAACTTCGTGAAGGTCCAGCCGAGCGCGGCCAGCGCCAGCGCGATGAGGATGAACCGACCGGCCCACATCGCGAGCCAGCGCCCACCGGCACCGATGACATCGGCCCGGTCGACCGGCTCCGCGGGATCCGGGGCAGGCAGGCCGACCAGCGGCGACGGCGGGTCGGGCTCAGCCGCAGGGCGCACGGTGTCGTTGCCGGGGCCGACGGCGTCGGCGTCTGGGGTCCCTGTGGGATCGTCCTGGGGCACGCGGTCCTCCTCCGCTCCGGCGGCAGCCCGTGCGGGTGCCGTCCTAGCGTTCAGCGTAGCGGGAGGGGGAGGCGGGGGCGCCGTACGGCGCCCCCGCGACTCAGCGCTTGCCCTGGTTCTTGACGGCCTCGATGGACGCGGCAGCCGCCTCCGGATCGAGGTAGCGACCGCCGGGGGTCACCGGCTTGAAGTCCTCGTCGAGCTCGTAGTACAGCGGGATGCCCGTGGGGATGTTCAGACCGGCGATGGCGTCGTCGGAGATCCCGTCGAGGTGCTTGACCAGCGCGCGCAGCGAGTTACCGTGCGCGGTGATCAGCACCGTCTTGCCCTCGGCCAGGTCCGGCACGATGTGCGCCTCCCAGTACGGCAGCAGGCGCGCGACGACGTCCTTGAGGCACTCGGTGCGGGGACGGTCAGCCTCAGGGATGTCGGCGTAGCGGGGATCGTGGTGCTGCGAGAACTCGTCGTCGACGTCGATCGCCGGCGGCGGGGTGTCGTAGCTGCGGCGCCAGAGCATGAACTGCTCTTCGCCGTACTGCTCCAGGGTCTGGGCCTTGTCCTTGCCCTGCAGCGCGCCGTAGTGGCGCTCGTTGAGCCGCCAGTTGCGCTTGACGGGGATCCAGTGCCGGTCGCAGCCGTCGAGGGCGAGATAGGCCGTGTGGATGGCGCGGCGCAGCAACGAGGTGTGCAGGATGTCCGGGAGGAGGCCCTCCTTCGCCAGCAGCCCGGCGGCGGCCTTGCCCTCCGCGATGCCCTTCTCGTTGATGTCCACGTCCACCCAGCCGGTGAACAGGTTCTTGGCGTTCCACTCGCTCTCGCCGTGGCGGAGCAGAATCAACTTCGCGGTCATGGGCCACACCCTACAGGTGTCAGGCGTTGGGCCAGTCCTCACCCTCGGGCACCTGCCCGGTGATGATGTAGATGACCCGACGACCCACGGCGACGGCGTGGTCGGCGAAGCGCTCGAAGTACCGGCCGAGCAGCGCGACATCGACCGCGCCCTCGATGCTGATGTCCGAGTTGTCACCCAGCAGCATGGTGAACTGCTCGCGCCGCAGGAGGTCCATCCGCTCGTCGATGGCCACCAGCTGCTCGGCACCCTTGGCGTCGCGTTCCTGCAGTGACACGCGCGCGAGGCGCACGATCTCGATGGCGATCGCGGCCATCTCGCGGAAACTGTCTTCGAAGCGCGCGGGCACCGCCTGGTTCGGATAGCGAAGTCGGGCGATCTTGGCGACGTGGACCGCCAGGTCACCCATCCGCGCGAGCTCGAAGACGACGCGGATCGCCGAGACGATGATCCGGAGCTCGCCGGCGACAGGGGCCTGCAGGGCGAGGAGCGAGAGGCACTTGTACTCCATCTCCTCGTGCATCTTGTCGAGCTGCACGTCGTTGGAGATGACGGACTCCGCACGCGTGAGGTCGGCTGTCAGCAGCGATTCCGCACCTTCGCGGATCGCCACCTCGACGAGCTCAGCCATGTGGACGAGGCGATCGAGGATGGAGTCGAGCTCCTCGTGGTAGCTGGTACGCATGCTCGCGTTCTCCTTGTGCTCGGGTCGAGATCGAGTCTAGCCCGGAGGCATGACTTAGCCGACCATAGCCACGCCCGCTAGCGGGGCGTATCGGGCGGGTGAACCGACGGTGAACGCACGGTGAAGTCTGGGGTCGCTGCCGACGGTGACGCGCGCGGCAGGGTGAATGTCGACGGTGGGGTTCTAGGATGGCGGCATGCATCCAGCCCTCGCCGGTCTCATCGGCGCCGGCGTCGCCCTCGCGTGCTGCCTCTTCGTCTACGCGCTCGTGCGTGGCAAGCACGATTGGCGCCGGCTGGAGGCGCAGCGGATGGCGGACAAGGCGTCGCGCGAGCTGCACGACGCACTGCACACCCTGCAGTCGGGGGCCATGCTGGTCGGGCCGCACGACGAGATCCTCGTGGTCAACGAGCCCGGGGTCGCCCTGGGTCTGGCGCGCGGGAGCCGCGTCGGGTTCGCCGACCTGCTCGAGAAGGTGCGCGAGGTGAGGGCGGCGCAGCAGCCCTACCGCGGCCCCGTGCTGCGGGAGTTTCACCCCGGCGAGGACAAGCTGGAGCTGACCAGCCGGATCACCCCGATGGTCGACGAGAACGTCCTGGTGATCGCGGACGACGAGTCCTCGCAGAAGAGGGTCGAGGCGGTCCGGCGTGACTTCGTCGCCAACATCTCCCACGAGCTGAAGACGCCCATTGGTGCCATCTCGGTGCTCGCGGAGGCCGTCGACGCCGCCAAGGACGACCCGGAGGCCGTCGAGCGCTTCGTCCGCCGCATGCAGCTCGAGACGTCGCGCCTGGCCGAGCTGGTCAACCAGATCATCGACCTGTCGCGGCTGCAGTCGACGGACCCGCTGCTCAACCACGACGTCGTGGACGTCGCCGAGGTCGTCACCGAGGCCATCTCGAGGTCGCAGGAGCGGGCCAACCAGCGGGGCGTCACCCTCATGCTGGCGCGCACGGCCCAGGCGCGGGTGATGGGGGACCGGTGGCAGCTCGCGGACGCGGTCACCAACCTCGTGCAGAACGCCATCAACTACTCCGACGAACGCGCCCGCGTGACGCTGAGCATCATGACCGTGACGGCCGACGGGGACATGTTCGTGGAGATCAAGGTCTCCGACAACGGGATCGGCATCAAGCCAGAAGACCAGGAGCGCATCTTCGAGCGCTTCTACCGTGTCGACTACGGGCGCTCCCGGCAGAGCGGCGGCACCGGCCTGGGGCTGTCGATCGTCCGCCACATCGCCGTCGCGCACGGCGGCACCGTGCGGGTATGGTCCCGCCCGGGGCAGGGATCGACGTTCACGCTGCGGCTCCCCGCGTATCTCGGCCCAGCACACGACACCGACGAGGAGACCAGGTGACCCGCATCCTGATCATCGAGGACGAGGACTCATACCGCGACGCCACGAGCTTCATGCTCGCCAAGGAGGGATTCGACGTCGTCACCGCCGCCGACGGCGCGGAGGGGCTCGCCGAGTACGACCGGAACGGCGCGGACCTGGTCCTGCTCGACCTCATGATGCCCGGCATCCCGGGCGTGGAGGTGTGCCGGCAGCTGCGGGCGCGTGGCAACGTGGCGATCGTCATGGTCACGGCCCGGGACTCCGAGGTCGACAAGGTGGTGGGCCTCGAGATCGGCGCCGACGACTACGTCACCAAGCCGTTCAGCCATCGCGAGCTGGTGGCGCGCATCCGCGCCGTCCTCCGCCGCGGCCAGGATCAGGTGCTGCTGCCCGACGTCGTCGAGGTGGGCGGCGTCCGCATCGACGTCGAACGGCACCAGGTCAGCGTCGACGGCGTGGAGGTGCGGTTCGCGCTGCGCGAGTTCGAGTTGCTGGAGCTGCTGCTGCGGAACGCGGGCCGGGTGATGACCCGCGGACAGCTCATCGACCGGATCTGGGGCAGCGACTACGTCGGCGACACCAAGACCCTGGACGTCCACATCAAGCGGCTCCGGGCCAAGATCGAGCGCGACCCCTCGGCCCCCGAGCGGCTCATCACCGTGCGGGGACTCGGCTACAAGTACGAGGGCTGACCCTCAGGCGGAGGCCTCGTCCCACGCAGCCGCGAAGTCCGGGTGCTCCGCGGACATCACGGGCGCGAGGAGCGAGATGCGTCGCCCGTCCTCCAGCACGACGGCGACCTCGGCCAGCCGTCCCACGAGCAGCTCCGAGCTGTTGAAGCGCGTCTCGGCGCCGTCGAGGATCACGGTCTTGCCCTTCGCGATGCTGGCCTCGAACGGAACCGCGTTGAGCTCGCCGTAGGAGCCGTCCTCCTTCTCGGCCGCGTACCCGAGCCCGACGACCTCGGCCGCCTCGTCGCGTGACGCGATGGCGCCGAGGATCATGCCGGTGCCCTCGCCGTCGGTGACCACGAGCATGTTGCGCAGCTTGATGCCGCCGTCGTCCTTCTGCACGCCGGCGGCCGGGGGCGCTTCGTACTGCCACTGCCCGGCGGTGCAGCCGCTGAGAGAGACGGCGAGCGCGGCGGCGGCGACGATCGCCGCAGTGCGGCGCAGGGGCTTGCTCATGGGTCCTCCGGCTGTGGGGGCGTTGGGCTAGGGCACATCCTAACCGGATCCGGGGCGCTTCTACCACGGAGCTTCCGCGCATGGGCCCGGGGGGTGGGTTAACAGGCGGCTCTGGGCTGGTAGAGGGCGCCCTGCTAGACTGTGGGGAGCGAAAGGGGTTGCAAGGTATGACTTTTTCGATCGGTGAGACGGTGGTGTACCCCAATCATGGGACGGCTGTCATCGAGGACATCGAGAACAAGACCATCAAGGGTGAGGACCGGCTGTACCTCGTCCTCCGCGTGATCGGACAGAACGACCTGAAGATCAGTGTTCCGGCAAGCAACCTCGACCTCGTGGGCGTCCGTGACGTCGTCGATGCCGACGGCTTGGAGCGCGTGTTCTCCGTGCTGCGCGCGGAGCACACCGAGGAGCCGGCCAACTGGTCGCGCCGGTTCAAGGCCAACATGGAGAAGCTGCACTCGGGCAACGTGATCAAGGTGTCGGAGGTCGTGCGCGACCTGTGGCGCCGTGACCGCGACAAGGGGCTGTCTGCGGGCGAGAAGCGGATGCTGGCGAAGGCCCGCTCCATCCTCGTCGCGGAGCTCGCTCTCGCGGAGCGCATCGAGGAGGACAAGGCGGAAGTGATGCTGGACGAGGTCCTCGCGTCGTAGACTCCGCCCCGTGATCCAACACGAAGTACCGGTCGTCGCCGTTGTGGTGGCGGCCGGTTCTGGTTCCCGGCTCGGCGCGGCCGTGCCCAAGTCCCTGGTCCCGCTGGGCGGGGTGCCGCTCGTCCGCCGAGCGGTGGACGCGCTGGTCGCCGGCGGCGCCCAGGCCATTGTCGTCACCGTGCCCGCGGAGCGCGCGGCCGACGTCGAGGACGCCCTCAACGGCGTGGCGGCCCCGGTGCGGTGTGTCCCCGGCGGCGCGACGCGGCAGGAGTCCGTGCGCATCGGCCTCAGTGAGCTGGGCGCCGCCGACGACGCCATCGTCCTCGTGCACGACGCGGCACGCGCACTCATTCCCCCCGACGTGGTGTCCGCGGTCGCGGCCGCGGTGCTCACCAGCGGCGAGGCCGTGGTTCCGGTCCTCCCCGTCGTGGACTCGATCCGCGAGGTCGGGGAGCAGTCGTCCCGGGTCGTGGACCGCGGTCGGCTGCGGTCCGTGCAGACGCCCCAGGGTGCCCGCATGTGGCAGCTGCGGGCCGCGCACGACCGGATCGCGGCCGACGGCGTCGAGGTCACCGACGACGCCGCCGCGTGCGAGTACGTCGGCATCCCCGTCACGCTCGTGGCGGGCCACCGCGACGCCATGAAGATCACCGAACCGGTCGACCTGATCCTGGCCGAGGCGCTGCTCGCCCATCGGACCGCGGGGGCCCGGCCATGATGCGGGTGGGCATGGGGACCGACGTCCACCGGCTCCAACCCGGGGTCGCGATGTGGGTGGCCGGGCTGCACTTCCCCGACGAGCCGGCGGGCCTGGCCGGGCACTCCGACGGCGACGTCGCCGCCCACGCCGCATGCGACGCGCTGCTCAGCGCCGCCGGTCTGGGAGATCTCGGCAGCAACTACGGTACGGCCGAGCCCGAGTGGGCGGGCGCCTCCGGCGTCGCGTTCCTCGCCGAGACCGCCCGCCGCGTGCGGGCCGCCGGCCTCGAGATCGGCAACGTGGCGATCCAGGTGATCGGCAACCGGCCCAAGCTCGCCGCCCGCCGCGCCGAAGCCGAGCGGGTCCTCAGCGACGCCGTCGGCGCCCCCGTGACGCTGGGGGCCACCACCACCGACGGGCTCGGGCTCACGGGACGCGGAGAGGGGGTCGCGGCGACGGCCGTGGCCCTCGTCGTCGACCCCCTCTCCTGAGTCCGGTCAGACCTCGAAACCGGGGTACAGCGGGTGCAGGTTGAGCAGGCGCTCCGCCTCGGCGAGCGACCGGCTGCGGGCGTCGTCGGTGAGCTCGTACTTGGCCTTGCTGGGCTGACCGGCCGCCGTCGTCGTGGGCGTGGTGGCCGTCAGGACTCCCGCGATCATGTCCGCGACCGCGTCCATGTCCGACGGGGTGAAGCCGCGCGACGTCAGCGCGGGCGTGCCCAGGCGGACTCCGGTGGTGTACCACGCGCCGTTGGGGTCGTTCGGGACGGCGTTGCGGTTGGTGACGATGCCCGAATCCAGTAGCGCCGCCTCGGCCTGCCGGCCGGTGAGCCCGAAGGAGCGCACGTCCATGAGCACGATGTGGTTGTCCGTGCCACCCGTGACCAGGCTCACGCCGCGGCGCAGGAGGCCCTCGGCCAGCGCCTTGGCGTTGTCGGCGACGGTCGCGGCGTACGTGCGGAACTCGGCGGTCCGGGCCTCGGCGAGCGCGACCGCCTTGGCGGCCATGACGTGCGACAGCGGGCCGCCGAGCACCAGCGGGCAGCCGCGGTCGACCGAGGGGGCGAACTCCTCGGTGGCCAGCACCATGCCGCCGCGGGGGCCGCGGAGGGACTTGTGCGTGGTGGTCGTGACGACGTGCGCGTGAGGCACCGGGTCCTCGTCGCCGGTGAACACCTTGCCGGCCACGAGGCCCGCGAAGTGCGCCATGTCGACCATCAGGACGGCGCCCACCTCGTCGGCGATCTCGCGCATCTTCGCGAAGTTCACACGACGCGGGTACGCGGAGTAGCCGGCCACCAGGATGAGCGGCTTGAACTCGCGAGCCTGGGCGGCGAGGGCGTCGTAGTCCAGCAGCTGCGTCTCGGGGTCGGTGCCGTAGGAGCGCTGATGGAACATCTTGCCCGACACGTTGGGGCGGAAGCCGTGCGTGAGGTGACCGCCGGCATCCAACGACATGCCCAGGAGACGCTGGTCGCCGAAGCGGTGCCGCAGCGTCTCCCAGTCCGCCTCGCTCAGCTCCGCGACGCCCTTGGCGCCGAACTCGGCGAGCGCGGGCGACTCGATCTTGTGGGCCAGGATCGCCCAGTAGGCGGTGAGGTTCGCGTCGATGCCCGAGTGGGGCTGGACGTAGGCGTACTCCGCGCCGAACAGCTCGCGGGCGTGCTCAGCGGCGACCGCCTCGACGGTGTCGACGTTCTGGCATCCCGCGTAGAAGCGGTGACCGACGGTGCCCTCGGCGTACTTGTCGCTGAGCCAGGTACCCATCGTGGCCAGGACGGGGAGGCTGGCGTAGTTCTCGGACGCGATGAGCTTCAGCGATGCGCGCTGATCGGCGAGTTCCTGACGCGTCGCCTGGGCGATGCGCGGCTCCACCTGCTCGATCATGCCCAGCAGGGTCTGGTAGGCCGACGAGATCGACTCGAGATCGCTCACAGTTCTCCTTGGGGTGCGGGTGTGGTGGCACCCAATCTAGTCCTCCGGCGCCACCGGGACACTCCCGGCCCCGCGCGCTGGACGCCGCCGCTGCGCCGGCGTCACTCTCCCGTCGGGAGGCCGGCGCGCTGCTGCGTCACCTCGTACAGGGCCACGGCGGCCGCGATGGAGGCGTTGAGTGACTCGACGTCGCTCGCGATCGGAATGGACACCAGAGCGTCGCAGTGTTCGCGGACCAGCCGCGCGAGGCCCTCATCCTCCGAGCCCACGACGATGACCAGAGGGCCGTCGATGCCCGGGGCTCCCGACACCGGCACCTCGCCCTCGCCGGCCAGCCCGACGACGGTGAAGCCCATCTTCGAGGCCTGCTCGAGCGCCCGGTTGAGGTTCGTCGCCATCGCGATCGGCAGCCTGGCCGCAGCGCCCGCGGACGTCTTCCAGGCGGCGGCCGTCATCGACGCCGAACGCCGTGCGGGGATGATGATGCCCTGCGCGCCGAAGGCCGCGGCCGAGCGGACGATCGCGCCGAGGTTCCGCGGGTCCGTGATGCCGTCCAGCGCGACGACGATGCCGTCGACATCCGCCGCATCGGCCAGGATGTCCTCGGCGTCGGCGTACTCGTAGGCGGGCAGCTGCACCGCGACGCCCTGGTGGACCAGCCCCCCGGTCACGCGGTCGAGCTCGCCGCGCGTCACCTGGAGCAGGGGCAGGCCGTGCTCGGCGGCGAACTTGAGGATGTCGCGGAGCCGGTCGTCGCGCTCGGCGCCCTCGGCCACGTAGGCCTGCTTGATGGGCAGACCCGCCGCCAGTGCCTCGTAGACGGGGTTGCGGCCGACGATCCAGTCGGCGCCGGCCATGGTCTTGCCCGGCCGCTTCGGGGCGGTTTGCTGTCGCTTCGCGGCTGCCTGCTTCGCCTTGTAGGCCTTGTGGTAGGTGCGGTCCTCGGCCTTGGGCGTCGGGCCGCGGCCCTCCAGGGACCGCTTGATCCGGCCGCCGGATCCGGCCGCCTTGTTCTTCCCCTTGCGGGTCGCGCCGCGGCGCTGGGAGTTGCCTGCCATGGGTGTTACCTCTTCTCCAGGCTCCACCGGGGGCCGGTGGGGGTGTCGGTGATCGTGAGGCCGAGGTCGGCCAGGGTGTCGCGGATCGCGTCGGCGGCGGCCCAGTCCTTCGCTTCGCGGGCCTTGGCCCGCTGCTGAAGGAGGGCGCCGACGAGGCCGTCGACGACGGGGGTGAGGTCCGAGCCGGCGGACTGCCCGGCCCATTCGGGGGCGTCCGGATGGATGCCGAACACGTCGAGCATCGCGGCGACGGCCCCTGCCAGGAGTCCGGCCCGTGCGACGTCGCCGTCGGCGATGGCCTGGTTGCCGGCGCGGATCGCGTCGAACAGCGCCGCGACTGCCGCCGGGGTGCTGAGGTCGTCGTCCATCGCGGCGGCGAACACGGCGTACTGCTCGACCGTCGCGGCATCGGCGGTGCCGACGCCGTCGGCCACGAGGGCGTGTGAGCGCTCGACGAACGAGTCGATCCGCTGGATGGCCTTCTCCGCCTCGGCCAGCGAGCCGCGGGTCTCGTCGTCGGCGGGGGAGAACTCGATGGTGGACCGGTAGTGCGGCGCCAGCAGGAAGAAGCGAACGGCGCGCGGGTCGTAGGTCCTAGTCACCTCGGACACCAGCGCAGTGTTGCCGAGGGACTTGCTCATCTTCTCGCCGGCCATGGTCACCCAGGCGTTGTGCATCCAGTAGCGCGCGAACCCCTTGCCAGCGGCGGCGGACTGGGCCAGCTCGTTCTCATGGTGCGGGAAGCGCAGGTCGACGCCGCCGCCGTGGATGTCGAACGTGTCGCCGAGGTACTTGCCCGCCATGGCCGAGCACTCGAGGTGCCATCCGGGCCGGCCACGGCCCCACGGCGAGGGCCACGAGGCGGTGAGCGCTTCGCCCTCCTTGTGCCCCTTCCAGAGGGCGAAGTCGCGGGGGTCGCGCTTCCCTCGCGGATCGGCGTCTGCTGCGGGCTCCATCTCGTCGACCTTCTGGCCGCTCAACTCGCCGTAGCGGGGCCAGGACTTCACGTCGAAGTAGACGTCTCCCGAGCCGTCGGGGGCCGCGTAGGCGTGACCTCGCTCGATCAGGGCCTGCGTCAGCTCGAGCATCTCCGGGATGTGACCCGTGGCGCGGGGCTCGTACGTGGGGGGCTTGCAGCCCAGCGCGGCGTAGGCGTCGTGCAGCTCACGCTCGTACCGGTAGGCGTGGGCGAACCACTCGACGCCCGCCTCCGCGGACTTGGCGAGGATCTTGTCGTCGATGTCGGTGACGTTGGCGACCACCGTGACTTCGAGGCCTTTGTGCTCCAGCCAGCGGCGCAGGACGTCGAACACGACCTCCTTGCGGATGTGCCCGAGGTGCGGCGACGCCTGGACGGTGAGCCCGCAATGGTAGATCGACACGGCGCCGTCGCGGAGTGGCACGAAGTCCCGCACGGAGCGGGTCGCGGTGTCATAGAGCTTGAGCGTCACAGTGGGCGAGTCTACCGGCCCGGCGTCTGCCCCCGCCCCGTTGAGCCTGAGCCAGGTGTCGACGGGGATGTGAACGATCAAATCGCCCATGTGCATCGTCGAGTCCGGTGGCAGGCTCATCCGGAAGGGGCCCGGGGTGGTGTCTACTGGGGGCATGACCACTGCACGGGAGGCACGGCTCAGGCGCCACTGGGACGAGGAGGCCGAGGGGTTCGACCGGCACATCGCGCCGCTGGAGCGCCGGTTCCTCGCCGCGAGCCGGGAGTGGGTCGCCGACCGCGCGCGGGGCGACGTCCTCGAGGTCGCCGTCGGGACCGGGCTCAACCTGCCGCACTACCGCGACGACGTGCGGCTGACCGCCGTCGACCTCAGCCACGGGATGCTCGACGTCGCTCGCCAGAAGGCCGGAGCCTCCGAGCGTCCCATCGCGTTCGCCGTCGGCGACGGGCAACGGCTGCCGTTCCAGGACCGGTCGTTCGACGCCGTGGTGTGCACCTTCTCGCTGTGCGGCTTCATCGACCACGAACGCGGCGTGTCCGAGATGGCCCGGGTGCTCCGACCCGGCGGGACGATCCTGCCCGCCGGCCCTAGGACGAGCGGCGGGCCTCCTTGGCCGCGGCCTTCGCGCGCAGGGCGGCGATGTCGAAGCCGGCCATGACCGGGACCTCCGGATCGTTGGCCTCGTCCTCCCACGGGTCGTACGGCTTCGCCTCGTTGTCGTCGACATATCCGTGCGAGGGGTCGTACTTGTTCGCGAGCTCGCCGCCGACCGGGTCGACGTTGACCATCTCCTCGTCGGGCAGCTGCGTGAGGACCTCGTGGATGTAGCCCGTGGCCGCCTCGTCCGTCGGCACCTCGCGGTTCTCGCGCTGAGACTGGTACCAGCGGTAGTCGAGCACCTCGTGGAAGAACTGGGCGGCGTCGCGCTTGGCCCGCAGGTCCGCCGGGATCCGATTGACGGCCGGCTCGAAGACCTCGACGAGCCACTTGTGGGCGGCCACCGACTCGGGGGCACCCGGGGCGAACTTGGCCCGGAACGTGTCCATGTCGTTGAGCAGGCGACGGGCCTGGTGTTCCTCGGCGTCGAGCCCGGTGAGGCGCATGAGGCGGCGGGTGTGGTGGCCCGCTTCAACGACCTTGGGGCGCATCTTGATGGTGCGCCCGTCCGGGGAGGCGTCGACGTCGATCTCCGCGACGTCGAAGCCCAGCGCGTTGAGCCGGCGCACACGCCCCTCGAGGCGGTACATCTCCGAACCGTCGAACTCCTCGACGCCGGTCAGCTCGGACCACAGCTGGTGATAGCGGTCCTCGATGGTGGCGACCAGCCACTTCGGGTCGAGCGAGGCGTCCAGGATTCCGCCCGCCTCAAGATCGAGGAACTCCCCGTAGAGGTTGGTGCGCGCGATCTGAAGATCGTGGGCGCGCTGGCCGTCGGTGAGTGTGTCGTGCAGCTCGCCCGTCTCCGCGTCGACGAGGTAGGCCGCGAACTCGCCTGCGTCCCGCCGGAACAGGATGTTCGACAGCGACACGTCGCCCCAGTAGAACCCCGTCAGGTGCAGGCGCGCGAACAGCGCCACCATGGCGTCCAGGAGCCGGTTGACGGTCTCGTGCTTCACGCCCGGGTAGAACAGCGAGCGGTACGGCAGGGAGAACGGCAGGTGCCGGGTCAACAGGATCGGGTCCAGGGGATCGCCGTCGACGTCGACGCGGCCGAGCACGACGCCCACCGGCTCCACTGAGGGCACGCCGAGCCGCTTCAGCTCGGTGAGGAGACGGTACTCGTGCACCGAGACCTCCTCGAGGATCTCCTTGGCAGCCAGGATGTCCTCGCCGACTGCGAGGAAGCGCACCACGTGCCGGGAGATGCCGCGGGGGAGCGCCACCAGGTGCTGGGTGGGCCAGTCCGCCAGCGGGACTTGCCACGGGAGCTGGAGCAGCTCCGCGGTGGGCTTGGCAGCGAGGAACCTGGGCACGGCCCCGAGTCTACTGGCCGGCGCGCTCCAGCGCCTCGGCCACGACGGCCACCAGGTCGTCGACCGCCTCGATGCCGACGCTGAAGCGCAGCAGCCCGCCGCCGATGCCGGCGGTGGCCCGCGCCTCGGGGGTCATGCCTGCGTGCGTCATCGTCTCGGGGTGACAGACCAGGGACTCGACGCCGCCCAGCGACTCCGCCAGGTGGAAGATCTGCAGCCCGTCGAGGAAGCGGCGCACGGCGTCGACCCCGCCCGCGAGGTCGACGGAGACCAGCGACCCGAACCCGGTCTGCTGGCGCGCAGCGACGGCGTGGCCCGGGTGCGTCGGCAGGCCGGGATAGTGGAGCGCCGCCACGGCGGGGTGTCCCGCCATCAGGTCGACGAGGGCCGCGGTGTTGGCCGTATGGACCCGCATGCGGGCGTCCAGGGTCCGCAGGCCGCGCAGGGTGAGGTAGGCGTCGAACGGGCTGGACGTCAGGCCCAGCGCGTTGGCCCACAGCCGCAGGCGCTCGTGCACCTCCTGGTCGGCGGCGATCGCGACGCCGCCCACGACGTCGGAGTGCCCGTTGATGAACTTGGTCGTCGAGTGGACAACGATGTCGACCCCGTGTTCGAGCGGACGCTGGAACAGCGGGGACAGGAACGTGTTGTCGGCCGCTACGAGCGCGCCGACGGCGTGGGCCCGTCCCGCGGTGGCCGCCAGGTCGGTGATGCGCAGCAGCGGGTTCGACGGGGTCTCGATCCACACCAGCGAGGGGGAGCGGTCGAGCGCGGCGGAGAAGGCCGCCTCGTCGTTGACGTCGACGAACTCGACGTCGAAGCGGCCCTGCGCGGCCAAGAAAGTGAACAGGCGCCAGGTGCCGCCGTAAGCGTCGTGCTGGACAACGACGCGGCCGCCGGCGGGCACGAACGCCTCGGCGACCAGCGTGATGGCGGCCAGGCCCGTCGCCACCGTGGTGGCTCCGGCTCCGCCCTCGAGCGTGGCGAGAGCCTCGTTGAGCAGGTCCCGGGTCGGGTTCCCCGACCGGGTGTAGTCGTACTCACGGGGGGCGTCGTAGTCCTCGAACGTGAAGTTGGTGCTCAGGTACAGCGGCGGCACGACGGCCCCGTAGGCGCGGTCGGTCCCCAGCCCGGCGCGCATGCCGCGCGTCCAGCGTCCCAGTTCAGCCATCACTCGAGTCCTCCCGTGGTCGAGGTCACAAAATAGTGGAGCCCCGGCGAACCGGGGCTCCACGTCTTGCGCTGTTTCGCTGTCAGATGATCAGGAGAGGCGATCTTCGGTCTTGTTGCTGAAGACGTGCACCTGATCGGCCGGGGCGGCGAGGCGCACGACCTGACCCTTGTGGGGGGCGGTGCGGGCGCCGACACGGGCGACGAACTGCTGTGCGGCGACGAGCTCGTCGTCGTGCGTGCCCGCCAGGGTGCCGTACAGGTACGAGTCCGCACCCAGCTCCTCGACGACGGCGATGTCCAGGCCGATGCCCTCGTCCGCGACGCGGAAGGCCTCGGGCCGGATGCCGACGGTGAGGGTGTCCTCGCCCTCGGCCTTGGCCAGGGTCTCACGCGGGATCTGGACGACGTAGTCGCCCACCTGCACGCCGTTCTCCACGCGCTTGCCGGAGATGAGGTTCATGGCGGGGGAGCCGATGAAGCCGGCGACGAAGAGGTTCTTCGGGGCGTCGTAGAGGGCCAGCGGGGTGTCGACCTGCTGCAGGACGCCATCCTTCATGACCGCGACGCGGTCACCCATCGTCATGGCCTCGACCTGATCGTGGGTCACGTAGACGGTGGTGACGCCCAGGCGCTGCTGCAGAGCGGCGATCTGGGTACGGGTGGAGACGCGGAGCTTGGCATCCAGGTTCGACAGCGGCTCGTCCATGAGGAAGACCTGCGGCTGGCGGACGATGGCGCGGCCCATGGCGACGCGCTGACGCTGGCCACCGGAGAGGGCCTTGGGCTTGCGGTTGAGGAAGTCTTCGAGGCCCAGCAGGTGCGCGGCCTCCTTGACTCGCTTCTCGCGCTCGGCCTTCGGCACGTTCTGCATCTTCAGGGCGAAGCCCATGTTGTCCGCCACAGTCATGTGCGGGTACAGGGCGTAGTTCTGGAAGACCATCGCGATGTCGCGGTCCTTGGGCGGCAGGTCGGTCACGTCGCGGTCGCCGATGTAGATCGAGCCGGAGTTGACCTCTTCGAGGCCGGCCAGCATGCGCAGCGACGTGGACTTGCCACAGCCGGAGGGGCCGACCAGCACCATGAACTCGCCGTCCTCGATCTCGAGGTTCAGCTTGTTGACGGCGGGGCGCTCGGAGCCGGGGTAGACGCGCGAGGCTTCCCGGTAGCTAACAGTGGCCATGAGCCATTTCCTTTCCACGGGCAGGTACGTGCCCGACGATCCGTAGTGGATAGGAACCTGTATTCAGGTGTTCCTGGTCAGTGACTTTACACCGGCAGGGTCCGTTGCCACAGTCGGGGCCCACGGACTGGAACACCCGCTCGAGGTTGTGGGGGTCTCGGTCGGCGCGCGTCTGGGCCGGAAACCCGTCGTCACGTAGCATTCGACGGGTGATGGACGAGCAGCGCCGGGGCGTCGAACCCGACCCGGACGAGGTGCCCTCCTCGGCGGACGACACCCCCAGCGAGGCCGAGCGCCCCTGGTGGGACAGCGAGGGCATGCCGTGGCGCAAGGAACCGGGGCGTGCCGACATCGCCTGCTTGACCTGGTTCGGCGTCATCGGCGTCGTGAGCCTCATCCTGCTGCCGACGCGCGCCTGGTTCATGGCGACCGCGCCGGACTGGCTCGCCATGCTCACCGGGGGACGCACGTCGGTGGCGGCCACGGGCGCGCTGGCCTCCGTCGGGCAGATCCCGCACTGGCCCATCGTGCTGGTGGTGGCCTCGGTCCTCAGCCTCAAGTTCGACTGGGTCTATTGGTGGGCCGGCAAGCTGTGGGGCAGGGGCATGATCGAGGTCTGGTCTGGTCAGTCCAAGCGCGCGGCACGCAACTACGCGATCGCGGAGCGCTGGGCCGAACGCCTCGGACCCCTGGGGTTCATGCTCGCGTACCTCCCGGTGCCGCTGCCGCTGATGCCGGTGGTGTTCGTGCTGGCCGGCGCCTCAGGCATGAGCCTGAAGCGGTTCCTGCTCTACGACTACATCGCCTCCACCCTGTGGCTGATCGGCTTCTTCCTGCTCGGGTGGCGGGTGGGCGAGGCCGCCGTGGCGCTGCTCGAGATGTACGCGAAGGTCGCCGGCTACGTCGCGATCGGCCTCATCGTCGCCATCGTCATCACGACGTACGCGAACCAGATCCGGAAGGCGCGCGCGTCCTGACGCGCCTCCCGGCCCAGTTCAGCTGGAGCGGCTGCAGATGGCGACCAGGAAGTCCGACGTCGCCGTGAAGGGGCGCAGATCCCAGGTGCTGAGGGCGACGTCGAGGGAGAGGCCGGCCGCGTCGAGGTCGGCGAAGAAGTCCGCGAACTCGTAGCCGCGGCCCGCGCCGAAGCCGATGATGGCGCGGCCGTCGGCGGCGAGGTGCCGGGCGAACCGGCGCAGGACCTCGACCCTGGTCGACGGCGCGAGGAATCCCATGACGTTGCCCGCGGAGACGATGACGTCGAAGTCGGCGGCCACGCCCTGGGCCGGCAGATCCAGCTCGGCGAGGTCGCCGACCACCCAGACCGGCCCCGGGTGGTCGATGCCCGCAGCCTCGATGAGGGCGGGATCGACGTCGACGCCCACCACGTCGTGGCCCAGGGCGTGCAGCCGGCCTCCGACGCGACCCGGGCCGCAGCCGGCGTCGAGGATCCGGGCGCCGCGCGACACCATGGCGTCGACGGTGCGGACCTCACCGGCCAGGTCGTGGCCGGCCGCTTCCATCATCTTGAACCGCTCGATGTAGCGCTGGGAGTGGTCGGGGTCGGCCGCGATGATGCGCGCCCACTTGCTGGGTTCGGTCATGGGGGCCATTGTGGCGCGGCGCCGGGACGCGGCCAAAGTGGAGCCCCCTGAGGGAGTCGAACCCTCGACCACTCGCTTACAAGGCGAGCGCTCTGGCCGCTGAGCTAAGGGGGCGTGGCACCTAGTGTGCCGCCGGATGCCCGGACGGGGAAAGTCAGGCGCCCGACGCGGCGACGAACAGCTGGCCCTCGCCGCTCACCGTCACCTGCTCATCCGCCGGGATGAACACCGCGTCCCCGGAGCGCAGATGCTCCGTGCCGCCATCCGACTGCAGCAGGAACTCGCCCGATACCGCGAGCGCGATGCGGCCGGAGTCGGGCCTGGGGAGGGTGTGAGCGCTGGCGTTGACGGGGGCGACGAGCCACAGCTCGAACTCGGGGAAGGCCGTCGGGTACACGTAGATGCCGTCGGCGCCCGACGCGACCAGGATCTCCGGGGCCAGGGGCTCGAACTCGACCACCTGCAGGAGCCCGTCGACGTCGATGTGCTTCGCGGTGAGTCCGCCGCGCATGACGTTGTCCGAGTTCGCCATGATCTCCACGCAGGTGCCGCGCAGGTAGGCGTGCATGACTCCGGCCTTGAGGGCCACGGCCTCCCCGGGCTGCAGCCTGAAGCGGTTGAGGAGCAGCGCCGCGAGGATGCCCGGGTCGCCGGGGAAGTGCTCGTCCAGTTCGACGGCCGTGCGCGCGAACTCGCCGAGACTGCCCGGCGCGTGGAGCCGCTCGACGGCCGCGGCCAGCACGTGGTCGACGAGATGGCGCCGGTCGTCGAGGGACAGGACGTCGAGGAACACCTCCTGGAGCGCGGGAGCGTCGCGGCGGTCCCGGAGCGGTCCGATGACCGACGCGAGTTCGGCGGCCACTCCGAGGCCCTCGAACAGGCCGGCCGTCTCCACGGGGTCCCGGAACCCCAGCAGCCCCTCGAAGGGGGTCAGGGCGACGACGGTCTCGGGCTTGGGCCAGTCGTCCTTGTAGGACCGACGCGGGTCGTCCGGGTGCAGTCCCAGAAGCGACTCGCGCGCGTACCCGACCACCGCCTGTTCGCGGGAAGGGTGCGCCTGCAGGCTGAGCGGGGAACCGGCCGACAGGATCTTCAGGAGGAACGGCAGGCGGCCGCCGAACAGCTCGCGGCTGGCGGCGCCGACGACGTCCGGCTGCTCCTGGACCAGGTCCGCCAGCGCGCGCCCGTCGTCGAGGAACGCATGCCCGCCGGGGTGGGTGCCCAGCCAGTACTCGGCCCACGGCGTGCCGTCGGGCTCGCGACGCAGGATCTCCGGGATCTCGGTGCGACTACCCCAGGCGAAGTGCTGGATGTGCCCGGTGAGTCGGCGCATGATGGGTGTCTGATCCTTCGGTCGGTGACAGTCGATCCCCGACTCTATCGCGCCGAGTGAACCGCGCCGGGGGAATGACATGGGTGTGATTCCGGGCGTAGGATGGCCGGCATGTCGGAAGCAGTCTCCCTCACCTCGTCGGCCGAGCTGGCCGAACGCGACGCCCGCATCCTCGACTTCGAGGACAGCTGGTTCACGTCGTCGGTGCCGAAGGAGCAGGCGATCATGGAGCACTTCTCGCTCACGTCGACGCGCTACTACCAGCACCTCAACCTGCTGATCGACACCCCCGAGGCGTTGGCCTACAAGCCCCTGCTCGTGAAGCGACTGCGCCGGATGCGTGCGCAGCGTCAGGCTGCGCGGTCCGCCCGCCGGCTGCACGGCTGAGCCAGCGGGCCGCGGTCACAGCCGCACCTCCCCACGCATGAGGCGCCGGATGCCCTCGCGCACCGGAAGAATCGGGTGGGCCGGATAGCCGCCCTTCGCGAGGTCGGCCTGCCGTTCGAAGTGGTTGGCGCTCGCCCGGTCACCGGTCCTCAGCACGGACCAGGCGAGGGCCGCGAAGTACAGCGGGATGAACGGCAGCCCTAGACAGTAGGCGTACTGCCAGGCGTGCGCGTCCTCGTGCTCCAGCAGCGCCGGGTTGCCGGACTCGGCCCGCTCGAGGTCGCGGTGGGGGAGGATGACGACCGAGCCGACGGTGAAGGCGGCGGCGTTGCGCAGGGGCAGCCGGGCCCGGTCGGCCACGATCAGACCGCCGCGCCGCCGGATGCGGGACCGGGTCGCCGCGGCGATGATCAGGCCCAGCGGCGTGGAGAGGTTGACGACGTTGGCGATGTCGCGCAGGAGTCGGCCCGGGGTCCCGTGCGGGGGTGGCGTCGCGCGCGTCATGCATCCATGGTGGCCCTTTGCACTCTCTTGTGTCGAGTGCTAATAATGGGGTTAGCACTCGGAACGTTTGAGTGCTACCGAACCACCGGTGAGGCTGAAGCCGTCCGTCGCGGGCACCGCGGTTCACCCAGGAACTGATACACATCCAGGGGCACTGCCCCACTCGACGGGAGGACTCCCGAACACATGGCAAAGCTGATTGAGTTCAACGAGGACGCGCGTCGCGGACTCGAGCGCGGCATGAACACGCTCGCCGACGCGGTCAAGGTGACGCTCGGCCCCAAGGGCCGCAACGTCGTGCTGGAGAAGAAGTGGGGCGCCCCCACGATCACCAACGATGGCGTGTCCATCGCCAAGGAGATCGAGCTGGAGGATCCCTACGAGCGCATCGGCGCCGAGCTGGTGAAGGAGGTCGCCAAGAAGACCGACGACGTCGCCGGCGACGGCACCACCACCGCCACGGTCATCGCGCAGGCGATGGTCCGTGAGGGCCTGCGCAACGTCACGGCCGGCGCCAACCCGATGAGCCTGAAGAAGGGCATCGAGGCTGCCGTCGCCGCCATTGTCGAGCAGCTGGCGAACATCGCCATCGACGTGGAGACCAAGGAGCAGATCGCCGCGACCGCGTCGATCTCCGCCGCCGACCCCACCGTGGGCGACATCATCGCCGAGGCGATGGACAAGGTGGGCAAGGAAGGCGTCATCACGGTCGAGGAGTCGAACACCTTCGGTCTCGAGCTTGAGCTCACCGAGGGCATGCGCTTCGACAAGGGCTACATCTCGCCCTACTTCGTCACCGACGCCGAGCGCATGGAGGCCGTCCTCGACGACCCGTACATCCTGCTCGTCAACTCGAAGGTCTCCTCGCTCAAGGACCTGCTGCCTATCCTCGAGAAGGTCATGCAGTCGAGCAAGCCGCTGCTGGTCATCGCCGAGGACGTCGAGGGTGAGGCCCTCGCCGGCCTGATCGTCAACAAGATCCGCGGCACCTTCAAGTCGATCGCCGTCAAGGCCCCCGGCTTCGGTGACCGCCGCAAGGCCATGCTGACCGACATCGCCATCCTCACCGGTGGCCAGGTCATCAGCGAGGAGGTCGGCCTGTCGCTGGAGAACACGACGCTCGACCTGCTCGGCCAGGCCCGCTCCGTCCGCGTCACCAAGGACGAGTGCACCATCATCGACGGCGCCGGCGAGTCGGCTCAGATCGAGGGACGGGTCGCTCAGATCCGCCGCGAGATCGAGAACTCGGACTCCGAGTACGACCGCGAGAAGCTGCAGGAGCGCCTCGCCAAGCTGGCCGGCGGCGTCGCCGTCATCAAGGTCGGCGCGGCCACCGAGGTCGAGCTGAAGGAGCGCAAGCACCGCATCGAGGACGCCGTCCGCAACGCGAAGGCCGCCGTCGAGGAGGGCATCGTCCCCGGTGGTGGCGTCGCGCTGCTGCAGGCGTCGAAGGCCGCGTCGGTCGCGGGTCTCGAGGGTGACGAGGCCGTCGGCGCCCAGATCGTCTTCACGGCCGCTTCGGCGCCGCTGAAGCAGATCGCCGGCAACGCCGGGCTCGAGGGCGGCGTCGTCGCGGAGAAGGTGTCGCACCTGCCCGTCGGCCAGGGCCTCAACGCGGCCACCGGCGAGTACGTCGACATGGTCGCCGCGGGCATCATCGACCCGGCCAAGGTGACCCGTTCGGCGCTGCAGAACGCTGCGTCGATCGCCGCGCTGTTCCTCACCACGGAGGCGGTCATCGCCGACAAGCCGGAGAAGGCCCCCGCGGCCGGTGCCGGCGCCGGCATGGACGAGATGGGCGGCATGGGCGGCTTCTGAGCCACCCCGCGCCACACGCGTCAGGAGGGCGGTCCCCGATGGGGGGCCGCCCTTCGGCGTGCCAGGGCCGCCTGGGGGTCAGGCCACGGGGGCGCGGCGCACCATGCGGTGCATCGCGACGCCGCCCCAGCTCTCGCTCGTCCGCAGCGACTCGGGCAGATCCACGAACCCGCGGCGCCGGTAGAAGGCCCGGGCCCGTTCGTTGCCGTCGATGAGCCAGAGATACAGGTCCCGGCCGTCGTCGACGAGCTCCAGCAGCTGAGCGCCCAGCCCGCGGCCGTGCCACTCCGGCGCCACGTACAGCCGCTCCAGCTCGCGCCCGGCCGGGGCGGGGACCAGCCCTGCACCGATCTCCCAGTCCTGCGGTCCGTCCACCACGGAGGCGGCCCCGACGATCGCCCCGTCGAGCTTCGCCACGACGCGCCACGCGGAGCCGGGCGCTGCGAACGACGCCGCCAACCCGGGCACCCACTCCTGCCGATACACGGACTGCCGGGCGACGAAATCGTCGGGCACGATGCCGGCGTAAGTCTCGGCCTGCTGCGCCACGATGAAGTCGAACCACGCCTCGGCGTCGGCGGGTTCGGGGGCGGAGATGACGGGGGCGACCACTCTCGCATGCTACCGACGGCGCAGCGCTGCTGCGCGCCTCCACGCGCTCCGTGCGCTCACTTGGCAGGATGGGGACATGAGTCTGCTGGAGGTCATCGCCCTGCACGCGGCCGACGCCGAGCGCGCCGAGGCCGGCGGCGCGGACCGTGTCGAGCTCGTCGGCACCATGGACGACGACGGGCTCTCGCCGGAGCCCCGAACGGTGGAGAAGGTGCGGCGTGCCACGTCGATCCAGATCCGCCCCATGGTGCGGCTGCGGGCCGGGTTCGGCACGGACGGCGGCGAGGCGACGCGCCTGAAGGGCCTCATCGCGAGCTACCTCGACGTCGGCGCCGACGGCGTGGTTCTGGGGTTCCTCAACGGAGCCAACGCGGTCGACGCCGCGACCGTCACCGAGCTGGTCGGCGAGGGCGACTACCCGTGGACGTTCCACCGCGCGATCGACCACTGTCTCGATCAGGATCGCGCTTGGGCCGCCGTGCGGACCCTCCCGCGGCTCGACCAGGTGCTGACGGCCGGCTCGGCGCGCGGCGTCGAGCAGGGCCTCGATGATCTCGTGCGCCGGGCCAAGGCGGACCAGGCCGTGGCGCAGCTGATCATGGCGGGCGGCGGGCTCGCGCCGGAGCATGTGCCCTGGCTCGTCAGGGCGGGCGTCCGGGCCTTCCACATCGGCGGCTCGGCTCGCCCAGGCCGCTCCTTCAAGGCCTACGTGGATCCGGATCTCGTGGCGAGCTGGCGGGATCTGATCGACGACGAGGTGGCGCATGCCCGCCGCGTCCAGCACTGACCGGCCGATCCGGCGCCGAGCCGCCGCCCGGACCATCGTGCTGGCCGGCGACGAGGTGCTGCTCCAGGGCGACACGGACCCGGGGATCCCCGGGTCGAGGTTCTGGCAGCTGCCGGGCGGCGGCGTCGACGAGGCCGAGCCGCTGCGCGCCGCCGCCGCGCGGGAGCTCGTGGAGGAGACCGGACTTTCGGTCGACCCGGACGCGCTGGAGGGGCCTGTCGCCACGAGACTGCTGCTGCGTGGCTACTCCGACCGCATCCTGCTCCAGCACGAGACCATCTTCCTGGTGCGCACGCCGCGGTTCGAGCCCGAGACCTCCGGCCTCACCGTCGCGGAGCGCTCGCGGCACGTCGCGACGGGGTGGTTCCGGCTCCGTGACCTGCCGCCCCTGACGTGGCCCGCCGAGTTGGCTGCGTTGGCGGCGTGGGAGGGCGGTGACCCGCTCGATCTCGGAGTGGTGGAGGAATCGACCGTGCCGGTGGGCGACGCGCTGCGCTGACCCCGGTCAGCGCCGGCGGAGGCCGCCGACGACGAAGGCGAAGGTGAAGCCCAGCGCGGCCAGCGTCGCAAGGACGGAGGGCTCGCCGAGGCTGCCGGTGACGAATCGCACCGCGACCGTCGCCAGCCCCATCCCGAGCGCCCACGACCCGGCGCGGCCCGTGAGGGCGGTCGTCCGCAGGCCGAGGGCGCCGGCGCCGACGAGCACGAACGGGGCGATGGACGGCACGAGGAAGCCGAGGAAGCTGAGTGCGCCCGCCACCAGGGCGAGTTGCCGCTGGGCCCCCGAGGCGGGCGCCGCCGCCCGCTGGGGGCCGGCCGCCCGCTGCGGCATGGACGGCGGCGGGAAGCCGGGCGCCGCGGCCGGTGGGGGCGGCGCGGGCACCGCGGGCGGGGGCACCCGGTGCAGCGGCAGGCCGGTGGGCGGGGGCAGTTGCGCGCCGGCATCGCTGTTCCAGTCCGGGCCGGGGATACGCGGAGCCGACGTGACGATCGGCTCCCTGGGATCGCGGTCGACGCGCGGAGCGCCCGCCGGCGCGAGGGCCGCGGCGACCGTCGTGATGGGGTCGCGGGGGTCCCGTGTCGACTCCGCGCGGACCGACACCGAGGACAGCGGGGCGGACTCGGGGGCGTCGAAGTCCTCGGGAGCGGCCAGGGGGCCAGGGGTGGGCGCCCGCCACGGCTCCGCCGCGGAGAGCGGCGCAGCGGTCGGCGTGGCGAACCCGTCGGGTCGTTCCATGGGCGCGTACTCCGCGCCGTCCCGCCAGCTCGCCATGGGGCCATGCTAGTCGGGCCCGCGATCCGCGCGACGACAGTGCGCATCCGCTCACTCTGTGCGCGCGGAAGTGCGCGCGAATGGACGGTGACTGATCACTGCGGCCTAGGCTCGACCTCAGGCATGGGCCGGTGACGAGATGGAGTGACGCATGGACGTGGTGATCTGCAGGGACGCGGAGCGCGTGGGGGAGGTCGCGGCCGACCGGGTGGCCCAGTATCTCGCCGGCATCCCGACGCCGGTGCTGGGCCTGGCCACCGGCTCGTCGCCGCTGCGGCTCTACGCCGAACTGGCGCGACGCGTCGCCGCCGGCACCCTCGACGTCTCCCACGGGCTCGGGTTCGCGCTCGACGAGTACGCAGGCCTCGATCCCGCCCACCCGGAGAGCTACCGCAGCGTGATCACGCGCACCGTCGTCGAACCCCTGCGCATGGACCCCGCCCGGGTGCGGGTCCCAGACGGCACCGCGCCCGACCTGCAGGCCGCCGCCGACGCCTACGACGAGGCCATCGCCGCGGTCGGTGGCGTGGACGTGCAGATCCTCGGCATCGGCAGCAACGGACACCTGGGCTTCAACGAGCCCTTCTCCTCCTTCTCCTCCCGCACGCGCGTCAAGACCCTGACGCCCCAGACGCGGGCCGACAACGCCCGCTTCTTCACCTCGCCCGACGCCGTCCCGACGTACTGCGTCACGCAGGGCCTCGGCACCATCATGGAGTCACGCGCCGCGATCCTGGTCGCGACGGGGGAGCGCAAGGCCGCCGCCGTCGCGGCGATGATCGAGGGGCCCGTGGCCGCCGTGTGTCCCGCCTCCATCCTCCAGTTCCACCCCCGCGCCGTGATCGTCATCGACGAGGCGGCCGCCTCGGGGCTCGCGCACGCCGACTACTTCCGCGGCATCACGCCGTCGACCTGAGCGCATTATTGGGGCCGACGCTCGCGAGCCGATAGACTGCACGTTCTGACTGGCTACTAGTGCAAGTGAGGGCGACGTGCCTACCGGTAAAGTGCGATTCTTCGACGCTGAGAAGGGCTTTGGTTTCATCACCAAGGACGACGGCGGCGATGTCTACGTGCGCTCCAACGCGCTCCCCGCAGGCGTGCCCGCCCTCAAGGCGGGTCAGCGGGTCGAGTTCGGCGTCATCGAGGGCCGTAAGGGCGAGCAGGCGCTGAGCCTGCGCATCGTGGAGACCCCGCCGTCGCTGTCCAAGGCCGCCCGGAAGAATCCCGAGCAGATGGCCGTCATCGTCGAGGACCTCATCAAGATGCTCGACGGCATCGGCAACGACTACCGCCACCGTCGGCACCCCGACAGCAAGCACGCAGGCCGGATCGCCGAGCTGCTGCGCCGTGTGGCCGACGAACTGGAGCTGTAGATGGCCAAACTCAAGCTGGACGCTGTGACGGCCGCCGCCGTCGACCTCGCGCGAGCCGCGGCCGTCGAGGCCGGCGGTGACGACGCCGTCGGCGAGCATCTGGGTGTCATCGCGGAGGACGGCGAGCGGGTGGTGACCCACTCGTTCGCCAGCCTCGTTCCCGGCTACAGCGACTGGTACTGGGCGGTCACGCTCGTGCGCGCCGCTCGCGCCAAGGCGCCCACGGTCAACGAGGCGGTGCTCCTCCCGCGCCCGGACGCGCTGCTCGCCCCCGCCTGGGTCCCCTGGGAGGACCGGATCGGCCCCGGCGACATCGCGCCCGGCATGCTCATGGCCACCCCGGACAACGACCCGCGCCTCGAGCCGGGATTCGCGGCCACCGACCTCCCGGTGGACGCCGACAACGCGGACTGGGTCCAGCTGCGCACCACCGTGGCCGAGCTGGGTCTCGGCCGGCCGCGCGTGCTCAGCCGCTACGGGCGCGACGAGGCGGCCGAGCGGTGGCTCGCCGGCCCGCCCGGGCCGAACGACGAGGGCTCCAAGGAGGCGCCGGCCCCCTGCATGACGTGCGGGTACTTCGTGGCGCTGCGGGGGTCGTTGGGGACGCTGTTCGGCGCCTGCACCAACCAGTACTCGCCGTGGGACGCCCACGTCGTCTCGCTCGAGCACGGCTGTGGCGGACACTCGGATGTCGTCGCGGCCGAGCGGGCGAAGGAGCTCCCGGAGCCGGCGTTCGACACCATCGGCATCGACCAGACGCTCTTCGACTGACGGGGCGGACGCGGGCCAGGTGGACCCGCGTCGACCCGCCACTCCGGGGGCCGTACGATAGCCGTCCGTGGTTACCAATACTCCCAAGGCAGCAAAGCTGCATCCCGAGTCGGAGCGTCAGCGGTCCGGGCTCGATGGCTACTTCGAGATCACCAAGCGCCACTCCACTCTCAGCCGGGAGATCCGCGGCGGCCTGGTGACGTTCTTCGCGATGGCGTACATCATCGCGCTCAACCCCCTCATCATCGGCACCGCCGTCGACCGCGACGGCAACCTGATCTCCGGGCAGCCGAAGTTCAGCGACGCCGCCATGACGGTCGTCAACGATGCCGCGGTCGGCCAGTCGATCGGCATGGTCGCGGCGGCCACGGCGCTCGTGGCGGGCCTGTTGACGCTCGCGATGGGCGTCATCGGGCGGTTCCCCATGGGTCTAGCCGCCGGCCTCGGCCTCAACGCCCTGGTGGCCTACGTCCTCGCCCCGCAGATGACCTGGCCGCAGGCCATGGGCCTCGTGGTGTGGGAGGGCATCATCATCTTCGTCCTGGTGCTCACCGGGTTCCGGACAGCGGTGTTCCGCGCCATCCCCAAGACGCTGCGCACCGCGATCTCCGTCGGCATCGGTCTGTTCATCGCGTTCGTCGGCCTCATCAACGCAGGCATCGTCCGTAAGCCCGCGGGCGCCCCGCCGGTCGAGCTCGGCATCAACGGCTCCCTCATGGGCTGGCCCATCGCGATCTTCTTCCTCGGCATCGTCGTCCTCATCGCGCTGTACGTGCTGCGGGTCAAGGGCGCCATGCTCATCTCCATCCTCGTCGCCACGGTCGCTGCCGTCATCGTCGAGGCGATCGCCAAGGTCGGCCCGCAGTTCACCGCCGACGGCGTCAACCCCACGGGCTGGTCGCTCAACGTGCCCCAGCTGACGGACTTCGCCGCGCTGCCCGACCTGGGCCTCATCGGCCGGGTCGACATGATCGGCGCGTTCTTCCCCGACGGCCAGTTCTCGTTCACCAACTTCCTGGCCCTGGCCGTGCTGGTGTTCTCGCTGCTGCTCGCGGACTTCTTCGACACCATGGGCACCGTCGTCGCCGTCGGCAGCGAGGGCGGGCTGCTCGACGCCCACGGCATGCCGCCGCGCACCACCGAGATCCTGCTCGTCGACTCGGTCGCGGCCGCCGCCGGTGGCCTCGGGTCGGTGTCGTCGAACACCTGCTACATCGAGTCGACGGCCGGCGTCGGCGAGGGCGCGCGCACGGGCCTGGCCTCCGTCGTCACGGGCGCGGCCTTCCTGCTGGCGATCTTCCTGTCGCCGCTGATCAACATGGTGCCGTCCGAGGCGGCGGCCCCGGTCCTGGTGTTCGTGGGCTTCCTGATGATCGCCCAGGTCGTGGACGTGGACTGGACCGATCCCGAGGTCGGCATCCCCGCCTTCCTCACCATCATCCTGATGCCGTTCTCGTACTCGATCACCACGGGCATCGGCGCCGGTTTCCTGGCCTACGTCTTCATCAAGATGGTCAAGGGGCACGCGAAGCAGGTGCACCCGCTCATGTACGTGGTGGCGGCGCTGTTCGTCATCTACTTCATCCAGGGCGCGCTGCTCGGCCTCATCAGCTGACCTGACGCGACGGACGGGCCGGGGGACTGAGCGCCCCCGGCCCGTCGTCGTCCCCGCACACGCCTCTGCGGGCGTCAAGGGGTGCGGATGGCCGGTGGAAGCGTGGCGCCGCCGCGAGGCACGGCCGGTAGTCTGGCGCCCATGTTCCAGAAGGTATTGGTCGCAAACCGAGGCGAGATCGCCGTCCGCGCGTTCCGCGCCGCGTACGAGCTCGGCTACCGGACAGTCGCGGTGTTCGCCTACGAGGACCGCAACGCGGACCACCGGATCAAGGCGCAGGAGTCCTACCTCATCGGCGAGGAGGGGCACCCGGTCCGCGCCTACCTGGACATCGACGAGATCATCCGGGCCGCCAAGGAGTCGGGCTCCGACGCGATCTACCCGGGCTACGGGTTCCTCTCCGAGAACCCGCACCTCGCGGCCGCGTGCGCCGAGAACGGCATCACCTTCATCGGACCCTCCGCCGACGTCCTGTCGCTGGCGGGCAACAAGGTCCGCGCGCTCGAGGTCGCGCGCAAGGCGGGCGTTCCGACGCTCGACTCGTGCCCGCCGTCGACCGACCCGGACGTGCTCATCGCGGCGGCCCACGAGATCGGCTTCCCCGTGTTCGTCAAGGCCGTCGCCGGCGGCGGCGGCCGCGGCATGCGGCGCGTCGACGATCCCGCCAAGCTCTCCGAGGAGCTGGGCGCGGCCATGCGGGAGGCCGAGGCCGCGTTCGGCGACCCCACGGTGTTCATCGAGCAGGCGGTGGCCGCCCCGCGGCACATCGAGGTGCAGATCCTCGCCGACACCCACGGCAACATCGTCCACCTGTTCGAACGTGACTGCTCCATCCAGCGGCGGCACCAGAAGGTCGTCGAGATCGCCCCGGCGCCGCACATCTCGCAGGAGCTCCGCGACGCGCTCACCAGCGACGCGATCAAGTTCGCCAAGGCCATCGACTACACCTGCGCCGGCACGGTCGAGTTCCTGGTCGAGACCGAGGGCGAGCGGGCCGGCAGGCACGTGTTCATCGAGATGAATCCCCGCATCCAGGTGGAGCACACGGTCACCGAGGAGATCACCGACGTCGACCTGGTGCAGGCGCAGATGCGCATCGCCAGCGGCCTCAGCCTCGAGGAGATCGGAGTACGGCAGGAGGAGCTCGAGATCCGGGGGGCGGCGCTGCAGTGCCGCATCACCACCGAGGACCCGATGAACTCCTTCCGTCCGGACACGGGGCTGATCACTGCCTACCGGTCGGCGTCCGGCGCGGGGATCCGCCTCGACGGCGGCACCACCGGCACGGGCGTCGAGATCAGCCCCCACTTCGACTCCCTCCTGGTCAAGCTCACCGCCCGGGGCCGCGACTTCGGGATGGCCGTCGCGCGCGCCCGGCGCGCGCTGGCCGAGTTCCGCGTGCGCGGCGTGGCCACCAACATTCCCTTCCTGCGCGCGGTGCTCGACGACCCGGACTTCGCCGCCGGTGGGGTGACGACGTCGTTCATCGACGAGCGGCCCTACCTGCTCCACGCGAGGACGCCCGCAGATCGCGCTACCAAGCTCCTGAGGCATCTGGCCGAGGTGACCGTCAACCGGCCGCACGGCGAGGCCCCCACGACGCTGGACCCGCAGGTCAAGCTCCCCGGCGCAGACCTCAGCGCCCCCGCCCCCGACGGGTCCCGGCAGCGCCTCCTGGCGCTGGGCGCCGAGGGCTTCGCGCGCGAGCTGCGCGCGGCCACCGCCGTCGGCATCACCGACACCACGTACCGCGACGCCCACCAGTCGCTGCTGGCCACCCGGGTCCGGACCCGCGACCTGGCCGCGGTGGCGCCGGTGCAGGCCCGCCTGCTGCCCCGGATGCTCTCGGTGGAGTGCTGGGGTGGAGCCACCTACGACGTTGCGCTGCGGTTCCTCGGCGAGGACCCGTGGGAGCGTCTGGCGACCCTGCGGGAGGCCATGCCCAACCAGAACCTGCAGATGCTGCTGCGCGGCCGCAACACGGTCGGCTACACGCCGTACCCCACCGAGGTCACGCGCGCATTCGTCGAGGAGGCCGCAGCCACCGGCATCGACATCTTCCGCATCTTCGACGCCCTCAACGACGTCGAGCAGATGCGGCCCGCGATCGACGCTGTGCGGGAAACGCCATCGGTGGCGGAGGTGGCGCTCTGCTACACCTCCAACCTCCTCGACCCGGCCGAGAAGATCTACACCCTGGACTACTACCTGCGGTTGGCGGAGCGCATCGTGGAGGCGGGCGCCCACATCATCGCCATCAAGGACATGGCTGGCCTGCTGCGGCCCGAGGCGGCGCGGCGGCTGGTCTCGTCGCTGCGCGAGCGGTTCGACCTGCCGGTCCACCTGCACACGCACGACACCACCGGCGGCCAGCTCGCCACCTTGATGGCCGCGATCGACGCGGGCGTCGACGCGGTCGACGTCGCCAACTCCGCCATGAGCTCGACGACGTCGCAGCCGCCGATGTCGGCCCTCGTCGCGGCGTTGGACCAGACCGAGCGGCAGTCCGAGCTGGACCCGCAGGCGGTGCTCGACCTGGAGCCCTACTGGGAGGCGGTGCGCAAGATGTACCGGCCGTTCGAGTCGGGTCTCCCCGCACCCACGGGCCGGGTCTACAGCCACGAGATCCCGGGCGGCCAGCTGTCCAACCTGCGCCAGCAGGCCATCGCGCTGGGCCTCGGCGAGAAGTTCGAGGCGATCGAGGACATGTACGAGGCCGCGGACAAGATCCTCGGCCGTCCGACCAAGGTCACCCCGTCGTCGAAGGTCGTCGGGGACCTGGCGCTGCACCTCGTGGCCGTGGGCGCGGACCCGGCGGAGTTCGAGGCGGATCCGCAGAAGTTCGACATCCCGGACTCCGTCATCGGGTTCCTCAACGGCGAGCTCGGTGAGCCCGCCGGCGGCTGGCCCGAGCCGTTCCGCTCCCGCGCCATCGAGGGCCGCCGTACCCCCGCCCGCGTCACCCAGGTGGCCGAGGAGGACCTGTCCCTGCTCGCGGAGCCGGGACGGACCCGTCAGGAGACGCTCAACCGGTTGCTCTTCCCCGGGCCCACGAAGGACTTCGAGCAGCAGCGCGAGGACTTCGGCGACATCTCCGTGCTGCCCACGGTGCCCTACCTGTACGGCATGGAGCGCGGCCGCGAGTACGCGATCACCCTGGAGAAGGGCGTCACGCTGTTGGCCGGTATCGAGGCCATCTCGGAGCCGGACAAGCGTGGCAAGCGCTCCGTGATGTGCCTGCTCAACGGCCAGATCCGGCCGGTGAGGGTCCGCGACCTCAGCATCAAGTCCGAGGTGGCGGCCGCCGAGCGGGCCGACACCGGCAACAAGGGGCACGTCGCCGCGCCGTTCAGCGGCGCGGTGACCCCGACGGTCGGCGTGGGCACGACGGTCGCCGTCGGTGAGCAGGTGGCCACGATCGAGGCCATGAAGATGGAGGCGGCCATCAACGCCCCGGTGGCCGGGGTCGTGAGCCGCGTCGTGCTGCCCGGAACCACCCAGCTGGAGGGCGGCGACCTGGTGCTGGTGATCGACCCCGCCTGACGCCGGCGGGGGCCGTCAGGCCCGCGCGCCGATGGTCACAACGTCGAGCCGCGGGTCGGCGGCCGCGGCGTCGAGCACGCTGAGGATCGGGTCGAGGACCTGACGGTCGCCGGGTTCCAACTCCGGATTGTCGCGGACCGCACGCAGCGCGTCGCGGGTCTCGACGGCGTGGACGTGTTTCGCATACCCGGCCACCTGGTCCGGCATCGGGTGGAGGGGGATGCCGAGGTCGCGGTCGGCGAGGCGGCGCAGGGAGTAGTCGCTGTTGAGGCCGGCGCGGGCCAGATTCCACTCCAGGCGGTCGAACGCGGCCCTGTCCCAGGGGACGCGGGCCGACCGGACCGCCAGGTCCTCCACCCAGCCGAGCAGGAGGCGCCACGACGCCGCGACGCGGTCCGGGGGGATGTGTGCCCCGGCCAGGAGCGCCGACACGTCCTCGGCCGACGGCGTGTCCCGCTCGACCTCAAGCTCGGGATCGCGGCGCAGCAACGGCCGCAACCACCTCCGGTGCGACGCCTGAGGCCGCTGGAAACGTGCCGCGGCCGAGGCGCGGAGCCGGTCGGCGAGCTCCGGGGCCGCGCCGAAGATGTCCCGCACGTCGTCGATCGGGATCGCACACGAGACGAGCTCTTGCATGCCCCAACGGTAACCCGGGCGTACGATCGGCACAGTGAATCCGCGAACACGTCGTCTCATCGTCACGGGCGTCCTCCTGGCGCTCGTGCTGCTCGTCGTCCTGGGCGCCATCCAGACCGCGTCCGCCGACGAGATCGAGGCGCCGGAGGGCGCCACGCCGGCCGTCGGGATGGCCTACGCGTCGGGCACCGGCGAGCTGTGGCTGGCCGGGCCTCGGGCGGACCGCGGCATCGTCACCTCGGCCGACGACGGCCGCGAGGTGTCCTTCAACGCCCAGCCGGAGTCCGTGCAGGCCCTGGCCTGGCGGGGCGACCGGCTCTGGGTCGGTGACATCGGCGACGAGGGCGCGGATCGGGACTTCGTCGTCGTCTATCGGCTGGGTTCCCTGGACGAGGCGGGCACGACGTACCACGCCTACGACTTCGTCTACGAGGACGGACCGCGGCATGCGACGGCCATGATGATCTCGGGCCGGGGGCGGATCTACATCGCGACGGCGGGGGAGGAGCCCGGCATCTACCGGGCCCCGCTCGAGCCGTCGCGGCAGGACATGAACACCTTGGTGCGCGTCGCGGACGCGCCCGAGGGGGTGACCGACGGGGCGTTCCTCTCCGACGGCAGCACCCTGGCGCTCCGCACCGCGGCGGGCATCGAGTACGTCGACGCCTTCACGTGGGAGCCGCTGGTCACGCAGACCATCGTGGGCGCGCCGGACGGCGAGTCTCTCGCGGTCGGCCCCAATGACGAGATCATCGTCGGCGGTAACCCGGCGCTCCGGCAGACACAGGTCCCGTCGTCGGACACCACGGTGACGCTGACGCCCGAGCCGGCGCCCTCCGAGTCCGGCAACGCGTCCGCCGAACCGGACGCGAGCCCCTCAGCGTCCGTGGACGCCGTGGAGGAGCCGGTGCGCGAGCCCGGGCCCGCCCGGACCGGCACGGCCGTGGCGCTCATCCTCGCCGCCGCGGTGTCGCTGGCTGCCGGGGCGGTGACCTACCTGGTCAAGCGCTGAGCGTCACATCCGCTCGATGACGTAGTCGAGGCAGGCGGTCAGGGCCTGGACGTCGTCGGGATCCACCGACGCGAAGCAGCCCACGCGCAGCTGGTTGCGCTGCAGCGCGCGGTAGGGGTCGACGTCGACGATGCCGTTGGCCCGCAGCGTCGCGATGACCTGCTTGGCGTCGACGGACTCGTCGAGGTCGATGGTGGCGACCACAGGGGACCGGTGCGCCGGGTCCTGCACGAACGGAGCGGCGACGTCGCGGTCCTCGGCCCAGTCGTACAGGATCCCCGTGGACGTGGCGCAGCGCTCAGCGACGGCCTGCATACCGCCAAGCTCGTGCAGCCACGCGAGCTGGTCCTCCAGCAGGAGGAGCGTCGCCAGCGCGGGGGTGTTGAGGGTCTGGTGCTGGCGGGAGTTGGTGACCGCCGCCGAGAAGTCGAGGATGCCTGGGATCCACCGCCCCGAGGCCTTGATGCGCTCGGCCCGTTCGATCGCGGCGGGCGAGGCGAACGCGAGCCACAAGCCGCCGTCGGAGGAGAAGTTCTTCTGCGGGGCGAAGTAGTAGACGTCGGTCTCCGCGATGTCCGCGTCCATGCCGCCCGCCGATGAGGTCGCATCGATGAGGACGAGCCCGTCCCCGACGCGGCGCACGGGGGCGGCTGCGCCCGTGGAGGTCTCGTTCTGCGCCCACGCGTACGTGTCCACGCCGTCGACGGGCTCGGGGACCGCGATACCGCCGGGCGCAGACTCGCTGACCACAGGGTCGCCCAGGTGCGGCGCGCGGGCGGAGGCCGTGGCGAACTTCCGGGAGAACTCGCCGAAGACGCCGTGGGCCGAGCGGTGCTCGATGAGCGACGAGACCGCCATGTCCCAGAACAGGGTGGACCCGCCGTTGCCGAGGACGACCTCGTAGCCGTCGGGCAGTCGGTACAGCTCCGCCAGCGACTCCTGGACGGAGCGCACCAGGTTGCGGACCGGCGCCTGCCGGTGCGAGGTGCCGAGGATGTCGCCGCGCATGGCCAGGTAGTCGAGTGCCTCGGGCCGCACCTTGGCGGGACCGGAGCCGAAGCGGCCGTCGGCGGGGAGCAGGTCATCGGGGATCTGGATCACGGGCCAAGTTTCCCATGAGGGGCGACGGGTCGCGCAGCCACGTTCAGCGAGCCTGGGTCCCGCGCCCGCCGCGGTGCTTGAATGCGGACATGGACCTGCAGCTGACCGTCGCTCACGCCGTCACACCCGCCGGGGTCGTCGACAACGCCACCATCGAGGTCCGCGACGGCCGCATCCTGTCGGTCGCAGCGGGGCCGCCGGTGCCGGGGCCGACTCTCTGGGCGGTCCCCGGGTTCGTGGACACACACTGCCACGGCGCCGTCGGCGTGAGCTTCGGCGACCCGGACCCCGAGCGCAACCGCCGAGCCGTCGGGTTCCATCGGTCCCAGGGCACCACGACGCTGTTCGCGAGCACGGTGACCGAGCCGCTCGATCGCCTGGAGGCTCAGCTCGGAGTGCTGAGCGCCCTCGTGGAGTCGGGCGACCTGGACGGAATCCACCTCGAGGGACCGTTCCTGGCACCTGAGCGCAAGGGCGCCCACGACCAGACGCTCCTGCGGGATCCGGATCCCGACTCGGTCGAGCGGCTCCTGCGGGCAGGCGGACCGGCGCTGAAGATGATCACGCTCGCTGTCGAGCTGCCTCACGCCGAGGCCGCGACCCGCCGCTTCACCGAGGCGGGAGTGGCGGTCGCCTTCGGCCACTCGGACGCCGACGATCGCGGGACTGCCGCGTCCATCGGGTGGGGCGCCCGCGTCGCCACCCACCTGTTCTCGGCGATGCGCCCCATCCACCACCGCGACCCTGGTCCCGTCCCGGTGCTCCTCACCGACGAGCGGGTCATGGTCGAGCTCATCTGCGACGGCGTGCATCACCACCCCGTCGTCGCCGAGATGGCCATCGCCGCCGCGACGCCTGCCAGGGTCGCCCTGGTCACCGACGCCATGAGCGCCACCGGGCACGGGGACGGCCGCTACATCCTGGGCGACCTCGAGGTCGAGGTGAGCGCCGGCACCGCCCGGCTGGTCACCGCCGACGGCGAGCCCGGAGCGATCGCCGGTTCCACGCTGACCATGGCCGGCGCGTTCGAGTTCGTCGTCCGGCAGGTCGGGGCCTCGATCCCGGACGCGGCGCTGATGGCCGCGACGACGCCGGCCGCCTGGCACGGCCTGGACGAGGTGGGCCAACTGGTGCCCGGACGCTTCGCCGACATCTGCCTCGTCGACGACGCGGGCCGCCTGCACGGCGTGCTGCGCCGCGGACAGTGGGTGCGCAGGCCGGCTCTCCACAGCTGACGGGTCGCCGCGTCGCACCCCGACACTAGGATGTGATGCGAGGGGGTGTCATGAGCGACCTGATCGACACGACGGAGATGTATCTCCGGACGGTGTACGAACTCCTCGAGGAGGGCGTGCAGCCGTTGCGGGCACGGATCGCCGAGCGTCTGCATCAGTCCGGGCCAACCGTGTCGCAGACCGTGGCGCGCATGGAGCGCGACGGCCTGCTGATCGTCGACGTCGACCGCACGATCCGGCTCACGAGGACGGGCGCCCGGCTGGCGCGCGACGTGATGCGCAAGCACCGCCTGGCCGAGTGCCTCCTCACCGAGGTCATCGGCCTCGAGTGGGAGAAGGTGCACGACGAGGCCTGCCGCTGGGAGCACGTCATCTCCCTCGACGTCGAGAAGCGCCTCATCGCCATCCTCGGGTCCCCGACGCGCTCGCCCTACGGCAACCCGATCCCTGGGCTCCAGGATCTGGGCGTGGACGTGGAGCACGTCCCCTTCCGGGACCACGCCGACCCGCTGAGCGACCTCGTCTCCGACATTCCGCAGTGGTTCGTGCTCGAGCGGATGAGCGAGAACCTGCAGGCCGACAGCGCGATGCTTCCGAGTCTGGCGACGATGGGGCTCAGGCCCGGGGCGGCGTTCGAGGCGCAGCGGATCGTCGACGTCGTGCGGGTGTCCCACGACGGCGTCACCGGAGACATCGGCCTCCTGGCCGCCGAGCTCCTGTTCGTGAGCAGGGCATGAGCCCCCGGGGGGACCGCTGGCGGGGGCAGCGGGTGCCCGGGGCCATCGAGGACGTCCTCAGCCGCGCGTACGGCGGCGACCACACCCCCTACGAGTGGTTGGCGCGCTCCGTCTCCGGCTCGGCCGGTCTGGTGCTGGACCTGGCGTGCGGCGCGGGAGCCATGGTGGACCGGCTGGCACGTGAGGGGAGGACCGTCATCGGACTCGACCGGTCCGAGGCGGAACTCCACGAAGCCGCCCGGCGGGGGCGAGGACCCCTGGTGGCCGGGCACGCCTCGTACCTGCCCTTCGCCGACGACAGCTTCGACGCCGTGGTGTCGTCCCTCGGCATCGCCGTGGTGGCCGATCGGTCCCGGCTGCTGTCCGAGGTGGCGCGGGTGCTGCGCCCCGGCGGCGTCTTCGCGGCCCTCACGCCCTCACTCCGGCCGGCCAACACCTCCGACCTGCGACTCGTCGGGCGGCTGGCGCACATCCTCCGAGTCGCTCCGCAGCTGCCGGGACTCACCGAGTTCAAGGCGCGCGACGCCTTCCAGGCCGTGGGGCTCATCAAGGCCGAGGACAAGCGCGCCAAGTACTACGTGGAGATCAGGACCAGGGAGGACGCCGAACGCCTGATCGGCGGTCTTCGTGGCGCCACGACACCCAAACGCGCGGCGGCAGCGGTGGAGTTCCTCGCGGCCCGGGCGGACGCGAGAGGCGTCGTCCGGATCCCGTTGCCCATGCGGAAGCTCACCGCCATCAAGTGACCCGCCTGGGCGGGGGATACCCTCGGGGGTGTCGCGCCACGGGAATATCGTGGCCGCTGGAGACGTTGCTCTCCACGTCGTACTGAACCGAGGAAGAGAGGGGATCGCCCATGGCGACCACCGCCCTAACCACCGAGAACTTCAACAGCACTGTGAGCGAGAACGAGGTCGTCCTCGTCGACTTCTGGGCCGACTGGTGTGGCCCGTGCAAGCGCTTCGCGCCGATCTACGAGGACGCCTCCGGCCGGCATGACGACGTCGTGTTCGGCAAGGTCGACACCGAGGACGCGCGGGACCTGGCCGCGGCCTGGGACATCCAGTCCATCCCCACGATCATGGGCTTCCGCCGGGGGCACCTCGTGTTCCGCCAGGCGGGGCTCCTCAACGGTAAGCAGGTCGACTCGCTCATCGACCAGATCAAGGCACTGGACATCGACGCCCTGGTGGAGGAGGCAAAGCGCGCCTGACCAGGGCGTATGCCGCCGGCCACCGCCGATTTGCACGGCCCCGGGTGTTCCAGTAATGTTCACCAAGCGCCCGGGGCCAAGCAACGGAAACCGAGAAACCGCCGATTTGACGGGGACGAGGAGCCGGAGTAAGGTTGGGCGAGTTGCCCGGAGCGGAAACCCTGAGGGGTGGAAGCTCCAGGAGCAACCGAAACTTGAGAACTCAACAGCGTACTTTAAAAGTCAATGCCAATTTTTTGCAGGCATGGTTGTTTGTGGCTGTGTCTGTGTTTTTTCCCGTGGCTGGCCCTCTTTTGGGGGTTGGTTTGGGATTCCTTTGATGATTGATTGATCCAGTTTTTGGGTCTTTGTCAGTGGTTGAAGTTTTTGTTGATTGAAACATTTTTGGCTGGCTGCTGCCTTTGGTGGTGGTTGGTTTTTGTTTTTTCGACGGAGAGTTTGATCCTG
>NZ_MBQD01000020.1 GCF_001693815.1 Tessaracoccus lapidicaptus | reverse complement strand
CAGCTGAGCCTGCGTGACCGCTCTACGTGTCGCCATCGTCAACTCCATCCCCGAGTCTGACCCACGCGGGCATCTTCAGATGAGTCAACGACTCCAGCTACGCGGGCATCTTCGATGAGTCAACTCGTGATTTTGCATCCTTGGAAAGGCTGCGCTAATGTTCTCTACGCGCCGGACGGCCCAGCCCACAAGGGCAGGAACCGCGAGACGCAGGCGGACGTGGCTCAGTTGGTAGAGCATCACCTTGCCAAGGTGAGGGTCGCGAGTTCGAATCTCGTCGTCCGCTCGGAGATAAGTCTCTCCCAACCCGCTTGGGGAGGGTAAACCTCCATCCAGGTGGAGTGGCCGAGAGGCGAGGCAACGGACTGCAAATCCGTGTACACGGGTTCAAATCCCGTCTCCACCTCGGGCGGTTGGCGCAGTGGTAGCGCGCTTCCTTGACACGGAAGAGGTCGCCAGTTCAAACCTGGCATCGCCCACCGACGAACCCCCTCGCAAGAGGGGGTTCTTTGTTTGTCGGCAGCAGCCCGGGCGGTGAGGCTCGGAAGCTGGTGGACCGTCCAGGTCGACCGGACGAAGGACCAGATCACGAACCCGTTGCAGGGCTCCGCGGCCTCCGGCCCGTTCCGTGAAGACCGATGACCGATAAGCTGCATTATGTCATCTCATCCTCCACGGCGCAGCAGACCCAGTTGCTGCACGGCTTCATCGATCCCCTTCTGGCACCGCGTCAGCCGAGGGTAATTCCGCGGGGACGGTGATGTTGATCCTTGACAGGTCCGGGTCGCTGCGCGGAGAGTGGGCAGATGCCCGGCGATGATGCTGTCACCCGCCCCACTTCTGTTCCGGTGCAGGAGTTTCTCGACACCGTTCCCGAGCGGCGCCGCCGCGAGGCGGCGCAGCTCATCGCCATGATGCGCGACATCACCGGGGCGGAGCCGACGATGTGGGGCCCCAGCATCATCGGGTTCGGCTCCCAGCACTACCGCTACGACACCGGGCGGGAGGGCGACATGCCCAGACTTTCCTTCAGCCCGCGCAAGGCCACTCTGACGATCTATTTCAGCGAGGGGTTCGACCGGTACGGCGACCACCTCGCGCGGCTGGGCAAACACAGAAGCAGCGTCTCGTGTCTGTACCTCACGAAGCTCGACGACGCGGATCTCGGCGTCCTGCGCGACCTGCTCGAGGCCAGCTATTCCCTCGCGGAGGCCCCGCCGACCAAGCCGTCCACCGTGGACGAGTACGTCGCCACCGTCCCGCCCGTCGCCCGGCCCAAGTTCGATGAGCTCCGACGGCTGGTGCGTGACACGCTCCCCCAGGCCGATGAGGTCCTCAGCTACGGCATCGTGGGCTACAAGCCCGTCACGGGCCGCGCCAGGGTCTTCGTCTCGGGATGGAGGGACCACGTGGCCATGTACCCGATTCCCGCGCAGCCGGACCTCCAGGCCGACCTCGCCCCTTATGTCCGCGGCAAGGGAACCCTGTGGTTCCCGCTCGATGAGCCGCTCCCCCGTTCCCTGATCGTCCGCGCCGTGACCGCGCTCGCGGCCGACCCCCCGGCACGCCACGAGGAGGAAGCATGAGCACAGCTGAGCCTGGGCCGCCCTCGCTGGATGTCCTGCCCGATGAGGGCTTCCGCAGGATCCTGTGCGTCGTGGCCCATCCTGACGATGTCGAGTACGGGTTGTCGGCGTGTGTCCACCGCTGGGTCGTCCAGGGCGCCGAGGTGGCCTACCTCCTCCTCACCGCGGGTGAGGCAGGCATGCAGCGTCCGCCGTCGGAGGTCGGCCCCCTGCGCGCGAGGGAGCAGCGTGCTGCCTGTGCGGAGGTCGGGGTCACGGATCTGGAGATCTTGGACCACCCAGACGGGATGCTCGTGTACTCGCTCGCTCTCCGCCGAGACGTGGCGCGGAAGATCCGGCGGTTCAGGCCCGACGTCGTCGTCACCACCTCGTGGGATGTCGAGGTGGGCTGGGGGCTCAACCAGGCGGACCACCGGGTCGCCGGATTGGTGACCCTCGACGCGGTCCGCGACGCCGACAACACCTGGGTCCACCCCGAGCTCGCTCGTGACGAGGGGCTGCCGAAGTGGGCCGCCAGTTGGCTGCTCGTGGCCGCGGACAACTCCCCCACGCACGGCGCTGTGCTGACGAGCGACGACGTCGACGCCGGTGTCCGCTCGCTCGAGGCCCATGCGGCCTATCTCGCCGACATCCCGGGGCACCCGGCCCCCAGGGACTTCATCCCCGAGATGCTGGCGGGACAGGGTCGGACGATGGGCGTTGACTACGCCTGCCTGTTCCGAGCGCACCGTCTGGGGCCGCCGGCCTGACGCGGTCCCGGATACCGGCTGTCGCGATCGAGCCCGACACGGCGTCCGGCTGGGTAGCGTGGACATACGGCACCGACGAGCCGTACCCGCACCAGAAGGAGTACGCACGTGTTCGATTACGACGACCTCATGTCCACCCTCCCCGTCGACCAGTTGGCCCGCCGTGTGGGCGCCACCCCGGAGGAGGTCGAGCAGGCCGCGCGGACGGCCCTCCCCGCCCTGCTCATGGGCATGGGCGCCAACGCCCAGGATCCCGCGGGCGAAGCCTCGCTGCGCTCCGCCCTCTCCCAGCACGATCCGCACCTGCTCGACGGTGGGGTCGACCTCGACGCCCTCGACGAGAACGACGGCGCGAAGATCACGCACAACGTCTTCGGCTCGAATGAGCAGCAGGTCGTGGACCGCCTGGGCGGCCTCGGCGGCGGCAGCTCGCTCATCCAGAAGCTGCTGCCGCTCCTGGCGCCCATCGTGATGGCGTGGCTCGCGGGCAAGCTGACGGGGCGAGGCCAGGGCCAGCAGCAGTCCGGCGGCGGGCTCGGCGACATCCTGGGCCAGATCCTCGGCGGCGGGCAGCAGGGCGGCCGTCCCGCGCCCTCCCCCGCCCCGCAGTCGGGCGGCCAACCTCAGTTCCGGGTCCCCGAAACGTCCGGCGGAGACGGGGGTCTGCGCATGCCGATGCCGGATCAGTCGACCGGGCGGCAGCCGACGCCCCAGGCGCCGCAGAGCCAGGGATTGCCGGGCGGACTCGGCGGCGGGATCCTCGGCGACATCCTGGGCGGTCTCCTCGGCGGCGGCCGGCGCTGACTGAAGGCCTGTCAGGGGTGGACCGGGCGTGCCATAGGCTTCGCGCCATGAAGAAACTCCTTGTCGGGCTCGTGATGGCATTGGTCGGCCTCACGTCCTGGACGTCAGCGTCACCTGCGTCGGCTCTCGACGTCTACACCACGCCCGGTTACCACACGGTCAATGGCCGCCAGTGGCAGACCGAGTGCTCGGCCTACAGCACCACTGTCACGAGGTGTTTCACAAACATCTGGGCGACCCAGGTCAAGATGGTGAGTGGGCGGTACGTGCAGACGAACGGGTGGGTGTTCAACAACCTCACCTATCTGCCGTCTCCGCGCGCTCAGTGGTCGAACAACCCCCTCGGCAACAGCGGGGAGTTCATCAAGAACGGGCGGGAATGGCGCACGGAATGCGACACCACCACATCAGGCCGGAACGGCTGTCGCTCATACATCTGGTCTACCTTCATTGCTGCGACCAAGACGTCCACCGGCGCCACGAAGTTCGTGACCCGGAGCGACTGGGTCTTCAACAACATCGTCCGGTTCTCCACAGACTACTTCGCGCGATACAGCGGCACGGGCAGCACCGTCTTGACGCTCCCTGTTGGCGTTGTCAGGGGGACGGTCAGTGTCAGCTATGCCGCCGCGGACGAATACGATTCCCTCGGAGTGACTGCGCTCGACGCCGAGAATGTCGAGGTGGATTGGCCGCTGTTCCTCGAGCCGTCCACTACGCGGGGCACCGGAGCGTTCGGACTCTACGACGACGTCCGCAGGATCCAAGTGGACACTGAGGGCTCCTGGGAGCTGACTGTCCGTCCACTCTCGTTGGCGCGACAGTTCTCCGGCGAGATCACCGGCCAGGGCCCGGACGTGCTGTGGTACATGGGTGGGGTGCGGACTGCGACCCTCACCCACTCGGGGTCGAGCAACTTCATCGTCGACCAATATGGCGAGGAGTGGAAGATCTTGGTCAACAAGATCGGCCCGACCACGGCGCAGGCGGCTCTTCTCGCAGGGCCAGCACTGGTGGTGATCGACGCGGACGGCGGGTGGACGATCCGCTGAGGGTCTAGGCCTCGAACGGCGACGGGTCCCCCGCCCCCACGCGGGCGATCACGGGCTCGTCGCCGCTCAGGTCTACGACGGTCGTGGGTTCCACCCCGCAGTCCCCGGAGTCGAGCACCGCGTCGATCTGATGGTCCAGGAACTCCTTGATCGCCCAGCCGTCCGTGAGGGACTCCTCATGCCCCGGCATCAGGAGCGTCGACGACACCAGCGGGGCCCCGACCGCGTCCAGAAGTGCCAACGTGGTCCGGTGGTTCGGGATGCGGACCCCGACGGTGCGCTTCTTCGGGTGCTGCATCATCTTGGGCACCTCCCGCGACGCCTTGAGGATGAAGGTGTACGGGCCCGGCGTCGCGGCCTTGACGGCGCGGAAAATCCGGTTGTCCATCTCGACATACGCCCCCAGCTTCGCGAAGGAGTCGACCACCAGCGTGAAGTGGTGCTTGTCGTCGAGCTGACGGATCCTGCGGATCCGTTCGATGCCGGCCGCGTTGCCGAGCGCGCACCCGAGCGCGAAGCAGGAGTCGGTCGGGTACGCCACGAGTCCCCCCTGCTCCAGGATCCTGGCCACCTGTGCCAGGGCCCTGGGCTGTGGGTTCTCGGGGTGGACGTCGAAGTACTGGGCCATGGGCCCAGGCTACTGGAGCGTCAGAGGACCGCGCCCGAGATGGCGTCGACCTCGTCGGCGGTCAGGGTGAGGTGCATGGCCCCCGCCGAGTCGCGGATCGACTCGGGGCGAGAGGCGCCGGGGATCACGATCACGTGGTCGCCCAGAGCCAGCTCCCAGGCCAGGGTCACCTGCTGCGGAGAGACCCCGTGCCGGCCGGCGATCTCCGCCAGCACCGGGAACCTGGTCCCGACCGCCGCGGCCCCGCCGCCCGTGCCGCCGAGGGGGGACCAGGGCAGGAACGCGATCCCGTGGCGGGCGCAGAAGTCCAGCTCGGACTTGCTGGTGTGGTTGAACTTCGGCGAGAACTCGTTCTGCACCGCCGCCAGCTCCCCCTCCCCCAGGACGTCGACGGCGATCTGGATCTCCTCGACGTTGGCGTTCGAAATGCCGATCTCCGCGATGAGCCCCTCGGCCTTCAGTGCGGCGTAGGTCTCCATCACCTCGGCGTAGACACGGCTCCGGTCCGGGCGGTGCAGGTAGAACAGGTCGAGCTTGTCGACGCCGAGAACGTCGAGGGCTGCCTCCACGCGCGCGCGCAGGTAGGCCGGATCGGAGTTACGTCCCCAGCGCTCACCCTCGCTCCGGGTGATGCCACCCTTGGTCGCGACGACGACGTTGCTGGTGTCGCCGGAGTAGCTGCGCAGAGCCTTCGCGACGATGCGCTCGTTGTGGCCCATGGAATCCCAGCTGGGCGCGTAGATGTCAGCCGTGTCGATGAGTGTGACCCCGGCGTCAAGGGCGGCGTGCACAGTGGCGATCGCCTGCTCCTCGGACGGCTTCTCGGGCTTGTCGCTCATGGAGAACGGCATGGCCCCGAGGCCGACGGAGGAAACGGTGAACTGGCCGAGGCGGCGATGCGTCGTAGTCATGACGCCACTCTAGCCACCGCGAAGCGGGTCGACCGGGGACGTTCGCGTGGCCGACACCGCCACGGTTCCGGGCATGAACGGCAGCGAGACGTCGCTCAGGTCGACGCTGCAGCCGACCTCGACCGAGACGCGCGCCCGTTCGCCCAGCGCCCGGGTGAGCCCCGAAGTGTCGAGCGTGACCGACGTGTGCCGACATGCCACACCCCGGTCCCCCAACGCTCGGACGACGGCGGCCCGCGCCGCGCGCTCGCCTGCGGCCTGAGTCCGCTCGAGCGATGCGGCCCTCGCGCCTGCCCCCGCTGCGACCCCCACGTGTTGGTCGGCGATCGCCACGCGCGCAAGGACCAGGAGCAACCCGACGACGAGCAGGAGCGCGGGGATGAGGACGACGGCCTCGACGGACATGGACAGGCCGCGCTGATCCCGCCCGCTCACGAGCCGGTCACCCGTTCGGTGGGCACCCGGGCGGTGGCGCTGACGTCCCGGGCCCAGATGATCGTGACCACGCGCCCGCGTACCGTCGCCTCCGTCGTCGCGCTGCTCCGCGTGACCCGGACCGAGACCGCGCTCAGCGAGCCGTTGGCCGCGACGCGGGCCGCAGCCGTGCGCCCCAGGTCCGCGGTGCCGTCGAAGGCCGCCGCCACGGCGGCACCTTCCTGCGCGGCTGCCAGGGCCGTGGAGTGTGCCCACGCGTGGAGGGACCACTGCAGCAGACCCAGGAAGACCCCGAGGGCCAGCGGGAACAGGACGACAGCCTGGACGGCCTGGGTCAGACCGCGTTGATCTCCTCGTCCATGCATGGCGCCATCGTGCCAAGACAACGGGGTCACTCCGCGCCGTCGGCCCGCGACCTGTGGACAAGTCGTGTCCCTGGCATCCGACACCCCTTCGGGGCTCCGGAGAGCGGTGCAATAGGCTGGGGGTGGCGTCGCGCAGACGCTCCGAACTTCATGAAAGGACACTCATGGTCAAGAAGGTAGCCATCCTCACGGCCGGTGGTTTCGCTCCCTGCCTGTCCTCGGCGATCGGTGGCCTCATCGAGCGCTACACGCAGGTCGCGCCGGAGGTGGAGATCATCGCCTACCGCCACGGGTACCAGGGTCTGCTCAAGGGCGACTACCTCGTCGTCGACGACACCGTGCGCGCCAACGCCGCGCTGCTGCACAAGTTCGGCGGCTCCCCCGTCGGCAACTCCCGCGTCAAGCTCACCAACGCGAAGGACCTCGTCAAGCGAGGCCTGGTCGCCGAGGGCGACAACCCGCTCAAGGTCGCGGCTGACCGCCTGGTCGCCGACGGCGTCGACGTGCTGCACACCATCGGCGGCGACGACACCAACACCACCGCTGCGGACCTGGCGGCCTACCTCGCCGAGCACGACTACGGGCTGACGGTCGTCGGCCTGCCCAAGACCATCGACAACGACGTGGTGCCCATCAAGCAGTCCCTCGGCGCATGGACCGCCGCCGAGCAGGGCGCGATCTTCGCCGAGAACATCGTCGCCGAGCACAACTCGGGCTCGCGCATGCTGATCGTGCACGAGGTCATGGGCCGCCACTGCGGATGGCTGACCGCCGCCACCGCTGCCGAGTACCGCAAGTGGCTCGACACGCAGGAGTGGCTGCCGGAGATCGGGCTGTCCCGCGAGGCGTGGGACATCCACGGCGTGTACGTCCCCGAGGGCGTCATCGACCTGGCCAAGGAGGCCGAGCGGCTGAGCGAGGTCATGGACCGCGTCGGCAACGTCACCATCTTCCTGTCGGAGGGCGCCGGCCTGGACTCCATCGTCGCCGAGATGGAGGCTGCGGGCGAAGAGGTGCCGCGCGACCCGTTCGGTCACGTCAAGATCGACAAGATCAACCCCGGCGCCTGGTTCGGCTCCAAGTTCGCCAAGAAGCTCTCGGCGGAGAAGGTCATGATCCAGAAGTCCGGCTACTTCTCCCGCTCGGCCGCGGCCAACGACGCCGATCTGGCGCTCATCAAGCAGTGCACCGACCTCGCGGTCGACTCCGCCCTGCGCGGGGAGCCGGGCGTCGTCGGTCAGGACGAGGAGAACGGTGACGTGCTGAGCGTCATCGCGTTCGACCGCATCAAGGGCGGCAAGCCCTTCGACATCCAGCAGGACTGGTTCAAGGAGCTGCTCGCCGGCATCGGGCAGGAGTTCCCCGCCCCGGCCACGGCTCACTGACGCCCCACCACAGGAGGGCCCGCCCCGGCACCAGCCGGCGCGGGCCCTCCTGCCTGGTGGACGTCCGTCGTCATCTCTTGATGTGAAGTTATCCTGAGGCACGTTCGTCAAGGAGGACAAACAGTGCACCAGGCAGCCAAGCCCGCCACCTTCGGCCCCGAGTTCGCCCGTTCGTGGCTGCTCGTCAACGCCACCCAACCGCCCCGTTTCGACTCAGCGGCCCGATCCGCGGCCGACGCCGTCGTGCTGGACGTGGAGGACGCGGTCGCGCCCAGCCGGAAGGATGAGGCACGGTCCAACGTGGTCGACTGGCTGCGGGCCGGGCACCACGCGTGGGTGCGCATCAACGGCTTCGGTACCGAGCACTGGGAGCGGGACTGTCGCACCCTCGCGGCGACGCCGAACCTGTCCGGCGTCATCCTGGCGATGGTCGAGTCGCCCGAACACGTCATCCGGACCGCCGAGCTCCTGCCCGGCGTCCGCATCGTGGCGCTGGTCGAGACCGCGCGCGGGGTCCAGTCCCTGCAGCAGATCGCGGAGGCGCGCCCCACGTTCCGGTTGGGCTTCGGGCTGGGCGACTACCGCCGCGACACCGGATTCGCCGATGATCCCCTCACGCTCGCCTACACGCGCTCGCAGTTCACGATCGCGGCACGGGGCGCCGGCCTGCCGGGTCCCATCGACGGACCGTCGGTCGGCGCCCTGGGCGTGGCCCTCGCCGACGCGGCCGGGGTGACCACGCAGTTCGGGATGACGGGCAAGATATGCCTCACGCCCGAGCAGGCGCCGATCGTCAACGAGATCCTCTCCCCCTCCGTCGCCGACATCTCGTGGGCGCGGCAGTTCCTCCGCCAGCTCGACGCCCAGGGCGGTGAGATCCGGGACGGGTCCGATCTGCCCCGCATGGCGCGCGCCCGCAAGATCCTGCACCTGGCGGAGCTGTTCGGCATGGAGACCGACGAGGAGTACACCGACTGGAACGAGCCCACCGAGGTGCACCACTGCTGAGCGCCCCCGTGTAGGGTGAGCGCGTGACTTTCGAAACGCTTCGACACGAGGGCGTGTGGTTCGGCGGCGACTACAACCCGGAGCAGTGGCCGCCGGCCGTGCTCGACGAGGACCTGGAGCTCATGGAGCGGGCCGGCATCACGACGGTGACCGTCGGGGTCTTCGCCTGGTCGTCCCTGGAGCCTGAGCCCGGCCGCTTCGAGTTCGGATGGCTCGACGACGCGCTGGAACGACTGACTGCCGCCGGGATCGGGGTGGTGCTGGCCACCCCGACGGCCTCTCCCCCGCCATGGTTCTCGCGGCTCCACCCCGAGGGGCTGCCCGTCACGGCCGACGGCGTCCGGCTCATCCACGGCAGCCGCGACACCTACAACCCCGCTGCCCCCGCGTACCGGGAGGCGGCGGCCCGCATCACCCGGGCGCTCGCGGAGCGCTACGGGAGCCACCCGGCCCTGCGGATGTGGCACCTCCACAACGAGTACGGCACGGTGTCCTACGGGCCCGTGACCGACGTGGCCTTCCGGGAGTGGCTCCGGGCCCGCTACGGCGACCTGTCGCGGCTCAACGAGGCCTGGAACACGACCTTCTGGTCCCAGGTCTACGGCGACTGGCGCGACGTGCACGCCCCCCAGGCCACGCAGTACCTCCCCAACCCGGCACACGTGCTCGACTTCAAGCGCTTCAGCGCCGACCTGCTGCTGGAGCGGCTGCGGGACCAGGTCGCCATCGTCCGGGAACTGAGCCCGGGCGTGCCCGTCACCACCAACTTCATGCTCCCCAGCTGGAATCACTACGACCAGTGGGCGTTCGCTCGAGAGCTCGACGTCGTCTCGATCGATCACTACCTGGACGATCCGGGCCCGTCGGGCGAGGTGCACGCGGCCTTCGGAGCGGACCTGGCGAGGTCGTTCGCCGGAGGCGCGCCGTGGCTGCTGATGGAGCAGGCCACGAGCCTGGTCTACGACTACGACGGCGGCCGCATGCTGGTCAAGAAGCCGGGCCGGATGCGGCGCAACACCTACCAGTACCTGGCCCGGGGGGCCATGGGCTCGCTGTTCTTCCAGTGGCGGTCCCCGGTGGTCGGCGCGGAGTTCTTCCACTCGGCGATGGTGCCGCACTTCGGCGCCGACTCCCGGCTGTTCCGGGAGATCGAGCAGCTCGGGCGCGAGCTACCCCGCGTCGCCGAGCTCGCGATGGCACCCACCGACGGCCCCGTCGTGGACTCCCGGGTCGCGATCGTGTGGAGCGCCGACGCCTGGTGGGCCGCCGACACGCGCGCCATGCCGTCGGCCGACGTCGGGTTCCTGCCCGCTGTCCGGCGCGTCCACACCACGCTGTGGGAGCTCGGCGTGGTGGCCGACGTCGTGGCCCCGGACGGCGACCTGTCGCGCTACGACGTCGTGCTCGTGCCCAGCCTGCTCGCCGTGTCCGACCGCGACGCAGCGGCGTTCGCGGACTTCGCCCACAGCGGCGGACACCTGGCGGTGTGGCACTTCGCCGGCAGCACCGACGAACGTCTCCACGTGCGGCAGGGCTCCTACAGCGGGGCGTTCGCCGACCTCGCGGGGGTGCGCGTCGAGGAGCACGTCCCGCTCCGCGACGGGGAGCGGGTGACCCTGAGCGACGGATCCACGGCGGAGGCCTGGACCGAGCGCCTGCACCTGAGCGGCGCCACGGCCGTGTGCGCCTACACAGACGACGCCCATCCTGTCGTCGGGCCCGGCTCCCCCGCCATCACCGAGCGTCCGCTGCCCGGCGGCGGCCGGGTCCACTACCTGTCGACCCGCCTCGCGGCCGGGGACCTAGGCCGTCACCTGGGCCGCATCGTGCGGGCGGCCGGCGTCGAGGCCCGCGGGTTCACCGGCCTGGAGGTCGTCCACCGGCGCGCCGGCACGTCCTCGTATCTCGTCGCGATCAACCACTCGCAGGAGGATGGGACCCTGGAGGCCCACGGGACCGATCTCATCACGGGCCGCGTCGCGGCCGGTAATGTCGTCGTCCCCGCCGGGGATGTCGCCGTCGTCCGCCTTGAGGAGAACACATGACCATCCTGCGCTACGGGCGTCCGTCCACCGGCTGGCTCGACCGGCTACCGCTGGGCAACGGCCGGATCGGGGCGATGGTGGGGGTCGATGGTGCGGGCGTGCGGATCGGGCTCAACGAGTCCACCGCCTGGTCCGGCGGGATCGGCTCGGCCCGCCGCGACCTGGTAGCACCAGGGCGGGCCTCGGAAGCGCTGGCCGCGGCCCGCGACCTCCTGGGCCGCGGCGACCCCGTCGGCGCCGAGGAGGCGCTGCGGCCGCTGCAGCATCACTACGCCCAGGCGTACCTGCCGGTGGGCGAGCTGGAGATCCTCCTGGGGCTCGACGAGCCCTCGGTCACGAGGACGCTGGACCTGGACACCGCGGTGCACCACGCCACGCTCGCCTCGTCGACCGGCTCGTGGATGGCGACCACCGCCACGGCGTGGGCCGACGACGTGCTGGTCCACCGCATGCGCGGGAACCGGCCGGCCGACCTGTCCATCGCCCTGACGACGTCGCTGCGTCGGGTCAGCCTGACCACGATGGCCGACGGCGTGGCGATGCAGCTCGCCCTCCCCGCTGATGTCGCCCCCGGCCATGAGCCCGACGAACCGGCGTGCACCTGGGAACGGCCCGGGGTCGCTCCGGCGCAGGTGATGCTGCACCTGCGTGTCGTCACCGACGGCGCCGTGACCGGGGACCCCGACGGCCGGATCACCATCACCGGCGCCAGGGCCGTCGACGTCGCGCTGGCGATCGAGACGACGTTCCGCTCCCCCACCCTCGATCCCGGCCCCGCAGGACCTGCCGCCGAGCGTGCCGCCGCGCGCGCACAGGCCGACGTCGGTGAGGCGTTCGACCGCCACCGTGCCCGCTACGCGGCACTCGCCGGCGACTTCAGCCTGCGCCTCGGTGCGGGCTCGGCACGCGAGTCGCTGGACCCGGACCGGCGTCTCCGGGAGGTCGCCGACGTGGCCCGGGAGGACCCGGGACTGCTCGCCCTGCTCGCCGAGTACTCCCGCTACCTCCTCGTGGCGTCGAGCCGCCCCGGCGGTCTCCCGGCGACTCTGCAAGGGATCTGGAACGCCGAGATGCAGCCGCCGTGGTCGTCGGCCTACACCTTGAACATCAACCTGCAGATGAACTACTGGGGCGCCGAATCGACCGGCGCCTCCGGCGCCCATGAGGCCCTCCTGACACTCCTCGAGGGCTTGGCGGACCGGGGCCGCGACACCGCCCGGCGGCTCTACGCGGCGCGAGGCTGGGTGGCACACCACAACTCCGACGCCTGGGCCTACTCGCTGCCCACCGGCGGAGACGCTTCCTGGGCGCACTGGCCGATGGGCGGCGCCTGGCTCGTGCTGCAGTTCGACGAGCACCGCCGCTTCGGCGCCATGACCCGGGAGACGCTCGACCGCTTCTGGCCGGTCGTGCGCGGCGCCGCCCAGTTCCTCATCGACTGGATCGGCGACGACGGAAGCACCTCGCCGTCGACGTCCCCGGAGAACCGGTTCCTGCATGCCGGGGTGCCGGCATCCGTGACCACATCCTCGGCCATGGACCGGGCCATCGCCGGTGACTGCCTGCGCCTGGCGGCGGAGCTCGCGGCGCGGCTCGCGCCCGGCGACCCGGTCGGTGCCGAGGCCGCAGCCGCTGAGGCGAGGATCGCGCCTCCGCGCGTCGCAGCCGATGGACGGATCGAGGAGTGGGGATCGCCGCGCGTCGATGAAGATCCGCGACATCGGCACCTGTCGCACCTCTATCCGTGGTTCCCTGGGACGGTCGTCCCCGCGGAGCCGCTCGGCGCTGCTGTGGCCCGGACCCTCGACACACGGGGCGACGATTCGACCGGGTGGTCCCTGGCCTGGAAGATCGCGCTGCGGGCCAGGCTCGGGGACGCGGCCGCCGTGGGCCGGCTCCTGAACCTGGTCACGCGCCCCGCCGACGACGGATTCGGGCAGCGCGGCGGCCTCTACCCCAACCTGTTCGCCGCTCACCCACCGTTCCAGATCGACGGCAATCTGGGCTTCCTGGGCGCGTTGGTCGAGACGCTCGTCCAGAGCCACCGCCCCGGACGGATCGACCTGATCCCAGCGCTGGCGCTCGGCCTCGACTCGGGTGAGGTGACCGGGATCGTGGCCAGGCCCGGTGTCCTTGTCCACCTGGCTTGGGAGGGCCGTCGGCCGACCCTCGTCCGGCTGCGGCCCCGGACCCCGGCCGCGGCTGGCCGCTACCGGGTCACGCACGGCGGCGCCGAGCAGCTCGTCGACCTCACCGACGGGCAGTGGTCGGAGGTGCGGTTCGCCTAGTCAGCGGCGGCGCCGCACCCTCCGGGCGAGGGCGGCCGCCGCTGCGCCCAGCCCCAGGCCGGTCGCAGCTCCGATGCCGTAGCCGATGGACGTTCCGAGCCGGACGCTGCGCCCGGCGACGTCCTGACGGACCGCCCGCTCGGGGTCCGGCGACAGTGGGGGGATGGGCTGCGCGCGCCGCAGGTCGTCGAGGCTGCGGGTGGCCGACCACCGCCGCGGGGTGACCGGCTCGTCGCCGTGCGGAATGTCGTCGAGGTCGATCTCCGCGGCAGCGGCCATGCCGGAGGCCCGCTCCGCGTGCTTGCGCGCCAGATCGGCCGGCCACACCTCGTCGGTGCCGATCCAGGCGGCCGACATGAGGATGATGGTCGCCAGCAGGTTGAACACCAGCATCAGCACGATCACGGGGCCGAAGACCGACGCCGCGGGATTGCCGGTGAAGACGCCGACGAGCCGGCCGGCGAGCTGCTGCAACACCGTGATCAGCACGGCCCCCAGGACGGTCCCGGTCAGCCACGCCCTGGGGGTGGCGCGCTGCCGCGGGAACACGATGAACAGGAACGCGAGCAGGATCCAGCTGGCGATGAAGGTCAGGAGTACTGCGACCGCCTGGAAGACGAACCCGATCCCCGGCAGGTGGTCCCACCCCAACCAGGCGATGACCTGCCGGGAGAATCCGCCGCCGACGGAGGACACCGTCAGGCTGGCGGCGACGCTCACCAGCAGCCCGACGAAGATGGCCAGGTTCACGCCCAGCTCGGCGAAGAAGTTGCCCTTCTCCGACGCGTCGGAGAACTTGCTGGCCCACATGACCCGGACGGCGCGCTTGAGGTTGCCGACCCAGTTGGACCCGGAGTACCCCGCGGTGAGAACGGCGATCGCTCCGACCGAGGCCCAGTTGCGGAACGCGTGGTCGACGACGGCCCCGAGGCTCTTCGACAGATCCGTCCCCTCGCCCAGCTCGGCGTCGATGATGCCCTTGATCTGGTCCATGAGGTCAGGACGCAGCACCGTGAGGGTCCAGCCGAGCATCGAGAACGCGAACATGACGATCGGCACCATCGACAGGACGGAGAAGTAGGTGACGGCCGCGGCGAACTGCGGGCCGAGGCGCTTGTTGTAGCGCTCGTTGGCCGCCATCGCGTGGGCGACGAACGGCTGGTTGGTGACCTTCTCGATCCAGTCCTTCATCTTGCCGACCCTACCGCCCGCGGCGGCCGTGAGAGGTCAGACGGCCTTGGACCGCCGCCGCGCGGCCAGCTCGTCGGACGGGTCGCTCGCCTGGTCCTCGACGTCCCCGGTGCGCTCCCCCGGCAGCGACGAGAGCGTGCCCTCGAGTTCCTTCCAGACGCTGCTGACCGAGATCATGAACATGCCCTGGCCCCCGCGGGTCAGGTCGAACAGTTCGTTGGCCGAGGTCACCTCGTACACGCTGAAGCCGTCGCTGACAAGCGTCAGCTCGGTGAGGTCGTCGACGCCGCGGACGCGGAGGTGGTCGATGGCCACCCGGATCTGCTGCAGCGAGATGCCGACGTCGAGGAACCGCTTCACGACCCGCAGCAGGAGGATGTCGCGGAACGAGTACAGGCGCTGGGTCCCGGAGCCCTCGGCGTTGCGGATGGAGGGGACGACCAGACCCGTCCGGGCCCAGTAGTCCAGCTGGCGATACGTGATCCCCGCCACCCGGTGTGCGATCGGTCCCCGGTACCCGGTGTCGCTCGGCACAGGGGTGAAGTCGCCGTCGAACAGCACCGCCTGCAGCGGCTCGGCTCCGGGCGTCTCAGTCACGGTCCCCACACTCCTCAGCGTCCGTCGGACATCGCGGATCCGACGCTAACCGTCCGTGGCGCGCAGGCACCGCGACACGCCCGAAGCGGCGGCACAATTCTTGCCTGCCCTCCCCGGCGGGGGCGGTGACGCGGCTCCCGGCCGCCCGGGCAAACCCGGGCTGACCAGGCATTACTCGTCCTCGAAGTCGTCGGCGTTGACCGTGTCGAGGAACGCCCGGAAGGCCTCGACCTCATCGGTCGACGACTCTTCAACCTCAACCCCGACTTGATCCATGAGCGCCACGGGGCACTCCATGGGCCACCCCAGCCGAACGGCGATGGCCACACAATCGCTGGGCCGCGCGGGGATCTCGTGCCCGCCGACGAGGAGGACGGCGTCGTAGACCCCGTCGTGCATGCGGGTGATGCGCACCGCGCCCGCCTCGCCGACCCCGTCGCCGAGCAGGTCGACGACGCTCGCGAGCAGGTCATGGGTCATCGGGCGCTGCGGAGGCTCGCCCTCCAACGCCACCGCGATCGCGGCGGCTTCGATGTTTCCGATCCAGATGGGCAGGCACCGCGAGCCGCCCTGCTCCTGCAGCAGCAGCACCGGGGGTTCCTCCGGGGAGACCAGGCGGATGCCGAGCACGTCGAGGCCGATCATGGGTCCAGCCTACTCAGTGCATCTGCCCGTGCAGGAGAGCCGCGTGCGCCTGCATGACGACGCGGTAGAGGTCCATGACGACTTCCTGCGGGGGGCCGGATCGGCGCCGATAGGGTTCGAGTGCCTGTTCCACGACCGCCGCGTCCATGGCCGCCGCCTGCTGCATGACCCGAAGTTGCCGTAGATCGATGCCGTAGCTCGTCAGCTTCTTGGCCGCGGACGCGAGGGCGACGGCCTCGCGCCCGTAGAGCTGCGATCCGCGCCGCGGATGCACGATCTTGAGGCGCTCCAGCTGGATGAACGCGGCCTCGGCCAGTCCCGACTCCGCCAACACCTGGCGGCGCGTCATGAGCCCGGGGGTCGGGCCCTGCCTGGAGGGGGGCCGCGGGTCCGGACTCGCTTCGGGGTCTGGATCCGGTGCCGCGAGGGACGGCGGCTGCTCCCCCCGGTCCAGGGCCTCCAACTCCTCCCGGATGACCTTGAGGGGCAGGTAACGGTCCCGCTGGGCGCGCAGCACGTACAGCAGCCGGTCGACGTCGTCCTGGCTGAACCGCCGATAGCCAGACGGCTGCTGCCGGTCCGGCGAGATCAGGCCCTCCGCCTCCAGGTAGCGGAGCTTGGACACCGAGATGTCGGGGAACTCGGGCCGGATCATCTCCAGCACGCGGCCGATGGTGCGCGCCGCGCCAGGCATCAGCTCAGACCGGACTCGCCCAGCGAGATCGTGGCGCGGTACTTGCCGATCTGGATCTCGTCCCCCTCGCGCAGCAGCGTGCGCCCGTCGAGGAGCGTGCGGTTGACGTACGTGCCGTTCAGGCTCCCCAGATCCTCCAGGTAGAGCTTGCCGCCGCTGCGCACGAACTTCGCGTGGTGCCGCGACACCGTGATGTCGTTGAGGAAGATGTCCGACTCGGGGTGGCGGCCGACGTTGGTGATGTCGCTGTCGATGAGGAAGGACGCAGAGTCCCCGCGCCCGCGGTTGACCACGAGCAGGGCGTTGCCGGCCGCGAGGGTGCGGATCTCCTGCAACTCCTGGTCGGTCAGCTCGACCGGGCGGTCCTCGCTCGTGACGGGGAACATCGTCGTGGTGTCCCCGGTGGGGTCAGTCAGCGGAGCGCCGCATTCGCTGCAGAACCGCGCTTGTGCGGGGCTTTCCGTTCCACATTTGCGGCACTTCATCGCTGCACACTCCTGGATAGTCCGGTCAGGCTCGATCTCTACGGATCAACGCTACCCTGAGGAACTTATCACCCTCTGACAAGTGGATCAGCGCGGTGTGGCGAACTCGTTGTCCTCCGGTTCGACGACGGTGGTGATGCTGACCTCGTCGAGTTGCGTGATCTGCACGCGGCCACCGACGCGCTCGCCCTCCACCTCGCTGACGAGGCCGCCGCGGAATCGGGCGCCAGCCTCCAGCGTCGCCGGATCGCCGATGGCCTCGATGACGTAGGGCGCCTCGAGCGCGACGCCGTCGGCCGTCAACCGCCCTGAGTCGTCGGTGCCGAACCAGGAACTCATCACGAGCCGCACCGAGTCGTTGAGTTCGATCACCTCGGCGCCTGCGTCCCGCAACTCCTCGACGGCGTCCAGCAGCAGTTCGGCGCTCACCCGGGCTCCCGGATCCTGGATCTCGAGCCGGACGCCCGGCCCCGACACCGCGACCGTCCCGGCGATGATCTGCGCCTGTTCGAGCCGCCGCTCGGCCTCCTGCCGGGCCGCCTCGTCGCGATCGACGCCGCTGAGCAGTTCGCTCTGTGCCTGCTCCAGCGTGCGCACCTCCTCCTCCAGGCGCCGGGTCTCCGCGGTGACGTTGTCGAGCAGCTGGATGAGATCGGCCTGGCGGACGTTGGCGAACTCCGGCTGGTTGGCCTGGGAGCGCAGCGTGAGGACGACGATGAGCGCGGTCAGGAACAGCGCGACACCGGCGACGAACTGGCCCCTGCTGGGGCGCAGGAAGTCCCGCAGGAGTCGTCGCGGGGGCGCGTCCGTCGCGCGGCGAGGTTCGGGGGCGGGATCAGGCATGCAGCAGCGCCCTCCGGATCGCGGCGGCGTTGGTGAAGATGCGGATGCCGAGCACGACGACGACGCCGGTCGACAGCTGCGACCCGACCCCGATCTGATCGCCCACGAAGACGATCAGCCCGGCGATGATGATGTTGGACAGGAACGACACCAGGAACACCCGGTCGGAGAAGATGCCCTCCAGGTAGGCACGGGTCGCGCCGAGGATCGCATCGAAGGCCGCCACGATCGCGATCGGCAGATAGGGCGCGAGGACCGGTGGCAGGGTGGGTTGCAGCAGCAGGCCCACGGCCACTCCGGCGATGAGTCCCAGGATCGCGAACACTGGTGTGAGCTCCTCAGTCTGTGGTGGCGTAGCGGATCGCCATGCCGGGGTCGGCGGGCAGGACGAGGTCGTCGTCGGCCTGCTCGATGGTCATGGTCAGGCCGTAGTTGGCCGTGATGAACTGCCACCAGGCGGCGGCAGGGGTCTGGTTGAAGCGCGCCTGCATGGTCGCGGGGTCGCCGATCACCTCGACGCGGTAGGGCGGGCTGAGGGACACGAAGTCGACCGTGATGGCCGCCCCCGCCGCGCGGATCGGGGTGAGTGTGGTGATCCGCCGGCCGTTGATCGCCACGGCCTCGGCCCCTGCCTGCCAGAGACCGTTGACGAGCCGGCTCAGATCGCTGTCCAGCACGAGGCCGTTGTCCGTACCGCCCTCGGCCGCGTCGTCGACGGTGACGATGATGCCGGGGCCGGCGACGGGCACAGCGCCGGCCGCCGTCTCCACGGCGCCGAGGCGTTCGCGCTGCGTCGGGTCCCCCAGCGCCTCTTCGCCGAGTTCGCGGACCTCCTGCTCGAGGGCCGCGGCCCGCTCGGCGAGGTCGGATTGCCGGGCGCGCGCGGTCGCGACCCGGTCCAGCAGGTCCGCGCGCTGATCGGCCTCGGCGCCGGCGCCTCGCGTGGTCTGCAGCAGCGCGACGGTGACCAGGGCGACGATGAGGGTGACCGCCACCAGCAGCGGCAGCCGCGTCGGCCCGCCGGGAACCGCGACGCGATACTCGGGCTCCAGCGCGCCCTCGGCCACGTCCGTGAGCAGGCTCATGCTGGCGTCGGGACGCCTCACACGCCGCTCCGGTTCAAGCGGACGGTCTCCCGCACGTACAGGATGCCGGCGGCCCAGTACACGGCGGCTCCGAGTGCCCCGAGGGTCCATCCGGCCCAGTGCGCCCAGGTGAGGTCGAGGGACGAGGGCGCGCCCAACAGGATGAGGGGCAGCGCGAGCAGCAGCAGCATCGTGCCGGCCTTGCCGACGATGTTGACGGGGAGGGCGAGCATCCCGTGCCGGCGCAGCACGGGGATGAGCCCGGCGAGCATGAGGTCGCGCGCGACGAGGATGACGACGAACCACCAGGGCACGATCCCCCGGATCAGCAGGACGACGACCGCTCCCAGGATGTACAGGCGGTCCGCGACCGGATCGAGCCGGGTTCCGAGGCGGCTGCGCTGCTTGAGCGAGCGGGCGAGGTGCCCGTCGAACCAGTCGGTCACCCCGAACAGGGCGAGCATGGTGACGGCCGCCACGTCGTGTCCAGCGAGGATGAGCCAGCAGAAGACCGGGATGCCCAGCAGCCGGATGAACGACAGCGCGTTGGGCACCGTGAGGACCGCCTCGGTGTCCCAGGCCGGGACGGGGGGCTGAGTCTCCACCCGCTCAGCCTACGTCAGCCCCGGTGGCACGCGTGGTCACGCGCCCGTAGAGCTCGACGATCCGCGGCCCGACGTGGTCCCAGCTGTAGCGCTCGGCGAGGGCCCGGGCCGCGGCCGGCGGCGGGGGGGCGTCGAGCCGACGGCGGAGCGCGGCACGGGCGGACACCACGTCGTCCACGGGGAACCAGGAGATCACCCCGGGATGGTCGACGACGGCGCGGAACGCGGGCAGGTCGCTCGCGACCACGGCGCAGCCGTGGGCAAGGCCTTCCAGCAGGATCAGCCCGAAGGACTCGCCGAAGCGGTTCGGCGCGACCAGGACCGTGGCCTGGTCCAGGATCTCGGCCGCGGCCCGGTCGTCGAGCCGGCCGAGTTCGCGCACCCCGGTCGCCCCGGGACCTCCCGGGCCGATCGCCACGAAGTCCGCCTCAGGCACCGACTGGGCCAGAGCCGCGAAGAGCGGATAGCCCTTGCGCGGCTCGTCCTGACGGCCGAGGAAGACCACCAACGGCCGTCCCGCGGGGCGGGCCGGGGCCGGGGACGGCATCGTGATGGCGTTGGGGATGATGAGCGGCTCGTAGCCGATGGCGGCGCGGGCCGTCGCCGCCGCCGCGGCGGACACGGCGACAGAGATCCGGTCGGCGGGCAGGCGGGAGGCGCGCAATCGCAAGGTGGTGGCGAGGTGGGCGGGGTCGAAGCTGGCGTGATGCGTCACGACCAGCGCCGACGACGCGCGAGCCGTCGCGTACCCCGCCCCCGGCGTCAGGGGCTCGTGCACGTGGACGACGTCGGCGTCGGCCACGGCTCTCACCGCCATGACACGCTGCCGATGGGAGACGGCCAGTCGGGCCACGGATCCGTTGAAGCGGAAGGCGTGGGCCGGACCGAGCAGCACCACCGGCACGCCGCGGTCGACCTCCTGCTCCCCCGGCGCGACGACGACGGGGTCGTGTCCCTGTTCCAGCAGCCACCGTGCGAGCCCCAGGACGTGGGTGGCGACGCCCCCTGGCGTATCCAGCGAGTAGGGGCACACGAGCGCGACGCGCAGCGGGGTCATCGCAGCGCCTTCCGCAGCATGAGCCAATTCTCCGGGCTCTCGCGGATGGCGGAGGCGAAGTGGGCCACGACGCCGTGCAGGAGTTCGGTCACCTCGGTGCCCTCGATGGGGTCCGACACGTCGATCCGAAGCCGCCTGCCTTCGAACCGGGTGGTGGCGGCCCGGAGGTGGGCGCCGGTGCGCAGCGCGAGGAGCGCGGGGCCGGCCGGCACGGTGATCCGGACCTGGTCGCCGCCCGGCCAGTCGACGGTGACCCCGTGGCTGGACAGGGCGCGGTCGCTCACCAGACAGACCAGGCGTCCCGCGCGCACGTCCTCAGCGAGCCGGTCCAGCACCTCGGGTTCGTCCACGGGGTAGACGGTGATGCCCATGGCGGCGCGCGCGTCGCGGAACCGCTCGTAGAGACCGTCGGGCAGCCGCTCGGCGACACTCACCACCGGCAGCCCGGTCCGGGCGGCCCAGGCACCCGCGCAGTCCCAGGAGCCCATGTGCGGCAGCGCCACGACCAGCCCCGGCCCGGCGGCGGATGAACGCAGCTTTTCCGCGTCGCGGTCAGTGATCACGACGGAGTCGACGATGTCCTGGGCGGACCAGCCGGCCAGCCCGAGCGACCACAGGGTGTTGCGCAGCCAGTTCTCGAGCATCAGGCGCCGCTGCCGTCGCGTCGGCGCCTGCCCGGTGGCCTGCAGGATGGTCCGCTCCCAGGCGCGCACGGGCGCCGGCGGGCGGAGATTGATCACCGGGGCGGCGAGGCGGGCTAGGAGATCGGCCGTGCGGCGCGTGACCCTCCGGCCCACCCGCCAGGTGAGCAGCGAGAGGGACACGTCACTCCTCCCAGGCGGCGGCGAGCAGGTCCCGGGCATCCCCCAGCAGCTGGGGCAGGGCCCTCGTCCGGGCCACGATGGGCAGGAAGTTCATGTCCCCCGTCCAGCGCGGGACGATGTGCTGATGCAGGTGCATCGCGATACCCGCTCCGGCCACTTCGCCCATGTTCATCCCGATGTTGAATCCCTGCGCCCCGGAGACGCGCCGGATCACCCGCATCGCCCGCTGGGTCAGCTGCGCGATCTCCACGGTCTCCTCGGGCGTCAGGTCCGGGTAGTCGCTCAGGTGCCGGTATGGGCACACGAGCAGGTGCCCGGGCGAGTACGGGAACAGGTTCATCACCACGTAGGCGTACGTCCCCCGCGCGACGACGAGCCCGTCCGCGTCCTCGCGCCGCGGTGCGCTGCAGAAGGGGCACTCCCCCGGGTGCGTCGGCTTGAGGTCTCCCTGGATGTAGACCATCCGGTGCGGCGTCCACAGGCGCTGGAAGGCGTCGGGGACGCCCGCCAGAGCGTCCGTGGACTCCACCTCAGGCATCGGCGCTGGGTGAGCTGTTCGTGCGCGAGCCGATGATGTCGATGATGTGCGCCACGGCCTCGTCGACAGGCACCTGGTTACGCTGTGAGCCGTCGCGGAACCGGAACGAGACCGCGCCGGCGTCCCGGTCGTCGCCGCCGGCGATGAGCACGAACGGCGCCTTCTCCTTCGCGGCGTTGCGGATCTTCTTGCCGAATCGGTCGTCGGAGTCGTCGAACTGGACCCGGACGCCCGCGGCCCGCAGCCGGGCGACGACGCCGTCGAGGTAGTCGTTGAACTCCGCCGCGACGGGGACCGCGACCACCTGCACCGGCGACAGCCACGCGGGGAAGGCCCCCGCGTAGTGCTCGATGAGGACGCCCATGAAGCGCTCGATGGACCCGAACTTGGCCGAGTGGATCATCACGGGCCGCTGCCGGCTGCCGTCGGACGCCGTGTACTCGAGCTCGAACCGCTCCGGCTGATTGAAGTCGTACTGGATGGTCGACATCTGCCATGTGCGGCCGATGGCGTCCTTGGCCTGGATGGAGATCTTGGGCCCGTAGTAGGCGGCGCCGCCCGGATCCGCCACGACGGGCAGACCGGACTCGTGCGCGATGGCCTCGAGGATGGCGGTGGCCTCGGCCCACTGCTCGTCCGACCCGATGAACTTGTCCGCCTTGCGGCCGTCCTCGTCGCGGGTGGACACCTCGAGCGCGACATCCGTCAGGCCGAAGTCCGTCAGCAGCGACAGGATGAAACGCAGCAGGTGGCGCACCTCGTCGGGGGCCTGTTCCTTCGCGCAGTAGCTGTGCGAATCGTCCTGCGTGATCGAGCGCACCCGGGTGAGGCCCTGCACCACGCCGGACTTCTCGTCGCGGTAGACAGTGCCGAACTCGAAGAACCGGAGAGGGAGCTCGCGGTACGAGCGGCCGCGCGAGGAGAAGATGAGGTTGTGCATGGGGCAGTTCATCGCCTTGAGGCGGTACGCCTGCCCGCCTCGCACCACGGCCCCGTGTTCGTCACGCTCGGCGTCCTCGAGGAGGGGCGGGAACATGCCGTCGGCGTAGTACGGCAGGTGCCCCGAGGTGTAGAAGAGGTCCTCCTTGGCGATGTGCGGCGTCCCGACGTAGTCGAAGCCCTCCTCGATGTGTCGGGTGCGCACGTAGTCCTCCATGGCGCGCTTGATGACGCCGCCGCGGGGATGGAAGAGGGGCAGGCCGGAGCCGACGACCTCGTGGAAGCTGAACAGGTCCAGCTCCACGCCGAGCTTGCGGTGGTCGCGCTTGGCGGCCTCCTCGAGGCGGTGCTGGTAGGCCTGCAGGTCGTCCTTCGACGGCCATGCGGTGCCGTACACGCGCTGGAGGGCGGTGTTGCGCTGGTCGCCGCGCCAGTAGGCGGCCGACGTGCGGGTCAGCGCCCAGCCGTTGCCGAGGTATCCGGTGTGCGGGATGTGGGGACCGCGACACAGGTCCTTCCAGGCGACCGAACCGTCCCGGCGGACGTTGTCGTAGATGGTGAGCTCGCCGGCCCCCACTTCCACGCTGGATCCGTCGGCGTCCGTGGACGACCCCTTGTCGGCGATGAGTTCGAGCTTGAAGGGCTCGGCCGCGAGCTCGCTCCGGGCCTCCTCGTCGCTGACGACGCGGCGCACGAAGCGCTGCCGTTCCTTGACGATCTGGCCCATCTTCTTCTCGATGGCCTTGAGGTCCTCGGGGGTCAGCGCGTCCGTGGCGAAGTCGTAGTAGAAGCCGTCGGTGATCGGCGGGCCGATCCCGAGCTTCGCGTCGACGTGGAGGCTCTGCAGGGCCTGGGCGGTGACGTGGCCGGCCGAGTGGCGCAACACGCTGAGCCCTTCCGGGCTGTCGATGGTGACGGGCTCGACGACGTCGCCGTCGTTCAGCTCGCGGGCGAGGTCGCGCAGTTCACCGGCGACCCGCATCGCGACGACGGTGCGGTCGTCGCCGAACAGGTCGAGACCCGTCGTCGTGGTGGTCAGCGTCACCTGTTCCGCGTCGTCGGTACGGCGGACGGTGATGACTCCACTCATCGGGTCTCCCTCGGATGTGCTGACAGGACAAGGCCATTCTGCCCCTGGCGGGGGCGCCCCGTCACCTCGGGCGTCAGGCGCGCAGGTCGGCGTACTCCGGGTGCCGGTCGAGGTAGGTGGCGATGAACGGGCAGGTCGGCCGGATCATCAGGCCGGTGTCGGCCGCGTCCGCGACGGCGTGGGCGACGAGGCGGTTGCCGTAGCCGTTGCCCCCGTGCGCCGGGTCCACCTCCGTGTGATACATGTCCATGACGTCGCCATCGATCCGGTAGTCGACCCGTCCGATGAGCTCGTCACCGAGCCGCAGTTCATAGCGGTTGCGGGCGTCGTTCCTGGTCACGGTCGTCTCGTCGCTCATGGCGCGAGACTACCCGGCGGAGATGGGGGCCACCAGCGCCCGGGTCACCCTGACCAGGTCCTCGAGGGTCAGCTCGACGTCGAGGCCGCGCCGCCCGCCCGAGACGAAGATGGTGTCGTGACGTCGCGCGGAGCTGTCCACGACGGTCGGCAGCGCCCGCTTCTGCCCCACCGGGCTGATGCCGCCCACCACCATGCCTGTGGCGCGCTCCGCGGCGGCGGGATCGGCCATGGCCAACCGCTTCGCGCCGAGGGTGGCGGCCAGTGCCTTGAGATCGAGCGCGTGGTCCACGGGGACCACTCCCACGACCAGGCGGGTGCCGTCAGTGGCGAGGAGCGTCTTGAACACCCGCCCGGCGGGCACGCCGAGCGCCGCCGCGGCCTCGAGCCCGAAGTTCCGCTCCCTGGGGTCGTGCACATATTCGTGTACGCGATAGCCGGCGCCTGCTTGATCAAGCGCCTTCAACGCGGGTGTTCCCGACGGTGATCTGGCCACGTGCCCTCCTCGTCGCCGCTGTCCGGATCGCGCCCGCCGACGCGGCGATGACCGCGGCCATCGCCAGCCACTCCAGCGGGCGCAGCCATTCTCCCAGGACCAGCCAGGCGAACAGCGCCGCGGCGGCCGGCTCGAGACTCATGAGCACCCCGAACGTCCCCGCGGAGATCGAGCGGCGCGCGTGCAGTTCGAGCCCGTACGGGATGACGGTGCTCAACAGGGCGACCATGGCCATGACTCCCAGGACGCGAGGGTCGCGCCACGCCCCGTCGGCGAGGGCGAGGCCGGGACCGGCCAACAGGAGGACGCCGAACGCGCTGCCGACGGTGAGCCCCGTCGCCCCCTGCCAACGGCGGCCCAGCGGTCCGGCGAGCGCGATGTAGGCGGCCCACAGGGCGCCGGCTCCCAACGCCAGCGCGATGCCGACGGGGTCGTGCGCGGTCGGTCCGGCGCCCAGGAGCACCACGCCGACGGCGGCGAGCGCCACCCACAGGAGATCCACCGCGCGGCGGGATCCCAGCACCCCGAGCGCCAAGGGCCCGACGAACTCGAGGGTGACCGCCAGCCCGACGGGGATCCGCGCGAAGCTGAGGTAGATCAGCGCGTTCATCCCCGCCAGACAGACGCCGTACCCGGCCGCGACGGCCCAGTCCCTCCGCGATCGTCCGGAGAGGCGTGGGGGCGCGATCGCGATGAACACGACACTGGCGATGGCCCCGCGGAGGAAGGCCAGGGTCGCCGGGTGCGCGAGGTCGAACGCGCCTTTGGCCAGGGACGCGCCGAACTGGACGGAGGCGATGGCGACCAGCACCAGGACGACGGGATGGACGCGGTTCACACCGCGACCCTAGCCCTGCGGGGTGGGGACGTGTCGGGGCCGCCCTCACCTTCGGTCGCCGACGAACTGGACGTTCGTCGGCGGTGATGGTCACCTTCGGCCCGACTGCTGACTAACTTGTGTTCACAGCTGGGTCGTCCGGTGTCGATCGGGGCAAACGGTCCTGCCAGCGGGGTCTACGGTCCCCCCGTGACGAGACTCCTGACCCTCTGGGCGACCGTGGCAGTCGCCCTCGCCGCGCTGACGCCGGCGCTGCCCGCGCAGGCCGAGACCAGCGGGATCGCCTCGGGCGTCGACTCCGCGCGCGGCTGCGTGTACAACGGCTTCGACTACGTGCCGCCGGCCTCCGGCATCGCCGTCGGTCCACACTGCTTCTCGACCCCCGACGCCTCCGGAAAGCCTGTCGTCGCGGCGGTCGACCCGGGCAAGACCGCCGCGGATCTGGCCGCGGTCCAGCGCTGGTCGCCGCTGCATCCGGACCACTACGTGGCGGAGGGCACGATGGCCACGCGCCTGGTGGGGTCGGCTCCCCGCGCCACCAACTCCGCCGCCATCGCCAAGTTCGTCTCCGACGCACTCCCCCGCAAGTACCTACCCGACACGCTCGATCCGTGGCTGCGGATGGGGGTCAACGTCGGCGGCGGCGTCCACGCGCACGACAACATCCCGATCTACACCGTCGACTCGTCGAACCCGCACCAGTGGTTCGCCACCTTCGTCTCCACCGACGCCCGCGTGGTGAACTTCCCGCGCCTGGTCCAGGTGACCACGGGGCGGCTCCCCATCCCGACCTGGGCCAAGCCCTCGGACGGCGGGGACCGAGCGTTCGCCACGTTCGACGTCGCCACCGGCATCATGCGCGGCTACTACGGCGTCACCAAGGGCGGCACCAGCGGCAACGAGTGGCACTTCGCCGCCTCGGGCTACTGGTACGGCGACCCCACGACCAGGACGGCCGGCCCGGACAACTACTGGCTCGGCTATCTCACCGGCTCCAGCTCCGTCATCGGCATCAGCAATGAGTTGACCCAGATCGGTGCCGAAGAGGTGCGCCGGGGCGAGATCAACCACATGGTCTCGGTCACCTTCCCCGACTATCTCAAGGGCACCATCTCCTTCCCGGCGAAGCAGACCGACGGTGGGCTCGACCCCGCCGCATTTCCGGCCGCACCGGCTGCCGGGCAGGTGTTCACGTTCCCCCGCGGCTTCGACGTCGACGCCTACGTCAAGGCCAACGCCATCGATCCGACGATGGCCGCGGTGATGCGGGCGGTGAAGAAGTACGGCGGAATCGTGGCGGACCGCAACGCCTTCGTGATGGCTCTGAACTTCGAGCACCCCTACGGCATGGGCGACGGGGTCAACCCGTGGAAGACGGATCCCGTCCTGTCCGCGCGCATCAACGGGCTGAAGCAGAACGCCTTCCCGTGGGCGCTGACGGAGTGGCTGCCCGTCGGCTACGCCGGCCACCTCACCAACGCCGCGGACCAGGCACCGGCGCCGAGCGCTCCCACGGCACCCGCCGTCGAGCAGCCGCGGCCCACGGGCGTCTACTACAACCCTGGCTACGCGACCTCGGGCGGACGGAAGTGGTTCACGCGGTGCGAGCCCTACAGCACCACAGAGCGCTGCTTCGCCTACATCTGGGCCACCGAGGTCGTCCAGACCCGGACCGGATGGAGCACGCGCTGGAACTGGGTGTTCAACAACCTGTCGTACCTTCCGGCCACCCGGGCGAGCTGGGGATCCAACCCGCTCGCCAACACGGGCACCTTCACCTCCGGCGGTCGGTCGTGGAAGACGTCGTGCGGCGACGAATGGACCGGGGACAACGGGTGCCGCGCGTTCATCCGCTCCCGCGTGCCGGTCTACCGCGACGGTAACTACCGCTACGAGGACCGCTGGGTCTTCAACAACGTCATCGCCTTCAACGGCTGACCCTCCTCCCCCCACCCCAAGGAACATCCATGCTCAGAACCCGCCTGGCCGCCACCGTCGTGGCAGCCGCCGCCCTCACCGCGCCCCTGGTCGGCCCGGCCGATGCCGCGCCGAAGGTCCGCTCAGCCTCCCCGTTGGCTGCCGGCATGACCTTGTACGCCACTCACCCGATGGCGTCGCGGACGGCGTTCGACATCTACGCCCCCAACGTCGTCAGCGGGGGCACCTACTGCGAGCCTCTGAAGGCGACGGACACCACTCGCCTCTGCCCGATCGGCCAGACGATCACCGACATGAACGTCGACTCAGCTGGCAACCTTGTGGCCGGTTACGGCGACTGGAACTACAACGCCGACTCGTTCACGGTCCCGGAGGGGAGGGTCGCGGCCGTTCCCCTGAACCTCGCCTCTGGGACCTGGGGAGTCCCCCACCTCCTGGGAACTGAGGCGTTCGACGTCGTACGTCGCGCCCCCGACGGGTCGCTCTGGATCCCCATGACCGACCCCAGCAACCACACCACGACCGGCTCCGGTGTGGCCACCAACCAGGGAGGGGCCTGGCGCAACATCGCCGACGGCCAGCACATGTTCCACACGTTTGACGTGGCGGTGGAATCCGACGGCGCCGTGTGGGCTTTCGGTGCGAAGACCGTGACGGGCGTGGGGCAAGCCGGAGTCGCCGCCCGCTCCATCGACGGGGGCGCCACTTGGACCGCCTCCCTGCAGCATCGCGATCCCATGGTCGGCGATTACTCGCGGTTCTACTCCGGTGTCGTCACTGTGGACGGTGCCGTTGTCACCGGCTTGGCGCAAGTCCCGGGCACCTTCACGTTTGACGGCGCGGCGTGGATGACCAACCCCTTCCAGTCCCACACCGAGCATCCGCGACTCCTTGAGCGGTTCGCGGACGGGTACGTCTACGCCAAGTCGTTCACGCCGCGCTATGTCGTCGGCGGCGACGAGCGCCTCCTCACCTACCCGGCGGGCGTTGACGCCGGCGCCGCGGTCACGGACTTCTACGTCGATCCCGAGGGAGTGCTGTTCTATCTCGCCGGTACCTCTGTGGTCCGCGTGGACCCTGTGACCCTTGAGTCCAGGCTGATCGCGACGGACGTGTTCGGCACCTCGATCGTCGTGCACGGCGACCGCATCTACTCCGGCTGGCTCAGCGGCCAGATCTTCCGGTCCGTCGCGCTCGACACCGACGGCGTGGCCGACGAACCGACCACCGCCCCGGCCCCCACCAAGGGGAAGGGCGGCGGTCGCAAGGGCTGATCGTCGCGCCGGGCGCGGTCAAGGGTCCGGACACGCCCCGCTGCGGTGGCAACGGCGATAGTCTCGCATCGTCATCGACATCCGAAGGAGTGTGTGTGATGCAGATCCTCGCGCCGTGCGCCGGCAGCGTCGTTCCCATGGCTGAGGTGCCGGATCCGGTCTTCAGCGCGCAGACCGTGGGGCCCGGGGTGGGCATCCGCCCCCGGGCCGGCCGTCAGACCGTCGTCTCCCCCGTCGACGGGGTCCTGCTCAAGGTGAGCCCGCACGCCTTCATCGTCCTCGTGGGCGGCGACACCGGCATCCTCGTGCACGTGGGCATCAACACGGTGCGCCTGGCCGGCGAGGGCTTCGAGGTCCACGGGCAGCAGGGCGCCACCGTGGCGGCGGGCGCTCCGGTGGTCAGCTGGGATCCCGCGACCATCACGGACCCGGACATGGACACCACCGTCGTGGTCGTGGTCATGGATGCCGCGCCGGACAGCATCAGTGACGCCGCCGTCGGCGACGTCACCGCCGGCGATCCGTTGTTCGTCAGCTGAGCTCAGGGAGCGAAAAGCTCGTCGACGGCGTCCAGCAGAGCCCGCGGCACCTGGGCCTCGCCGGCCGCGGCGTTCTGCACCACCTGGTCGACCTGGGTCGCCCCGGCGATGACGGACGAGATCGAGGGGCGGCTCAGCAGCCACTGGAAGGTGACGTGGAGCATCGGGACGCCCGCGTCGTCGCAGAGCTCCCGGTATCTGTCGAGCAGGTCCCAGTCGACGTCGCCCAGCTGGGCCGACTTGATGGTGCGCATGCGGCCCTGGCCGCCTCCGTCGGCGGTGTACTTGCCGGTCAGCAGGCCGTTGGCGAGGGGGAAGTAGGGGAAGACGCCCAGGCCGAGCTCGACGGCGGCAGGTAGCAGGTCGAACTCGATGTCCCGCGAGAGCAGGGAGTACTCGTTCTGCGCCGAGATGAACGACTCGTACTCCTCCGCCAGCGAGATGTCCGCGGCCTCGCGGGCCATCGCGCCGGAGAAGTTCGAGTGGCCGATGTAGCGGACCTTGCCTTCGCCGACCAGGTCCGTCAGGATCGCGAGCGTCTCCTCGATCGGAGTCTCCGGGTCCGGGGTGTGCATCTGCAGCAGGTCGATGTGGTCGGTCCGGAGCCGGCGGAGGGAGGCCTCGACGGCGGAGCGCACGTAGCGGCGCGCCCCCTTCGGCCCCCAGGCGTCAGCGCCCGGCATCGCGAAGTCCTGATGGCCGAACTTGGTGGCGATGACCACCTGGTCGCGCCGGTTGTGCAGCGCCTCGCCGAGGAACTCCTCGCTCTGCCCGGGGCTGCCGCCGTAGATGTCCGCCCCGTCGAAGAAGGTGATGCCGTGATCGACGGCCGCGTGGATGACGCGGATGCTGTGCTCAAGGCTCTCCGTCGCGGTCCTGGGGCGGGAGAAGTTGTTGCATCCCATCCCGACGACGCTCACGCGGAGATCAGAGGTGCCGACGTTGCGCTGCTCCATGAAGCCACCCTAGCCGGATCACCAGCAGCAGTAGCCTCCGTCGACCAGGAGGTCCGCGCCGGTGACGTAGCTCGCCGCGGGCGCGAGCAGGAACACGACAGGACCCGCGACCTCCTCCGGCCGCGCAAGGCGACCCATCGGCGTGGTGTCGGCGAACTCGGCCACGAGGTCCGCGACCTCGGCGCGCTGGTTCATGGGGGTGGCGACGTACCCGGGGCTCACGGAGTTCACGCGAATCCCGTGGCCCGCCCATTCCACGGCCAGGGAACGGGTGAGGTGGATGACTGCCGCCTTGCTGGAGTTGTACTGCGCCTGGGTGAGGTTGCGGTTCGCGATGTGTCCGGAGATGGAGGCGATGTTGACGATCGCTCCCCCGCGCCCGTGGGCGAGCATGGCCTGGGCCTCCGCCTGGCAGGCCCAGAAGAGGCCGTCGACGTTGGTGGCGTACACCTCCCGCCACAGCGGCTCCGTGATCTCGAGGGCCGGCGTACCCGCACCGATGCCGGCGTTGTTGACCGCGAGGTCCACCGGCCCGAGCGCGCGTTCGACCTCGGCGATCGCCGTGGCGGCGGCGGACCGGTCTCGGACGTCCCACGCCACGGGTGCCGCCTCACCTCCCAGCGCGCGGATGTCAGCGACCGTTGCCTCGGCACTCGTCCCGCTGCGTGACGCGCAGCCCACCCGTGCCCCGGCCTGGGCCAGGGCCACCGCGACGGCACGGCCGATCCCCTGGGAGGCGCCCGTGACGACGGCGACGCGTCCGCGCAGCGAGAACGAGTCGTCCATGATTCAGAAGTTGATCATGTGGCCGGCGATGCCCTCGACGGCCTCCTTCAGCGCCTCGGACAGCGTCGGGTGGGCGTGGATGTTGCGGGCGACGTCGTCGGCCGTGAGGTCGTACGCCTGCGCCAGGGTCAACTCGGGCAGCAGTTCCGTGACGTCCGGGCCGATCATGTGCGCGCCGAGGATCTCGTTGTAGCGGGCATCGGCCACGACCTTGACGAACCCGGTCCCCTCGCCGAGCCCCCACGCCTTGCCGTTGGCCGCGAACGGGAACTTGGCGACCTTGACGTCGAAGCCCTTGTCGCGGGCCTGCTGCTCCGTGTAGCCGAAGGAGGCGATCTGCGGCTGGCAGTACGTGGCGCGCGGGATCATGTCGTAGTTGATCGGCTGGGTCTCGGCTCCGGCGATGGTCTCGGCGGCCACGACACCCTGCGCCTCGGCGGTGTGCGCGAGCATCATCTTGCCCGTGCAGTCGCCGATGGCGTAGATGTGCGCGACGTTGGTGCGCATGTACTCGTCGATCGCGACGGCGCCACGCTCGGTCAGCGCCACGCCGGTGTTCTCCAGGCCGTAGCCCTCCGTCCGGGGGGCGAAGCCGATGGCCGACAGGAACCGGTCCGCCTCGAGGACCTGCTGCTCGCCGCCGGCCGCCGGGCTCACGGTCACCCGCACCCCCGAGCCGGTGTCCTCGATGCTCTCGACCTTCGTCGAGGTGAGCACGGTGACGCCGAGCTTCTTGTACGCCTTGGCGAGTTCCGCCGACACCTCGGCGTCCTCGGTGGGGACCATGCGGTCCAGGTATTCCACGATGGTGACCTTCGCGCCGTACTGGCTGAGCACGAACGCGAACTCGGTGCCGATGGCCCCCGAACCGCCCACGATGATCGAGTCCGGCACCGAATCGGAGAGGATCTGCTCCTCGTAGGTCACGACGTTGTCCGACAGCGTTGTCCCGGGCAGCAGGCGGGTCGTGGCACCGACCGCGACGATGGCGTTGGTGAAGGTCACCGTGCGCTCCTGGCCGTCGTTGCCGGCGACGCGGATGGTGTGGTCGTCGACGAACGTTCCCCACCCGTCGATCTCCGTGATCTTGTTCTTCTTCATGAGGTAGTGGATGCCCTTGGTCATCCGGTCCGAAACCTGACGGCTCCGGCTGTACGCCTTGCCGTAGTCGAACGTCACCTGGCCCTCGATGCCGAACGTGCCCGCCTCATGCGTGAAGATGTGCGCCAGTTCGGCGTTGCGCAGCAGCGACTTCGTGGGGATGCACCCGACGTTGAGGCAGACACCGCCCCAGTACTTCTTCTCGATGATGCCCACGCGCAGCCCCAGCTGCGCGGCGCGGATGGCGGCGACGTACCCACCAGGGCCCGCACCGAGGACGACGACGTCAAAATCAGAGCTCATGGCGCCCACTGTAGTGCGACGCGTCGCCGCGCGTCGGGCCGTCTGCCAGCAAAACCGATGGCCCATCTCACTCATGAGATAGTCTGGCCGGATGAGTGCGACGAGTGAGTCCATCGGAAGGATGATCCGGGAGGCGCGGCTGGCCCGCGGGTGGTCGCAGCAGCGGCTGGCCGACGAACTGGGCACCGTCCAGAGCGCGGTGCACCGCATCGAGAACGGTCAGCAGAACCTGTCCCTCAGCATGATCAACCGCCTCGCCGAGGCGCTGGACATGCCCCTCATCCAGACGGCCACCCAGGGCAACGTCAACTTCGAGATCCAGGGGCCCACGAGGCTCAGCGGGGGGATCGATGTGCGCACGAGCAAGAACGCCGCCATGGCGATCCTCTGCGCGAGCCTGCTCAACCAGGGCCGGACCGTGCTGCGCGGCATCGCGCGCATCGAGGAGGTGGACCGGATCAGCGAGGTGCTCACCTCCATCGGGGTGCGACTGACCTGGATCGGCGACAACGACCTGGAGATCGTCCGACCCGGGACACTCACACCCGAGACCATCGACGCGCGGGCGGCCAAGCGCACGCGCAGCATCCTGATGCTGCTGGGCCCGCTCATGCACGAGTTCGAGCAGTTCCTGCTCCCCTACGCCGGCGGCTGCGACCTGGGGGCCAGGACGGTGCATCCACACATGTCCGCGCTGAGCAAGATGGGTCTCACGGTCGAGGCCACGGAGGGCAACTACCACGCCACCGTGCAGCCCATCGAGGGTGTAGAGCGGTCCATCACCCTGATCGAACGCGGCGACACTGTCACGGAGAATGCCGTCATGGCGGCTGCCCGCGCCCCGGGTGTGACCGTGCTGCGGAACGCGTCGGGCAACTACATGGTGCAGGACCTGTGCTTCTTCCTGCAGGAACTCGGCGTGGACATCGACGGCATCGGGACCACCACCCTGACCGTGCGTGGGCGCGACCACCTCGAGGCCGACGTGGAGTACCACATCTCGGAGGATCCGATCGAGGCGATGAGTCTCGTCACTGCCGGGATCGTCACGCGCTCGGGGATCACGGTGCGCCGGTGCCCGATCGAGTTCCTCGAGGTGGAGTTCGCCGTCCTCGACGAGATGGGTCAGCGGCTCGAGCTCTCGCCGGAGTACCGCAGCCGTAACGGCAGGACCCGCCTCGTCGACGTGACGGTGGTGCCGTCGGATCTCGTGGCGCCGCTGGACAAGATCCACCCGATGCCCTTCCCCGGCCTCAACATCGACAACCTGCCGTTCTTCGCGGTCATCTGCGCCACCGCGACGGGCCAGAGCGTCATCTACGACTGGGTCTACGACAACCGGGCCATCCACCTCAAGAAGCTGGCCGACCTGGGGGCCAACATCCAGCTCATGGACGCCCACCGCCTGCTCATCCTGGGCCCCACGAAGTGGCGGGCCCGGGAGATCGAGTCGCCCCCCGCCCTCCGCCCCGCGGTGTGCCTCCTGCTCGCGGCCATGGCCGCTCGGGGCACCACCAACCTCATGGACGTCTACGTCATCAACCGCGGCTACGAGGACCTGCCCCAGCGGCTCAACAAGCTGGGCGCCTCGATCAACGTCTTTTGGGGCACACCGCAGAACGACGCCTGACTAGCTCTCCAGCCGTTCGGCCGTGAAGCGGAACCTGGGCGACACGATGTCGTCCTGGTCGGCCACCAGCCGCAGCTCGGGGTGGCCCGCCGCCGTCGTGGCCTCCAGGACCGAGTAGACGATCGACGCGGTGGCCCCCAGCGCCTCACCGACGTCGCGGGTACGCAGCCAGTGCGCCAGGAACATGGCCGTGGTGAGATCCCCCGACCCGGTGAACTTCCGATCGAGCACGGGCGTCTCGACCTGCCAGGCGCCGTCCGGACCCACGCCGATCATGCGCATCACGTCGTCGGAGGCGTCCGCCCCGACGACCGAGGTGACGACGACGACGCGCGGCCCGCGTGCGCGCAGCGCCTCGGCGGCCGCCAACACGTCGGCGGTCGTGGCGGTGGAGCGGCCCGTGAGGAACTCCAGCTCGAAGAGGTTGGGGGTCATGATGTCGGCGCGCTCGACGACGTGGTCGCGCCAGAACTCCGGGATGCCGGGCCGCGCGTAGAAGCCACGGTCGACGTCGCCCATGACGGGGTCGGCGCAGAACACCGCGTCGGGGTTCCGCTGCCGGATCAGCGCCGCCGTGTCGAGGATCACGCGACCCACCTCCGGCGTGCCCTGGTAACCGCACAGCAGGGCGTCGACCTGCCCGAGCACCCCGCGTTCGTCGATGCCGCGGACCACCTCGGACACGTCGTCGGCGGGGATGAGGGGACCCCGCCACGCGCCATAGCCCGTGTGGTTCGAGAAGTTGACGGTGTAGACGGGCCACACGTCGACACCTGACCTCTGCAGAGGGAACACGGCTGACGAGTTGCCGGCGTGACCGTACGCGACGGCGGACTGGATGGACACAACGGTTGCCATCCGCACATCTATACACCACCGCGCCCTCGACGGCATATCCGGCGGGCCCGCGGAGCCCGACCCTTGGCGAAACCCACAGTCAGCCCATAAGCTGCGACTCTATGGCCGGTGTGCACGAGGACTATCTGTCCCCCGAGTTCATCCCGATGGCCCACCGCGGCGGCGCGTTCCTCACCGCGAACCTGGGCATCGAGAACACTGTGCGCGCGTTCAGCAACGCGGTCCGGCTCGGTTACCGCTACCTCGAGACAGACGTGCACGTGACGCGCGACGGCCACCTCATCGCCTTCCACGACGACGACTTCGCGCGCGTGACCGACGTCGAAGGATCGATGTTGGGCGTGACCCTGGGCGAGGTCCAAGAGCTCCGGGTGGGAGGCCGCGAGCCGATTCCCACACTGGACGAGCTGCTCGAGGTGTTTCCCGAGTGCAACTTCAACATCGACATCAAGCACGCGGCGGCCGCCGCCCCGCTCGCCGAGTGCCTCCGTCGCCACCGGGCGGAGCGGCGCGTGTGCGTGGGGTCGTTCTCCCGCGTGACGATCCGGCGATTCCGCGCGATGCTTCCGCAGGTCCCCACCGCCGTATCGACGGCGGGCGTCGCGGCCATGGCCGTGGGCGGGATGCCGCCGGGTGGTCAGGTGTTCCAAGTGCCGCTCAGCCACACCGTCGGCCCCATGACGGTCGACCTGGTGACGCCGCGCACCGTCCGCCGCATCCACGCAGCGGGCCGCCGGATCCACGTGTGGACCATCGACGACCCCACCACCATGCACCGCCTCCTCGACTGGGGTGTCGACGGCATCGTCACCGACCGGCCGGATTTGCTGAAAGAGGTTCTCAGGGCCCGGGGTATGTGGTCTACTCGGTAGCGGGTCGGAACCGATCGGCCCGTCCGTTCGTTGTTCATGCAGCAGACGAAGGAGGACATTGATGGCTGACCGTGCACTGCGTGGTGTGGGCCTTGGCTCCAAGACATTCGAAGACGAACAGGGCGTCGAGTTCGCCGAGCGCCGCCAGATCGAGTTCGACTGCCCCAAGGGGCACCATTTCGCCGTGACGTTCGCCCTCGAGGCCGAGCTGCCGACCGAATGGGAATGCAAGAAGTGCGGCTCCGTCGCCGTGCGCTCCGACGGAGTGGTCGGCGAGGAGAAGGAAACCAAGCCGGCGCGCACGCACTGGGACATGCTGCGCGAGCGCAGGTCGATCCCCGAGCTCGAGGACATCCTCAACGAGCAGCTGACGAAGCTGCGGGAGTCTGACCGGCTCTACTGACGTTCCGTCGGCGGCTGGTCGTCGTGCTCGATCTCCGGGATGAGGGTCTGCGGCTCCGCGACGACGTCGCCCCGGATCACGCTGGACGGACCGGCCGGCGTGCCGGAGCGCTTCAATGCCGCCGACGCCACCCAAGCGAGCGCCGATCGCATGAACGGGCGGGTGAACGGAAGCAGCAGAAGCAGGCCGATGACGTCGGTCAACAGACCGGGGAGCACGAGCAGCACGCCTCCGATGAGCACCAGCGACGCGTCCGCGAGGCGGCCGGACGGCAGTTCTCCTGACCGGAGCGCGTCCGCGAGACCTGCCCAGGCCTTGCGCCACTCCCGTTGCAGCAGGACGATGCCGATCAGGGTCGTGGTCAGGAGAATGGCGAGCGTCCACCACCCGATCTCCCCCGCGACCCACAGGATCGCGGCGATCTCGGCGAAGACGAGCAGGAAGATCACCAGCCCGACGACGCCGATCTTGAGACCCACCGCGCGGGGCGTCCCCCGCTGCCCGCTCACGCGGCCCTGCGCCCGGCGAGGCGGCGGACGGCGCGGAGCACCTGTCCGATCCGGTGCTCGACGCCCCACAGCGTCGTGCGGATGAGGGCCTCGACGACGATGTTGCGGCTCATCTTCGAGTCGCCGAACTCGCGCTCCACGAACTCGATCGGCACCTCGACGACGCGGAAGCCGTTCTTGAGGGCGCGCCACACCAGGTCGATCTGGAAGCAGTAGCCGGCGGAGGCCACTTCGTCGAGGCTGATGCCGCGCAGCGTGCCGGCCCGGTAGGCGTTGAACCCGCCCGTGGCGTCCTTCACGGGGATGCCCAGCCACAGCCGGGTCCACAATGATCCGCCCTTCGAGATGAGCTCGCGCGTCTTGGGCCAGTTGACGACCGAACCGCCCTTGACCCAGCGCGACCCCTTGACCATGTCGGCACCGGCGTCGATGGCTGCCAGCAGCCGGGGCAGTTCCTCCGGTTGGTGGGAGCCGTCGGCGTCGTGCGAGACGAGCACGCCGTAGCCGTTGTCGAGCCCCCAGTGGAACCCCGCGAGATAGGCGGCGCCGAGGCCCTCCTTGCCCTTGCGGTGCATCACGTGGATGTGGTCGTCGTCGGCGGCCAGCCGGTCTGCGATGGCCCCGGTCCCGTCGGGAGAGTTGTCGTCGGCGACGAGGATGTGCGCGTGCGGCACCGCTCGGCGCAGCCGGGTGGTGATGCTCTCGATGTTCTGAGCCTCGTTGTACGTCGGGATGATGACGAGAACCCGGTCGAGGGCGTCCTGGCTGGTCATGGGCGCCATGCTACCCGGACCTGCCCGTGCGGCGTCGCAGCGCAGCGGCGAGCCCCGCCAGAGCGGCGAGCGACGCGGCCCAGGACGGCCAGGGTCCGAGCGCCACAGCAGGCGTCACGTGATCGCGCAGGGGCAGCGTCACCTGGAAGCTGGCCGCCTCGAACTCGCCCGTGATCTGCTGGACCCTTCCGCGGGCGTCGATGACGGCGGAGGTCGAGTTCAGGGCCGCCGCGGCCACCTCCCGGCGCAGTTCCATGGCGCGGACCCGGTTCAGCACGAGCTGCTGGTGGGGCTCGAAGGTGCCCGCGTAGGTGTTGGTGTTCGACTGCGACACGATGAGATCCGCGCCGGACCTGACGAGGTCGTAGGCCGTGTCGTCGTAGGCCAGTTCGAAGCAGATGAGCGTGCCGACGGTCAGGTCCGGCCGCGTCAGCGTGGGGGCCTCCACGACGCCGGGCCCCTCGCCGGGGATGGACTGCCGGCCCACCTGGCGCAGGATCGGCAGGCGGGGCAGCAGGACGTCGCGGAAGGGGATGTACTCGCCGAACGGCACGAGATTGCGCTTGTGGTACACGTCGCCCGGACCGGAGTCGGGATGCCACCAGATGCTCGAGGTCTGGCGGGAGTCGGGCACGTCCGGGAAGGTGAGGGCCCCGACGAACACCGGAGCGTCGGCCAGCCGCACCGAGAGCTCGACCAGGCGCCGGGTGTCGGCGTCGGTGGCGGGATCGACGTCGGTGGCGTTCTCGGGCCACAGGACGAAGTCCGGCGCCCGATCGGTGGCCCGGGCCTCGGCGAGGGCGAACACTGTCTCGCTCAGGGCGTTGTTGGTCACGGATCGGGCGTAGCTGTCGGTGCCCTTCTCGGCCCGGTTGACGTTCGGCTGCACCATGGCGACCTGCACCTCGCCGCTGGCGGGCGGCAGGGGCGCCAGGTTCGCCAGCCCTCCGACGGCGAACACCGCGGCGGACCCGGCGAGCGCCGGCAAGGCCTTCGGCCGGGAGGTGACTGCGACGAGCAGCAGCTGCGCCACCAGGGCGACGAGATAGCTGACACCGGTGGCCCCGACCCACGGGAGCAGCCCGGACATCGGCTGATCGATCGCCGTGTAAGCCAGGCGCGTCCACGGGAATCCGCCGAAGGGGACGCTGCCCGAGGCGAACTCCATCGCGACCCAGGCCGCAGGGACGAGCAGCGGCCAGGCGCGCAGGGCGGTGAGCCGCGACACCGTCCAGGCCAGCACGGCCCACCACAGCGCCATGAAGGCGATCAGCGCCACGGCGACGCCGGTGCCGAGGACCGACACCCACGACACCGTGAGGGTGTTCATGACGGCCCCCGCCAGATAGCCGAGCCCCAGCGCGGAGCGCGCGGGGCGTGCCGACATGAGCCACGTGAACAGGGCCACCCCGGCCAGTGTCGCGGGCCACAGCCCCATGGGCGCCTGGCCGGCGCCGACGAGCAGCCCGGCCGCGACGGCCAGCGCCGCCGAGGGTGCCGTGGGGAGCGGCGGACGGTCGATCACGAGGCCCAAGAGTACCCGCGTGGACTCGGGTGACGCTGTGCGAGGATGGCGCGGTGAGCACGCTGATGGCCTTCGACACCTCCTACCTGTACTTCCGTGCGTACTTCGGCGTTCCCGCGACCTTCCGGTCGCCGGACGACCGCCCGGTCAACGCGGTGCGCGGCACGTTGGATTTCATCGGTCGCCTGGTCGGCCAGTACACCCCGGACGTGATCGCCTGCGCGTGGGACGACGACTGGCGTCCGGCCTGGCGGGTCGATCTGGTGCCCAGCTACAAGGCGCACCGCGTCGTCGAGGGCGGCTCGGCGGACGAGGAAGTGGTCGACGACGACCTGGCGGTCCAGGTGCCGGTGATCCGGGAGTGCCTGGAGGCGCTGGGGCTGCCGGTCCTCGGGGTGCCGGACCACGAGGCCGACGACGTGCTGGCCTCCCTCGCCCGAGCGCACGACGGCCGCAGCCTCGTCGTCACCGGAGACAGGGACCTGTTCCAGCTGGTCGACGCGGACACGAGCGTCGTCTACGTCGCGCGGTCGGTCGCCAATCACGAGGTCGTCACGCCCGAGACGCTGACGGCCCGCTACGGGTTCCCGCCGGCGCGCTACGTGGACTTCGCCGTGCTGCGGGGCGACCCGTCGGACGGACTGCCCGGGGTCCGCGGCATCGGCGAGAAGAGCGCCGTGGCCCTGGTGTCGGCCCATGCGTCGCTCGAGGCCATCGTCGAGGCCGCGCTGAACCCCGCCTCGGGGATGACGGCGTCGATGCGGGCGAAGGTCCTGGCGGACGTCGACTACCTGGCCCGCGCGCGTGAGGTCGTGACCTGTGTCGATGCGCTGCAGCTGCCACCGCTCACGCGGACGCCGCCGGACCGCGACCGCATCGCCGAGCTGACCACCCGCTGGGGGCTGGGGGGCGCGCTGACCCGCGTCGCCGACCTCATCGCCTAGCGTGCAGCAGGTACAGCGAGGAACTCGCGACCAGGTTGGGGGCGAGGTTCCCCAGCCGGTGGGGGCGGCCCGAGGCGTCGAGCGGGATCCGCGTGTCGATGACCATGCCCAGGCCCGAGAAGAGCGGCTCCAGGTCCGGCAGCGACGAGTGGTGCAGGTTGGGTGTGTCGTACCACTCGAACGGGAGGTCCTTCGACATCGGCATCCGTCCCGAGAGGAGGCGGAGCCGGTTGCGCCAGTGGGCGAAGTTCGGCATCGACACCAGCGAGTGCACGGCGATGCGGCCGATCTCCTGCAGGACGTGGCGGGGATGGCGCACGGTCTGCAGCGTCCGCGACAGCACAACGACGTCGTAGGAGTCGTCCGCGAACTCCCCCAGCTGCCGGTCGAGGTCGAGCTGGATGACGTCGACACCGCTGCGCATGGCGGCGACCAGGTTCGAGGGGCTCATGTCGACGCCGGTACCCGAGCAGCCCTTGCGCTGCAGGAGCCGCAGCAGTTCCCCGTCACCGCACCCGAGGTCCAGGACGCGGGACCCTTCAGGGATGAGGGTCGAGATGAGCCACAGGTCCCGGCGCGCCTTGGGGGTCATGACAGGTCCTCGGCGGCGCGCTCCAGGAACGCGCGGACGGTGGCGTGGTAGTCAGGGATGTCGAGCAGGAACGAGTCGTGGCCCCACGCCGAGTGGATCTCCCGGAACGAGGTCGGCAGGCGCGCTCCCTCCAGGTGGCGCACGATGCGGCGCGAGTGCTCGGTCGAGAAGCGCCAGTCCGTGTCGAAGCTCAGAACCAGGAACCGGACCGGGTCGTCGAGGAGCGCGTCGAGCGCCTGCGGGTCGGCGAACGGGTCGAAGTAGTCCATCACCCTGGTGAGGTACAGGTAGCTGAGGGCGTCGAACCGGGACAGGAACCGCTCGCCCTGGTGTTCCAGATAGCTCTCGATGGCGAAGTCCACACCGAAGTTCTTGGTGAGTTCGCCTCGCTGGGCGGAGCGGCCGAACTTCTCCTCGAAGCCGGTCTCCGACAGGTACGTGATGTGGGCCATCATGCGCGCGACCGCCAGGCCGCGCCGCGGCGCGGTCCCCTCGGTGAGGAACCGCCCCTCGCGGAAGTCGCCGTCGCGCATGATGGCCTGCCGGCCGACCGCGGAGAACGCGATGTTTTGGGCGGTCAGGCGTGACGATGCCGCGATGATGATGGCCCGGCCGACCTCTGAGGGGTGGTCGATGGCCCACTGCAGCGCCTGCATCCCGCCCAGGGAGCCGCCGACGACGGCGGCGAAGCGGTCGATGCCCAGGTGGCGGCCGAGTGCCCGGTGCACCTCCACGAAGTCGCCCATGTCCAGCAGCGGGAAGTCCAGGCCGTACGGTTCCCCCGTGGTCGGGTTGGTCGACGAGGGACCGGTGGTGCCCTGACAGCCGCCCAGGAGGTTCGCGCAGACGACGTACCAGGTGCCGGTGTCGATCGGCTTGCCCGGCCCGATGATCGTGTCCCACCAGCCGGGTTTGGTGTCTCCGTCGTGGAATCCCGCGGCGTGGGCGTCGCCCGTCAACGCGTGACAGATGAACACCGCGTTGTCGCGGGCGTGGTTGAGGGTGCCGTACGTCTCGTAGGCGACGTCCACCTGGCCGAGGGTGGCCCCGCTGCGCAGCGTCAGCGGGTGGGCGTCGTCGAACACGCGAGCGGTGCGGGTCGTCACGAGGCCCACGCTGCGGTCGAGGTGCGTTGTCACGCCCCCATTGTTGCAGCAGTTCCGCGGGGCCCGGTCAGGCGACCGTCACGCCGAGCAGCGCGCCGACGCCGTAGGTCGCGGCCAGGGCGAGGAGGCCACCGGTGGTGACCCGCAGCACGGCGCGGCCGACGGGGGCGCCGCCGAGCCTGGCGCCCACACCGCCTGTCAGGGCGAGCGCGACGAGGACCGCGAGCACAGTGACGGGGATGCGTAGCTCGAGAGGGCTGAGCAGAATGGTGAGCAGCGGAAGGACAGCGCCTGCGAGGAAAGCCAGCGCCGAGGCCACCGCCGCGTGCCAGGGGTTGACCACCTCGTCCTCGGCCAGGTGGAAGCGCTGCGAGAGGTGCGCCGTCACGGCGTGTGCGTCGCCGATCTCGGACACCACACGCTCGGCGGTGGGACGGCTGAGCCCCTGGCGCATGTAGGCCACGACGAGCTCGTCGTCGACGGCCCGCCGGTCGGTGCTCAGCAGCTGACGCAACGCCGCGATGATGGAACGCTGGGAGTCCGCGGCGCTCGAGACCGACACGTACTCCCCCAGCGCCATGGAGATCGCCCCGGCGACCACCGCGGCCACGCCTGCCAGCAGCACGGGGGTGACGGTGTCCGTGGCGGCTGCGACGCCGACGACGGTGGCGGAGATCGAGACGATGCCGTCGTTGGCGCCCAGGACCCCCGCCCGGAGCCAATTCAGCCGACCGGTGAGTGCCGCGGACTCGACGACGTCCGGGGTGGCTGCGCGTGTACTCATGAGCCCATTCGACCACCGGAACGGGCCCGCGTCCAGGCAGGAGAGGCTAGCCTGACCAGGACCATTCCACACGAAGGAGCCGCCATGTCCGAGCACCGCATCCCCGGTCAGAACGCCGACGCCGCCGTCGAGGACAGCGAGCTGACCCCGCGCGAGACCGAGCAGCCGGAGGCGGGGGAACACCTCCACACCTCCGACCACTCGATCGCCGAGGAAGACATCGAGGCGGATCGCCGGCACCAGGCCAGCGACCCGCGCACCACCTCGTAGGTCAGATCCGGGCGAGCGCCTGATCGATGTCGGCGATGATGTCGTCGATGTGCTCGATGCCCACCGACAGGCGCACCATCTCCGCCGGCACCCCCGCCGATTCCAGCTCCTCGTCGGACAGCTGGGAGTGGGTGGTCGACGCGTTGTGGATGGCCAGGGACTTGGCGTCGCCGATGTTGGCCAGGTGGCTGAACAGCTGCAGGGACTCCACGAACGCCGTGCCGGCGGCGCGGCCGCCCTGGATGCCGAACGACACCAGTCCGCCGAACCCACCCTTGAGGATGCGGGTCGCGATGTCGTGCGTCGGGCTCGACGGCAGGCCCGGGTAGCTCACCCAGGCCACCGCCGGGTGCTGCTCCAGGTGCCGCGCGACCGCCATCGCGTTCTCGCTGTGCCGCTCCATCCGCAGGTGCAGCGTCTCGATGCCCTGCAGCAGCAGGAACGAGTTCATGGGCGCGATCGCCGCGCCGGTGTTGCGCAGGAGGACGGTGCGGGCCCGGATGACGTAGGCCGCCGGGCCCGCCGCCTCGGTCCACACGACGCCGTGGTAGGCCGCGTCAGGGGCGGTCAGCCCCGGGAAGCGCTCCGCATGCGCGGCCCAGTCGAAGCGGCCGGAGTCCACCAGCACGCCCCCGAGCGACGTCCCGTGTCCCCCAGGTACTTGGTCGCCGAGTGCACCGCGATGTCGACGCCATGGTCGAACACGCGGGTCAGGTGCGGCGTCGGGACGGTGTTGTCGACGATGAACGGAAGCCCGAGCGCGTGCGCTGCCTCTGACCACGCGTCGAGGTCGATGACGTTGAGGGCCGGGTTGCCGACCGTCTCCCCGAAGACCAGCTTGGTCCGGTCGTCGACGTGGCGCGCCAGGTCGTCGGGGCGGGCGGGGTCGACGAACCGGGCCTCGATGCCGAACTGCTTCAGGGTGTGGGCGAAGAGGGCGTAGGTGCCGCCGTAGAGGGTGGACAGGGCCACGATGTTGTCGCCGGCGTAGGTGAGGTTGAGTACGGCGTAGGTGATGGCGGAGGCTCCGGAGGCGGTCGCCAGGGCCCCGACGCCGCCCTCGAGGGCGTTCACGCGGGCTTCGAGCACGGTCTGGGTCGGATTCATCAGCCGCGTGTAGATGTTGCCGGGGCGGGCCAGCGCGAACAGGTCGGCGGCGTGCTGAGCGTCATCGAACACGAAGCTGGTGGTCTGGTAGATCGGCACCGCCCGCGCGTTGGTGGCGGTGTCGGCGGCCTCCTGACCGGCGTGGACGGCGAGTGTCTCGGGGCGGTACGTCATCGTGGCTCCTCAGCTGGGCGGATCAGCGCCCACGGTAGCGTCGGTGCCGCCGGTCCCGGCAGCCTGTCCGTACGCCGTCAGCGATCAGCCCGGTGGTGCACGGTGGCGGCCCTGAGGATCACGTCGGCCAGGTCTTCCGATCGGCTGAACTGCGGCCAGTGCCCTGACTCGAGGTCGACGTAGGCGACCTCGTCGAGGTGCCGCAGCTCCCCCAGCTGGGCGAAGCCCTCCTCGGACCAGTCCCGCAGCTGCGCGCTGGAGTACTCGGGACACACCATCACGGTGGGGATGGCGTGGCGGCGATCGTCCTGGAGCTGCTGGGTCGCCGACACGAAGTCGGCCGGTGCGGGAGTCATGTGGCTCTCCACCTCCGCCTTCAGCGTCTCGTCGAGATCGGCCGTATCGGGCCCGTCGAAGGCCGCCCATCCGGGGAAGGGGACGACGCCGTCGACCACCTCCAATCCGTCGAGCACCTGCTGACCGTTCGGGATCGGGAACCCGCCCACCAGTACCGCGCAAGCGACCCGGTCGACCCGGCGGTCCGCCGCTGCCCAGGCGACGGCGCAGCCCGCGGAATGCCCCACCAGCACCACCTTGCCGCGCGCGTTGTCGATCTCGGTGACGACGGTGGCGACCAGGTCGGCGTAGGTCGCGCGCCGCGGATCGCCACCGTCATGGCCGGGAGGCGTCACGGCCACGACCCGGTGTCCGGCCGCCGTCAGGTGACCGGCGACATGCGTCCACGACGCGCCGTCCAGCCAGAGCCCCGGAATGAGAATGATGTCCATCGTCGACCTCCCCGTCCCGATCCACGCTACCCCGGCGGACGTTGCGGCGTCAGCACTCGACGACGTTGACGGCGAGGCCGCCGGTGCTGGTCTCCTTGTACTTGGTGTGCATGTCGAGGCCCGTCTGCCGCATGGTCGCGATCACCGTGTCGAGGGAGACGATGTGGCGGCCGTCGCCGTGGAGCGCGAGCCTGGCGGCGGTGACCGCGGTGCTGGCGGCGATGGCGTTGCGTTCGATGCAGGGGACCTGCACGAGTCCTCCGACCGGGTCACACGTCAGCCCGAGGTGATGCTCCATGGCGATCTCGGCGGCGTTCTCGACCTGGGGCGGAGTGCCACCGAGCACCGCGCACAGTCCGGCCGCCGCCATTGCGCAGGCGGACCCGACCTCGGCCTGGCATCCCCCCTCGGCTCCGGAGATGTACGCGTTGGCCTTGATGAGACTGCCGATCGCGGTGGCGGTGAGCAGGAACCGCCGCACCACGTCGGCCCCGGCCTCCGGATGGGCGTCCAGGAAGTACTGCACGACGGCCGGCACGATACCGGCGGCCCCGTTGGTGGGGGCGGTCACGACGCGCTCCCCCGACGCGTTGGCCTCGTTGACCGCCAGTGCGTACACCTGGAGCCATTCCGCGCCCCGCTGACGCCCGGCCTCCTCGTCCTCGAGCAGGCGCATCACGCCGGCCGCGCGTCGCGGCACCCGTAGCGGCCCGGGGAGGTGGCCGCGGGCGTGCAGGCCCGCGTCGATCGACGCCCGCATCGCGGCCCAGATCGCGTCCAGACCCGCGTCGGTGTCCCCGTCGGGGCGGTGGGCGCGCTCGCAGAGCCGCGCGACGTCGGCGATGGAGAGCCCGAACTCGGCGCAGATCCGCATGAGATCCTCAGCCGTGTCGAACGCGACCCCGCCCGCCGCCGGACCGGAGTGGTCGAGTGTGTCCCCGTCGCGCCGGATGAAGCCGCCGCCGACCGAGTAGTACGTCTCCTCCAGCAGGATCTCCCCACCCGACCCCAGCGCCGTCAGCGTCAGGGCGTTGGGATGCGCCGGCTTGCGGGTCAGGGGGGCCAGCCTCAGGTCGTCGCGCCGGAACTCCACCTCCACCGTGCCTCCGACCAGCAGCGGGGCGCCGTCGCGGTGCCCCGACCAGGCGCCGCGGACGTCGCTGGGATCACAAGTCTCGGGGTGCAGCCCTCGCAGGCCGGCGACGACCGCGTCCGGTGTCCCGTGCCCGATCCCGGTGGCGCCCAACGATCCGTACAGCACGCCGGTGATCCGGGCGACAGGGGCGCCCGGCCGGGTGATGCGGGCCGCGAAGTCCGCGGCCGCCCGCATGGGTCCGACGGTGTGGGACGACGAGGGGCCGATGCCGATCGAGAACATGTCGAGCGCCGACACGTAGCAGCCATGATCAGCCATCCGGGTCCTTCCTCCGGGCGTCGTCGCCCCTTGTCGACCAGCATAACCGCCCCGTCTCCGACGGGTCGTAGGAGTTAAGGGGGGGTATCTCCTGACCCCATACCCATATGGGTATACGATCCTTCCATCGACTGATACATGAGGAGCCTCAATGAGGAGACTGGTCATCCTGGGCGGCGGCACGGCCGGCACCATGGTCGCCAACAAGCTGCGGGCGGCCTATCCGCCCGACGAGCTGCACATCACCGTCGTCGACCGCGACGACGACCACCACTACCAGCCGGGCTATCTGTTCCTCCCGGTGGGCATCTACTCAGAGGACAAGATCGTCCGCTCGCGGCACCACTTCATCCCCGACGGTGTGGAGTTGGTGCTAGCGGAGATCGACCGCGTCGATGCGGCCGCGAAGGCGGTCCACCTGGGCGACGGGCGCTCATTGGAGTACGACACGCTGGTGATCGCCACCGGCGTGGAGCCCCGGCCGGACCTGACACCGGGCGCGGACCACCCGGACGTGCACCACTTCTACGACCTGCCGCACTCGCTGGCGTTGGCGAATGCCATGAAGGAGTTCTCGGGCGGGCGCCTCATCGTCCACCTCACGGACATGCCCATCAAGTGCCCCGTCGCGCCGCTGGAGTTCACGTTCCTGGCCGACGCGCACTTCCGCGAGCGCAAGAGCCGCAAGAAGGTCGAGATCGTCTACGTGACCCCGCTGGACGGCGCCTTCACCAAGCCGATCGCCTCGCGCGAACTGGGCCAGATGTTCACCGAGCGAGACATCCGTCTCGAGCCGGACTTCGCCGTCGAACGCGTCGACACCGAGGCGAAGGAGCTGGTGTCCTATGACGACCGGCGCGTGCCCTACGACCTGCTCGTGTCCATCCCCCTCAACGTCGGGCCCGAGTACGTGGCCCGCTCCGGGCTGGGCGACGACATGAATCTGGTGCCCTGCGACCAGCACACCATGCGCTCGCTGGAACACCCCGACATCTTCGTCCTCGGCGACGGCGGGACCCTGCAGACCTCGAAGGCCGGATCGGTGGCCCACTTCTCCGTCGACGTGTTCATGGAGAACTGGCCCTACTACATCGCGGGGCGCGAGCTGCCCCACAAGTTCGACGGTCACGCCAACTGCTTCATCGAGACCGGGCACGGCAAGGGCATGCTGCTGGACTTCAACTACGGCACTCAGCCCTACACGGGCGGCTTCCCCTTCCCCGGCGTCGGACCGATGACCCTGCTCGGCGAATCCCGCTCGAACCACCTCGCCAAACTCGCGTTCCGCTTCGTCTACTGGGAGTTCCTGCTGCGCGGACGGCCGCTGCCGTTCACCACGGACATGCACCTGCTGGGCAAGAAGATCGAGGGCGAGGCCAGCGGCACCGCGAACAAGGATCTGGTCCTCGGCCTGCTCAAGCGCCACCCCGCTCCCCCGACGACGACGGCGAAGGCGGCCAAGCCGTCGGCTCGCAAACCCGCCGCCCGCAAGCCGTCCTCCCCGCAGCGCGCGGGCGGCCCGAAGACCCCGGCCGCCAGTCGCCAGAGCGCGGGTCCCGTACCCGACTACGTTCCGATCGTCGCCGTCGACTCGACGGCCGACCCGTCCACCATCCTGCCCGACCCCATCATCCCCAAGTTCTAAGGAGATCCCGATCGTGCCCACCACCCGCATCGGCGGCCGAGCCATCGACGTCAACGACGAAGGCTTCCTCACCGAGTACTCGCAATGGGACGAGAATCTCGCTCCCATCCTCGCCGGCTACGCAGGCGTCGAGGACCTGACCGACGAGCACTGGAAGGTGCTGCGGTTCCTCCGCGCCGACTACCCGGCCCGCAAGGAGACCGCGACGCTGCGCAGGGTCGCCAGCGTCGGCGGCTTCGACATGAAGGAGCTCTTCCGGCTGTTCCCCGGGAAACCCGCCAAGAAGATGGCCTACATCGCAGGGCTGCCCAAGCCCAAGGGCTGCGTCTAGGAAGGACCAGACATGACAGACACCGTTGACACCCCCATCATCCCCGACTTCGGCGACAGTCGACCGGCCGCCTCGCGTCCGGCGGCAGAGCCCTCCTCCGCGGCCCGGACCTCGGCCAAGCCGGCCGACTTCACCGCTCCCTCCAGGGAGGATTCCGGTCCCCGGAAGATCTGCTTCGTCGCGTCGAAGGGCAACCTCGACACGGCCTACCCGGCGCTCATCATGGCCAACGCCGCCCTCGGTGAAGGGGTGGAGACCCACATCTTCTTCACCTTCTGGGGCTTCGATCTCATCACCGAACGCACGATGGACAGCATCAAGTTCACGATGCTCGGCAACACGGCTATGCATCTGCCCATGGCGCCGTCCATGCCCCTGTGGGCAGGCATGGGTGCCATCCCCGGCATGACCAAGCTCACCACGACGATGATGAAGAAGCAGTTCGACGAGCTCGAGATTCCGGGAGTGCGCGAGATGCTGGACATCATCGTGGCGTCCGGTGGCCATCTCTGGGGCTGCCAGCTCAGCTACGACATGAACGGTCTGAGCCGCTCGGACCTGTACGAGGGCGTGGAGGACATCATCAGCGCCAGCGACTTCATCGAACTGAGCGAAGGCGGTCAGATCGTCTTCACGTGATCAGGCCTGATCGGGATCCAACCCGGTCTCGATGACCCGCTGCGCGATGTCGCGCATCTTGATGTTGCGATGCTGAGAGGCGTCGCGCAGCAGGTCGAAGGCCTGGCTGGCCGTGATCCGGTGGCGTTCGACGAGGATCCCGATCGCCTGGCCGACCGCGCGGTGGCTCTCCAGGGCACGCTGCAGGTGGGCCTGGCGCTCCTCGAACGCCTCCGCCGTCGTGATGCGGTCCATCGCCCGGCCGAGATGGGTCGCGAGCCGGGCCCGCAGCTCCGCCAGGGAGAACGGCTTGGCGAGGTAATCGTCGGCGCCGCCGGTCAACCCTTCGGCGACGTCACTCCAGCTGGCCTGGGCCGAGACGAGCACCACCGGGACATCGCTGAAGCGGGGATCCGCGCGCATGGCGGCGACGAGCTCGTGCCCGTCGAGCCGCGGCAGCACGGCGTCGGCCAGCACGATGTCCACCCGTCCCGTGTCGAGGCATTCCAACGCGGCCGCGCCGTCGACCGCCACGGTGACGTCGTAGCTGTCGGCGAGGACCGACGACAGGTAGTCGGCGATGTCGGGGTTGTCCTCCACCACGAGCAGCGCTGCCCGGCCGTGGCCCGTGGGCGGGCGACGCGTGTCCGGGGCGATGCCCCGCCAGGACGCCATCTCGGCCACGAACGAGGCGGCCCCGCGGGGCGTGATGCTCGCGTGGGTGCCCGTGGGGTCGCCGACGGTGTAGGGCAGGGTCACGGTGAAGGTGCTCCCGACATCTGGGGTGGACTCGAGCGTCACCTGTCCGCCGAGGATCGTGGCCAGATCACGGACCATCGGGAGTCCGATGCCCACGCCGCCCGGGCTGCGCGCCCCCATCGGCGTGGCCACCCGTTCGAACCGGTGGAAGACCCGCTCCCGATCCGCCGCCGCGATACCGACGCCGGTGTCGGTGACCGAGATGGAGAGCGACTCGCCCAGGTCGCGCAGCGCTATCGAGATGGTGCCCCGGGGGGTGTACTTGATGGCGTTGGCGAGCAGGTTGGACACGATCCGCTCGACCATGTCGTGGTCAAGGTGGGCCGCTCGGGGCAGGTCCTCAATGTCCGTGACCAGGCTCAGGCCCGCCCGCTCCATGGTCGGGACGAAGAACTCGACGAGGGTGCGCAGCATCGCCGCCACGTCCAGGTCGACCGGGGCGGGTTCCAGAGCGCCGGCCTCGATCCGGCCGAAGTCGAGCATGGCGTCCACCATGCGGGTCAGGCGCGCTGCGCCGCGCTGCACGAGTGCCAGGTGCCTGCGGACCTCCGGGGGGAGGTCCGGATGCGCGAGGGCGTCTTCGAGCGGCGCGGTGATCAGCGTGAGCGGTGTGCGGAGCTCGTGGCTGACGTGCGCCAGGAACGACGAGCGGGCCGCGTGGTCGTCGGCGGGTGCCCCGCCGCTCGCCGCGGACGCAGCGACGCCTCCCCGGGGATCCCGGGGAGGCGCCTGAATGTCGTGGACCATGCCTCGCCTCCAGGTGTCTGTGCTGCACAGTCAAGCACACCTGGAGCCGAGGTGGCCCCCTGAGCGTCAGGTGAAGATGCTGACGCCGCCGGGGCCGACGAGCAGGCCGAGGATGATGAGGACGATGCCCCAGACGAGCTGGCTGCGCACGATCGCGAGGATGCCGGCGATCACGAGGACGGCGGCGATGATCCAGAGGATGGTTCCCATGATGTTTCTCCTTCAGTAGGTGTGAGGGAAGTCGGTGGTGCAGGTCAGATCTGGTCGCGACGGATCGCGTTGGGATCTGTCAGCGGGTCGCGCTGGCCCATGTCGTCACGGAGCGCGTCGCGCAGGTTGCCGTCGGTCGGGTCGGTGACGCGGTCACGGCGCCGCGGGTCCTGGCCCATGTCGTCGCGGAGCTCGTCGCGGAGGTTGCTGTCCTCGCCGCTCAGGTAGGGGGCGGGGTCTCCGACGGGGCGGTCGTACACGTCGTCGGTGATCCGATCGGCGCGTGCCGGGTCGAGTTCGTGGTCAGCCACGTGACCGGCGTCGTCGGCCGTGTGCTGCGCCCGGCCCTCGGCCTCGAGGCGCTCGTTGTCGGTGAGGTCGCCCCACATCTCCTTGGCGCGTCCCGACACCTCGTCGGCGGCCTTGCGCATCTGATCGTCGATCCCCATGGTGTTCCTCCTTGGTTCTTCGATTCGTGTCACCGTGGCGGGGTGGCCGCGGCGTCTATCCCCCCACTACCCCGCAATCGGACCGGTGAAACATGCACACAGTCGACAATAGGAGTGAAACTGAGGGAAGGTGGGCGAATGAACGACGCCGATCGCGACGAGACGCCCGGCGAGCGGCTCGATCGCCAGTTCAGCGAGTTGCTGCAGGAACTGCGGGTGACGCAGACCGGCATCCAGCTCCTGGGCGGATTCCTGCTGATCCTGCCGTTCCAGGAGCGGTTCGCGGAGGTGGGCGACGGGCTGCGTCTGGTCTACCTCGGTGCGGTCGCCACGGCGACCCTGGCGACGTTCTTCATCCTCGCCCCCGTCTCGCTGCATCGCTCCCTGTTCCGGACGCACCGCAAGGACGCGGTCGTCCGGGTCGGAGACACCCTCGCCCGGATCGGACTCGGCTTGCTGGCGATCGCGACCACGCTGGTCGCGGCGCTGGTCTTCGGTGTGGTGCTGGGCATCGGTGCAGCTTGGGTCGCGGCGGCTGTCGCGGGGATCACGTGTGTCGCCCTGTGGTGGGCCCTGCCGACATGGATCGCGGGGCGCCGGCCGGCAGGTATTCCCTACCGGACCGACGCCCCGGAGTGACCGCTCAGGCCGCCATCGGCTCCATTTCGGCGCGAAGGCCGGCCAGCACCCGGCTGAGGATCCGGGACACCTGCATCTGGCTCACGCCGACCCGCCGGCCGATCTCCGCCTGCGGAAGATCCTCGACGAAGCGCAGGGTGAGGACGCGCCGCTCGACGGCGCTCAGGGTCTTCATCGCCCGGTGCAGCGTGATGAGGTCAGGGATCAGTTCGAGGTCGTGGTCCTCGGTCGACAGCTCGAACGGCGTCGTGCCGTCCGCGCGCGTGGCGGCGACATCGAGCGAGACGGGGCGGAAGGCGCTGGTGGCCTCGTCGCCCGGTGACTCCTGGAGACGGCGCGGGGGCCGGACCATCCAGCTTGCGCGGAAGTGGCGCTTCAGTTCGCCGGTGATGGTCGGCACGGCGAAGGCGACGAAGGGCGCCCCGCCCGTACGGAACCTCTGGACGGCACAGACGAGACCCATGCGAGCGACCTGCTCGAGGTCGTCGAGGTCGATGCCACGGCCGGCGTAGCGCCGGGCCAGGGCCTCGCTGAGGGGGAGATTGGTGACGACGATCTCGTCGATCACCTGCTGGCGTTCTGCCTCCGACGTGGTCCCCGCTAGTCGCTCGAACAACTCCTCCGTGCGCGCTTCACGATCGGCGCGGGAGAGGGTGGGGGTGTCGGTGAAGGCACGTGCGATGGTCATCTCAAACATCCTTGAGTGATCGGAGCCGGCACGTGGTTTGAACCGCTCGTGGCTCCACCTTCGCACGCCTCTCGACGATGTGCAAGTGATTCGCGAGAAAAAGTTCGTGAGATGAACATCCGGTGCCAAGCCGGTCGACGGCATGGCAGGGTGGCCACATGAGGACACGCACGGTGGTTATCGCGGGGGCGTCGGGGCTGATCGGCGGGGCTCTGATGAGGTCCCTGGCGAGCGACGGGATCCGGGTCCGGCGCCTGGTCAGGCGCCCCGCAACGGGCGACGACGAGATCGCGTGGGACCCCGGGCGCCGGCCGCTGGATCCGGCGTCGCTGGCCGGGGCGGAGGCCGTCGTCGTCCTCAACGGCGCGAGCATCGGGCGCCTCCCGTGGACCCCGGCCTACCGTCGCGTCCTCTGGGAGTCGCGCCTGGTGCCGACCCGCACCGTCGCGGCGGCCGTCAGGGCCCTGGGCAGTGAGGCGCCGCGCCTGCTCGCCGGATCGGCCGTTGGGTACTACGGCTCTCGTCCCGGGCAGACCCTGACGGAGTCGTCACCCCCGGGGGACACCTTCTTGGCGCGCCTGTGCGTCGCGTGGGAGGCGGAAGCGGCCGCGGCCGGCCCGGCGGCCCGGGTCACTCTCCTGCGAACAGCCCCCGTCGTCCACCCGGAGGCCGTGCTGAAGCCGATGATCCTGCTCACTCGGCTAGGGCTAGGCGGGCCCATCGGCACAGGCCGGCAGCTCTGGCCCTGGATCTCGCTCGACGACGAAGTGGGCGCCATCCGCCACGTCATCGACGCCGGGCTCACCGGCCCCGTCAACCTCACGGGACCGACGCCCGCCACGGCCGGAGACCTGGGCCGCGAGCTCGCCCGAGAACTGCGCCGGCCGTACCTGGTCCCCGCCCCGGAGTTCGCCCTCCGGGCCATCCTGGGGCGCGACGCCGCTGAGTCGCTCCTGACGGCGGACGCCGACGTGCGCCCGGCCGCGCTCGAGGCCTCGGGGTACAGCTTCCGTCACCGGACGGTGAGCGAGGCCGTCCGCGCCGCGCTCGGGGAGTGACCGTGCTGTACACGGTCGGGCACTCGGACCGGAGCATCGACGACTTCCTCGCGGGGCTGGACTCAGCGGGGGTGACCGCGGTGGTGGACGTCCGCAAGCTCCCGGGTTCCCGCCGCTACCCCCACTTCGACGCGGATCGCCTGGCGGAGTCCCTGGCCGCCCACGGCATCGGATTCCGCCGCGCGGAGGAACTCGGCGGGCGCCGGCCCGTCTCCCGCGAGGTGCCCGACAACGTCAACGGGCTCTGGCGCAACCGGAGCTTCCACAACTACGCGGATCACGCGCTCGGCCCCGCGTTTCAGGAGGGCCTGACTCGGCTCGTGGCCGAGTCGGACGGGGAGGACGTCGCGGTCATGTGTTCGGAGGCGGTGTGGTGGCGCTGCCACCGGCGCATCATCGCCGACCACGCCCTGGCTCGTGGCCACGCCGTCGCACACCTGATGGGCCCCGGCAGGACCGTCCCCGCGACGCTGACGCCGGGCGCGATCACGGCCGGGGGCGTGGTCACCTACCCGGCCGGAAGTCCCTGAGCGCGCGGACTGCTCCACTCAGGAGGTGATCGGCCTCGGCGAGATCGGCGGCTGCCCGGGCTGCCAGGTGCGCATCAACGTCGGCGATCACGTCCGCGTCGGACGTCTCGGAGGCGAAGCCGGGGAGGGCCGCTCGCACCACGGCCACGTCCTGAACCTCCCCCAGCGAGCCGGCGATCGCCTTCCACGTCTCGTGGGCCGCCCGGTCCGCGGCGGTGGCGTCGGGATGATGGGCGATGGCTTCGAGCGCGTATCGGGCCGCCTTGGCGGCCTTGCGGACCTCGTGCCACGCGCCGATCGACGGGGTGCGCAGGGCACGCGCGTAGCGGCGGGCCGCCCGCCCCAGGGGCACCGCGGCCAGGCGGCGCAGCGCATCGAGGCCGGCTGTCTCGTCGACATGGCCCGGGCGGGCGAGGATCAGCGCCGTGATCCGGGCGTGCAGCGCGTCCCAGCGCCGGGTGGCCAGGGCCGTGGCGCAGTCCCCGCGAGCTTCCTCCGTCCGGGCGGCCAACGCCTGCTCCCACAGCGCCGACGCCCGATCCCTGCTCTCCTCGGGCAGTTGCCCCAGCACTCCGGCGAGCAGCTCCCCCATGACCTCGAGGTCTCGTGCTGGGCTGAGCCGGAGTCCGGCCCAGCGAAGTTCCACCCGCAGGGCGCGCACGTCGTCGGCGGACCCGAGCAGGCGCCCGTAGGCCCCGAGGAGGCTGCGGAGTCGTCGGAGCGCCACCCTGGCGTCGTGGACCGACTCCGGTTCGTCCCGCAGCACCGCGGGTTCCAGGTGTTGCAGCCGTCCGAGTTCGCGACACACCGCGGCCCGGGCGGTGCCCACAGCAGAGCGGTCGGCATCGGCCGGGTGCATGGTGCGGAGGACCCGGCCGGCCTTCGAGGAGTGACGGGCGGGCATCAGTCCCTGCCGGCGGAGCTCCGCGTCGAGGAGGTCAAGGGTGGCGGCGGGTTCGTCCGACGCCAACTCCAGCTCCGCCTCAATCCAGTGCGAGCGCCCTCCGGGCGGCAGCAGCAGGGTCGCGCGGACCTCATCGACGCTGATCTCGGCGCGGGCGCGGCCGGTGTCGTCGAAGAGCTCGGTCGCCGTGCGCGTCGTGCGGAGTCTGAGCAGCGGCAGGATCGGCCGCTCCCCCACCGCCTCCGCGACGACCTCGCGGAGCGCGGCCGGTACCCGCTCGCAGGCCGCTCCCGGCATCCGGTGCTCGACGCGATGGCCCCCGTCGGCCGGGGTCTTGAGGTGCCAGCCGTCGTCGTCGCCGCCGCGGCGCCGGCGCAGCGTGATGCCACGGCGGAAGAGGTCGAGTTCGGGTGTGTCGAGGTACTCCGCGCTGAGCCGGAGACGTCTCGTCGGCGAGACGGATCCGAGCTCCGAGAGGCGCAGCCGGGCCCGCGGCGGCAGCTCGTACTTGCGCTCCCGCTCAAGCGCCACCTCGATCGATCGGCCCGCGTCAGCCATGATCCGTCCAGCCTATCTCTCGCGGCGAACTCGCACTCGGCTGCCTGTGTCGCCGCATAAGCTGACGGGGTGATCGAGTTCGAGCACGTCGCCAAGCACTATCCGGACGGGACCGTCGCGGTGCGCGACTTCTCGCTCACCGTCCCCTCGCACCGCTGCGTGGTCCTGCTCGGGTCCTCCGGCAGCGGCAAGACCACCCTGCTGCGGATGGTCAACCGGATGGTGGATCCGACCGGCGGCCGGGTCCTCATCGACGACGCCGATGTCCGGGACAGCGATCCCGTGGCGCTGCGCCGCTCGATCGGCTACGTGCTGCAGAGCGGCGGGCTGCTCCCCCACCGGACGGTGGCCGACAACGTGGCGACGGTCCCCCTGCTCACCGGGGCCACCCGGCGGGCAGCGCGCAGCCGGGCGCTGGAGCTGCTGGGGCGTGTCGGTCTGGACGAATCACTGGCCCAGCGCTATCCGGCGCAGTTGTCGGGGGGTCAGCAGCAGCGGGTCGGGGTGGCCCGGGCGTTGGCCGCCGACCCGAACATCCTGCTCATGGATGAACCCTTCGGCGCCGTCGACCCGCTGGTGCGGCGCGAGCTCCAGGACGAACTCCTGCGGCTCCAGTCGGACCTCGGCAAGACCATCCTCTTCGTCACCCACGATGTCGACGAGGCCTTCCGCCTCGGCGATGAGGTGATCGTGCTCCGCCCGCAGGCGGAGATCGCCCAGCGAGGCACCTCCGTCGAGATCCTGGCGCAGCCGGCCGACGACTTCGTGCGGGGCTTCATCGGCGCGGACCGCGGCCGCCGGAGCCTGCGGCTGGCCACCTCCGGGGGGCGGCAGGTGGCTGTGGACCTGGAGGGGCACGCGGTGGGGATCCTCGAGTGACCTGGCTGACCGGCAACTGGCCCCAGGTCCTCGAACTGCTCGTGGGGCACCTCGTCCTGACCGTGCCGGCGGTCGGCTTGAGCGTGCTGCTGGCGCTGCCGTTGGGTCGGCTGGCGTGGCGGCTGCCGCGCGTCGGCGGACCGCTGCTCGCCGCTGCGACCCTCCTCTACGCCGTGCCTGCCCTGCCGCTGCTCATCGTGATCCCGGTCCTGATCGGCACCCCGTTGCGGTCATCCGCCACCATGATCGCGGCGCTCACCGTGTACGGGGTGGCGCTGCTGGTGCGCAGCGTCGTCGACGGCTTCGGGGCCGTGGATCGCGGCGTCCGCGACGCCGCCGTCGCTGTCGGGCACTCCCCCACGGGCATGCTGTGGCGGGTCGACCTCCCGCTGGCCCTGCCGGTGATCCTCGCGGGGGTGCGGGTCGTCACGGTCTCCACGGTGGGACTGGTGACCATCGGGGCCCTGATCGGAGTGCCCAGCCTCGGCAGCCTCCTCACCGACGGATTCCAACGCGGCATCGTCGCCGAGGTCGTCACCGGGGTCGTCGTCACCGTCGCGCTCGCCCTGATCCTCGACGCGGCCCTCGTGCTCGCTGGCAAGGCACTGACGCCGTGGGCGGCCCGGCGCGCCCGCGGCCCGGTGGTGGTGTCGCGATGAGCCTCCTCAGCGAAGCGTGGGCCTGGCTCGCCGTCGAGGGGCGATGGTCCGGGCCGGCGGGCATCCCGGCCAGGACGGCGCAGCACCTGGCCGTGACGGGGGTCGCGGTGCTGCTGGGTGCGGTCGTCGCCGTGCCGGCGGGGATCCTCGTCGGGCACGCCCGCCGCGGCGCGGGCTGGGTGGCCGCTCTCATGGGCGGTGCGCGGGCCGTCCCCTCGTTGGGGCTGCTGACGCTCTTCGGGCTCTGGCTCGGCATCGGCGTGGAGGCACCGCTGCTGACCCTGGCGGTGCTGGCGGTGCCGTCCCTGCTGGCCGGCGTGTACTCGGGATTCCTCGCCATCGACGAGGCCATCCCGCAGGCGGCCCGCGCCGTGGGGCTCAGCCCGGGCCAGGTCGTCGTCCTGGTCGAGCTCCCCCTTGCCCTGCCCGTCATCGTCGGCGGCTTGCGCGCCGCGACGCTGCAGGTCGTCGCCACCGCCACGCTCGCCGCCTACACTTCCGACTACGGACTCGGCCGGTATCTCTTCGCCGGCCTCAAGACCAGGGACTACGCACAGATGCTCGCCGGGTCGCTGATCGTGATCGCGCTCGCCCTGGCGCTGGAGCTGCTCCTCGCCGCGCTCCAGCGGGCCGCCCGCCGGGTGGCCGACCCCGCCCACACCTCCGACCCCTCAGGACGCAGACCCTCCCGGAAGGACCATCCATGAACCATCCTCACCTGCTCATCCCCCTCGCCCTCAGCGCGGCGCTCGGCCTCGCCGCCTGCGGGGGCGGCGACCCGCTCGCCTCGCCGTCGGCGACCGACGCTCCCGCGTCCTCGGCCCCGGCCGCCTCGGCCGACCCCATCGTCATCGGCTCGCAGGACTACTACTCCAACGAGATCGTGGCCGAGATCTACGCGCAGGCGCTCGAGGCTGAGGGCTACGAGGTGGAACGCCAGTTCCGCATCGGTCAGCGCGAGGCCTACCTCCCCGAGATCGAGGCAGGCAGCATCGACCTGTTCCCCGAGTACAGCGGACCGCTGCTGCAGTACTGGCAGGGCGAGACCGACGCGCGCCTGACCGACGACGTCTACACGGAGCTCCAGGAGGCCGTTCCCGAGGGCCTGCGCGTCCTCGCGCAGTCCGATGCCACGGACCAGGACTCGTACGTGGTCACGCGCGAGTTCGCCGACGAGTGGGGTCTGGAGAAGGTCTCGGACCTCGAGAAGGTCACCACTCCCCTGACCCTCGGCGCGAACTCCGAGGCGGAGACGCGCCCCAACGGCCCGCGCGGCCTCATGGACAAGTACGGCATCGAGGTCGGCTTCACCCCCATCGAGGACGGCGGAGGCCCGCTCACGGTCAAGGCGCTGAAAGACGGGGACATCCAGCTGGCGATCATCTACACGGCCGACCCGTCGATCGCCACCAACGACCTGGTGTCACTCGAGGACGACGGCGGCCTCTTCCTGGCCTCCCACCTGGTCCCCGTGGCCAGCGAGGACGTCGACGACAACGCCGCCGCGATCATCGACGCGGTGAGCGAGGCCATGGCCCCGGAGGAACTCGTGGAGCTCAACGCCCGCAGCGTCGAGGAACAGGCCCCGGCAGCCGACATCGCGCGCGACTGGCTGGAGCAGGAGGACATGGCCTGACGCTCAGCGCAGCCGGCAGAACGCATCCACGTGGTTGACCCGGCCCGACACGATCAATTCGTCGCCGGGCTCGATCACCGTCTCGGGCACGGCGTAGATGAAGTCCTGGCGGGGTCGCTTCACGCCGACCACCGTGATCTGGTTGTGCGTGCGCACCATGGACTCGCGCAGCGTCTTGTGCCAGGTCAGTTTCGGCGCCCGGGTTCGGGCGATGGCGAACCCGTCCTCGAACTCGAAGTAGTCGATCATGAACCCGGACACGGCGTGGGCGACGCGTCGCCCCGTCGAGGCCTCCGAGTAGACGACGTGGTGGGCCCCGATGCGTTCGAGGATCGCGCCGTGCTCGCGCGTCGCCGCGCGGGCCCAGATCTCCCGCACGCCCAGCTCCGAGAGGGCGAGGACCGTCATGATGGACAGCTCCACCTTGCTGAGGCCCACCACCGCCTTCGGGATCTGCTCGATGCCGATCTGCTCCAAGGCCTCACGGTCGGAGGGGTCCATCTGGATGACGTGCGGAAACTCGTCTGAGTATCGGGTGGCGAGCGCCGCGTCCTCCGTGACCGCGACGAACGGCACCCCCATGTCGAGGAGGGCCCGGCACGTCGCCGACCCGAACAACCCCAGCCCGACGACCAGGACGGTCTCGTCCGTGTTGCGTTGATCTGCTCTACCCAACAATGGGATGCTCCTCCGGTAGGACGTAGTGGCGGTGGCGGACGCGGATGGCGAGCGCCGTGGCGACCGAGACGGTGCCGACGCGGCCGAGGTACATCAGCAGCATGAGGACCATGAGCGACTCGGGTCGAAGATGCGGCGTGATGCCGGTCGACAGACCCACGGTGCCGAACGCCGAGATGGTCTCGAACAGCACCTGCTGGAGCGTGAAGCGGTCGTCGACGACGATGAAGAACGTGGCGAGGATGACGGTGAACACGCCGAGCGCGACGACGGCCAACGCGGACCGCTGCACCGTGGACGGGACCGCGCGGCGACCGACGATGACCTGGTTCTCGCCGCGCAGTTCGGCCAGGACGGTCGCGAGGATGATGCCGACGGTGCCGACCTTGACTCCACCGGCCGTGCCGACGGAGCCGCCGCCGATGAACATGAGCACGTAGTAGAGGCCGAGCGTCGACTCGTTCGCGACGCCGTAGTCGATGTGGTTGAAGCCGGCGGTGCGCGGGAACACGGCCCCGGCGACGGTGGCCAGGAGCCGGTCGGCGAGGCTCAGCTGGCCGAGGGTGTCGGGGTTGTTCCATTCGGCCAGCGCGAACACGACCGCGCCGATGGCGAGCAACGAGCCCGTGCCGATCAACGTGAGCCGGGTGTGCGAGGACCACAGCGGCGTCTGGCGCGGGCGACGGATCCGGCGGCCGATCTCGATCAGCACCGGGAAGCCGAGGCCGCCGACGACGACCGCGAGGCAGATCGGCAGGATGACCGCGGGATCGCTGACGAAGCTCATCAGGTTGTCGCTGAACAGGGCGAAGCCGGCGTTGTTGAACGCTGACACCGAGTGGAACACCCCCCACCACACGGCTGTGCCCCAGCTGTCGGTGTGCTGCCGGAAGGCGAGTGTCAGTGCCAGCGCGATGACCGCCTCGGCGCTCAACATCACCGCCGCGATCATTTTCGGCACGCGCAACACGCCGCCGACACCCGTACGCAGTTCCTGGCCTGCGACCAAGGACCCCTGCAGCGACAGCCGGCCCGTCGCCACCAGTGTCAGCAGACTGGCGAGGGCGACGATGCCGAACCCGCCCACTTGGATGAGCAGCATGATGATGAACTGCCCGAACGGGCTCCAGAAGGTCGCGGTATCGACAGTAGTCAATCCGGTAATGCAGATGGCAGACACCGCGGTGAAGCTCGCGTGGAGGAGGGGCGCTCCCCTGCCGTCCGCGGTGGCCGGTGGGAGCATCAGCAAGGCCGTGCCGACGGCCACTCCGAGGAGGTAGACGGCGGGGACGACCCGGGTCGGATGGCCCAGCCACCGTGTGAGGCGCATGGTCCAGATCGTAGTTCCTCGGCGCAGAGTGCCGCATCTGCGCCATTCATGGCATAGGATTACCGATAGCGGCCACACCCTGTGGTCCAGGTACGAAGGAATAACGGCATGGCCACTGGCACCGTGAAATGGTTCAACTCCGACAAGGGCTACGGCTTCATCGCTCCCGATGACGGCTCGGCGGACGTGTTCGCGCACTTCAGCGCGATTCAGGGGACGGGACACCGGAACCTCGAGGAGAACCAGAAGGTGGAATACGAGACTGAGCGTGGGCCCAAGGGCCTGCAGGCGGCGAACATTCGCCCCCTCTGAGGACGGCTCGCGGGCGGTGACGCCCCAGCCCTGAACATCGCGGCCCCCGTCGGATCATCCGGCGGGGGCCGCGTCATGCCCGCGGCTCAGTCGGCCGGGCGGATCACGAAGGGCAGCATCATCTCGTTGTCCTCATGCTCGAGGATGTGGCAGTGCCAGACGAAGCGCCCGGGCACCTCGAATCGAGCCTTGAGCCGCGTGACTTCGCCCGGATACGCGATGACCGTCTCCTTCCGGCCCGTCTCCCACCGCTCGGGCGGTCGCGGGTAGGACCCTGGCGTCAGAATCACCGTCGGCGTCATCCCTTCCGTGACGGTGATCGGCTGCCGGTCGACCACCTCGAACGTCACCTCGTGGAGATGGACGGGATGGGCGTCCATGGTCGCGTTGTAGAGCTCCCAGATCTCGGTCGTGCCGGCGACCGGATCGACGACGACATCGTCTCCCCACATGACGTGCCGGGCGGGTGAGGGCTCCTCGGCGGGGTCACCGTCGACGACGCCGAGCATCGCCGCCACCGGCACCCCGAGCGTCGGGGCCATCATCTCGAGCAGTGCCAACCGCCTGATAGCGGGGTCGCCCTCAACCCGCGGCACCGGTGGGAGCACCAGTTGCGCCGGGGGCGTCGACGTGTCCGGCGACGTAGCGGGGCGGACCCGGAACTGCATGATGCGGCCTGCCGCTGAGGGATCCGCCGCCTTGAAGCGGGAGCCCCCGAAGGGGGCGTCCGGTCCCAGGTTGTTCAGGGGGTAGTCCCCGACCGGCACGTCGGTGAAGTCGACGATGAGGTCGGCGCGTTCCGCCGGCCCAAGCAGCACGCGGTTCTTGACGTGGGTCGTGATGTCCACCGGCGCGGTGAGCAGCCCGCCCTCGTTGCCGATCTGCCAGACGGACACGCCGGGCAGCGGGGAGAAGTCGAGGATGAGGAACCTCGACTGGCAGCCGTTGAGCACCCGGAACCGGTACCGACGCTGCTCGACCGTGTGGAACGGCCAGGCGCGCCCGTTGACGATCATGACGTTGCCGAAGAACTCCGGATTCCAGATCGGAGGCACGTGCTCGTCGTCCGGGATGAAGCCGCTGGCCGTGTCGTCGAAGAATGCTCGAGCGTCGGGGTAGAACAGCGAGCCGTCGTCGTTGAACGATCTGTCCTGGATCGCGAGCGGGATCTCCAGGTAGGTCGCGTCCGGGTCGTCACCGAGGTGGGGCGCGGGCCCCGGCAGCTCGGCCGCTTCGCCGGATCCGGCGACGGTGATGCCCTCGTGGGGCGTGTCTCGCAGGAGATAGAAGCCGGCCGGGCCCGCGTACACGTTGAGTCGGGTCATACCCAGCGTGTGGTCGTGGAACCAGAGCGCCGCGGGCCGGGAGTCGTTGGGATAGAGGCAGACGGCACTCCCCGGCTCCCAGTCGACGCCGGTGGCCGCGGCAGCCTCCCCACGGAACTGCTCGTACCAGGATCCGACGGCCGCGTAACCGTCGGGAAGCTCCACCGCCGGCAGATACCAGGCCTCGGGGTAGCCGTCCGAATGCTCCCCCACGCCGACGGCGCCGTGCAGGTGAGTGACCATCGGCACCGGTCCCCAGTAGCGGGTGTAGCTGCCCGCCGGCAGCGACTCGGCCTCCGAGGGGTCCGCGGACGGCACGTAGGTGAGGCCCCGGAAATCCGGCGCCTCGTCGCGACCGTCTTCGCCCCCGGGCGGGTTGGCCCAGTGCAGCGTCGGATCCACGGGCAGCAGGTGCGGCAAAGGCTCCCCGCCGACGGTGACGAGTTCGTTGCGCCACGTGACCAATACGGGTCGGCCCACCGCTGCCTCGATGGTCAGCGACGGCGCGTGGAAGACGCCACCCTCGGTCGGTCCGTATCCCCAGACCGTCGTGGCCGGATGCGGCTCCGGCAGGATCTGCTGCTCGAATTGCCGCAGGGAGATCTCGTACACGTCGACACCGTCGCGCTGCTCCGCAGCCAGCGGCATCGCGGGCGGGACGAGGAGGGGTGAGCGGTACTTGCGGATCTTGTTGGGCCGCAACGTGCCGCCGCGGAGGGCAGCGACGGCGACGGGCGCTCCCATCCCGTCCACGACGAAGAGCGTCAGTGCGCCTGCACCGCTGAAGGCGATGAAGGACCGTCGAGAAATCATGATCTCCCCCTCCGTGATGTCTCTGGAAGACAGCGTCGCATGCGCGAGCGGTGCTGGGAAGGGATCCGCGCGCCGGCCGCGGCCGCACGGCCTGTGCGGGCTCCCTGGAGAAACTGTTTGACTTCGCTGCCGTGGGGTAGCTGGGTAAGTAGTGTGGCAAGACACGGACGCGTGAGCCCGGCCGGCGCCGGCCAGGATGGACGGCGTCGGACGGGACACCGAGAGAAAGGCACGGCAATGGCCGACAAGAACCTCGATGGGCTGTTCTACGCGACGATGCGAGACATGTACTACGCGGAGCGGCACATCCTCAAGACACTGCCCAAGCTGCAGGAGGCGGCGGTGTCCGACGAGCTCAAGGCAGCCTTCGAGCACCATCTGGCGGAGACGCAGGGGCAGATCAGCCGGCTCGAGCAGGTCTTCGGCCTGATCGACCGCAAACCCACGAGCAAGCGCTGCGACGCCATCGACGGCATCCTCAAGGAGGGCGACGAGCACCTGGAGGAGTATCAGGGCAGCCCGGCCGCGGACGCGGCCCTCATCGCATCGGCCCAGGCGGTCGAGCATTACGAGATCACCCGCTACGGCACCCTGCGGCGCTGGGCCAAGATGTTGGGCCTGCCCGATGGCTACGACCTGCTGACCCAATCCCTCGAGGAGGAGTCTCGGACCGATGAGCTCCTGACCAAGATCGCGGAGACCGAGGCCAACGCCAAGGCCGCGCAGGGCTGACCTGATCGGAACCGTCTGGATCGTCGATGACGATCCAGACGGTTTCTGCTGTCTCTGGGCGATACTGGAGCATGCGCAACCGCGTGCGCCACGACCGTTTCGAGGAACTGTTCGACGACGAGCTGCGTCGGCAGCTGACCAGCACGTCCGCCGCGCACTCGGATTTGCGCGGTGCCCTGGCCGAGGCGCTCCTGCGCGTCCGCAATCGCGCCGCCCCACTGCGTCACGCGGAGGCCTTCGGGTCCGAGGGCGCCGTGCGGTTGCGCTTCGCGGACGGCACGACCGTCCTGGTCCGGGGGGACGGCAAGGGGGGCCTGGGCATGGCCGCCGTCGCGGCGGTGCGCGGCGAGACGGTGTTGCTCAGCCGGCTGCAGGTCGACGCTGCCGGCATCGATGGCGTCGTGTCGTGGGGCCGGCGCCACCACGCCCACTTCCACGTGCTCGGAGCGGATCAACCGGACTGACCTCGCCGCGACGCCACGGACAGCGGTGACCCAAGTGCGGACATGCCAAGGCCGCCCCCGGGAATCCGGGGGCGGCCTTGGGGTAGGGGCCTACTTGAAGACGTCCTTGACCTTCTCGCCGGCCTGCTTGATGTCGGCGGAGGTCTGTTCGGCCTGGCCCTCGGCTTCGAGGCGCTCGTTGTCGGTGGCCTTGCCCACGCCTTCCTTGACCTTGCCAGAGGCCTCTTCAGCGGCGTTGCGGACCTTATCGTCGAATCCCATGACTCCTCCTTGGGTTGAGTTGGTTCGGACAACTCCCTCATACCCATCTGGGGCCGCGCCCAAACATCAGCGCCCCTTTGTCGTCTCGCCGGAGGTTGCCTTCCTGTAACAGGTTGGTAAACAGGTCGTCCGGCCATGCCGGTGCCATCATCATGCTCGTAGGGTGCACCTATGGACACACCCGAGACGTCCTCACGCCGCACGACGGGCCCCGCCGTGGAGTCTGGCCGCCCGTTGGTGGTGGTCGATCACGTCGACAAGCATTTCGGCCAGCTGCATGTCCTGCGCGACATCACCACTGTCGTGCACCGCGGGGAGGTGGTCGTGGTCATCGGCCCGTCGGGGTCCGGCAAGTCGACGCTGTGCCGCGCCATCAACCGACTCGAGACCATCGACTCGGGCACGATCACGATCGACGGAAGCCCTCTGCCCGAGGAGGGCAAGGACCTGGCGCGGCTCCGAGCCGACGTGGGCATGGTCTTCCAGTCGTTCAACCTCTTCGCGCACAAGACGGTGCTGGAAAACGTCACGCTCGGACCCATCCGGGTGCGCGGGATGGCCAAGCGCGACGCGGAGGACAAGGCCATGCGGTTGCTGGAGCGCGTCGGGGTGGCCGACCAGGCCGGCAAGATGCCCAGCCAGCTCTCCGGTGGGCAACAGCAGCGGGTCGCCATCGCACGCTCGCTCGCGATGGACCCGAAGCTCATCCTGTTGGACGAGCCCACCAGTGCGCTCGATCCCGAGATGATCAACGAAGTGCTCGATGTGATGGTCGGACTGGCGGCGGAGGGCATGACGATGGTCGTCGTCACCCACGAGATGGGGTTCGCCCGCAAGGCCGCCGACCGGGTTCTGTTCATGGCGGACGGCGCCATCGTCGAGGAGGCCACGCCCGAGGAGTTCTTCACCAACCCCCGCAGCGACCGGGCGAAGGACTTCCTGTCGAAGATCCTCCACCACTGACCCCGCCGATGGCGGACCTTGACGGCCGTCCACCCCGGACGACCGCCCACGAGGAAAGGAATGCAGGCATGCAACGAACGAGGAAAACGGTGCTGGCGTTGGCCGCAGCAGGCGCATTCGCGTTGTCCGGGTGCGCCGGCACCACGACGAGTGAGAGCAGCCCCCCGGTCGGCGACGAGGTGACCTTCGACGAGGGCACCACCATGGCCGAGTTGAGCGAGGCCGGCACCATCACGATCGGCACCAAGTTCGACCAGCCGTTGTTCGGGCTCATGGGCCCGTCCGGCGTCCCGGAGGGCTTCGACGTCGAGATCGGCAAGCTCATCGCGTCGAACCTCGGCATCGCCGAGGATGACATCAAGTGGGTCGAGACGGTGTCCGCGAACCGGGAACCGTTCATCGAGAACGGTCAGGTCGACATCGTGGTGGCGACCTACACCATCAACGACAAGCGCAAGGAGGTCGTCTCCTTCGCGGGCCCCTACTACATGGCCGGCCAGTCCATCCTCGTCCTCGCCGATAACGAGGACATCACGAGCGAGGCCGACCTCGTCGGACAGCCCGTCTGCTCGGTGACCGGCTCGACGCCTGCCGCCAAGCTCGAGGAGATCGGCGCCGAGCCGCTGCTCACCGACACCTACTCCAACTGTCTGGAGCCGCTGCGCAACGGCACGGTCGTCGCGGTCTCGACCGACAACGTGATCCTCGCGGGACTCGCGGCCCAGAACGAGGGGGAATTCAAGGTGGTCGGCGAGCCGTTCACCTCTGAGCCCTACGGGATCGGGCTGGCCCTGGACGACACGGACTTCCGCATGTGGATCAACGACGTGCTGGAGAAGAGCTACGCGGACGGCACCTACGAAGAGGCATGGAACTCGACGGCGGGCACCGTCCTGCCCTTCGTCGAGCCGCCCACGCCGGATCGCTACTGACCCGTCGTCGGTCCGGCCGGTTCGTCTCGGCCGGACCGACGCCCCCACACGGAAGGAGAACCCATGACGCAGCTCTGGTCGCTCATGCCCGAGTTCTGGGGGGGACTGCGAATGACGGTGCTGCTGTTGGCCGTATCCGGCGGGCTCTCCCTGGTCCTCGGTACGGTCATCACCGCGTTGCGCATCTCCCCCGTGCCGGTCCTGCGATGGTTCGCGGCGATCTGGACAGAGGTCGCGCGCAACACGCCGCTCACCCTCGTGTTCTTCTTCACCGCCTTCGTGCTGCCCATGCTGGGAGTCCGGGCCCCGTTCCTCCTGCTGGCGCTGGTCGCGCTCACCTACTACACCTCGCCGTTCGTCGCGGAGGCGTTGCGTTCCGGGATCAACGGCGTGCCCGTCGGCCAGGCCGAGGCCGCTCGGAGCATCGGCCTCGGCTTCGGCCAGACCGTGACGCTGGTTGTGCTGCCACAGGCGTTCCGCATGACGATCCCACCGCTCATCAACGTGTACATCGCCCTCACCAAGAACACCTCGGTCGCGGGCGGGTTCTTCGTCGTCGAGATGTTCGCGACGACCCGGCAACTCGTCAACGACAACGGCAACATCGTCCTCCCCCTCCTCCTGGTCGCGGCGGCTCTGTACTTGGTGGTTACCGTGCCGCTCGGCTTCGCCGCCGTCCAGCTCGAGAAGCGTTGGGTGGTGTCGCGATGAGCGCCACCAGCGTCCTGTTCGACGCACCGGGCCCCCGAGCCCGCCGCGCCTCCCTCATCGGTTCAGTGGTCTCGCTCACGGCGATCACAGCCGGGGCCGCCTGGATCATCTGGATCCTCGCGGCGCCGCGGGTCTCGGGCGGCATCACCCTTCCGGGAATGTTCGACGCATCCCGGTGGGACATCCTCACCGACCCGCAGGTGTGGGGCTTCATCGGCACCGGAGTCGCGGCCACGCTCCAGGCCGCGGCCGTCGCGGCCGCCGGTGCCGTCGCTCTCGGCGTCGTGTTGTCCCTCCTGCGCAGCTCCCGGCTGCCGTGGGTCCGCATACCGACCGCCATCCTGCTCGAGTTCTTCCGCGGTATGCCGGTGCTGCTGATGATGCTCTTCATCCTGCTGGTGGCCTCCACCGGCGCATTCTGGGCGGTGGTCCTCGCGCTCATCGTGTACAACGGCACCCTCATCGGGGAGGCGCTGCGCGCAGGGCTGGCCGCCCTCCCTCGGGGGCAGCGCGAGGCGGCGCTCAGCCTGGGCATGCGCGAGTTCCAGTCGAAGCTGCTGGTCGAGTTCCCCCAGGCGTTGCGACAGATGCTGCCGATCATCGTGGCGCAGCTCGTGGTCCTGCTCAAGGACACCTCGCTCGGCTACATCGTCGGCTACAACGAGATCATCCGCAGCAACATGAACAACCTCGCCAGCTTCTTCGGCAACCGCTACCTGTTCACTCTCTTCGTCGTGACCCTGGTCATCTACCTCACCATCAACCTGCTGCTGTCATGGCTCGCGCGATGGCTGTCCTGGCGGACCGCGAGCGGCAGCGGCACTGTCGCGGCGGGCGCGGATCCAGGCACCGCTGATCCGACCTCCGCGATCCGGCTCGTCCAGGCCGCCTCGACAGCCCAACATCCGGGCACCGGCACCCATCTCTGACTGGGGCGGCGATATCACGACAGGTCGCTCGGGGCCGGCCCGTCGCGTTTGATGGGGCGCTGCAGCGGGTAGTGGTCATGACGACGAAAGGAACTCCGATGGCCGATGACACGACGCACGAGAAGCACACCGAGGACCACGGTAAGAACAAGCACTCGCACGCGATGTACTGGAAGTTCGGGGCGATCCTGCTGGTCAACCTCGCGCTGATGTGGGCGCTCAGCATGTCGATGGTCCGCAGCCTCGACCACTTCTACTTCAATCCCAGCAACCTCTACATGGCCGTGCTCATGGTGGCCGCCATGGGGGTGCTCATGACCGTGGGCATGTGGTCCATGCTGAAGAACACGATGCTCAACGTCATCCTGCTGGTCGGCTTCATCGCCGTCTTCCTCGCGGCGTTCTTCATGGGCCGCAGCGAGGTCGGCGTCGGCGATGAGGGGTTCCTCACCTCGATGATCCCGCACCACTCGCGCGCCATCCTGGTGTGCCAGGAGGCCACCATCACCGACCCGGAGATCGAGCAGCTCTGCACGGAGATCGTGGAGGCGCAGGAGAAGGAGATCGCGCAGATGAAGGAGATCCTCGAGCGCTATCAGTGAACCCGCCGCGTCAGGTGCGCGGCTGCTGACCTCGGCGCAGGGAGGCGCGCAGCGCAAGCCGGGCCAACTGCTCCGTCGGCTGCGCGAGGTGCCGCCCGAGGGTCGAGCCGACGGAGCTGCCGAGCGCCAGCATGACACCCGTCACCGCGGCCAAGAGGAACATCTCGCCCGCGGTGTCGCCCGGCTCCACGGCCGGCATGCCCACGACGAGATGGAACAGACCTCGGTACAGGATGAGTCCTGGCATCAGGGGCACGATGCCGACGGTCACGATGGCGATGGCAGGCAGACGCATCCAGCGCCCGACGGGGTGCGCGAACACCGCCACGACGGCGGCTGCTCCCCCGGCCGCCACGGCGTAGTCGCCGCCGACCAGCGGAAGCAGCAGCAGGTACATGGTCCAGCCCAGCGCTCCGCCCAGGCCTGCGATGAGGGCGCCCCGGGGCCCGAACCGCCCGAACAGACCGACGGCCGTGGCGAAGACGGCAGCCGCCACCACCTGCACCGTCGGGTGATGAGGCGGGATCGACTCGGGCACCAGATAGGCGGGCACCCCGATCCGGACACCCAGCCAGAGCACCGCCACGACGCCCAGGATCAGCCCTCCGGTGCGCATCACCAGGTCCACGATGCGCGCGGCCGCGGTGATGTAGTAGCCGTCCAGGGCGTCCTGGGCCGCCCCGACGACGCCCAGCCCCGCCAGCATCGTCACCATGCCGGCGGCCACGACGAGCGATGGCGACAGCGCCCACAGGTCGGTGACGCCGTGCGACCGCAGGTACATCAGGACAATGGCCACGGTCATCGGAATCGCCCCGGCCGCGACCTGGGCGTAGAAGTAGGACGCGTTGGTGCGCCCGAGCCACGCGGTCACCTCGTGCACCAGCAGGGTGGCCAGGCCCGCGACGGCGATCTCCAGCGGTACGCCGCCGAGGAGTGCGGTGATGCTCGCACCCTGGGCGAAGGCCACCACGGACGTCACCCATCGTCGATACACGATGCCGCGCGAGCGCCACCGGACCAGGTCCTCGGTGGCCTCCTCGACCGACTGCTCGCCGCGCGCGACGGCGTCGACCACCGACTCGAGGTGCGCGAGGCGGGCGTAGTCGCGGTCGAGGGCCGGCACGGTGCGGAAGAGGTTCAGCGGGACTCCCCCGCCGTCGGACTCGGTGCACGCCACGGTGATCGCCGTGTAGGTGACGTCGACCTGGAACCGGACCCCGTGGGCGAGACCGAGCCGCAGGATCATCTCGGTGGCCTGAGACGCCGACGCCCCGGAGACCAGGGCGATCGCCCCGACCCGCGTGGCGAGCGACACGAGGGGCAGCCGGTCGGGGGCGGCCGGCGACTCGGGCTCGGGATCGCCCGGCTGGGTCCGTTGGCGCAGCAGGCGGGCGAGCCACGTCCTGCGCGGCGGGCGCGCGGATTCCGTCGTGGAGGTCGGGAGCGGAGTCGCGCTCATCGTGCCGCCTTTCGATCGGGACGGTGGACGACCTGGCGTGTCCTTCGGCGTCATCGGATCTGCGACTCACGGTGTGGTGCCCGCTGCGATCTACGATGTGACAAGGCGTGATACCTCGTCGGGCTGACAGGATTTGAACCTGCGACCCCTTGACCCCCAGTCAAGTGCGCTACCAAGCTGCGCTACAGCCCGCCGTCGCCTTGCGGCAACTCGGATAGCTTAGCGAGTCCTGCGCCGGAGCGCACATCGGGGAGGTGACGGCTCAGGCGCGGTCCTTGCGCTTCTCCCGCGCGCGGACCTCGACATGCACCGGCGACCCGACGAAGCCGAAGTCCTCGCGGAGGCGGCGCTCGACGAATCGCTTGTAGGTCTCGTCCATCATGCCGCTGGTGAACAGGATGAAGGTCGGCGGGCAGTTCTGTGCCTGGGTGCCGAAGAGGATGCGCGGCTGCTTGCCTCCCCGCACGGGGTGCGGATGTGCCGCGGCCAGGCGCCCCAGGAAGGCGTTGAGCTTGCCGGTGGACACCCGCGTCTCCCAGCCGGCGGCCGCCTCCTCGATGGCCTTGCTCAGCTTGTCGACGTTGCGGCCGGTCAGGGCGGAGATGTTGATCGTCGGGGCCCACCGGTAGCCGACCAGGTCCCGCTCGATCTCGCGGTCGAGGTACTTGCGGCGCTCCTCGTCGGTCAGGTCCCACTTGTTGAAGGCGATGACCAGCGCCCGCCCCGCCTCCTCGATGGAGCTGAGGATGCGCAGATCCTGGTCCGTGATGGGCTCAGAGGCGTCCACGACCATGATGCACACCTCGGCCCGCTCGATGGCGGCCTGCGTGCGGAGGCTCGCGTAGTACTCGTGGCCGCTGGCCTCCTTGACGCGGCGGCGGATGCCAGCGGTGTCGATCAGCCGGTACACCTGGCCACCGACCTCGACGATCTCGTCCACGGGATCCACGGTGGTGCCGCTCACGTCGGACACGACGACCCGCTGCTGGGCGGCGAGCTTGTTGAGCAGCGACGACTTGCCCACATTCGGCTTGCCGACGATCGCGACGCGGCGCGGCCCGGCCTCCTCGACCTCCTGCTCGCGCGGCGCCTCGGGCAGGGCATCGAGGATCGCGTCGAGCAGATCGCCGGAGCCTCTGCCGTGCAACGCGGAGACGGGATAGGGCTCCCCCAGCCCGAGATTCCACATCGAGGCGGCCATCGCCTCGTGGCGCTGGTCGTCGACCTTGTTGGCCGCCAGCACCACGGGCTTCTGCGAGCGGCGCAGCACGCGCACGACGGCCTCGTCCTCGTCGAGCGTGCCCACCGTCGCGTCGACCACGAAGAGCACCGCGTCGGCCATCGAGATGGCCAGCTCGGCCTGCTCGGCGATCTGAGCGGCCATGCCGGTGGCGTCCGACATCCAGCCCCCGGTGTCCACGAGGACGAACTCGCGACCGTTCCAGTTCGCGTCGTACGAGACCCGGTCCCGGGTCACGCCCGGCGTATCCTGCACCACAGCCTCCCGCCGGCCCAGGATGCGGTTGACGAGTGTCGACTTACCGACGTTCGGGCGGCCGACGACGGCGATGATCGGCTTGCGCAGCTCGGTCACTGGGGCTCCTTGGGTGTCCAGGCGGAACGCCCATCCTACCGGGGCCGCGCGTGCGCTACCGCGACGGCACGAGCGCGACGATCCGGTCCACCACCTCGTCGGGGCTCAGGAACGTCGAGTCGATGACGGTGACCCCGTCCGCGGCCTCCGTGAAGTTGGACACCGTCGAGTCGTCCCGGTCCCGGCGCAGGACCTGATCGGTGACGTCCTCCTTGGTCGCCCGGCCCGCCACCTCGGCCGCCCGCCGCGCGACCCGGGACTGCGGATCGGCCACCAGCAGCACCCGCACGTCGGCGTCGGGCGCGACGACCGTCGTGATGTCGCGGCCCTCGACGACCATGTCCCGGGAGTGAGCCGCGATGATGTCGCGCATGAGTGCCGTGAGCAGCCGGCGGACCTCCAGGTTCGTCGCGAGCCCGGACACGGCGGCGGAGATCCGGGGTTCGCGGATCTCCTCTGTGACGTCGGTGTCGTTGATGCGGAACCGCGGCTCGTCCGGTGACGTCTCGACGACCAGCCGGCACGACCGCACCAGGTCTGCGGCCTCCTCGGCGCCGGCACCGTCGGGGAAGCGACGCAGGTACTCGCACGTGGCGGCGCGGTACATCGCTCCGGTGTCCAGGTAGCCCAGCCCGAGCCGCCGGGCCAGGAGCCTGGCGGTCGTGGACTTCCCCGACCCGCTCGGTCCGTCGATGGCGATGAGCGTGCTCATTCCGGTCCTCCCCTGCTCGCCCAGCCGGTCCAGCCGCGGGCGACGATGTTGGTGCGCAGCTGCTCAGCCACGTCGCGCTCGACGGCGATCGACAGGTAGCCGACCTCCCGCACCGGGTCGTGTGTGAGGTCGAAGTCCTCGACGTTGAATCCGGCCTCGGCGATGTCGGTGAACAGCCGCGCGAGGGCCCGGGGCTCGTCGGGGATCTCGACGGTGACGCGCACGGTGTCCAGCGGGTCGTGGCCGTGCTTGCCGACCAGGGCGTGCGCGCCGGCCTGCCCGACCGCCAGGAACCGTTCGAGCCCGTCCGGGTCGTCCAGCACCCCGATGAGGTGCGCCAGGTCGTCGGAGACCTCGCGCAGCTCGCGGCGGACCGCGTCGGCGTTGGCGGTGAGGATCTGGCGCCACAGCCCGGGATCCGAGCCGGCGATGCGGGTGACGTCGCGGATGCCCTGCCCGGCGAGGCGCAGGTTCTCCAGCGGCACCTCGCGCAGGTGCCCGGCGGTGAGGATGCTCATGAGGTGCGGCACGTGGCTGACCTGCGCCACGGCCTCGTCGTGATCGTCCGGCGGCATCGTGATGACCCGGGCGCCGACGTCGCGGGCCAGTCCCTCGACGGCCGCGACATCGGCGGCGGTGTTGCCGTCGACGGGTGTGACCACCCAGGTGCGGTCGCGGAACAGGTCCGCCGATGCCGTCAGCGGACCCGTGAACTGGGAGCCGGCCATGGGATGAGATCCCACGTAGCGGCGATGCTCCGGCGCGAGCCGGGCGACGGCGGCCAGGATGGGCGCCTTGACCGACCCGACGTCGGTGATCACGGCGCCCGGGAACTTGCCCAGGACCTCGGCCACCAGGTCGGGGATCACACCGGGCGGCGTCGCCACGACGACGATGTCGGGGTCGTCGGTGGCCTCGTCCGAGATGCGCCCCGCGCCGAGCCCGGCGGCGACCAGCGAGTGCGACGGGACGATATCCCACAGCATGACGTCGTAGCCGGCGCGGGTGAGCGCCAGGCCGAGCGAGGAGCCAACGAGGCCCGCGCCGAGAATGAGGACGCGCCGCTGCGGGCGCACGCTCCCCGCCGGCGCCTCACTCGTCGGCATCGTCGCTCCCCCGCCCGCCCAGCTCGGCGGGGATGTTGGCGGGCCGGGGTCCGCGGTAGTCCGGGCCGTAGGCGCCCGGCGCGGGGCGCCGCTTTCGCATCGGCGCCGCCTGGCCCGGGGCGAGCCGCCGGGAGATGATGAGGAAGCCGGTGTGTCCGGACGTGCCGTGGCCGGGCCGGATGGCCAGACCTTCCGCGTGCCAGTCGCGCACGGTGGTCTCGGTGGCGTGGGGTTCGGTGAAGCCGCCGTGCGCCCGCAGTGTATCCGCGACCCGTCCGAGCTGGGTGGCGGTGGCGACGTAGCAGGTGAGCACTCCCCCGGCCACGAGCCGCTCGGCGACGGCGTCGATGCACTCCCAGGGGGCGAGCATGTCGAGGATGGCGCGGTCGATGGGCTCGTCGACGATGGCGTCGACGAGGTCGCCGACGGTGATCATCCACGCCGGGTGCGGCCCGCCGAGGAACGTCTCGACGTTGCCGCGGGCGACGTCGGCGAACTGCTGGCGGCGCTCGTAGGAGTGCAGCCGTCCCTCCGGCCCGATGGCGCGCAGGAGCGCCAGCGACAGCGCGCCGGAGCCGACGCCCGCCTCGAGCACCCGCGCACCGGGGAAGATGTCGGTCCACATGAGGATCTGCGCGGCGTCCTTGGGGTAGATCACCGCGGCGTCGCGCGGCATGGACACCATGAACTCGCTCATCAAGGGGCGGAAGGCGAGGTACTGCTGCCCACCCGCGGAGACGACGGTGACGCCCTCGGGGCCTCCGATGAGGTCGTCGTGGCTGACCGCGCCCTTCGTGGTGTGCCACACGCCCCCGTCCTTGAGCACGATGGACTTGCGTCGACCCTTGCCGTCGGTGAGCGTGACGCGCTCGCCCGCCTGCAGCGGCCCCGTCTTCACCCCGGAGAGGTTCACGTCAGTTCTCCTTCAGTTCGCGCCAGATCGCGGTGAGGTCCGCCCAGCTCGTGGCCGATAGGCCGGTGGCCGACACGTGCATGCGCGGATGCGGGTCGAGGCTCACCATCGTCGGGACAGCGTAGACCACGGCGCCCGCCGCCAGGGCGGCGGTGGTGCCCGGCACCGAGTCCTCGAGCGCGACGGCGTCCCGGGGATCGACCCCCAGCCGGCGCGCCGCGGTGAGGTAGCCCTCCGGGTGCGGCTTCGCGCGGCTGACCTCGTCGACCGTGACGATGACCTCGAGGTTGCGCGGCAGGCGTTCCCGCGCGGCGTCGAGGATGATGCGGTCGCTGGCCGTCACGATGGCGCAGGGCACCCCCGCGTCGTCGAGTTCGGCCATGAGCTCACGGGCTCCCGGCAGCCAGGGCAGGTCGTTGGAGCGGATGTGCCCGGCGATGCGCTCGTGCAGCTCGCGCCACACCTCGGCGGCCCGATCGGGAATGCCCATGTCGTCCGCCATCATCTGCGCGGTGAGCAGGGCGTGCTGACCGTGGCAGGCCAGCATCTCGTCCTCGCCCCACTCGACGCCGTACTCGGCGAGCATCACCCGTTCCGTCGCGGCCCAGAGGGGCTCGGTGTCGACCAGGGTGCCGTCGAAGTCCCACAGGACGGCGCGTGGTTCAGCCGGCATTGAAGTACTTCGCCTCCGGGTGGTGGACGACGATGGCGTCGGTCGACTGCTCCGGGTGCAGCTGCAACTCCTCGCTCAGCTCGACCCCGATGCGCGACGGGTCCAGCAGGCGCACGAGCGTGGCCCGGTCCGCCAGGTCGGGGCAGGCGGGATAACCGAACGAGTAGCGCGAGCCGCGGTAGGCCTGATCGCGGATGGCCGCCAGGACGTCGCCGTCGGCTCCGCCCAGGCCCAACTCCTCCCGGACCCGGCTGTGCCACAGCTCGGCCAGCGCCTCGGTCAGCTGGACCGACAGGCCGTGCAGCTCCAGGTAGTCGCGGTAGGCGTCGTTCTCGAACAGGCGCTGGGTCTCCTGCGCGACCGCGGACCCCATGGTGACCAGCTGCATCGCGAGGACGTCGGGACCGTGCTGCGCGGCCTCCTCCTCGTCGCGGAAGAAGTCGGCCAGGCAGAGCCGGCGGTCGCGGCGCTGGCGCGGGAAGGTGAACCGGGCCACCTCGCGGGTGGGCTCCTCCGGTGCGCCGACGATGAGGGTCTCGCCCGCCGAGTGGACGGGGAAGTAGCCGTAGACCACCCCGAAATTGGCGAGGTTGTCGGTCTTGATCCGATCCAGCCACATCCGCAGGCGCGGCATCGCCTCCGTCTCGACCAGCTCCTCGTAGGTCGCGCCGCCCCGCAGCGGCTTGAGCCCCCACTGGCCGAGGAACGTGGCGCGGTGGTCCAGCCAGGCCGCGACATCGGCCAGCGCGATGCCCTTGACCACCCGGGTGCCCCAGAACGGGGGTGTCGGCACGTCCACGTCGCGGGCGACGTCGGACCGGACGCCCAGCTCGGGCTCCACGAGCTCCACCAGCGACGTCTTCGCCAGCCGGCGCTTGCGGGGCTCGGGGAGGGTGGCGCCCGGAATGCCCTGCTTGACGGCCATGACGGCGTCCATGAGGGCCAGGCCCTCGAACGCGTCCTTGGCGTAGCGGACCTCGCCGTCGAACATGTCGCCGAGGTCATGCTCGACGAAGGTCCTGGTCAACGCGGCGCCGCCCAGCAGCACCGGGTACTTCTGCGCCAGTCCCAGGCGGTTGAGCTCGGCCAGGTTGTCCTTCATGACGAGCGTGGACTTGACCAGGAGCCCGGACATGCCGATGGCGTCGGCGCCGTGCTGCTCGGCGGCGTCGATGATGGCCTGGATCGGCTGCTTGATGCCGATGTTGATCACCGTGTAGCCGTTGTTGCTGACGATGATGTCGACGAGGTTCTTGCCGATGTCGTGCACGTCGCCGCGCACGGTCGCGAGGACGAGCGTGCCCTTGCCCGCGCCGACATCGGCCTTGTCCATGTGCGGCTCGAGGTGGGCCACGGCCTGTTTCATCACCTCGGCGGACTGCAGCACGAACGGCAGCTGCATCTGCCCCGATCCGAAGAGCTCGCCGACGACCTTCATGCCGGCCAGCAGGTCCTCGTTGATGATGTCGAGGGCGGGCTTGGTCTCCAGCGCCTCGTCGAGGTCGGCCGTCAGTCCCTTGCCCTCGCCGTCGATGATGCGCCGCTGGAGGCGCTCCCCCAGCGGAAGCGCCGCCAGCTCCGCCGCCCGCGACGCGCGCACGGAGGCTGCCGTGACGCCCTCGAACAGCTCGAGGAACCGCGTGAGCGGGTCGTAGCCCTCGCGGCGCCGGTCGTGCACCAGGTCGAGCGCGACCTCGCGCTGTTCCTCGGGGATCCGGTCCATCGGGATGATCTTGGCGCTGTGCACGATGGCCGAGTCGAGCCCGGCCGCGACGCACTCGTGAAGGAACACCGAGTTCAGCACCATGCGGGCAGCGGGGTTGAGGCCGAACGACACGTTGCTCACACCCAGCGTGGTGCGCACCCCGGGATAGCGACGCTTGAGTTCGGCGATGGCCTCGATGGTCTCCAGGCCGTCGCGGCGCGTCTCCTCCTGGCCGGTGGCGATGGGGAACGTCAGACAGTCGACGAGGATGTCGCCGACGTCCATGCCCCAGTTGCCGACGAGGTCGTCGATGAGGCGCGACGCCACCCGTACCTTCCACTCGGCGGTGCGGGCCTGGCCCTCCTCGTCGATCGTCAGCGCCACGACGGCGGCGCCGTGCTCCTTCACCAGCGGCATGATGCGCCCGAACCGCGACTCCGGCCCGTCGCCGTCCTCGTAGTTGACGGAGTTGATGATGGAGCGGCCGGCGAGCCGCTCGAGTCCGGCGCGCAGCACCTCCGGTTCGGTCGAGTCCAGGACGATGGGCAGGGTGACCGCGGTCGACAGCCGCGACGCCAGCAGGGCCATGTCGCGGGAGCCGTCACGGCCGACGTAGTCGACGCAGAGGTCGAGGACGTGCGCGCCGTCGCGGGCCTGCGCCTTGGCGATCTCGACGCATTCGTCCCAGTTCTCCGCCAGCATCGCCTCGCGGAACGCCTTGGACCCGTTCGCGTTCGTGCGCTCCCCGATGGTGAGGTAGCTGGCGTCCTGCTGAAAGGGCACCTCGATGTACAGCGACGACGCGGCGCGCTCCGGCTGCGGCGTGCGGGGGGCGACGTCGCGGCCGCCGTACCGCTCGGCGAGCAGCCGGATGTGCTCCGGCGTGGTGCCACAGCAGCCGCCGATGACCGCCAGGCCGTACTCGGCCACGTAGGCGCCCAGCGCGTCGGCCATCCCCTCGGGCCCCAGCGGGTAGCGGGCGCCGTCGGCAGTGAGTTCGGGCAGCCCGGCGTTGGGCATGGCGCCGATGGCGATCCCGGCGCGCCGCGACAGATGCCTGAGGTGCTCGCTCATCTCGGCGGGGCCGGTGGCGCAGTTGAGGCCGATGCAGTCGATGCCCAGTGCCTCGAGCGTGGTGAGCGCCGCCCCGATCTCGGATCCCAGCAGCATGGTGCCGGTGGTCTCGACGGTGACGTTGACGAGGATGGGCAGGTCGACGCCCATGGCCTCGCGGGCACGCTTGGAGGCGATGACGGCGGCCTTCGCCTGCAGCAGATCCTGTGAGGTCTCGATCTGGACCGCGTCGATCCCGCCGCGAATCATGGCCTCGACCTGCCGCTGGTAGGCGTCGCGGATGTCTGCGTACGCGATGTGGCCCAGCGTCGGCAGCTTGGTGCCCGGACCGATGGACCCGAGGACGAACCGGGGGCGTTCCTCCGTGCTGAACTCGTCCGCGACATCACGTGCGATGCGAGCGGCGGCCTCCGCCAGCTCTTCGAGCCGTTCGACGATGTCGTACTCGGCGAGCGCGGCGAGGTTGGTGCCGAAGGTGTTGGTCTCCACGGCATCCGAGCCGGCTGCGAAGTAGGCACGGTGGACGGCGGCGACGACGTCGGGGCGCGTCACGTTGAGGATCTCGTTGCAGCCCTCGAGGCCGAGGAAATCCTCCTCGAGCGTCAGGTCCCCGAAGGACTGCAGCATCGTTCCCATGGCGCCATCGGCGACCAGGACACGGCGGTTGAGCAACTCTGAGAGGGAAGTGGGCACCCGCCAAGGCTACCGGCACCGCGATAGGGTGGATGAATGCAGTTCACGCCGCTGGAAGGCCTCCGCGACCCCGCCGTGCTGATCGGGTTCTCGGGCTGGAACGACGCGGCCAACGCGGCGAGCGACCTGCTGCGCCATCTCATCGACGCGTATCCGGGATCCGATGCCGGCTCCATCGACGACGAGCGCTTCTACGACTTCCAGGCCACCCGCCCCATGCTCCATCGCGCCGCCGACGGCCCGTGGGTGGAGTGGCCCGGGGTGCGGATCCGGGTCGTCAACCACCCCGATCGCGACCTGGTCGTCATGATCGGACCCGAGCCGAACCTGCTGTGGCGCACGTTCGCGGCCGAGCTGATCGGCCACGTGCAGCGCGTCGAGCCGGACATCGTGGTGTTCCTGGGGGCGATGCTGAGCGACACGCCGCATTCCCGCCCCCTCCCCGTCGGGCTCTACACGTCGGACCCGGGGGTCGAGCAGCGCCTGTCGATCCAGCCCAACGACTACACGGGCCCCACCGGCATGATCGGCGTGGCCAGCCAGCTCATGCTCCACGCCCGCATCCCTGCGGCCTCGCTGTGGGTGTCGGTGCCGCACTACGTGGCCGCTCCCCCGAATCCGAAGGCCCAGGAGGCGCTGCTCACCGAACTCGAGGGCGTGCTGCGGGTCGCCTTGGACCACAAGTCGATCCCCGAGGAGGCGGAGCGTTGGTCGACCGCGGTCGATCAGCTGAGCCAGCAGGACCCGGACATCGCGGAGTACATCGAACAGCTTGAGGAGGCGCGGGACCAGGAAGAGGTCCAGGAGGCCACCGGCGACACCATCGCGGCCGAGCTGGAGAAGTTCCTGCGCCGCCGGGGCCACGAAGGCTGAGGCGGCGCCCGGGCTCAGTGCCGGTGGGCGGCGAGCGCCGTGTCGCGCAGGGCGGTGACCATGGCGTCGGCGTCGTCGGCGCTGTAGACGGCCGAACCGGCGACGAAGGTGTCGGCACCGGCCTCCGCGCAGCGCCCGATCGTCTCGAGGCTCACGCCGCCGTCGACCTGCAGCCAGATGGGGCGGCTTCCGATCAGCGCGCGGATCCGGCGGATCTTCGGCAGGACGAGATCGAGGAACTTCTGTCCCCCGAAGCCCGGCTCGACCGTCATGAGCAGCACCATGTCGAGCTCGCCGAGCACGTCCTCGTACGGCTCGATGGGGGTGACGGGCTTCAGCGCCATCGACGCCCGGGCGCCCGTGCGGCGCAGCTCGCGGGCCAGGCGCACCGGGGCCTTGGCGGCCTCGACGTGGAAGGTCACCGACTCGGCGCCCGCCTCGGCGAAGGCCGGCGCCCACCGGTCCGGGTCCTCGATCATGAGGTGGATGTCGAGCATCTGATCCGTGCAGCGGCGCAGCGACTCCACCACGGGCAGCCCGATGGTCAGGTTGGGCACGAAGTGGTTGTCCATGACGTCCACGTGCACGGCGTCGGCGCTCGGGATGCGGGCGATCTCGGCGGCGAGGTTGGCGAAGTCCGCGTTGAGGATGCTCGGTGTGATGCGCATGGCCGTCACCCTATCGCCCGCTCAGCGGGTGAGGAGGGCGAGGTACATCGCGTCGGTGCCGTGCCGGTGCGGCCAGAGCTGGACGTCGTCGCCGAGTGCGCAGTCAGGGACCTCCGGCAGCAGATCCGGGGCGTGGAGGCGGCGCGCGTCGGGCATCTCGGCCAGCACGTCGTCGACCACCTCGACCGTCTCCGCGCGGTGCGGCGAGCAGGTGACGTACGCCACCACCCCGCCGGGCCGCAGCGACTCCACGGCGTGCCGGAGCAGGGAGCGCTGCAACCCGCCGAGCGCCGTCACGTCGTCGGGTGAGCGCCGCCAGCGGGACTCGGGGCGCCGGCGCAGCGCCCCCAGGCCGGTGCACGGCGCGTCGACCATGATCCGGGCGAAGGCGGCGTCCCACGCCGGGGCGGTCCCGTCGGCGGTGATGGTGACGGTGCCGTCCGGGTAGGCGGACAGCGCCTGCCGCACCAGGCGCGCCCGGTGTTCCTGCGCCTCGCTGGCCAGCAGCCAGCGTCCGTCCCGACGCGCCAGACCTGCCAGGAGGGCGGCCTTCCCGCCGGGCCCGGCGCACATGTCGAGCCACGGCCCCTCGGGCGCGTCGGCCCGGGCCAGCGCCCAGGCCACCAGCTGCGACCCCTCGTCCTGGACGCCCGCGCGGCCATCCCGGACGAGCGGTTGCTCGCCGGGCGGCCGGGTCGATGTGGCGCCGAACGGGGAGAACGGAGTCGGGGTCGCGTCGAGCAGGTCGGCCACCTCGGCGAGGCCCGGACGCACGACCAGCGTCGGCGTGGGGTTGACGTTGTTGGCCGCCAACGCGGCCGGCAGTTCCTCGGTGGGCAGCAGGGCGGCGTACGCGTCCACGATCCATCGCGGATGATGGCCGCGCAGGGCCAGGGCCTCGCGCTCGTCCGCGCCCGACGCGAGGTGGTCCGTCCACTCGTCGAGGGTGCGCGCGGCGACCTTGCGCAGGATGGCGTTGACGACGCCGGTCACCCGTTGTCCGACCGTGCCGCGCGCCAACTCCACCGTGGTCCCGACCGCGGCGTGTCGTTTCACGTCCATGCCCAGCAGCTGGTGGGTCCCGAGGCGGAGGAGGTCGACGACGGCGGGCTGCAGCGAGCCCAGCGCACGGCCGCCGGCGGCCTCGATGATCCGGTCGTAGGTCCCCATGAGGCGGCAGGTCCCGGCGACGAGCTCGGTGACGAGCGCCGCGTCACGGGAGTCGAGGCCGGCCACGGCCAGCCGCTTGGCGAGCGCGAGATTGGCGTAGGCACCCTCGCCGGTGACCTGGCGCAGGACGTCGAACGCGACGCGACGCGCGCTCACGACAGCACCGTCCCGGTGGGCAGGGCACGCGCCCAGTCGGCGGCCGGCATGCGGCGCTTGCCCGCGGCCTGGACCTCGAGCAGTTCGAGGGTCCCCTCGCCGGTGCCGACCGCGACGGCGGACCGCGTGACAGCGAGCTCGCCGGGGGCCAGCTCGGCGGGTTCCGCCGCCCGGGCCCGGAACACCTTGAGCCGCTGGCCGGAGACCTCACACCAGGCGCCCGGGTCGGGCGAGCAGGCGAGGATGTGCCGGCGCAGCTCATCCGCGGGCCGGGCCCAGTCGATGCGCGCCTCCTCGACGGTGATCTTCGGAGCGACGGTGACGCCATCGGCCGGCTGGGGGGTGGGCTCCCGCCCCTCCGCGACCATGTCCATCGTCGCCACCAGCTGTGCCGCCCCCGAGTCGGCGAGCATCGCCAACACCTCCCCGGCGGTCGCCTCAGGCAGCGGGCGGGACTCCATGCTGTAGACGTCCCCGGCATCGAGCTCCCGGACGATCCGGAAGCACGCCGTGCCGATCAGGTCGTCGCCGGCCATGATCGCCCGCTGCACGGGCGCGGCCCCGCGCCACCGCGGCAGGAGGGAAAAGTGCAGGTTGATCCAGCCGTGGGCCGGAATGTCGAGTGCGGTCTGCGGCAGCAGGGCGCCGTAGGCCACGACGGCGCAGGCTTCCGGGGCGATCTCGCGCAGGCGGTCCTGGAATCCGGGGTCGCGCGGGTGGGCAGGGGTGAGCACCTCGAGCCCCAACTCCATGGCCCGGGCGGCGACCGGGGAGGGAGTCAGGCGGCGGCCGCGGCCGGCCGGCGCGTCCGGCCGGGTGACGACGGCCACGACCTCGTGAGCCGAGCGCAGCAGTGCCTCCAGCGACGGCAGCGCCACCTCGGGCGTGCCGGCGAACACGATCCTCATCTGTCCTCCAATGCCTCAGGGTCCACGTGGATCCCGAGCAGTCCCCGCTCCTTGCGCGCGGACCGGATGGCCGCCGCGCTCTTCACCCGGGCCGTCAGGTCCCTGGCCTGTGCCATGGGGACACGCAGCAGCGCCGCCCACCGGTCGGGGCCGACCTCGGTGGGTCCGAGGATATCCACCCCGGCCCAGTCGTCGTTGTCGAGGAAGTCACGCAGGGCCTCGGGCTGGCCGACGAGACGAACCAGCTTGACGGCCGGGGTGAGGCCGGCGTCGGCGCGGTCGGCGAGCTCCCGCTCGGCGAACCCGACGGGGTCCGCGCGGACCAGGGCCTGGACCGCCGGATGCTGCGGCGGCCCCACGATCAGCACCGACCCGCCGTCGCGCGGGCCCCGGGCCAGGGCGGCCGCGTTGGTCCATCGGCGCACCGCCTCCTCCGCGGCGCGGAGCTCGGCGCGTGCCAGCGTCACCTCGCCGTCGAGGATCAGCACGCCCGCATAACCGGTGGGCGCCGCCGGTTCGGCGCCCGGGGTCGCGACGACGATCGCCGGCTCGTCGGGCACCTCGTCGCGGATGCGATCGGCTGAGCTGTTGACCGCCAAGACCCCGGGGAAGGCGCGGGCCAGCTCCTCCGCGGTGCGGGCCGCGCCGGGGAGGGGCGCCCGGAGGGTACCGGTGTGGCAGTGCGGGCACGTCCAACGCACCGGGCGATGGCCGCAGACCGCGCACTGCGGCTCGCCCTTGGCCCGGGCACGCAGCGGGCCCCCGCATGCGCCGCACACCGCCCGGTTGAGGCACCGGGCACAGTCGAGGGCCGCGTCATAGCCGGCCATCGGCACCTGGACGAGCACCGGGCCGGTGGCGAGATGGTCGCGCAGGAACCGGAACGCTACCGAGGGCACCCTGAGCGCGATGGCGGCGGGGTCCCGCTCGCGGTCCCGATCGTCGACGGCCCTGGCGGGTGCGATGAGACGCCGCGCCTCGGCCGGCGGCAGCGACAGGTCCCGCAGCCAGCCGCGCGCCACCAGCGCCTGGGCGTCGGTGCTGCGCGCGTGGGCGGCGAGCAGGAGCGCGGTGTTCTGCCGGGCCGCCCGGACGACGGCGACCGCGCGGCTGTGCGGGTGCGGGGCCCGGAGCTCGGCGTGGGCGTCGTGACCGTCGTCGATGACGGCGATGAGTCCCGGGTTCGCCACGGGCGCGTAGGCGGCGCTGCGGGTGCCCACGACGATGCGCGCCTGCCCGCGGCTCGCGGCGAGGAACGTGCGGTAGCGGGCGGAGCGCCCGTTCTCGGCCGCCAGCGCCCCGACCGCCCCATGCCCGAAGACCTGCCGGAACCGCCCCAGGACGTGAGCCAACTCGCGGGCGGTGGGGACGACCACCACGACGGACCTGCCCGAGCGCAGGGTGGCGTCGGCCGCCTCGATCACGCCGCCGACGAGGTCGCCGGGGCCGTTGCACACCGGCGCGACCTGCCAGGCCACCCGTGGCGCGTTGCCCGCGGCGAGGGTGCGCAGCAGGGCGTCGCCGTCCGGGTATGCCGGCAGGACCGTCGCGTCCGGGGCGGCGCGGGGGGCGGGCCATTCGCGCTGCGGCGCCTTCTCCGTCGCGGCATGCCGGGGCGGGACGGCGAGGCGCGCCACGTCGGACCAGGAGCCCGCGTAATGATCGGCGACGGCGCGGATCAGCCCGTGCAGTTCCGCCGACAGAAGCGGCTCGGACGACACGACGCGGTGCAGCTTCGCCAGGGAGGCGAGGTCGCTGCCGTCGGCCAGCTCGATGAGCCAGCCGTCGCGCATCGTGCCGGCGAACGGGACCTTCACCCTGGCGCCTGGCACGGCGGCCTCCGCCAGGGAGTCGGGGACCTCGTAGTCGAACAGGCGGTCCAGATGCGCCAGCGGAACGTCCACGGCGACCCGCGCCACCCGCGGGGACATCGTCAGGCCCGCACCGCCGCCGCGAGCGCGTCGGCCCGGTCGGTGCGCTCCCAGGTGGCGACCGGCAGTTCCCTGCCGAAGTGCCCGTAGACCGTCACGTCGCTGTAGATGGGGCGCAGCAGGTCCAGGTCCCGAATGATCGCGCCCGGGCGCAGGTCGAAGGTCGCCAGCACCGCGTCGCGGATCCGGTCCTCGGGCACGGCGGCGGTGCCGAACGTGTCCAGGTAGAAGCCGACGGGGTGCGCCGTCCCGATGGCGTACGCGACCTGCACCTCGCAGCGCTCGGCGAGACCGGCTGCCACGACGTTCTTGGCCACCCAGCGCATGGCGTACGCGGCCGAGCGGTCCACCTTCGACGGGTCCTTGCCCGAGAAGGCGCCGCCGCCGTGGCGGGCCATGCCGCCGTAGGTGTCGACGATGATCTTGCGCCCGGTGAGACCAGCGTCGCCCATGGGCCCGCCGATGACGAACTTGCCGGTGGGGTTCACCAGGAGCCGCCGCGGGGCGTGGAACCCGTACCGCTCGAGCACCGGGCTGATGACCTCGCGTTCGATGTCGGGCTGGATGCGCTCGGGGCCGACGTCGGCGCTGTGCTGCGACGACACCACGACGGTGTCGATTCCCACGGGGCGGCCGTCGTCGCCGTACTCCACGGTCACCTGGGTCTTGCCGTCGGGGCGCAGGTAGTCCAGCACGCCGGTCTTGCGGACCTCGGTGAGTCGCTCCGCCAGCCGGTGCGCCAGGTCGATGGGCAGGGGCATCAGCGTCGGCGTCTCCGTGCAGGCGTAGCCGAACATCAGGCCCTGGTCGCCGGCGCCCTGGAGGCTGAGCGAGTCCTCCTCCGAGCCGAGGCGGTGTTCGTAGGCGTCGTCGACGCCCTGCGCGATGTCGGGAGACTGGCTGCCGATGGCGACGGTCACGCCGCACGACGCCCCGTCGAAGCCCTTACGCGACGAGTCGTAGCCGATCTCGAGGATGCGACGCCGCGCCAGGTTGGCCACATCGACGTATCCCGTGGTGGAGACCTCGCCCGCGACGACGACGAGGCCGGTGGTGACGAGCGTCTCGACGGCGACGCGCGCCCCGGGATCCTGCTCCAGGAGGCCGTCGAGGACGGCGTCGGAGATGGAGTCGGCGATCTTGTCCGGGTGGCCCTCGGTGACGGACTCGGAGGTGAACAGACGGCTCATGGGAGCACTCCTAGCGCGGCGACAAGCCGCATCGTGGGTTGGTCATGGCGGCAACAAGCCGCCCCCGTGGGTGTGAGAGCGCGAGCGGCGATCTCAGGACGCGGAGTCGGGCTCCGGCGTGTCGGCGAAGGGATCGACGAAGGTGAACGCCGGGTCGGCGTCGGCGGCGGTCCGCTCGGCGGCCTCCTGCTCCGGGTCGATCTGCGTGTACTGCAGCAGACCCTCGTTCATCTCGCGCAGCGCGATCGACAGCGGCTTCTCCTCCGGTGCCGCGGGCACGAGCGGGCCGACGTTCTCCAGGAGGCCCTCGCCCAGCTGGGAGTAGTACGCGTTGATCTGCCGCGCGCGCTTGGCGGCGAACAGCACCAGGCGGTACTTGGAATCGATGTTCTCGAGCAGCGAATCGATCGGCGGGTAGGTGATGCCCTCTGGCTGAGTGTTCAAGATGATCCTTCGAAAGAGTCCGGGCGGCCCGGTCACAGGCCCATCAAGCTTACCAAAGCCGCGACGGTTTCCTCGATGTCGGCGTTCTCCACGACGAAATCGGCCTCGTGCTGGGCCTCCAGCTCGAGACGGGCGGTGGTGAGGCGCCGCTCCTGGGTGGCCTCGTCCTCGGTTCCGCGACCGCGGAGGCGTGACACGAGTTCGTCCCACGACGGGGGCGCGAGGAACACCAGGCGGGCGGACGGGAGGTTGCGCTTGACCTGACGCGCGCCCTGCAGGTCGATCTCCAGGACGACGGGACGCCCGTGTGCGACCGCGGCCAGCACCGGCCCACGGGGCGTGCCGTAGTAGTGCGTGCCGTGGACGACGGCCCACTCGAGGAGTTCCCCGGCTTCGATGAGGCGCCGGAACTCGTCGACGTCGACGAAGTGGTAGCTGACCCCGTCGATCTCACCCGGCCGCGGCGGCCGGGTGGTCATGGACACGGAGTAGAACGGGTCCGGGTACAACTCGCGCAGCCGGGCACACACGGTGCCTTTGCCGACCGCGCTCGGGCCGGAGATCACCCAGACGTCTGAGGAGGTCACCCGCCCGAGCTTAGGGAGAGATCAGTCAGCTGAACAACTCGTTGAGCCGGTCGATCTGATGGCGGCCGAGGCCGCGGATCCGCCGGTTCGGAGCGATCTGGAGGTTCTCCATGATCTCTGTGGCGCGGGTGACGCCCACCCGCGGCATCGCGCGGAGGAGGTCGATGACCTTGATCCGCGACAGGGTGTCGTCGCCCACGGCTCTGCCCAGCGCGTCCGTGAACGACACCGTGCCGTTCTTGACCTGTTCCTTCAGCTCGGCGCGGGCGCGTCGCGCCTGCGTCGCCGCCTCGCGGGCCGACTCGAGCTGAGCGCTGCTCAATTGAGGAATCGCCATGGGAGGTCCCTTCACCCTCTGACTGTCCACCCCTGGTGGGGTTGGGTGAAATGTACCGCGAACTGCGCCGTAGCTTGGGGATACGCGTCGATTCAGTCCAGAGCGGCCACGGCGTCGAGCAGCCGGCCGGCCCTCGCGGCCAGCTCGGCGGCTCCCGCGCCGATCACCTCGCGGCTCGCGGTGGGCAGAACCAGCCGCAGCGCGGGGCCGAACACATCGGCCAGGCCCTCGACCGTGCCGCCCTGCGCGCCGATGCCGGGCACCAGGATGGACCCGTTGAACGCGCCCAGGTCGCAGCCCAGGCTGGCGTGGGTGCCCCCGACGACGAGGCCGAGCGCATTGTCGGATGTGTCGTTGAGCCCCGCGCAGGTGTCGACGACGTGCTGGGCCACCGTCGACCGGCCGCTGGTGGCCAGCTGTACCGGGGCGCCCTCCGGGTTGGAGGTCCGCGCCAGCACGTAGAGGCCCTGTCCGCCGGCCACGGCCGCCTCGATCGCAGGAGTCAACGCCCCCACCCCCAGGTAGGGGCTCACCGTGATCGCGTCGGCCCGCAGCGGCGCGTCGTGGCCGAGGAACGCCGCTGCGTAGCCGGCCATGGAGGATCCGATGTCGCCGCGCTTGACGTCGAGGAGGCTCAACGCGCCGGCGGCACGGATGTCGGCGAGCACCGACTCCAGCACCGCGACACCGCGGGACCCGAACGCCTCGAAGAAGGCCGACTGCGGCTTGAAGACCGCGATCCGCTCCCCCAGCGCCTCGACGATGCCGCGGGCGCAGCGCTCGAGACCCGACACGTCGTGGGGTAGGCCCCAGGCGTCGAGGACGGCGGGCATGGGGTCGATCCCCACGCAGAGCCGTCCCCTGTCGGCGGTGGCGGCGGCGAGCCTGGTCGCGTAGCTCATCGGGACCTCCTCAGGTCGTGCAGGCCGCGCACGAGCGCGACGCCCTCGTAGATGAAGCCGGTGTAGAGCTGGATGAGGCTGGCGCCCGCGTCGAACAGGCGGGCGCCGTCGCGCGGGCTCATGACGCCCCCGACCCCGATCACCGGCAGGTCGGTGCCCGCGGCGAGGTGCTCGACGAAGGCGAGGGAGCGGGCGGTGAGCGGCGCCCCGCTCAGGCCCCCGGCCTCGCCCGCGAGCGCGGCGTCGGCGGGGGCGAGCCCGTCCCGGCTCAGGGTGGTGTTGGTGGCGATGATCCCGGCCGCGGCGGAGCTGTTCAGGACAGCGATCGTCTCGGCGAGGTCGGAGCCTTCGAGGTCCGGGGCGAGTTTGACGAAGATGGGCACGGGCCGCGGCGACAGCCGCGTCGCCTCGTCGGTGAGCTGTCCGAGGAGCGAGGCGAGCTCCCGGGCCGCCTGGAGGGACCTGAGCCCCGGCGTGTTGGGGCTGGACACGTTGACCGCCACGTAGTCGGCGTAGGGCGCCAGCAGCCGCAGCGACGTCAGGTAGTCGTCGGTGGCGCCCTCGAGCGGCACCGCCTTGGTCTTGCCGATCGAGATCCCCAGCGGGATGCCGAGCGCCGAGGTGCCCCGCTCGACGCCCTTCGCGCGCAGCGTGGCCGCGAGGGCGGCGGCGCCGGCGTTGTTGAAGCCCATCCGGTTGACGATGCCCCGCGACGCGACCGCCCGGAACACCCGCGGCTTGGGGTTGCCGGGCTGCGCCTGCGCCGTCACGGTGCCGAGCTCCGCGAACCCGAACCCGAACCGCACCCATGCCTGCGCCGCGTGCCCGTCCTTGTCCAGGCCCGCGGCCACGCCGACCCGGTTCGGGAACCGGACCCCCGCGACCGTGACCGGATCCACCACGGTGGGCCGGCCGCCCGCCGGGACCCGCGCCAACGCGCCGATCATGGCCTCGTGCACGCGCTCGGGGTCCCCGCCCGCGTAACGGAACAGCCCGGCGCGCAGGCCGTGGTATCCCGCCCGGAGGGCGCGCGTGCCCAGGCCGGTCACCGGCGCGCCCAGTCCTGGAGCGACCGGACCTCGAGCTCCCCGCGCTGCAGCGCCTCGATGCCCTGGGTGGCCGCGGCCAGCCCGGGCACCGTCGTGATGACGGGGATGTCGGCGAGCACCGCCGCCGTGCGGATGAGGTAGCCGTCCTCGCGGGTGGTGGCGCCCGACGCGGACCCCTCGGGCGTGTTGAAGATCAGGTCGATGCCGCCCGAGATGATGAGCTCCACGATGCTCGGCTGGTCGTCGTCCTCGCGCACCTCGGAGAGCTTGCGCACCTCCTCGGCCGCGACGCCGTTGCGGCGCAGCACCGAGGCGGTGCCCCGGGTGGCCAGCACCTGGAAGCCGAGGTCGACCAGCCGCTTGATCGGCCAGATCGCGTGCCGCTTGTCGCGGTCGGCGATGGACACGAACAGCTTGCCGGAGGTGGGCAGCGGGCCGCCGCCAGCGTCCTGGGACTTGGCGTAGGCGGTGCCGAAGTTGTCCGACAGCCCCATCACCTCGCCCGTGGAGCGCATCTCGGGGCCGAGCAGGGTGTCGACGAAGGCGCCGGTGGCGGTGCGGAACCGGTTGAAGGGCATCACCGCCTCCTTGACGGCCACGGGGGCCCCGGGGCGCGGGGTGGACCCGTCGCCGGTGGCCCGCAGCGCGCCCGACGCCCGCAGGTCACGGATGCTGCGCCCGAGCATGATGAGTGCCGCGGCCTTCGCCAGGGCGGTGTCCGTGGCCTTCGACACGAACGGCACGGTGCGCGACGCGCGCGGATTGGCCTCGAGGACGTAGAGGGTGTCGCTGTGCAGCGCGAACTGGATGTTCAGCAGCCCCCGCACGCCGACGCCCTCGGCGATGGCCCGCGTGAAGTGCCGGATCTGCTCGATCACGGCGTCACCGAGGGTGATCGGGGGCAGCGCGCAGGCGGAGTCGCCCGAGTGGATGCCCGCCTCCTCGATGTGCTCCATGATGCCGCCGATGTAGAGCTCCTCGCCGTCGAACAGGGCGTCGACGTCGATCTCCACGGCGTCGTCGAGGAAGCGGTCGACCAGCACGGGCTGGTCCTCGCTCACCTCGGTGGCCTTGGCGACGTAGGTCTCGAGCGCCTCGTCGGAGTAGACGATCTGCATGCCGCGCCCACCCAGGACGTAGCTCGGACGCACCAGCACCGGGTACCCGATCTCGCCGGCGATCGCCTTGGCCTCCTCGGCGGTCGTGGCCATGCCGTGCTTGGGGGCCGGCAGCCCGGCCCGCGCGAGGACGCGCCCGAACGCGCCGCGCTCCTCGGCCAGGTTGATCGCCTCCGGGGACGTGCCGACGATCGGCACGCCCGCGTCCTTGAGCGTCTGAGCGAGCTTGAGCGGCGTCTGGCCGCCGAGCTGGCAGATGACGCCCGCGACCGGGCCCGCCTGCAACTCGGCGTGGTAGATCTCCAGCACGTCCTCGGCAGTCAGGGGCTCGAAGTACAGCCGGTCGGAGGTGTCGTAGTCGGTGGAGACCGTCTCCGGGTTGCAGTTGACCATGACGGTCTCGTAGCCGGCCTCGCGCAGCGCCATGGTCGCGTGCACGCACGAGTAGTCGAACTCGATGCCCTGCCCGATGCGGTTGGGGCCCGAGCCCAGGATCAGGACGGCCTCCTTCGTGCGCGCCGGCACCTCCGTCTCCTCGTCGTAGGACGAGTACATGTAGGGGGTGGCGGCGGCGAACTCGGCGGCGCACGTGTCGACCGACTTGTAGACCGGGCGGATGCCCAGCGCCCAGCGGACCCCGCGCACCACCTCGGTGGTGAGGTTGCGCAGGGCCGCGATCTGGGCGTCGGACAGGCCATGGCGCTTCGCGCGCCGCAGCAGCTCGGCCGTCAGGTCCGGCGCGTCGTGCACCTCGCGGGCCATGTCGAGGATGATGCCCATCTGGTCGAGGAACCAGGGATCGATTCCGGTGGCCTCGAACACCTGCTCGGTCGTGGCCCCGGCCCGCATGGCCTGCATGACCAGCTGGATGCGGCCGTCGTGCGGCACCGACGCACGCTCGAGCAGGTCGGCGACCGGCTGGAGCGGTGCGGTGAAGTCGAACGGGGCGCGCGGGTCCTCGAGCGAGCGCAGCGCCTTGCCCAGCGCCTCGGTGAAGTTGCGTCCGATGCCCATGGCCTCGCCGACGGACTTCATGTGCGTGGTGAGTGTGGGGTCCGCGGCGGGGAACTTCTCGAACGCGAAGCGGGGCACCTTGACGATCACGTAGTCGAGGCTGGGCTCGAAGCTGGCGGGCGTCTCGCGGGTGATGTCGTTGGGGATCTCGTCGAGCGTGTAGCCGACGGCGACCTTGGCGGCGATCTTCGCGATCGGGAAGCCGGTGGCCTTCGACGCCAGCGCCGAGGAGCGCGACACGCGCGGGTTCATCTCGATGACGATCATGCGGCCGTCGTCGGGGTTGATGGCGAACTGGATGTTGCAGCCTCCGGTGTCGACCCCCACCGCGCGGATGATGCCGATGCCGACGTCACGCATGCGCTGGTATTCGCGGTCGGTGAGCGTCATGGCGGGCGCCACCGTGATCGAGTCGCCGGTGTGGACGCCCATGGGGTCGAAGTTCTCGATGGAGCAGATGATGACGACGTTGTCCGCCTTGTCGCGCATCACCTCCAGCTCGTACTCCTTCCATCCCAGGATCGACTCCTCGATGAGGACCTCGGTCACCGGCGACGCCGACAGCCCGGCCCCCGCGATCTGCCGCAGCTCGGCCTCGTCGTGCGCGAAGCCGGACCCGACGCCGCCCATCGTGAAGCTGGGGCGGACCACGACGGGATAGCCGAGGTCGGTGGCGGCCGCGAGGACCTCGTCCATGGAGTGGCAGATCCGCGACCGGGCCACCTCCGGGTTGCCCCCGGCGATGTCCGTCATGGACAGCACGATGTCCTTGAACTGCTCGCGGTCCTCGCCGCGGCGGATGGCCTCGACGGAGGCGCCGATCAGCTCGACGCCGTAGCGGGCGAGCACCCCGTTCTCGTGCAGGGAGATGGCGGTGTTGAGCGCCGTCTGACCGCCGAGCGTCGCGAGGACGGCGTCGGGGCGCTCCTTGGCGATGACCCGCTCGACGAACTCCGGCGTGATGGGCTCGACGTAGGTCGCGTCCGCGAAGTCGGGATCGGTCATGATCGTGGCGGGGTTGGAGTTGACCAGGACGACGCGGAAGCCCTCCTCGCGCAGCACGCGGCAGGCCTGCGTGCCGGAGTAGTCGAACTCGCAGGCCTGGCCGATGACGATCGGTCCGGACCCGATCACCAGGATCGAGGAGATGTCGGTGCGACGGGGCATCAGGCGTCCTTTCCGGCCATGACGTCGACGAAGCGGTCGAACAGGTAGTTGGCGTCGTGGGGGCCGGCCGCTGCCTCGGGGTGGTACTGGACCGAGAATCCGACCAGGTGGCCGTCACGGCGCAGCTCCAGACCCTCGACGACGTCGTCGTTGAGGCACACGTGGCTGACGGTGACCTCGCCGAACGGCGTCGGGGCGGCGGCGTCGAGCGGGGCGTCGACGGCGAACCCGTGGTTGTGGGCCGTGACCTCGACCTTGCCGGTGGTGCGGTCGATGACGGGCTGGTTGATCCCGCGGTGCCCGAACTTCAGCTTGTAGGTGCCCAGGCCCAGCGCGCGGCCGAACAGCTGGTTGCCGAAACAGATGCCGAAGTACGGGATCCCGGCGGTCAGAACCTCCCGCAGGACGGCGACCGGGCCGTCCGCGGTGGCGGGGTCGCCGGGTCCGTTGCTGAAGAACACGCCGTCGGGCTCGAGGGCGGCGATCTGCTCGAACGTGGCGTGCGCCGGCACGACGTGCACGTCGAGGCCGCGGGCGGACAGCTGGGTCGGGGTCATGGACTTGATGCCCAGGTCGACCGCGACCACCGTGAAGCGCCGCTCCCCCACCGCCGGCACCAGGTACGGCTCGGCCGTCGTCACGTCGGCCGTGAGGTCCTGGCCGGCCATCAACGGCTGCTGGAGGACGCGAGCGAGGAGCTCGTCGGTGTTGGTGGTCTCGGTGGAGATGCCGACCCGCATGGCGCCCCGGTCGCGGATGTGCCGCGTGAGCGCCCGGGTGTCGATGTCGCTGATGCCCACGACGCCCTGCGTGGCCAGTTCGGCGTCGAGGCTGCGGGCCGAGCGCCAGTTGGACGGCCGCGGCGACGGGTCGCGGACGATGTACCCGGCCACCCAGATGCGCGAGGACTCGTCGTCCTCGTCGTTCCAGCCGGTGTTGCCGATGTGGGGGGCGGTGGCCAGGACCACCTGGCCGCGGTAGCTGGGGTCGGTCAGGGTCTCCTGGTAGCCGGACATGCCGGTGGAGAACACCAGTTCGCCGAAGGTCTCGCCGGCGGCGCCGAAGGATCGGCCACGAAATACGCGCCCGTCCTCCAATACCAGAATCGCAGGAAGGGAACTCATGCGCACCTCGCTAGATAGGTCAGTTCGTCGTGGGCTTGTCGGCCAGGGCCTTGGCCAGGAGGCCGTTGAGGAAGGCCGCTGATTCGTCCGTGGACAGGTCCGCGGCGAGCCGGATCGCCTCGGCGATCACGGCCCCCGGCGGGACGTCGGAGTGGTCGATCTCGAAAATGGCGATGCGGGCCAGGTTGCGGTCGATCGCGGGCATGCGCTCAAGCGGCCAGGCGGGCGGCGCGGCGGCCGCGATCCTGCGGTCGATCTCCGCGCCGTGCTCGGCGACGCCCAGCACGATGCGGGTCGTCAGTTCGCGCGTGGGCGAGCCCAGGTAGGAGCGCTGCTCCGCGAACGTCTCGTTCACCGAAGCCCCGCGCAGCTCGGCCTGGTACAGGATGTCCAGGGCGGCCTTGCGGGCCTTCGTCTGAGTCGTGTAGCCGTGACGCTGGTCCATCTACGAGCTGACGCGGCCCTGGTAGGAACCGTCGCGGGTGTCGACCTTGATGCGCTCGCCGGTGGTGATGAACAGCGGGACCTGGATCTCCTTGCCGGTCTCCAGCGTCGCGGGCTTGGTGCCGCCGGTGGAGCGGTCGCCCTGCAGGCCGGGCTCGGTGTAGGTGACCTCGAGCTCGACGGAGGCCGGCAGCTCGATGAACAGCGGGTTGCCCTCGTGCGTGGCGACGATGGCGGTCTGGTTCTCCAGCATGTAGTCCTTGGCGTCGCCGACGGTGTCGGCGGAGACGTGGAACTGCTCGAACGAGGTGTTGTCCATGAAGACGTAGTCGTCGCCGTCGAGGTAGAGGTACTGCATCTCGCGGCGGTCTACGGTCGCCGTGTCGACCTTGGTGTCCGAGTTGAACGTCTTGTCGATGATCTTCCCGGTCAGCACGTGCTTGAGCTTCGACCGGACGACCGTGTTGCCCTTGCCCGGCTTGTGGTGCTGGAACCACAGAACCTGCCAGAGCTGACCGTCGAGGTCGAGCACCATTCCGTTCTTCAGGTCGTTGGTTGACGCCATGCAGGGGTCTCCTCGTTCGAGTGTCGTGGGGGCGCTGTCCGGCCAACGCGGCAGTCTACCCGAGCCCGCCGTGTTCTCCTATCCGCGACCGAGGCGCGGAATCGCCCCGGTCAGGTGGTGGCGAGCTCGCGGTAGGCGCGCTCGAGGACGGTCTCGTCGGGGGCGTCCAGGATCACGGGGGCGCCCAGGGCGGAGAGCCCGACGAGCCGAAGCCGGTCCCCGCGGGCCTTCTTGTCGAGGCTCATGAGGGCGCGTAGCTCCGGGTAGGCCCCGCCGGGGTAGGTCAGCGGTAGTCCGAGCCCGCCCAGGAGGTGGTCGTGCAGCGCGACGGCCGACTCGTCGAGTCCGAGCAGGTCGCGCGAGACGCGGGCCATCCAGGCCATGCCCACGCTGATGGCGTCGCCGTGCCGCCAGGTGTAGCCGGCGTGGGCCTCGATCGCGTGCCCGAGGGTGTGGCCGTAGTTGAGGGCCTCCCGTCCGACCCGGGAACCCGACGAGGTGGCCTCGCGGAAATCCGCGGCGACGACCGTGGCCTTGACGGCGACCGCCCGTTCGACGAGCTCGGCGAACCTGCGTCCGGTCGTGTCCGTGCTGTCGGCGAGGTCACCCGACGCCAGGTCCAGGATGCGCGCGTCGGCGATGAAGCCGCACTTGACGACCTCGGCCAGCCCCGCCCGCACGTCCCGGTCGGGCAGAGTGTCGAGGAGCGCCAGGTCGCACAGCACCGCGCGGGGTTCGTAGAAGGCGCCGACGAGGTTCTTGCCGGCAGGCAGGTTGATGCCGGTCTTGCCGCCGACGGCTGCGTCGACCATCGCCAGGACGGTGGTCGGGACGCTGATGTAGGCGACGCCGCGCAGCCAGGTGGCCGCGACGAAGCCGGCCAGATCCGTGGTGGTGCCGCCGCCGAGTCCGATGACGACGTCGTTGCGCGTGAGGCCCGCGTCCGCCATCGCGTTCCAGCACGCGCTGAGGACCTCGGGGGTCTTCGCGCGCTCCGCATCGGGAACCTCGACGAGGGTGACGGGCCGGTCGAGGCCGGCGGCCACCGCGCGCGCCACCGGCGCCACGGCGGGGGCGTGGACGAGCGCGACGCGGTGAGCGTCGCCGAGCAGACCGGGCAGACGGTCGAGGGCTCCCCGCTCGATGTGCACGTCGTAGGGGCCGAGGGCCGAGTGGACGCGGACGCTCATCCGACAGTCCGCTCCGACGCCAGCTGGTCGGCGACCTCGGAGCTGCCGCGGCCGTCGGTGTCGACCACCTGCGTGGCGAGCGCCTCGTACACCGGGGTGCGTTCGCGCAGCAGTTCGATGAGCCGGCCGCGGACGTTGCCCAGCAGCAGCGGCCGCACCGTGTTCATGCCGACCCGGCGCGTCGCCTGCCCGATGGACACCTTGAGCCAGATCACCTCGTGCCCCGTGAGGGCGTCGCGGACGGCGGGGTTCATCACGGCGCCGCCGCCGAGCGACACCACGTCGTAGGTCTCGAGCAGCTCGACGGTGGCCTCCTGCTCCAGCTGCCGGAAGTAGGCCTCGCCCTCCTCGGCGAAGATCTCCGCGACGGGCTTGCCGACGACCTCCTCGATGCGCTGATCGACATCGACGAACGTGCGCCCCAGCTTGCGGGCCAGCCGCTTCCCCACGGAGGTCTTGCCGGCGCCCGGGGCTCCGATCAGAACGATGCTCATCGGCCGATCCTCAGACCGCGCGCCGCGACATCGGCGAGGTAGGACTCCGCGTTGCGCCGGGTCTCGGCCACCGAGTCGCCGCCGAACTTCTCGAGCACCGCCTCCGCCAGCACCAGCGCCACCATGGCCTCGGCGACCACGCCGGCCGCCGGCACCGCGCAGACGTCGGAGCGCTGGTGGTGCGCGGCGGCGGGCTCGCCGGTCGCGGTGTCGACGGTGCGCAGCGCGCGTGGCACGGTCGCGATGGGCTTCATCGCCGCGCGCACGCGCAGCACCTCGCCCGTCGACATGCCGCCCTCGGTGCCGCCGGCGTGGTGGGTCGCCCGCGCGATGCCCCGCTCGCCGGGCAGGATCTCGTCGTGCGCCGCGGAGCCGCGCCGGCGGGCCAGCTCGAAGCCGTCGCCCAGCTCGACGCCCTTGATGGCCTGAATGCCCATGAGCGCCCCGGCCAGGCGGGCGTCGAGGCGCCGGTCCCCCTGCGTGTGGGACCCGAGGCCGGGCGGCAGCCCCCACGCGACCACCTCGACGACGCCGCCCAGCGTGTCGCCGTCGCGGTGGCAGGCCTCCACCTCGGCCTGCATGGCCACCGAGGCGTCGGCGTCGAAGCACCGCACGGGGTCGGCGTCGATGGCGGGCAGGTCGCCCAGCGTCGGCAGGTCGCCGCGGGTCGCGCGGACGGGGCCGAGTTCGACGACGTGGCTGAGGACCTCGATGCCGAGGGCCTGCTGGAGGAACGCCTGGGCCACGGTTCCCAGCGCCACGCGCGCGGCGGTCTCGCGGGCCGAGGCCCGTTCGAGGATCGGGCGCGCCTCGTCGAAGTCGTACTTCTGCATGCCGGCGAGGTCCGCATGGCCCGGGCGCGGCCGGGTCAGCGGGGCGTTGCGCGCCAGCGCGGCCAGCTCCTCGGCATCGACCTCCTCGGGCGCCATGACGCGCTCCCACTTCGGCCACTCGGTGTTGCCCACCATGATCGCGATGGGCGAGCCGAGCGTCTCGCCGTGCCGGAAGCCCGCCAGCAGGGTGACCTCGTCGGCCTCGAACTTCATCCGGGCGCCGCGTCCCACACCGAGGCGGCGGCGCGCGAGGTTCGCGGAGACCTCCGCGGCGCCGACGCGGACGTGGGCCGGCATGCCTTCCATCGTCGCGATGAGCGCACGCCCGTGGGACTCTCCGGCGGTCAGGTATCGAAGCATGGGCGTCATTGTGTCAGAGTCGCGAGCGGCGGCTGAGCTCCTGTTCGGCCGCGGACCGGCAGCCCTCGAACGTCACCTGGTGCCCGGTCATGAGGAAGAACTGGTCGACCGCCTGCCCGGCGAGCAGGTCCAGCCCGTTGAGGGCCGGGGTGCCGGCCGCGTCCGCCGCGCGGGCCAACGGAGTCGGCCACGGATCGTAGACGACGTCGAACACGACACCGGCCGCAGCGGCCAGCCGCGTCGCGTGCGGGGCGGTGGCGGCGGCCGGCACGGTGTTGGCCACGAGATCGACGGCGAGCAGCGGCTCCTCGAGGCCGCGCGCCTCGGCGACGACACCCAGCACCGCGGCCAGTTCCAGGAGCGCCTCGGCACGCTGGGGCACGCGCGCCAACACCACCAGGTCACGCAGCCCCAGCCCGGCCAGCGCCAAGAGGATCGAGCGGGCCGTCGCGCCGTTGCCCACGACGGCGGCCGACCGGATGTCGGCGAGGCGGTGTGCCCGCCAGGCCCGGACGAACCCCGGCACGTCGGTGTTGTAGACCCTCGGCGTCGGACCGAAAATGAGCGTGTTCCCCGCGCCGAGGAGCCGCGTGGGCTCGTCCGGATCGCCGTGGGCGAGGATGGCGTCCTTGTGCGGCGCCGTGACGCTGAGGCCCGCCCATGCCGGATCGGCGGCGCAGCCGCGCACGAAGTCGTCGAGACCCTCGGCAGGGACCGTGTGCGCGTCGTAGACCCAGTCCAGGCCGTGGGCCGCGTAGCCGGCGCGGTGGATCGCCGGTGACAGCGAGTGACCCGCCGGATCCCCGACGACTCCGGCCCGTCTCAGCATCGCCCGGCGTTGGCCTGACACCACTGCTGGAACAGGGCCACGTTGGCGTTGTGTTCCTCGATGGTGGCGGCGAAGCGGGTCTCGCCGGTGTCGAGGTCCACGGTGACGAAGAACAGCGCGTCGCTGTCCGCCGGCATGAGGGCCGCCTCGAGCGCGGTGCGGCCCGGGTTGCTGATCGGTCCCGGGGGAAGGCCGGGGTACTTGTAGGTGTTGTACGGCGAGTCGACGGCGCGCTCCTCGGCCGTGGTGGTGACCGTGTCGAACCGCCCGACCGCGTAGTGCACGGTGGAGTCCATCTGGAGCGGCATCTCGGCGGCCAACCGGTTGTAGATGACGGCGGCCACCTTCGGCTGATCCTCGGGCTCGCTGACCTCGCTCGCGATGATGGAGGCGATGGTCACGACGTCCAGGGGCTCCACCTGCATCTCCGCGGCACGGCCCTCGAGCCCCATGTCCTCGGCGACCCGGCCGAACTGCTTGACCTGGGTTGCCAGGATGTCGGACGCCTTCGGGGGTTCGCCGACCGCGTACTTGGCCGGGAACAGGAAGCCCTCGAGCTTGCCCTGGGCGTATTCGGGCAGGGCGTAGATGCTCGTGTCGGAGGCCGCGGCGGTGACATCGGCGACTGCCAGCCCCGTCTTGTCGGCGATGATGTCGGCCTGCTCCGCCGCCGTGGTGCCCTCGGGGAAGGTCACCCACAGCCGCTCCTGGTTCGCGGGGTCCAGGAGCATGTCGAACGCCGTCTCGGCCGGCAGCTCGGTGCGGAGGTTGAACCGCCCGGCCTGCAGCTTGTCCGAGTCGCCGCTCTGCTGGGCCACGTTCCGGAAGGTGCGCGTGGACTTCACGACGCCGGCCTCGACGAGGATGTCGCCGATCTGCGTGACGCTGGCCCCGCGCGGGATCACCACCTGGACCGGGTCCTTGCCCTCGCCCAGGTAGTCCTCTTCGGTGCGCCACGCGAGGTAGGCGTCGTTGACCTTGGAGTAGACGAACCACCCACCCCCGATCAGCACCGCGAGAGACAGCAGCACCGCGAACGTGCTGCGCGCGTAGTACCCGATCTTCCGCCAGTCGAGCCGGGAATCGTTGTCGAACAACGTGGGACTCACGTTTCCTCCTTCGCCGCGGGTTCACCGACAGGGGCGCCCTCGCGCTCCTCGCCGTCGAGCGCCCGTTGCAGGATCTCGACGGCGGCCGCCTGATCGATCACACTGCGCTGCTGCCTGGCGCGCCGGCCGGCGGAGCCCAGACTACGTGACGCCGACGCGGTGCTCATCCGCTCGTCGACCAGCCGGACCTCGACGGGCGTCACCCGAGCGGCCAGCTGGGCGGCCTTGGCCAGGACGAACTCCGCCGCGTGGGATCGGGCGCCGCCGAGGGTGAGCGGCAGGCCGACGTACACGACGTCCGGGTCGTACTCGGCGACGAGCTCCGCCAGCCGGACCAGTTCCCCGGCCCCGGCCGGGACCGTCTCGACGGGGTACGCGAACGACACCCCGGGGTTGCAGGCCGCGACGCCGATGCGCGCCTTGCCCCAGTCGATGCCGAGGCGCGCGCGGTCAGGCACGCGCCGCCAGAGCGTCGCGGACGGCCCGCAGCGCCTGCGGGGCCGCCGACGCGTCAGTGCCGCCGCCCTGAGCGAGGTCGTCCTTGCCGCCGCCCTTGCCGCCCAGTTCCGCGCAGGCCACCGAGATCAGTTGGCCGGCGCGGAGCCCGAGGCCGCGGGCGGCCTCGTTCGTCGCGACGAGCGCCGTCGGCTTGTCGGCTCCGCCGATGAGCGCCACGACAGCCGGGTCTGAGCCGAGCCGTTCGCGCAGGTCCAGGGCGAGCGTCCGCAGGTCGTTGCCCGTGACACCGGGCACGGTGATGCCCAGGTACCGGACCCCGGCCACGTCGACGGCATCGCCGACCATCCCCGCGGCCGAGGCCAGCAGCCGTTCCGCGTTGAGGGCGGCGATCCGCTTCTCGGCGTCCTTGAGCTGCGCCACGAGCCGCTCGACGCGCCCGACCAGCTGGTCGGGCTGAACGCGCAGCGTGTCGGTCAGCTCCGCGACCAGTGCGCGCTCCGCGGCGAATCGCTGGAAGGCGTCGCCGGCCACCAGGGCCTCTACGCGGCGCACACCGGATCCGATCGAGGCCTCCGTGATGAGGTTGAGCACCCCGATCTCCGCGGTCGTCCCCACATGCGTGCCGCCGCAGAGCTCGCGGGACCAGGGCCCGGCGAGTTCCACCATCCGCACCACGGGCGGGTACTTCTCCCCGAACATGGCCATCGCGCCCAGCGCCTTGGCCTCCTCGAGCTTCATCTGCTGCGCGGTCACCGTGAAGTTGTCGACGATGGCCTGGTTCGCGCGCGCCTCCACCTCGGCGCGCATCTGGTCCGACAGCGCCTGGGGCGAGGAGAAGTCGAAGCGCATGTAGCCGGGCTTGTTGTAGGAGCCCGCCTGCGTCGCGGTGGGGCCGACCAGCTCGCGCAGCGCAGCGTGCACGATGTGCGTCGCGGTGTGCGCCTGCGCGGCTCCGTGGCGCGCGATGGGGTCGACGTGCGCCTCGGCCCCTGCCCCGGCCGCGAGCTCACCGAACACCTCGACCCGGTGCACGACCAGGCCGGGAACCGGGCGCTGCACGTCCAGGACCTCGAGCGTGAAGCCGTCGCCGACGATGCGCCCGCGGTCGGCGTCCTGGCCGCCCGCCTCGGCGTAGAACGGGGTCTCCTCCAGCACGATCTCGACGGTGCTGCCGTCGGCCGCGCGGTCCACCACGGTGCCGTCGGCGATGATGCCGCGGACGCGGGTGGCCGCGTCGAGGTCGGTGTAGCCGAGGAAGGGGACCTCGCCGCGCTCACGCAGCTCGCGGTACGCCTCCATCGAGGCCGCGCCACCCTTCTTGGCCTTCGCGTCGGCGCGGGCGCGCTCCTTCTGCTCGCGCATGAGCTCGTCGAACTTGCCCCGATCCACGGTGAGGCCCTGCTCGGCGGCCATCTCCATGGTGAGGTCGATCGGGAAGCCGTAGGTGTCGTGCAGCTGGAACGCCTGGTCGCCGGCGAGCGCGGGGGTCGCCGCCGACTTCGCCTGCGCGACCGCCGTGTCGAACATCACGGTGCCGGCCTGCAGCGTGCGGCGGAAGGACTCCTCCTCGGCCGCCGCGGCCTGCGACACGCGCGCCCAGTTGTCGTCGATGTCCGGGTAGGACACGCGCATGAGGTCACGCGACACCGGCAGCAGTTCGCTGAGGACGGGGTCTTGCACGCCGAGGAGCCGCATCGAGCGGACGACGCGGCGCAGCAGGCGACGCAGCACGTAGCCGCGGGCCTCGTTGCCGGGCGTGACGCCGTCGGTCATCAGCATGAGCGACGAACGGACGTGGTCGGCGACGACGCGGAACCGCACGTCGTCGGTGGGGTCAGCGCCGTAACGCCGGCCGGAGAGCTCCGACGCCTTCGCGATGACGGGGAACACCTCGTCGATCTCGTACATGTTGGCCACGCCCTGCTTGAGCAGCGCGACGCGCTCCAGACCGGACCCGGTGTCGATGTTCTGGCTGGGCAGCGGCCGCAGGACGTCGAAGTCGTCCTTGGCGCGCACCGCCGAGAGCTCCTCCTGCTGGAACACGAGGTTCCAGATCTCGAGGAAGCGGTCCTCGTCGACCACAGGTCCGCCGTCACGGCCGAACTCGGGGCCACGGTCGATGTAGATCTCGGAGCAGGGACCGCCGGGGCCGGGGACGCCCATGTGCCAGTAGTTGTCCTTCAGGCCGCGTTCCTGGATGCGGTGCCGGGGAATCCCGACCTGCTGCCACAGGTCGATGGTCTCCTGGTCCCCATGCAGAGCGGTGACCCACACGGACTCAGGGTCGAAGCCCCAGCCGCCGTCGTCCTCGGAACCCGTCACCAGGTCCCAGGCGTAGCGGATGGCGCCTTCCTTGAAGTAGTCGCCGAAGGCGAAGTTCCCGAGCATCTGGAAGAAGGTGCCGTGGCGGGTGGTCTTGCCGACCTCGTCGATGTCCAGGGTGCGCACGCACTTCTGCGAGGACACGGCGCGCCTGAATGGCGCCGGCTCGTCGCCGAGGAAGTACGGCTTGAACGGCACCATGCCGGCGTTGACGAACAACAGCGTCGGGTCGTTGTAGAGCAGGGAGGCGCTCGGCACGACGGTGTGGTCGCGGGCGGCGAAGAAGTCGACGAAACGGCTCCGGATCTCGGAGGTCTTCATGCGGATAGGTCCTCGGGGAAGTGGATCAACGGGTGGCGGTGGGGAGGTTGAGCTCGCGGCGCAGCTCGGCCTCGCGGTCGGCGGCGGCGGCGCGGAAGGTGGCGACGAAGTCCCCGAAGCTCGCGGCGGCGCGGTGCCCCTGCTCGACGACCTGATCCTGCACGCCGCGGGGCGTGACCTGGTACAGCAACTGCTTGCCGCGCAGCACGACGAAGACGGCCAGCCCTGCGCCGACGAGGAGCCAGAACAGCCTGCTCACTTCTTCTTCCGTCCCTGGAAGGCCTTGCGGACCCCGTAGGTGAAGGCGGCCGTCTTCACCAGCGGACCGCCGAGCGTCGCGGCGAACAGCGTGGACATCTGCGCAGCGTTCTCGGTCACGACGGTGGCGTGGCCGGAGGCCCGGCTGACGTCGTCGGTCACGACACTCAGCTTGGCCAGCTCGTCGTTGGTGGCGACGACGGTGCCCTTCAGCTCCTGGAGGACGGGGACGGCGTTGTGACCGAGGTCACGCACGGCCAGCCGCACCTCCTCGAGCACCCGGCCCAGCTTGAGCAGCGGTCCGGCCATCAGGGCGACGAGCACGCACAGTGCGATCGCGGCGATGAGCCCGGCGATCTCTCCAACGGTCATGGGGGTCCTCCTCCAACTTCGGACGCCGTAACTCTAGCCGACGGCCCCACCGTCGAGGAGGCGGCGCAGCGTCGCGACCCGGTCCGCGATGGCGGCCTCCTGGCCGTGGTCGGTGGGCCGGTAGTAGCGCGTGCCCTCCAGATCGTCGGGGAGGTAGGTCTGGGCGACGACGCCGTGGTCGAAGTCGTGGGGGTAGCGGTAGCCCTGTCCGTGGCCCAGCTTGGCGGCCCCGGCGTAGTGGGCGTCGCGGAGATGCGGGGGGACGAGTCCGCCCTTGCCACGCCGGACGTCGGCGACGGCCTCGTCCAGCGCGAGATAGGCGGCGTTGGACTTCGGGGCGGTGGCCGCGGCGACCGTGGCGTGGGCCAAGGTGATCCGCGCCTCCGGCATGCCCAGAAGTTGCACGGCCTGCGCCGCGGCGACACAGGTCTGCAGCACCCCGCTGGCGGCCATGCCGATGTCCTCCGAGGCCGAGATCATGAGGCGCCGCGCGATGAATCGCGGGTCCTCCCCCGCCTCGAGCATGCGGGCGAGATAGTGCAGGGCGGCGTCGACGTCGGAGCCGCGGATCGACTTGATGAAGGCCGAGATGATGTCGTAGTGCTGGTCGCCGTCGCGGTCGTAGCGCACCGCCGCGCGGTCGGCCGAGGACTCGACCGCCGCCTGGTCGATGACGCCGGTGCCCAGTGCCTCGGCGGCAGCGGCCGACTCCTCGAGGTAGGTCAACGCGCGGCGCGCGTCGCCGCCCGACAGCCTGACGATGAGGTCGCGGGCGGCTGGCTCGAGGCTGAACTGATCCCCCGACGCCCGGCGCACTCCCCGGTCGTCGGTGAGCGCGCGCTCCAGAAGGCCGACCAGGTCGGCCTCGGTCAGCGGCTGCAGCCGCAGGAGGAGGGACCGCGACAGCAGGGGCGAGATGACCGAGAACGACGGGTTCTCGGTGGTGGCGGCGATGAGGGTCACGAGCCGGTTCTCGACCGCGGGGAGCAGGACGTCCTGCTGCGCCTTCGAGAAGCGGTGGACCTCGTCGACGAACAGGACGGTCGCCTGGCCGCGTGCCAGCTCGCGACGGGCGGCCTCGATCTCGGCGCGGACCTCCTTGACGCCCGCGGTCACGGCGGAGAGCTCGACGAACCGGCGGTTCGTGGCACGGGAGACGACGGAGGCGATCGTCGTCTTCCCCACCCCCGGCGGCCCCCACAGGAACACCGACATGGGCTGGCCGTCCGCCAGGCGCCGCAGAGGCGACCCGGGCGCGAGCAGGTGCTGCTGGCCGACGATCTCATCGAGTGAGCGCGGCCGCATCCGCACCGCGAGCGGCGCCTGGGGGTTGGCGGCGTCGCCGAGGGATCCCCCGCGCGTCGGGGGCGTGGGGTCCGGGGTGCCGAACAGGTCCGTGCTCACCGGTCCCACTCTAACCACCCCCGGTTTGTTTGAAACCGAAACCATCCTAGGATGGTGGGTTGTGGCATCCCACCTCGGCAACCAGTTCTCGCGACGCCGCCGCATCGCCATCATCATCACTCTCGGGATGTTGACCGGTCTCGGCCCGTTCACCATCGACCTCTACCTTCCGGCCTTTCCGGCGCTCAAGGCCGACCTGCTGCTCTCTGACGCGCAGGTCCAGCTGACGTTGTCGGCCACCACGCTCGGGTTCGCCACCGGTCAGCTGCTCGTCGGGCCGCTGAGCGACCGCCTCGGGCGGCGCATCCCGCTGATCGCGTGCTCCATCCTGCACGTGGTCTCCTCTGTGCTCGTCGCGGTGGCGCCGACGGTGGAGTTCCTCACGGCCATGCGCCTGCTGCAGGGCGTCGGCGCGGCCGGCGGCGCCGTCGTGGCCATGGCCATGGCTCGCGACCTCTTCAGCGGCCGGCCCCTGGTGGTCATGCTGTCGCGGCTGGCGCTGATCTCCGGGCTCGCGCCGATCGTCGCTCCCATCGTGGGGTCGTGGATGGTGAGCTTCATGCCCTGGCGCGGGGTGTTCTGGGGCCTGGCGGCCTACGGCACGGTCGTCATCGTCCTCATCATCGTCATGACGGTCGAGACCCGTCCCCCGGCGGAGCGGACGCGCGGCGGACTGGGGCCCATCGGGCGCGCGTTCCGGGCCGTGTTCTCGGACCGGCTGGCGGTCGGGGCGATCCTCATCGCGGCGTTCAGCTTCGGCGCGCTGTTCTCCTATGTCGCCAGCTCGTCGGTGCTGCTGCAGGAGGTCTACGGCCTCTCCCCCAGTGGCTTCGGCACCGTCTTCGCGATCTGCTCATTCGGGGTCTTCGTCGGCGTCCAGTTGGGCAGCCGGCTCGCGCAGCGGTGGGGGCCGCAGTGGGTGCTGGTGCTCGCGACGTCGCTGATGGTGACGGCCGGGCTGGCGGTGTTCGTCGTCAACGCCGCGGACGTCGGCTACGTGCCGCTGGTGCCGGCCCTGTGGCTGTTGACGTTCGGATTCGGGCTGTCGGCGCCGTGCGGCCAGATCTTCCTGCTGCACAACCACCGCCAGCACTCGGGCACGGCGGCGTCGCTCATGGGCGCGGTGACGCAGATCGTGGGCTCCACCGTCGGACCGCTCATCGGCCTGGTGCCGATGACGAGCGCCGTGCCGATGGGCACCGGCATTCTGGTGTGCGCGCTGCTGGCGACTGCGGCGCTGTGGCTGGTGCTGCGCCCCCGGTCGGTGCCGAACCTGCTCGGCTGACGCAGCCGGGCACCGACACGAATGTGCCGCCCGGGCGCTCCTCGCGCCCGCCTACGCGCTCGAGGGCGCTGTTCCACGGCGTGTCGTGCCAGTGGGCCCGGCCCCGGCGCCCGACACCGAACAGAACCTACGCCCGGGGTCAGCGCCCGGCACCGGACTGGACCGGCGCCGGGCGCCGGCCGCTACTTGGCCGCGTCCTTCGGCTCGGGCTTGGCGTCCACGCCCGCCTCCTTGCGCTGCTGCGCGGAGATCGGCGCCGGCGCCTGCGTCAGCGGGTCGTAGCCGCCGCCGCTCTTGGGGAACGCGATGACGTCGCGGATCGACTCGGAGCGGCTCAGCAGCGCCACGATGCGGTCCCAGCCGAACGCGATGCCGCCGTGCGGCGGGGCGCCGAACTGGAACGCGTCGAGGAGGAAGCCGAACTTCTCCTGCGCCTCCTCGGCGCCGATGCCCATGACCTTGAACACGCGCTCCTGCACGTCGCGGCGGTGGATACGGATCGACCCGCCACCGATCTCGTTGCCGTTGCACACAATGTCGTAGGCGTAGGCCAGCGCGCCGCCGGGATCAGTGTCGAACGTGTCGAGGCACTCGGGCTTCGGCGACGTGAACGCGTGGTGCACGGCCGTCCAGGCGCCCTCACCGACGGCGACGTCACCCTCGGCCTTGGCGTCCGAGGCGGGCTTGAACAGCGGCGCGTCGACGACCCAGAGGAAGCTCCAGGCGTCCTCGTCGATGAGCCCGCAGCGCTCGCCGATCTCGTTGCGTGCCGCGCCGAGGAGCGCCTGGGAGGCTGCCCGGGCGCCGGCGGCGAAGAAGATGCAGTCGCCCGGCTTCGCGCCGGTGGCGGCGGCCAGGCCGGCGCGCTCCGCGTCGGACAGGTTCTTCGCGACGGGACCGCCCAGCTCGCCGGCGTCGTCGAGGGTGACGTAGGCCAGCCCCTTGGCGCCGCGCTGCTTGGCCCATTCCTGCCAGGCGTCGAAGGTGCGTCGCGGCTGGGACCCGCCGCCGGGCATGACGATGGCGCCGACGTAGGGGGCTTGGAACACGCGGAACGTGGTGTCGGCGAAGTACGAGGTGAGTTCGCTGATCTCCAGGTCGAAGCGCAGGTCCGGCTTGTCGGAGCCGTAGCGGTCCATCGCGTCGAGATACGTGATGCGCGGGAACGGCGTGCTGAGCTCCACGCCGATGAGCGCCCAGATCTCGCGGATCAGTTCCTCGCCGAGCTCGATGACGTCGTCCTGGTCCACGAAGCTCATCTCGACGTCGAGCTGGGTGAACTCGGGCTGGCGGTCGGCGCGGAAGTCCTCGTCGCGGTAGCAGCGGGCGATCTGGTAATAGCGCTCCATGCCGGCGACCATGAGCAGCTGCTTGAACAGCTGCGGCGACTGGGGCAGCGCGTACCAGGACCCCGGGGCGAGGCGGGCCGGGACGATGAAGTCCCGGGCACCCTCCGGGGTGGAGCGGGTCAGCGTCGGGGTCTCGATCTCGACGAAGTCGCGGGCGTGCAGGACGCGCCGGGCGGCCTGGTTCACCTGCGAGCGCAGGCGGATCGCCGCGCCCGGTGCCGGGCGGCGCAGGTCGAGGTAGCGGTACTTGAGCCGCGCCTCCTCGCCGACGTTCACGCGCTCGTCGATCTGGAACGGGAGCGGGGCCGACGTGTTGAGCACCTCCAGCTCGGCGATCGCGACCTCGATCTCGCCGGTGGGCAGGTCGGGGTTCTCGTTGCCCTCGGGGCGGACCTCGACGACGCCGGTGACCTTGATGCAGTACTCGTTGCGGAGGTCGTGCGCACCGGTCGCGGCCAGCAACTCGTCGCGGATCACGACCTGCACACGCCCCGAGGCGTCCCGCAGGTCGATGAAGGCGAGCCCGCCGTGGTCGCGGCGCTTGGCGACCCATCCGGCGAGGACGACGGTCTGGCCTGCGTGCTCGCGGCGGAGCGTTCCGGCATCGTGGGTGCGGATCACGGTGTTCCTTTCTGATCGGCTGCATAGACGGTGCAGCTCGGACGAGCCATGCTAGCCGCGCGGGGCGGGCGCACGTGAATCAGTCGGCCGGTCCCACGACCGGGACCAGGTCCGCGGCGGGGGGCTCCCACGTGTCCGGGGACGCGGGCTGCTGATCCCCGGATCGGATGTCCTTGACGGAGTCGTCGTAGCCGGCCCCGAACCAGACGAAGGGGATGCCGCGCCGCTCCGCGTAGCGGATCTGCCGGCCGAACTTGTCGGCCTTGGGCGCCACCTCGACGGCAATGCCGCGAGCGCGCAGTGCCCCCGCGACAGCGATGGCCCGCTCGCGCGACTCCTCGTCGTCGACGGCGACCAGCACGGCGCTCGGCACGCTGCGCGAGGCCACCAGGCGGCCGCGACCGATGAGCGGCGCGAGGATCCGGGTGATGCCGAACGAGTAGCCGACGCCCGGGAAGGTCACCTTGCCGTCGCTGGCGAGGGAGTCGTAGCGCCCGCCCGAGGCCACGGAGCCGAGCTTCTCGGATCCGACGAGGAACGTCTCGTAGACGGTGCCGGTGTAGTAGTCGAGGCCGCGGGCGATCCGGAGGTCGGCGACGACCCTGCCCGGGGCCTGGCGGCCGGCCACCCGCATGAGGCCGGCGAGTTCGTCGAGTCCCTGGTCGAGGAGTTCGTGCTGGACACCGAGGGCCCGGACCCGGTCCACGACCGACTCGTCCTCGGTGGCGATGCCGGCCAGCTCCACGCAGGCGCGGGCCTGGGCGGCGGTGAGACCCAGCTCTCCGGTGAGGAGCTCGACGACCGCGTCGGGGCCGATCTTGTCGTACTTGTCGACCCGCTGCAGCACGGCGGCGGGGTCCTCGATGCCGAGGCCGCGGTAGAAGCCCTCGGAGAGCTTGCGGTTGTTGACGCGCAGGCTCACGGGGGGCAGGCCGAGGTCGCGGCGCAGCGTCTCGAACACGTCGAGTGCCACCAGCGGGATCTCGACGTCGTGGTGCGCCGCGAGCGCGCCCTGCCCGACGATGTCGATGTCGGCCTGCGTGAACTCGCGGTAGCGGCCCTCCTGCGGGCGCTCCCCGCGCCACACCTTCTGGATCTGGTACCGGCGGAAGGGGAAGGCCAGGTGCCCGGAGTTCTCCAGCACGTAGCGGGCGAAGGGGACGGTGAGGTCGAAGTGCAGCCCCAGTTCGTCGGCGTCGCCGGCCTCGGCGTGCAGCCGCCGGACGACGTAGATCTCCTTCTCGATCTCGCCCTTGCGCGCCAGCTGGTCCAGCGGCTCGACGGCGCGGGTCTCGATGGGCGCGAAGCCGTGCAGCTCGAAGGTGGTGCGCACGACGTCGAGCACGCGGTTCTCGACGATGCGTCCCGCGGGGAGGAACTCGGGAAATCCGCTCAGCGGCTTGGGGCGGGGCACGTGCGACCTCACTTTGGCGTCAACGAAGGTAACTGTTGGTGTCGAGTTCCTCGGCGAGGGTGGTGGGCCGGCCGTGCCCCGGCAGGAGCACGACGTCGGCGGGGAACCGCTCGACGATGTTCCGCAGCGAGCGGCGCATCTCGGTCATGCTACCGCCGGGCAGATCCGTGCGGCCGATGGTGCCCGCGAAGATGACGTCGCCGGTGAAGACGACGCGGGTGTCGGCCGAGGTGACGTCGAGCAGCGTCGATCCGGGCGTGTGTCCGGGGGCGGCGAACGGGCTGACGTAGAGGCCAGCGAGCTCGATGTCCCCGGTCAGGTCGCGGACGTCGGCGACGGGGGGCAGCGTGTCGGTGCCCGTGAGTTGGCGCATGAGCGCGGTCCCCTGCGGGCCGAGGCCGTCGCCCGGCCGTTCCAGCAGGTGACGGTCGGCGGCAGCGATGTGCAGCGGGATCTTCCAGCGGGCCGCCAGCAGGTGGGCGTCGCCGACGTGGTCCAGGTGGCCGTGCGTCGCGAGCAGCGCGACGGGCGTGACGCCCCGCTCCTCGACGTAGCGCGCGACTGGCCCCGCGGCCGTGATCCCGGGGTCCACGATGACGCACTGCGTCGCCTTCTCGTCGGCGAGAACGACGTAGCAGTTGGCCTGCCAGGGCGATACCGGTATGGGCTGGATGAGCACGACCCCACCCTATCCCGCTAGATTTGGCGCATGAGCGAACCGCAAGCGCCCTCCGACTTCGGCCGCGTCGATCCTGACGGCACGGTCTACGTCACGGTGGGTGACACCGAACGAAGTGTCGGGCAGATCCCCGACTCCACCCCCGACGAGGCCATGGCCTTCTACGTCCGCCGCTACGAGAACCTGGCCGCCGAGGTCGGCCTGCTCGAGGCGCGCGTCGCCGCCCAGGCGATGTCGCCCGAAGAGGCGCGCACGGCCATCGCCACGGCCCGCACCAACGTCATGGAGGCCAACGCCGTCGGCGACCTGCAGGCCCTGGCCGCCCGCCTCGACGCCCTGAGCGAGGTGCTGCCCGCCCAGATCGAGGCTCGCAAGGCCCAGCGCGCGGAGCAGAACGCCGCCACCGTCGCCGCGAAGGAGACCATGGTCGCCGAGGCGGAGACCCTGGCCGCCGGCGAGGACTGGCGCGGCGGCGTCGACCGGTTCCGGGTGCTGCTCGACGAGTGGAAGGCGCTCCCCCGGGTCGACCGGGCCACGGACAACGAGCTGTGGCACCGCTTCTCGTCCGCGCGCACGCAGTACACGCGGCGCCGCAAGGCCCACTTCTCGGACCTGAACCAGCGCCGCGACACCGCCAAGGCCGCCAAGGAGGCGATCATCGCCGAGGCGGAGCCGCTCGCGGAGTCGACGGACTGGGGCGCCACCTCGGCCGCCTTCCGGGACCTCATGCAGCGCTGGAAGGCCGCGGGCAGCGCCCGCCGCGGCGAGGACGACGCCCTGTGGACCCGCTTCCGCGGGTTGCAGGACAGGTTCTTCGAGGCGCGGACCGCCGCGCAGAGCGCCGTCGACGGCGAGCAGGCCGAGAACCTGGCCGCCAAGCAGGCGCTGGTCGACCAGGTGGAGCGCGACCTCGAGGGCGTGACCGACGTGGAGGCCGCCAAGGCCACGCACCGCGAGTTCCTGGCGAAGTACAACGAGGTGGGCCACGTGCCGCGCGCCGCCATGCGCGACCTCGACGGCCGCGTCCGCGCCATCGGCGACAAGGTGTCGGCGATGGAGGCCGAGGAGTGGAAGCGCACGGACCCCGAGGCGCGCAAGCGTGCCGAGGACACCGTGGCGATGTTCGAGGCTCAGATCGCCAAGCTCCAGGCGGACCTGGCGGCGGCCGAGTCGAAGGGCGACGCCCGGAAGGCCAAGGACGCCGCGAGGTCCATCGAGACCTACCAGAGCTGGCTGGACCAGGCCCGGGCCACCCTGGCCGACTTCACGCGCTGAGGCTAGCCGACGACGCGGAACACGTCGTAGACGCCGGGGACCCGGCGCACCTGACTGATCACATGCTGCAGGTGCGTCGGGTCCGCTGCTTCGAAGGTCATGCGCCCGCTGAACTGCCGCTGCTTGTTGGTGGTGATGTTGACCGACAGGATGTCGACGTGCTGTTCGGACAGCACCGACGACACGTCCGACAGCAGCCGTGACCGGTCGATGCCCTCGACCTGGATGGTGACGAGGAAGGTCGCTCCCGGCTCGCGCGCCGACCAGGCCACGTCGACGATGCGCTCAGGTTCCTTCTTGATCAACGCCGGGACGTTGGTGCAGTCCGCGCGGTGGACCGACACGCCCTCGCTGCGCGTGACGAAGCCGATGATCTCGTCGCCCGGCAGCGGGTAGCAGCACTTGGCGAACTTGGCCGCGACCGAGTCGTCGCCGTCGACCAGCACATGGGCCCCGTCGCGCACGGGCCGGCGGCGCTGCTTGACGACGATGTCCTCGGTGACCGTGTCGACGGTCTCCTCCTCGCCGCCGTGCAGCACGATGAGCTTCTCGACCACGCCCTGGGCGCCGAGGTGCCCCTCACCGATGGCGTTGTAGAGCGACGAGACGTCCTTAAAGCCCAGCTCGTTGGCCACCGCGGTGAGGTTCTCCAGCGTGAGCAGGCGCTGCATCGGCAGCCCGGTGCGCCGCAGGTCCTTGGCGAGGGCCTCCTTGCCCTGCTCGATGGCCTCGTCCCGGCGCTCCCGGGAGAAGTACTGGCGGATCTTCTGCCGCGCCCGCGACGAGACGACGAACCCGAGCCAGTCCCGGCTCGGGCCCGCGCCCTCGGCCTTGGAGGTGAGGATCTCGACCTTGTCCCCCTGCACAAGCCGGGTGCTGAGCGACACCAGCCGGCCGTTGACGCGGGCGCCGATGCAGCGGTACCCGACCTCCGTGTGGACGGCGAACGCGAAGTCGACGGGCGTGGCGCCGACCGGCAGCGCCATCACCTCCCCCTTCGGGGTGAAGACGTAGATCTCGTCGGCGTTGATCTCGAACATCACGGAGTCGAGGAACTCGCTGGGATCCTCGGTCTCCTTCGACATGACGCCCAGCTGGTGCATGGCCCGCAGCCCGGCCTCCTCGGGCGTGACGCCGTGCTTGAGGTCCTCCTTGTACTTCCAGTGCGCCGCGACACCGTACTCGGCGCGTCGGTGCATCTCGTGCGTGCGGATCTGCAGCTCGACGGGCTCGTTGTTGGCGCCCAGCACGGTGGTGTGGAGCGACTGGTACATGTTGAACTTCGGGCCGGCGATGTAGTCCTTGAACCGGCCCGGGATGGGCTTCCACGCGGCGTGCGCCACGCCGAGGACGGCGTAGCAGGTGGGCGTGTCCTCGACCAGGACTCGCAGCCCGATGAGGTCGTAGATCTCCTTGAAGTCGCGGCCGCGCACCATCATCTTCTGGTAGATCGAGTAGTAGTGCTTGGGGCGGCCGTAGACGGTCGCGGTGATCTTGGCGTCGGTCAGCAGCGTCTGGAACTGGCCGATGAGCTCGCGCAGGTACCGCTCGCGGTAGGGGGCCTGCTGCGCCACCATGTCGACGATCTCGGCGTAGATCTTCGGCTCGATGATCGCGAACGACAGGTCCTCGAGTTCCCACTTGATGGTGTTCATGCCCAGGCGGTGGGCCAGGGGCGCGAAGATGTTCAAGGTCTCGGTGGCGATCCGCACCTGCTTGTCGGGGCGCAGGAACCCGAGGGTGCGCATGTTGTGGAGCCGGTCGGCGAGCTTGATGACCAGGACGCGCACCTCCTCGGAGGTCGCCATGATCATCTTGCGGATGGTCTCGGCCTTGGCGGTCTCGCCGTAGGTGAGCTTGTCGAGCTTCGTGACGCCGTCGACCATGCGGGCGACCTCGTCGGAGAAGTCCTCGCGCAGCTGCTCCAGCGTGTAGGGGGTGTCCTCGACGGTGTCGTGGAGCAGCGCAGCCACCAGGACGGGCTCGGTCATGCCGAGCTCGGCGAGGATCGTGGCGACGGCGAGCGGATGCGTGATGTACGGATCCCCCGACTTGCGCTTCTGCCCCTCGTGGCAGCGCTCCGCGACGCGGTAGGCGCGTTCGATGATGTCGAGGTCAGCCTTGGGGTGGTTCGACCGGACGATCCGGAACAGCGGGTCCAGCACGGCGCTCTTGGAGCGGACGGCCCCCAGCCGGGCGAGGCGGTGCCGCATCCGCAGCCGGGGCTGTTCGGGGCCGGTGACCAGTCGTGACACTCCGGTCAGCTCATCGGTCATGTCCGGCCTCCCCTCACACGAGCGCTGTCAACCAATCCTAGCTGTCCGGGTCGAAGGCGCCGAGGATGTGTTTGGCGTCGCGAACCGGCGGCTGCGCGCGGCGCACGACGATGAGCTCGTCGCCGATCTCGACGCGTGCTGCGGTCTGGTCGTAGAACCGGCGCAGCGTGCCGTTGCGGATGATGCCGATGACGCGCTCCCCCTGCACCGCCGACGGCGGCTGCCCGGCCTCGTGGGGTTCGGCGAGACGCTGGTGCACCTCGAGCCCCTCGGCGCCGGTCAGCATGTCCTGCATGATCGTGCCCAGCTCGGGGCCGAGCGCCGACAGGCCCAGCAGGCGGCCCACCGTCTCCGAGGACGTGACGACCGACGAGGCCCCCGACTGCCGCACGAGCGGCACGTTCTCGTGCTCGCGCACCGCGACGACGACGCCGGCCGTGGGGTTGAGCTGCCGGACGGTCAGGGTGGTGAGGATGGCCGTGTCGTCGCGGTCGAGCGAGATGATCACCTGTTTGGCCTTGCTGATCTCCGCCCGGCGGAGCAGCTCGCGCCGGGTGGCGTCGCCCTGGAAGGCCGCCAGCCCGTCGAAGTTGGCGTCCGCGACAGCGCTGGCGTGCTGGTCGATGACGAGGATCTTCTCCGGCGACTCGCCCTGCCGGCGCAGCGTGTTGACCGCGCTGCGGCCCTTCGTGCCGTACCCGATGACGACGACGTGGTTGCGCATCTTTCTCCTCCAGAACAGGTCCGCGATGCTGCGGCTGCCCTCCTTCGTCAGCACCTCGATGGTGGTGCCGACGAGCAGGACCAGGAAGCCGATGCGCAGCGGCGTGACGACGAGCACGTTCATGAGGCGGGCATGGGCGGCCACCGGGGTGATGTCGCCGTAGCCGGTCGTGGTCATCGTGACGGTCGAGTAGTACAACGCGTCGAGCAGCTGCACGCCGTCGCCGGCCGTGTTGTCGATGTACGCGTCGCGGTCCAGCCACACGATGAACGTGTTGAGCATGAGGATGAGCAGCGCCAGCGCCGTCCGCCGGGCGAGCTCCTTGAACGGCGACAGGGAGATCCGGGGCAGGCTGACCAGCGAGAGGACACCCTCGCGGCCGCCCGGCTCCAGTTTCGCCATGAGCTCAGACTGTCAGGACCGCGGTCACGTTGTCGACGCCCAGTTCGGCGAGCCGCGCGCGGCCCTCCAGGAAACTGAGCTCCATCAGCACCGCGACGTGCACCAGTTCGGCGCCCATCTGCCGCAGCAGGGCCGCCGTCGCGCCGACGGTGCCGCCGGTGGCGAGCACGTCATCGATCACCAGCACCCGTGCCCCGGGCCGGATGGCGTCGCGGTGCACGGTCAGGGTCTCGAAACCGTATTCCAGCTCGAAGGACTCGCTGATGGTCTCCCCCGGCAGCTTCCCCGGCTTGCGGACGGGGACGAACCCCGCGCCGAGGGCCAGCGCGACAGGGGCGGCGAAGATGAACCCGCGCGCCTCCATGCCGACCACCACGTCGATGTCGCGGGGTGCCGCCTCCACCAGGGCGGTGACGGCGGCCTCGAAGCCCGCCGGCGACGCGAGCAGCGGCGTGATGTCCTTGAACATCACCCCCGGGCGCGGGAAGTCGGGGACGTCGGCGATCAGGCCGGCGATCAGCTGCTGGCGGTCGGTCATCGCGTGCCCTTCTTCCGGCGATCGGCGCGCGACCCTCCGGTGCGGCGCTCGTGGCGGACCGTCGGCGCCGCGACCGTCGGGGCGGCGTCGTCGACGGTGGTGAGCGTGGCGGCGGCCGCCAGCGGCTCGGCCGCGGCGTCGAGCCTCGCCCGGCCGGTTCGGGCGGCGGAGCGGGCCTGGCGCCGGGCGATCCGGGCGCGGTGCTCGGTCATGCCGGGCTCCCGCTCCCGCAGCCAGGCCAGCAGCGGCGCGGCGATGAACAGCGACGAGTACGCGCCGGCGATCATGCCGACGAGCAACGCCAGGCCGAGGTCGGCCAGCGGGCCGCTCTGCAGCGTCGCGCCGGCGATGAACAGTGCCAGCACGGGCAGCACGCCGATGACGGTCGTGTTCAGCGAGCGCACCAGGACCTGGTTGACGGCGAGGTTCGACTGCTCGGAGTACGTGTGGTTGGTGTGCTCGATGCCAGCGACGTTCTCGCGGATCTTGTCGAACACCACCACGGTGTCGTACAGCGAATAGCCCAGGATGGTGAGGACGCCGATGACGGTCGACGGGGTGACGGTGAACCCGACGGCCGCGTAGACGCCGACCGTGACCAGCAGGTCGTGGAAGACCGCCACGATCGCCGCGACCGACATCTTCCAGTCCCGGAAGTACACGGCGATGAGCGCCATGACGAGCACGATGAACACCACCAGCGCGATGGTGCCCTGCCTCGTGATCTGGTCGCCCCAGGACGGGCTGATGGCGTTGTAGGTGACGTCCTCGGCCGCCACCCCAGCGATCTCCGCCACGTCCGCACGCACCTGGTTGGTCTCGTCCGGGGTCAGCGACCGGGTCTGGACGCGGATGGCGTCGTCGCCGAGCGTGAACACCTGCGCGTCAAGCTCCTCGACCTCGATGTCCCCGACCCGCTCGCGCACCTCGTCGACGGTGCCCTGCTGGATCGACATCGGGGCCTGGAAGTCCGTGCCGCCGCTGAACTCGATGCCCAGCGTCAGGCCCCGGATGAGGAGCAGCACCAGCGAGACGCCGATGACCACCGCGGAGATGAGGAACCAGCGCCGCCGGTTGCCCATGAAGTCGTAGCTGAGCTGGCCCGTGTAGAGCCGCTCGGCGATGCCGAGCCTGCGGGCGGTCATCAGGCCTCCTGGGGGATGGTCGGGGCGGCGGCGGGCCGGCGCGGGCGGCGCCCGAGCAGCGACTCGCGGGTCACGCCCATGTGCGCGGCGTCGAGCCCCGACCAGCGGTGCCCCTCGCCGTAGAAGCGCGTGCGGCCGAGCAGCTCGACCAGCGGCTTGGTGAAGAAGAACACGACGGCCAGGTCGATCAGGGTGGTCAGGCCCAGCGTGAACGCGAAGCCCTTCACCGCGCCGACCGCGAGGACGAACAGCACGACCGCCGACAGCAGCGACACCGCGTCGGAGATGACGATGGTGCCGCGGGCCTTGCGCCACCCCGCCACGAGCGCGGACTTGAGGCTGCGCCCCTCACGGATCTCGTCGCGGATCCGCTCGAAGTAGATGATGAACGAGTCCGCCGTCACCGCGATACCGACGATGGCGCCGGCGATGCCGGGCAGGTTGAGGGCGAAGCCCACCACCTCGCCGAGCAGCACCATGGACGCGTACGTGGCCGAGGCCGCGATCGCCAGGGAGGCCACGACGACGATGCCCATACCGCGGTAGTACAGGAAGCTGTAGGCCATCACGACCGCCAGCCCGATGAGGCCGGCGATGATTCCCACGCGCAGCTGCTCGCCGCCCAGCGTGGCCGACACGGTCTCCACCTGGGACGGCTCGAAGGACAGCGGCAGGGAGCCGAACTTCAGCACGTTGGCGAGGCCGGCCGCGCTGTCGGCGGTGAAGCCGCCGCGGATGATGGCCTCGCCGTTGGTGATGCGCGCCTCGGCCGTCGCGGCGGACTCGACCTTGCCGTCGAGGACGATCGCGAACATGTCGCGCGGCTGGGCGGCGCCGAGGAGGGCGCCGGTGAGCTCCGACATGTTGGCGGTGCCCTCGGCGTCGAAGCTGAGGGTCACGGCGTAGCCGAGTTCGCCCTGCGGGATGCCGAAGGACGCCGTCGTGAGGTCCTGTCCGCGGACGGCGACCGGGCCGAGCAGGAACTTCTGCAGGCCGTCGGTGTCGCACGCGACGAGGGCGGTGGTGGGGGTTTCGGTCTGCTCGTCGCCGCACGTGTAGGCCTCGAAGGCCACGAGGTCGTCCTCGGTGGGCTGGTAGGCCAGGACCTCGGCGATGGGCAATTGGTCGACGGGCTCGCCGGGGGTGGCGCTGGGCGACGGGGCGGGGCTCGGCGGCGCGGTCGGCAGGCCGGGCAGCGCCGACTCCGACGGCTCCGGGGACGCCGACGGATCGGTCCCCGTGGCGGCACCCACGTACAGCACGGGCCGGAAGGACAGCTGCGCGGTGGCGCCGACCAGCTGCACCAGGTCGTCCCGCTCGACGTTGGGGGCCGACACGATGATGTTGCGTTCGCCCTGGACGACGACCGACGCCTCGCCGACGCCGAGGCCGTCGACGCGCTGCTGGATGATGTCGCGCGCGAGTTCGAGCGACTCCATCGTGACGGTCTCGTTCTCGGCCGTGAGCGTGATGGTCTGGCCGCCGCGCAGGTCGAGGCCGAGTTTGGGTGCCCAGGTCCCGGTGGCCGCCATGATGGCGTACAGCCCGGCGATGATGAGCAGGAAGACAGCGAGGACGACGCCGGGGCGCCCCCTCTTGGCGGTGGTGGCCACGGTTACTTGGTGTCCTCCGGGCGCGCCTGGGCGTCGGGGCCCTGGAAGAAGCTGTCGTCGGCCGTGGACTCCGGCAGCGCCGTCGGGTCGGCCTCGTCGACCGGCTCGTCCAGCACGGCGTCGCCGTCGGCGTCGGTGAACTCGAACTCCTCCTCGTCGGCGGTGATGGCGCGCGCCACGTTGCCCTTGAGGACGGTGACCTCGACGCCGGGCGCGAGTTCGACGATGATCTGCCGCTCCCCGACGTTGGTGATGGTGCCGAACAGTCCGGAGGTGAGGAGCACGCGGGCACCCGGCGCGAGGCTCGACTGCATCTCCTGGTGCTGCTTCATGCGCTTCTGCTGCGGGCGGATCATGAGGAAGTACATGACCGCGAACAGCGCGATCATCATGAGGATCAGGTCCATAATTTCTCCGAACGTCGGTGGGCCACCGCTCAGGATAGCGGAGGCTCAGGATGGTGCCCGCGCGCCTCGCCCGGCGGGACGGCACCGTCGAGGAACTGGTGCACGCCGTCGAGGATCTCCACGGGCCGGTAGGGGAACTGGGTGATGGACGAGACGGTAGAGATGCCGGTGAGCACCAGGACGGTGTGCAGCCCGGCCTCCATGCCCGCGACGATGTCGGTGTCCATGCGGTCGCCGATCATGCCCGTCTCCTCCGAGTGCGCGCCGATCTTGTTGAGCGCGGAGCGGAACATCATGGGGTTGGGCTTGCCGACGACGTAGGGCTCGCGGCCCGTGGCCTTCGTGATGAGGGCCGCGACCGCCCCGGTGGCCGGCACCACCCCGGTGGGGGTGGGGCCCGTGGCGTCCGGGTTGGTGGCGATGAACCGCGCGCCGGCGTCGATCAGCCGGATGGCGGTGGTGATCGCCTCGAACGAGTAGGTGCGGGTGTCGCCGATGACGACGAAGTCCGGGCTGCGGTCCGACAGGACCATGCCGGCGTCGTGCAGGGCCGTCGACAGCCCGGCCTCCCCCACCATGAAGCACGACCCGCCGGGCTTCTGCTCCGCCAGGAACTTCGCCGTGGCCATCGCGGAGGTCCAGATCCGTTCCTCGGGCACGTTGAGCCCGGAGTCGCGCAGCCGCGCCGACAGGTCGCGCGGGGTGTAGGTGGCGTTGTTGGTGAGCACGAGGAACGGCGTGCCGGTGGCCACCCAGTGGTCGATGAGCTCCTGCGCGCCGGGCAGGGCCCGGTTGTCGTGCACCAGCACGCCGTCCATGTCCGTCAGCCAGGCCTTGATCTCCGCACGCGTCCGCATGCGCCCAACGCTACCGGCGGCGGGCCTCAGTCGAACAACGCGGGATTCGTCGACGGTGCCGTCATGCCCAGGTGCGCGTACGCCGCCCTGGTCGCGACGCGGCCCCGCGGGGTGCGCACGAGCATGCCCTCGCGGATGAGGAACGGCTCGGCGACCTCGGAGACGGTCTCGACCTCCTCGCCGACGCTCAGCGCCAGCGTGGACAGGCCGACGGGGCCGCCGTCGAACAGCCGGCACAGGGCGTCGAGCACGGCCCGGTCCAGGCGATCGAGCCCGCGCTCGTCGACCTCGTAGAGCTCCAGCGCCGCCCGCGACACGCCGCGGTCGACGCGGGCATGGCCCCTGACCTGCGCGAAGTCGCGGACGCGGCGCAGCAGGCGGTTCGCGATGCGCGGGGTGCCGCGCGAGCGCCGGGCGATCTCGCCCTGGGCGTCGGCGTCGATGGGGACGCCTAGCTTGCCGGCCGACGCCGCGACGATGCCCGTGAGATCACCGACGGCGTAGAAGTCCAGCTGGGCCGTGAATCCGAACCGGTCCCGCAGCGGGCCGGGCAGCAGCCCGGCGCGGGTGGTGGCGCCCACCAGCGTGAAGGGCGGCAGCTCGATGGGGATGGCCGTGGCGCCGGGACCCTTCCCAACGATGACGTCGACGCGGAAGTCCTCCATGGCGAGGTAGAGCATCTCCTCCGCCGGCCGGGACAGGCGGTGGATCTCGTCGAGGAACAGCACGTCGCCGTCGGCCAGCCCGGACAGGATGGCCGCGAGGTCGCCGGCGTGCTGGATGGCGGGCCCCGACGAGATGCGCAGGCCGGTGCCGAGCTCCGCGGCGATGATCATGGCGAGGGTGGTCTTGCCCAGTCCGGGCGGGCCGGACAGGAGGACGTGGTCGGGCGCCGTGCCGCGGTGCCGGGCGGCGTCGAGGACGAGACCCAGTTGCTCGCGCACCCGTGGCTGCCCCTCGAACTCGGCCAGCCGCTTGGGGCGCAGCGCGGACTCGTAGTCGCGGTCCTCGACGTCGGCCGTCGGGTCCAGCTCGGAGTGTTCCACTACCGCCTCGCCAGCGAGTTGAGCGCCGCCCGCAGCAGCAGCGCCATGGAGATGTCGGGATCCGCGTCGACCAGGTGGGCCACGGCGTCGCACGCCGCGTCGGCGTCCCGGGCGGACCACCCGAGGCCCTGCAGGCCCTCCGCCACCTGGGCCCGCCACGCGTCCTGCGCTGCCACGGGCGCCGGGCCGCCGGGAGCGTCCTCGAGGACCAGCACGCGGTCCTTGAGTTCGATGACGAGCTTCTGGGCGCCCTTCCGGCCGATGCCCGGCACCGAGCACAGTCGGTTGAGGTCCTCGGCGAGCACTGCGCGTTTCAGCTCGCCGGGGGCCAGGACCGACACGATCGCCAGCGCGAGCTTCGGCCCGACGCCGGAGGCGGTCTGCGCGAGCTCGAACGCCTCGCGCTCGGCGGGCTCGGCGAACCCGAACAGCGTCATAGAGTCCTCGCGCACGACCAGCGCGGTGTGGAGCGTCGCGACCTCCCCGGGCCGGAGGCCTGCGGCGGTCTGCGGGGTGGTGGCGACGAGGAAGCCGACGCCGCCCACATCGACGACCGCCGAGGTGGCCCCGGCGGTCAGGACGGTCCCCGTGAGCTGCGCGATCATCGGCTCCCCCTGGCTGCCGCGACGGCCGCGGCGTAGCGATTGGTGGCGCCGCCGCGCCAGGCATGACACACCGCGACCGCGAGGGCGTCGGCGGCGTCCGCGGGGCGCGGGGCCTCTGTCAGCTTGAGGATGCGCGTGACCATCTGCGCGACCTGCGCCTTGTCCGCCGAGCCCGATCCGGTCACGGCGGCCTTGACCTCCGACGGGGTGTGGAAGGTGACGGTGAGGCCGCGCCTGGCGCCCGTGAGGGCCGCGACCCCCGCCGCCTGCGCCGTGTCCATGACGGAGCTCTTGTTGTGCTGCGAGAACACGCGCTCGATGGCCACCGCGTCGGGGCGGTAGTCGTCGAACCAGGCCAGCAGGCCCTCCTCCAACGCCAGCAGGCGCTGCGCCAGGTCCAGCGTGACGGCGGTGCGCACCACCCCGACCGCCACGAGCTGCGGGGGGCGGCCGACGCTGCCGTCGACGACACCCACGCCGCAGCGCGTGAGTCCGGGGTCGATGCCGATGATCCGCATTCGTCGGCCGGTCAGTCCTCGGACTCGAGGGCCTCGGCGACCTCCTGGGTGAAGTCCAGGTTCGTGTACACGTTCTGGACGTCGTCGGAGTCCTCGAGGGCGTCGATGATCCGCAGAACCTTCTGGGCGACCTCGAGCTGGTCGACCTCCTGGTCGAAGGACGCGACGAACTGCACCTCGGAGGAGTCGTAGTCCAGGCCGGCGGCCTCGATGGCCTTGCGGACCTCGACGGTGTCGTTGGGGTCGCACACGGCCTCCCACACGTCGCCGTCGTCGTCGACCTCTTCCAGGCCGGCCTCGAGCGCGGCCTCCAGCAGCTCGTCGTCGCTGATGTCGCGGCCGCCCTGCTGCTTGGGGACGGTGACGACGCCCTTGCGGGAGAACAGCCGCTGCACCGAGCCGACGTCGGCCATGGTCCCGCCGTTGCGGGTCACCGCGACGCGCACGTCGGAGGCCGAACGGTTGCGGTTGTCGGTGAGGCACTCGATGAGCATGGCCACGCCGGCCGGCCCGTAGGCCTCGTACATGATCGTCTCGTAGTCGGCGCCCCCGGACTCGGCACCCGACCCGCGCTTGACGGCGCGGTCGATGTTGTCGTTGGGCACCGAGGACTTCTTCGCCTTCTGGATGGCGTCGTACAGCGTCGGGTTCCCCGCCGGGTCCCCGCCGCCGAGCCGGGCCGCGACCTCGACGTTCTTGATCAACTTCGCGAAGAGCTTGCCGCGCTTCGCGTCGATGACCGCCTTCTTGTGCTTGGTCGTCGCCCACTTGGAATGGCCACTCATCCGTCGCCCACCTTCTCGTCCGTGCTGGTCAATGCTGCCCGACAGCTTATCGCGGGCTCAGGGGACCACCTTCGTGAGCAGGGCCACCGCGTCGCGTGTCGTCCAGCCGAGTTCGGCGCAGAGGCGCTTGACCCCCACTCCGTCAGGGGTGTCGATGCCGATACCGGCCTCGACACAGCCCTCGTCACGCATGGCGCCCAGGCAGCGGCTCATCAACTCCAGCGCGATGTGGCGGCCGCGGAAGTCGGGATGCACACCGAAGCGCTCGATCCAGCCGACCGGCGGCCGGCCGTCCTCCGCCTCGGCGGTGCCGCTCATGGCGTAGCCGACGACGCGGCCGCCCGCCACAGCCAAGTAGGACCAGCCGGGCCGGAAGTCGGGGTCCTCCAGGCGGTCGGTCCACACCTCAGCCGGCACCTCCTTGCCCATGCCCGCGAAACACACGTTGTGCAGGCACCGCACGTCGTCGGAGCGGTCGGGCGTGAAGCGGACGAACTCGATGCCGTCGACGGGGCGCGACGGGATGGGCCGCGTCAGGTCACGGTGCAGGTCGTAGGAGTATCGCTCGGCGGCAAACCCCAGGCGGGTGGCGACCCGCTCGAGACCGGGCCGGCCCATCTCGGCGTAGCAGCCCAGCCACAGCGGAACCCCGGGGCGGTGCTCGTCGCGCCACGCGGTGGCCTGCGTCACCTGCCACGACAGCAGCGCCGTGCCGATGTGCAGGTGCCGATGCGTGGGGTGCACGCCGCCCATCACGTACATGCGCAGCGGGTCGAGCTCGGCGAGGTACACCACGCCGTAGGCGGACATGGACTGGTAGTGGTCGAACCCGCCGACGGCGGACACGACCATGAGGTCGCGGTCCGTGATCCCCGCCGCGACGCCGGTGAGGACCGAGTCCTCGAGCGCGTCGAGCTGGCCGCGGAAGTGGTCGAGCTCCGCTGCGTCGTCCGGTCCGAGGAGGCGCCACGACAGGTGCGGCTCCACGTAGACATCCATGAGTCCGGTTACCGCCAGATCCGTTGGTCGGTCGTCTCGGTCGGGGCCGCCTGGTCCCAGAGCCGTCGCCAGCGGGGCGCGGCGGGGGCGCCCGAGCCGGTCACGCCGCCGGGCCGGCGGCGCTGCACGGTCCACCAGGAGAGGTCGCCCTCCTGCACGAGCTCCTCGACGCTCGCCTGCAACTCGGCGGTGGCCTGGGTCAGCGACCGGCCCCGCGAGTAGATCGGTGCGCCGAAGCGGATCGAGACCTTCGGACGGGTGCGCAGCGCGAGCTTGAGGATGTCCTTCAGCTTGAACGTGCCGACGACCCCGACGGGCACGATCGGCACGCCGTGCTGGTTGGCGAGGTCCGCCGCCACGGTGGAGAACTCCCCCACCAGGCGCCGCCCGACCGGTTCGTCGGCGAACACGACGATGTTGCGCCCCCGGGCCAGCGCGCGCGACGGCGCGATCATGGTCGGCCGGAGGCGCGCCGGCAGTGCCCACTGCAGCACCTGGTAATCGAGCGCGCCCTGTTCGTTGGCCGCGAAGATGATCGGCTGCTGCAGTCCGGCGAGCGAGTCGGCCGAGACCAGTTCGACGTCGAGACGAAGCCCCAGCAGGCGCAGCAGCAGGTGCCGGCCGGACAGGGTGGCCCGCAGGTTCAGTTGCGGGCGCTCGACGGCGGGGCGCGGCGGGGCGCCGCCCGGGCGGGACCGGCGCAGGCTCTGCCCGAGCGCCATCGCCACGTCCGCGGGCCACGTCAGCCGCGGCGTGCGGCGTTCCCGTCGGGGCTGGGCCCAGGAGGGCAGCCGCCGGGTCATCGCACGTCGCCCAGGGCCAGGCCCGGGCCGTGGAGCACCGTGATGGCGGGGGCCGCTCCGACGGAGTTCGACGCGATCTCCAGCGCGTCGGCGTACGTGCTCGCGGCGCGGTGACCCAGCAGCGCCGCGCTGCGCCGGTCGCCGCCGACCCAGATGACGTCCGAGAGACGGGCCGCGGCGCGGGCAGTGGCGTACCACTCGTGGAACACGCGCAGCGGGTGCTCGGCGAACTGCTTGCGGTACAGGTCGAGGTACCACTCGTCGTCGATCGCGCGGGCCTCGTAGGTGGCCGCGATCTCCGCCGGGTCGGTCGTGGCCGCGAGGACCGTCGCGAAGAAGTCGGCCGCGGCGGACTGGCGGCGGTTCGAGAACCGGCGCCGCAGCGGGTGGAACGCGATCACCGCGCCGCCGTCGCGCACCGCCGAGGTCCCCAGGTGCGCGCCCGCCCGGGTGACCAGGGCGTGGTGCGCGGCGCTCAGCGGCGACCCGACCGGATCGCCCTCGTCGATGGACGCGCCCCACACGGAGGTGACCAGCACGTCGGCCTGTGCGCCGATCTCGACGGCGTTGGCGGCCCGCCACACCAGCCGCGAGTCGGCGAACACGCGGCGGTACTCGCCGCCCAGCACGTCGACGACCGCGTAGTCGGCGCGGGGGTTGCCGTGCAGGAGTTGCGCGCCCTGCCTGGGCAGCGCCGCGACGATCTGCCGGCTGCCGGCGAAGGCCAGGCGGTCTGCCAGGGTCCACTCCCACTCGCGCTTGGAGGCGAACCGCAGCGGCCGGCCCAGCAGGGGCTGGCCGAGGACGGCGACGAGCGCGAAGGTGGTCACGGCCTCGTGGACGACGGCCTCGACGCGCCCGCAGAACGCGTCGTCGCGGTCGACGCCGCCCATGCGCGACAGCGTCTCCACGTCGGTGAGCCCTGCCACCATGGGGCAGTCGGACGCCGCGTCGGTGCGCGCGGAGACCAGGACGACGAGATCCGACTCCGCGACACGGCGGTTCAGGCGCACGGGGTGCCCGTCAGCGTCCCCGACGGCCACCAGGTCGGACGAGGTCACGTCGTGGCTGGACACGAGGGAGTCGGGCAGGAACGACGTCGCGACGCGGTCGCCGAGGACCTCGGTGATGCGTGCCGCGTTCCACTGCTGACGCAGGCCGGTGGCGATGACGATCTCGACGTCGTCGACCCCGGCCCGGGCCGCGGTCTCGAGGACCCGCTCGACCAGCGCGCGGCGGACGTCGAAATCGGGCCGCGGCAGGGGTCGGTCGGTGTCCACGACGACGACGGTGAGGCGCGTCTCGGGTTTCAGCTGCGCCGCCAGCGGGTGGGTGCCGGCCGGGGCCGTCAGCGCGGCGTCGATGAGCCCCACGGGGTCCGTGGAGGCCACCGCGTCGGCCGGGTAGACCACCGAGGTGCCGAGCCCGAACCGCTCCAGTCGGAGGTCCGATCCGGCCATCGTGAGCAGCGGCGGGGTCTTGTCGTCGACCTCCAGCACGAATCCGGGACGAGACATCAGGCTTCCTTTCCGTTCACGACATCCTCCAGCGCGGCAGCGGCGACATGGCGGGCCACTCGATGATGGACCATCCCTTGGCGCGGGCCGCGCGCATGAGGCCGATGTCGGGGCTGACCGCCACCGGGTTGCCGACGGTGTTGAGCATGGGCAGATCGACGTGGCTGTCGGCATAGCCGTAGGACTGGCCGAGGTCGATGCCGTGCAGCGTGGCGTAGTGGTGCAGCCACGCCGCGCGGGATTCGCCGACCATCGGAGGGCCGCTGAGGAACCCCGTGCAGCGCCCCGAGGCGTCGGTGGCGAGGTCTGCGGCGACGATGGTGTCGAAGAGGCCCTCGAAGGGCCTGGTCAGCGGCCGGATGACACCGGTCATGAGGATGGTGGTGTGCCCGGCGTCGCGGTGCTCGCGGATCCGGCGGATGGCGTCGGGCGACATCCGGTCGAGGATCTGCGGCGCGAGCGTCTCGTCGACGTACTCCTCCAGGGCGGCGAGGTCGGCGCCGGCGTAGCGGCGGTAGATCGAGCGCAGGAAGCGCCCGCGGTCCCGGCGTTCGGCGCCCAGGTACAGCGGCAGCTGCGCGGCGACGCGCGCGACCTCAGCGGCCCGGCGGGCGGGGCTGAGCTCCGGCAGGCGGGCCCACAGATAGGTCTCGACGACGTTGGTGGCCATGACGGTGCCGTCGAGGTCGAACGCGGCCAGGACCGTTCCCGGCTCGGCCGGCTTGAGGTCCTTGAACGTCGCCGCGCGGGCCTGCCGCCGTTTGCGGGCGGCTTCGAGGCGGCGTACCGGGTTCGTGATGGCCGGGATGTGCACCTCTTCCATGTAGTGGCGCCAGTCGATGGCGGCGGAGTCGAAGCCGAAGATCTCCTTGTCGTCGGGGTGCAGCGAGGTGTGCAGGGCCAACGCGCGGTCGTCGACGAAGTGCAGCTCGGACTGCAGGTACTCCCCGTAGAGCGTGAAGTACTTGGTGAGGAACTCCAGCTGCTTGGCGCCCTTGTCCAGTTGCTGCGCCCAGCGCCGCGTGGTCTTGCTGCGCGGCGCGAAGCTGAGCAGCTTGTTGCCGGCCTTGATGCCGAGGTTGCCGACCCACATGAGCTTCTCGATCGGCTCCGGGCCCGGGAACGTCCAGGTGGCCAGCGGCGTGGAGCCCTGGCCGGTGGTGTACGGATGCTCGGCGAAGTAGCGGCGCACGTGCTCGTAGATGCCGCGGAAGGTGAGCGGGTTCCGGGCGCCGGAGCTGCCGTGGTAGTACTCGACGCGTCCCACCTCGGGGGTCGTGGCGCACACCGCGAGGATGGCGTTGACGATGTAGTCGCACGGGATGATGTCGATGACCGCGTCCGGCGAGGCCGGAAACTCCGGCAGCTGGCCGCGGCCGTAGGCGAGGATGATCGGGTCCGCCATCTTGAACCCCTCGATCCACCCGGGGTACGGGTAGCGCAACGAGGACTCGACGATGGCGGGCCGGTGGATGGACACCCGGAAGTCGCGCCCAAGGTCGGCGACGACGCGCTCCCCCAGCGCCTTCGCGAACGTGTAGACGTCGGTCCAGCCGAGCGAGCGGGCGCGTTCGGTGCCGGCGGCGATGAGCTCGTTCTTCACCCACTCCTGGCGGCGGCGCTCGGTGTCCTCCGACGTGGTGAGGTAGCCGGCCTTCGCGTGCAGCTCCTCCGCCTGGCGCCGCAGCACCGTCAGCTGGCCGGCGTCGCGGGAGCGCGCCTCGATGTGGTCCTTCATGGCCAGCGCCGCGACCGTCTCGGCCTCGTAGTCGACGTCGTGCACGTGGGCGGCCTCGGGGATGGCCCCCCGGCGGCGGCCCGCGGTGTAGGCCGTGGACACGTGCACGTAGTGCGGGATCTTGACCAGGGTGCCGTCCTCGTCGGAGCACGCCTCCCGCAGCTTCGTCAGCAGCGCCTTGGTACCGATGACGTTGGTCATGAACGCCTGGTCGATCGGCGGGTCGAACGACACGTCTCCGGCGCAGTGCAGCAGCACGTCGAGGTCGCGCGGCAGGTCCGGCACGTTGGGCAGGTCGCCCTCGATGACCTCGACCCGCGCCGCCATGAGCGCCTCGACCCCGCCCGCGGCCTCGACGATGGGCTTGAAGATCTTCTTGCCCAGGAGGCCTGCCACCCGCTGGTGGGCGGTGACGGACCCCTTGGGCCGCACCAGGACGGCGGTCGTCGTGCCCGGGCACTCGCCCAGGACCTTCCACAGCAGCTGTTCGCCGATGAAGCCGGTCACGCCCGTCATGACGATCTTCTTGCCGCCCAGCAGGTCCGCGATGCGGCCCTCGAGAGGCGGCGGCAGGTGCATGGTCCGGGGCGTGACGTCCCCGAAGGTGCTGGCCGGCGGCTTAGGCATCGACGTCGCCCCCGGCGACGGCGAGGGCCTCCTCCAGCGTGAAGCGCCCGACGTAGAGGGCCGTGCCGATGATGGCGCCCTCGACGCCGTCGTCGACCAGCGTGCGCAGGGTCCGCAGATCGTCGAGGGTGGCGATGCCGCCGGAGGCGATGACCTTCTGTCCGCTGCGGCGGGCCACGGCGGTGAGCAACTCGAGGTTGGGGCCGCTGAGCATGCCGTCGGACTGCACGTCGGTGACGACGAAGCGCTCGCAGCCGGCGGCGACGAGTCGGTCCAGCGTCTCCGGCCAGGGGCCGCCCTCGGTGGTCCAGCCGCGGGCGGCGAGGTTCTCGCCGCGCACGTCCAGCCCGATGGCGACCCGGTCGCCGTACTCGCCGATGATCCGCTCACACCACTGCGGGTTCTCGAGCGCGGCGGTGCCGATGTTCACGCGGCGGGCGCCGGTGGCGAGGGCGCGTTCGAGGGAGGCGTCGTCGCGGATGCCGCCGGAGAGCTCGACGTTGAGGTCGAGCCGGCCGACGATGCCCCGCAGCAGCTCCGCGTTGGATCCCCGGCCGAACGCGGCGTCGAGGTCCACGAGGTGCAGCCACTCGGCGCCGCCGCGCTGCCAGCGCAGGGCCGCCTCGAGCGGGTCGCCGAACTCCTTCTGGGTCCCCGCGATCCCCTGGACCAGCTGGACGGCCTGGCCGTCCTGCACGTCGACGGCGGGCAACAACTGCAACTTCTCCACGACGCCCAACCCTAGCCCAAAGCCGCCGGGCCGCCCCCCGTCGGCCGAGGAGCCGACGGCTACCAGGAGCGGAGCCAGTTCGCGATGAGGGCGGCGCCGGCCGCCCCGGACTTCTCCGGGTGGAACTGGGTCGACGACACCGGCCCCCGCTCCACGGCGGCGACGAACGTCGCGCCCTCGTGCGTGGCCGTGGTCACGACCGCGTCGTCGGGCCCGTGGAGGGCGGCGTAGCTGTGCACGAAGTAGAACCGCTCGCGCTCGAGGCCCGCGAACAGGCGGCTGCCCTCGCCGACGTCGACGGTGTTCCACCCCATGTGTGGCAGGCGCCGGGCGTCCAGCTGGACGACGCGCCCCGGGTACAGCCCGAGGCCGGCGGTGTCGACGCCGTGCTCGGTGCCGCCCTCGAACAGCACCTGGTGGCCGACGCAGATCCCGAACAGCGGGCGGCCGGCCTCGACCCACTCTGCGATGAGCTCGACTCCCCCGGCGGCGGTCAGCCCCGCCATGCAGGCCGCGAACGCGCCGACGCCGGGCACCACGAGCGCGTCGCACCGCCGCAGCTCGGCCAGGTCGGCCGTGACGACGAGGTCCGCCCCCGCGCCCGCGAACGCCCGCGCGGCGGAGTGCAGGTTGCCCGAGCCGTAGTCGAGCAGCCCGACCCTGCCGCTCAGAGCGCACCCTTGGTGCTCGGCACGCCGGTGACGCGCGGGTCGATCTCCACGGCCTCGCGCAGCGCGCGGGCCAGGGCCTTGAACTGCGCCTCGACGATGTGGTGCGGGTCGCGGCCCCGCAGCAGCGTCAGGTGGATGCACAGCCCCGCGTTGAGCGCGAGCGCCTCGACGACGTGGTAGGTCATGGACCCGGCGTAGGGCACGCCCGAGCCGCCGATGAGGGCGTAGACCTGGCCGTCGGGCTCGCCGCTGCACGCCACGTAGGGGCGCCCCGCCACGTCGACGACGCAGTCGGCGACCGCCTCGTCGAGCGGGACGACGGCGTGGCCGAAGCGGCGGATGCCGGACTTGTCGCCGAGCGCCTGCCGCAGCGCCTGGCCGATGCAGATGGCGGTGTCCTCGATCGTGTGGTGCCCGTCGATGTGGAGGTCGCCGGTGGCCTCGACCGTGAGGTCGATCAGCGAGTGCCGGGCCAGGGCCGTGAGCATGTGGTCGTAGAAGCCGACGCCGGTCGAGATCGTCGAGGCTCCGGTGCCGTCGAGGTCGACGGTCACCGTGATGCTCGATTCGCTGGTGGTGCGGCTGACGGTCGCGGTACGGCTCACGGGGTGGTCCCTTCGATGGTGGGCAAGAGGTCGTCGAGGGCCGCGCGCAGCGCGGCCATCTCCTCGGGGGTGCCGGCCGAGACGCGCAGGTAGCCGTCGGGTCCGGTCTCGCGGATGAGGATGCCGCGGTCCAGCAGGTCCTGCCACACCTGGTGCCGGTCCGCGAACCGGCCGATGAGCGTGAAGTTGGCCTGCGAGTCGATCACGGCGTAGCCGCGCCCCTTGGCCCACGCCTCGAATCCGCGCGCCTCGGCGGCGAGTTGCCGCACCTGCGCCAGGAGCTCGTCGGCGTGCGCGAGCGCGACGCGGGCCACGGCCTGCGTCTGGGCGCTGAGGTGGTACGGCAGCCGCACGATGCGGCAGGCGTCGACGATGGCCGCGTCGGCGGCGAGGTAGCCAACCCGCCCGCCGGCCAGGGCGAACGCCTTGGACATGGTCCTGGACACGACGAGCCGGGGGTGCCGGTCGAGCAGTTCCAGGGCCGAGGGCCCGCTCGAGAACTCCTGGTAGGCCTCGTCGACGACGACGATCGCCTCGGTGCCGGAGCAGACCTCGTCGATGACGTCGAGGCCCACGACCGTCCCGGTCGGGTTGTTGGGCGTGGCGATGACGACCACGGTCGGCTCGGTCTCCCGGATCGCGTCGAGCACCAGGCCGGCGTCGAGCCCGAAGTCCGCACGGCGCGGGACGGTCACGAACTCGGTGCAGGTGTTGCGGGCGTACTCCGGGTACATCGAGTAGCTGGGCGTGAAGGTCAGCATGCGCCGCCCCGGCCCGCCGAACGCGGTGAGCAGGTGGGCCATGATCTCGTTGGATCCGTTCGCCGCCCAGACGCGGTCCGCGGTGAGGCCGTGCCCGAGGTAGCGGGCCAGGTCCGCGCGCAGCTGGGTCGCCTCCCGGTCCGGGTACCGGTTGAGGGTGCCGGCCGCCGTCACGAGTGCCGCGGCCATCTCGTGCCGGATGAGCGGCGACGGCGGGTACGGGTTCTCGTTGACGTTGAGCACGACCGGCACCTGGAGCTGCGGCGCGCCGTAGGGTTCCTGCCCGACCAGGTCCGCGCGCAGCGGCAGGTCCGCCAGCGTGATCATCGCGGCCGCCGCACGGTGATGGCCTGCGCGTGTCCCGGCAGGTCCTCCGCCAGCGCGAACCGCTCCACGCCGTCGGCGATGGCCAGCAGCGCGTCGGCGGTGTATCCGATGACGTGCACGGTCTTGATGAACGAGCGCACCGTCAGCCCCGAGGAGTGACAGGCGCAGCCGGCGGTGGGCAGGACGTGGGTCGAGCCCGCGGAGTAGTCGCCGAGCGACACCGGCGAGTGGTCGCCGACGAAGATGGCGCCGGCGTTGCGGATGCGGTTGGCCACCGCTTCGGCGTTGACCGTCTGGATCTCCAGGTGCTCGGCGGCGTAGGCGTCGGCGACGGCGACCGCCTGGTCGACGTCGCGCACCAGCACGACCGCGGACTGCTGACCCGTCAGGGCGGTGGTGATCCGCTCGACGTGCTTGGTGGCCGGCACCTGGCGCTGCAGCTCCTGCTGCACCGCCTCGGCGAGCGACACGGAGTCGGTGATGAGGACCGACGCGGCGAGCGGGTCGTGCTCGGCCTGGGAGATCAGGTCGGCGGCCACGTAGGCGGGCGTCGCGCTGTCGTCGGCGATGATGGCGATCTCGGTCGGGCCGGCCTCCGAGTCGATGCCGACCAGGCCGCGGACCAGCCGCTTGGCCGCCACGACGTAGATGTTCCCGGGGCCGGTGATCAGCGACACCGGCTCGCAGAGCCCGGGCACGCCGTGCGCGAACATGGCGATCGCCTGCGCGCCGCCCACCGCGAACACCTCCTCAACGCCCAGCAGGTGACACAGCGCCAGGATGTTCGGGTGCGGCAGGCCGCCGAACTCCCGCTGCGGCGGCGACGCCACGGCGATGGACCGGACGCCGGCGACCTGGGCCGGGACGACGTTCATGATGACGCTGGAGGCCAGCGGCGCCAGCCCGCCCGGCACGTACAGGCCAACGCGGTCGACGGGGATGTTGCGCAGGCCCACCCGGGCGCCGTCGGCGAGGATGGCGGGCGCGGGTGCCGCGTCGCGTTCCAGCTCCTCGGCCACCTGGCGGCGGCGGCGGATGGCCTCGGCGAAGGCCGCGGCGAGCTCGGGGTCGAGCTCCTCGGCGGCGCGGGCCAGGTCGGCGGCTGGGACGCGGAGCGACTCGGGCACGACCCCGTCGAAGCGCTCGGAGTATTCGCGCAGCGCGGCCTCCCCCCGCTGCGCCACGCCGGCGACGATGGGCTGGACCACGTGGACGGCGGCTTCCACGTCGAAGGACCCCCGGGGGAGGTGGTCGCGGTAGGGGCCGTCGAGGCCGGTCAGATCTAGAACCCTGAGCACGAGGGCCAAGTCTAGTCGGAGGAGTCCCGGGGGGCGTCGCCGCGGTCCACGCGCGGTTCCGGCCAGAAGGCCGCCAGCAGCATGATGGGCGTGATCGCGGCGAACGGGGCCACCAGGAGCGCCGACGCAGAGCGCAGCGCGAGGTCGACGTGGACGACGTCGCCCGCCTCCGCGCGGGCCAGGCGCTCGACGAACCCGCCCTCGGTCACGAGCAGCCCCACCCGCCAGGTCACCACCGCGGCGGCCAGCGACGCCAGCAGCGGCGCGACGATGACGACCCAGCCCTTGCGGTACAGCGACAGCCACCCCAGCACGCCCAAGACGAGGCCGACCGCACCGGTGATGAAGGTGTAGGCGACGTCCGTGACGACGATCGAGGTGTTGCCGCGTTCCGTGATGGTGGCCGTCATGTCGTCGCCGACGACGTAGCTCGGCAGCGGTGTCGCCCAGCTCCACAGCAGGCCGCCGACCACACCGAGGACGACGGCCACGAGCACGTTGGCCACGACGCGCCAGGCGGTGACGCCCCAGAGTTCCGCCAGCTGCCGCTGGCGGGTGACCACGAGCACATCGTCGCTCACGACTGATCCCTCCCCACGCCCACGCAGCTGGGGCCCAGCACGGCCTTGAGGTCCGCGAACAGCGCCGACGTCAGCTCGACGCGGAAGCCGTCGCCCAGCCGGAACGTCTTGACCTTGTCGCCGGTGCGCAGCTGCAGGTGCACCTCAGCCGCCCCCGGGTACTGGGCCAGGATCTCCTTGATGCGGTTGACCACGCCGGGCGTGCAGCGCACGGCCGGGAGTGTGAGGGCCAGCGGCCCGACGGCGCCCTCGGCGCTCATGTGGGGGGCGATGACGTTCTGCGCACGCATGCGCCCGCGGTCCTCGCCGGACTCGGCCACACCGTCGACCGCGACGATGGTGTCGGGCGCCAGGTGCTGCGCGACCTGGTCGTAGACGCGCGGGAAGACGGTCACCTCGATGGAGCTGGTGAGGTCCTCGAGCACCACCTGCGCCCAGATGTTGCCGGCCTTGTTGACCCGCCGGTTGACCGACGTGATGAGGCCGCAGAGCTTCGTGGGGCCGCGGTAGCCGTCGCCGGCCGCGACGGCGGCGATGGGCCGGTCGCTGTTGGTCTGCAGCACGTGCTCCAGCCCGTTGAGCGGGTGGTCCGAGACGTAGAGGCCGAGCATCTCGCGTTCGAACGCCAGGCGGGTGCGGCGGTCCCACTCGTCGACGTCCGGGACCTGCCCGTGCGCGGCCGACGACGCGGTGTCGCCGTCGCCCACGTCGAAGCCGAAGTCGAATCCGTCCTGGCCGTTCTCGGCGTTGCGCTTGACGTCGATGATCTGGTCGACGGCGCTCTCGAATACGCCCATGAGGGCGCGGCGGGTGTGGCCGAGCTCGTCGAACGCGCCCGCCTTGATCAGCGACTCGATGACGCGCTTGTTGCACATCAGCAGCGGCGCCTTGTCGAGGAAGTCGTGGAAGTCGGTGGCGGGGCCGAGCTTCTTGCGCTCCTCCACCCACGCCGTGACGACCTTGTCGCCCACGTTGCGCACGGCGCCCAGGCCGAAGCGGATGTGCTCGCCGACGGGGGTGAACATGACCTCGGAGGAGTTCACGTCCGGCGGCAGCACCGCGATCCCCATGTGGCGGCATTCGGCGAGATACATCGCCGACTTGTCCTTGTCGTCGCGCACCGACTGCAGCAGCGCGGCCATGTACTCGACCGGGTAGTTGGCCTTGAGGTAGGCCGTCCAGTAGGAGATGACTCCGTAGGCGGCGGTGTGGGCCTTGTTGAACGCGTAGTCGGAGAAGGGGACGAGGATCTCCCACAGCGCCTTGATCGCGCCGTCGGAGTAGCCGTTCGCCTTCATGCCCTCGGAGAAGGGCACGAACTCGGCGTCGAGCACCTCCTTCTTCTTTTTGCCCATGGCGCGGCGCAGCAGGTCCGCCTTGCCCAGGGAGTAGCCGGCCACCCGCTGGGCGATCTGCTGGACCTGCTCCTGGTAGACGATGAGCCCGTAGGTGGTCGACAGGATGTCCTCGAGCGGCTCGGCCAGCTCCGGGTGGATCGGCACGATCTCCTGCAGCCCGGTCTTGCGCAGCGCGTAGTTCGTGTGGGACTGCGCGCCCATCGGCCCCGGCCGGTACAGCGCGAGGGCGGCGGAGATGTCCTCGAAGTTGTCCGGCTGCATCTGGCGCAGCAGCGTGCGCATGCCGCCGCCGTCGAGTTGGAAGATGCCGAGGGTCTCCCCGCTGGCCAGGAGCTCGTAGGAGGCCTTGTCCGTCATGTCGTCGACGAGGGTGTCGAGGTCGAGGTCGAAGCCGCGGTTGAGTTTGATGTTGCGCACCGCGTCGTCGAGGACCGTGAGGTTGCGCAGCCCCAGGAAGTCCATCTTGATCAGGCCCAGCGACTCGCAGCCCGGGTAGTCGAACTGGGTGATGATGGCGCCGTCGGCCTCGCGCTTCATCAGGGGGATGATGTCGATGAGCGGGTCCGAGCTCATGATCACGCCGGCCGCGTGGACGCCCCACTGGCGCTTGAGTCCCTCCAAGCCCTTGGCGGTGTCGACGACGGTGCGCACGTCGGGCGACGACTGGTACAGCTCGCGGAACTCGTTGCCTTCGGCGTAGCGCTTGTGCGACTCGTTGAACAGCTCCGCCAGCGGCACGCCCTTGCCCATGACGTCGGCCGGCATGGCCTTGGTGATCTGCTCGCCGATCGCGAACGGCATGTCGAGGACGCGGGCGGCGTCCTTGACGGCGGCCTTGGCCTTGATGGAGCCGTAGGTGATGATCTGGGCGACCTTGTCCGAGCCGTACTTGTCGCTGACGTAGGCGATGACCTCGGCGCGGCGGCGGTCGTCGAAATCGATGTCGAAGTCCGGCATGGAGACGCGCTCGGGGTTGAGGAACCGCTCGAACAGGAGGCCGTGCTGCAGCGGGCACAGATCCGTGATCCGCAGCGCGTACGCGCAGATCGATCCCGCGCCCGAGCCGCGGCCCGGGCCCACCCGGATCCCGTTCTTCTTGGCCCAGTTGATGAAGTCCGCGACGACCAGGAAGTAGCCGGTGAAGCCCATCGACGCGATGATGGACGTCTCGAACTCGGCGCGCTGGCGCACCTCGTCGGTGATGTTGCCTCGGTAGCGCTCGTGGAGGCCCCGCTCGACCTCCTTGTGGAACCACGTGTCCTCGGTCTCGCCCTCGGGCACGGGATACTTCGGCATGTAGGTACCCATGCCCTCGTCGAACGAGGTCTCGATGCGCTCGGCGATCGCCAGGGTGTTGTCGCAGGCCTCGGGCAGGTCGCGGAACAGCGCCCGCATCTCCTCGGCGGACTTGAGGTAGTAGCCGTTCCCGTCGAAGCGGAAACGGTCCTGCTGCGCCTTGCGCGAGCCGGCGGAGACGCACAGCAGCGTGTCGTGCGCGTCGGCGTCGTCGGCGTGCACGTAGTGCAGGTCGTTGGTGGCCACGAGGGGCAGCTGCAGGTCCTTGGCCAGGCGCAGCAGGTCGTGGCGCACGCGGGTCTCGATGTCCAGGCCGTGGTCCATGAGCTCGACGTAGAAGTTCTCCGCGCCGAAGATGTCCCGGAACTCGGCGGCGGCCGCCCGCGCGTTGTCGTACTGCCCGAGCCGCAGGAACGTCTGGACCTCCCCCGAGGGGCAGCCCGTGGTGGCGATGAGGCCCTTGCCGTAGAGGTTCAGCAGCTCCCGGTCCGCGCGCGGCTTGTAGAAGAACCCCTCCAACGACGAGCGGGTGCTCAGCCGGAACAGGTTGTGCATGCCCTCGGGGTTGGCCGCCCACATGGTCATGTGGGTGTAGGCGCCCTTGGAGGCGACGTCGTCGCCCGTGCCGTCGCCGAACTGGACCCGCTTGCGCTCCGAGCGGTGCGTGCGCGGCGTGAGGTACGCCTCGAGCCCGATGATCGGCTTGACGTCATAGTTCTTGCTGGTCTTGTAGAACTCGTAGGCGCCGTAGAGGTTGCCGTGGTCCGTGATCGCCAGCGCGGGCATCCCCATGCGCTCGGCGTTGGCGAACAGGTCCTTGACCCGGGCCGCCCCGTCGAGCATCGAGAACTCGGTGTGGGCGTGGAGGTGAACGAAACTGTCCGCCATGTAAACCAGTGCCCTCCATCCCTCAGACCGCGCGACGCGACCCCACCTTACCCGCCGCCGCCCGGGCTCACGGACAGCGACCCGGTGCGCCTCAGCCGACGGCGCCCATCACCTGCACCGCGACGATCTTGGCGATGATCCCCAGCGCGAACAGGGCGGCGTAGCCGGCGTCCACGCGGGAGTCGCTGACCCGCGACGTCGCGAAGGCGAGGATCGCCGGCTGGCCCACGTAACCCGCGAAACCGCCCGCGGCCCGGGGCGCGCTGAGCCCCAGCGCCCGGGCGCCCGCGAGGAACGCGGCCGCCGACGCCAGCACGATCGCGGCGGCCAGCAGGCCGGCGCGCAGCCCCGTCGCGGTGAGGGCCTGCTCGGCGAACTTGGGCCCCGACGACAGTCCGACGGTGGCGAGGAACAGGAGCGGCCCGACCTGCCGGATCGTCAGGTTCACCGTCAGCGGCATCGCCCAGATGAGCGGGCCCGTGCGGTGGATCGCGCCGAGCGCCATGCCCACCACCAGCGGCCCGGCCGCAGAGCCGAGCGAGAACGCCGCACCGCCGGGCAGCGGCACCGCGACGGCGCCGACGAGCAGCCCCAGCACGAGGCCCAGGCCGAGGGCCAGCGCGTCGACCTCCGAGACGCGGCGCTCGGAGTTGCCCAGCAGCGCCGACAGGTCGTCGAGTTCCTCCTGCGGCGCCACGGCCAGCACGCGGTCCCCCAGCTGCAACACCAGGTCGTCGCGGGCAAGGAGGTCTGCGTCGCCGCGCCGCACGCGCGTGATGACGGCGCCGTGTCGCCCGGGAAGGTTCAACTGCGCCACGGTGCGGCCGGCCACGGCCGGCGAGGACACGACGAAGCGCGTGAAGTCGACGGCGCCGCGGTCGTCGGTCAGCTCCCGGCTGAGCCGGTGGCCCAGGTGCGCCGTCGCCGCCTCGACCGCCGACGGCGCACCGACCACGAGGACCTGGTCGCCCGCCTGGAGGTCCTCCCCCGGGGCGAGGACGCGGGTGCGCCCGTCGCGGACGAGGTAGCTCATCTTGATCGCCTCGTCGCTCCAGCCCGGGACCGCGCGCGGGGACGTCGCCCGCTCGACGTGTACGGACTCCGCGACGATGCCGTCGGCCGAGGCCGGCGTGGGATCGGCGCGCCCGGGCCAGGACCGCGACACGACCAGCGCGACCACGACGATCGCGAGCACGACACCCACGGGGTACCCCAGGGCATAGCCGACGGCGGCGTCGGGGCTCCCGGTCGCGGCGGTGGCCGCGGCCAGCGCCGGCGTCGAGGTGAGCGCGCCGGCCAGGAGGCCGGCGACCATCCCGGTGCCCAGCCCCAGCCAGGACCCGACGAGGCCGGCCAGCGCCGCGACCGCGGCGACCGTGGCCACGCCGAGGACCATGAGGGGCAGCTGGCGCCGGAGGTCGGCGAAGAACGTCTCCCCCGCGGCCACCCCGACCGTGTAGACGAACAGCGCGAGGCCCAGCGTCGACACCAGGGCGAGTCCGTCGCCGAGGGCGGGGCTGACCGCGCCGAGCGCGAGGCCCACGAACAGCGCGCCCGCCGCGCCGAAGCGCAGCGGCCCGAACGGGATGACGCCCACGGCGGCACCGAGGGTGACCACCAGCATGATCGTCAGCAGCGGCGACGAGGCCAGCAGGTCCAGCACGATATCCTCCCCCGCCGGGCCGGCGCCCGGGCAGTCAGCAGGCTACTCGGCCTCGGTCAGCCAGGTGAGCTGGGATCCGTCCTCGACGATGTGGTGCCCGAGGGCGGCGTTGAACTCGCGCCCGTACTCGGCCGTGATGTGGGCGCGGAACGCGTCGTCGTCGCGGTACTGCTCGAACACGAACCAGCGCCGGGGGTCGTCCTCGCGCGTGAACGGGAGGAACGCGATGTTGCCGGGCTCCCGGCGCACCTTCTCGGTGAGTCCGGCCATGAGGTGCGCCACGCGTTCCTCATGGCCGGGCAGCGCGGTGAACTCCGCGAAGAGGGTCTTCATGCGCGCACTCTAGACCCGCCCGCGGCGTCACACCAGGAGCTGGCGCACCTCCGGCCCGATGGGCCGCGGCAGCTTCGAGGTGCCGCTCAGGTACTCGTCGACGCCCTGCGCGCAGGAACGCCCCTCGGCGATGGCCCAGACGATGAGCGACTGCCCGCGCCCGGCGTCGCCGCAGGCGAAGACGCCGGGGACGTTGGTGGCGTAGTGGTCGTCGCGCTGGATGTTGCCGCGGGGGTCCAGCTCGAGCCCCAGCTCCTCGACCATCCCGGTCCGCTCGGGGCCGGCGAAGCCCATGGCCAGGAGCACCAGCTGCGCCGGGATGTGGCGCTCGGTGCCGGGAACCGGCTCGAAGCGGCCGCCCTCGAAGCGCACCTCGCAGATGTCCAGGCCGGCGACGCGTCCCTGGTCGTCCTCCACGAAGCGGGTGGTCGACACGGCGTAGACCCGGTCGCCGCCCTCCTCGTGCGCGGAGGTGATCTTGAAGGTCATGGGGTACGTCGGCCAGGGCTGGTGGCCGGGCCGCTGCTCCGGCGGCATCGGCATGATCTCCAGCTGCGTGATGGAGCGTGCGCCCTGCCGGATGGAGGTGCCCAGGCAGTCGGCGCCGGTGTCGCCGCCGCCGATGATGACGACGTCCTTGCCCTCGGCGGTGATCTGGCCCTCCACCTCCTGCCCCAGCGCCACGCGGTTGGCCTGCGGGAGGAACTCCATGGCCTGGTGGATGCCGGCCAGCTCGCGGCCGGGGACGGGCAGGTCGCGCGCGACGGTGGAGCCGATGGCCACCACGACGGCCTCGTACTGATCGAGGAGGTCCTGGCCCGTGACGTCGACGCCGACCTCGACGCCGGTCTTGAACTGGGTGCCCTCCAGCACCATCTGCTTGAGGCGGCGGTTCAGGACGGCCTTCTCCATCTTGAACTCGGGGATGCCGTACCGCAGCAGGCCGCCGATGGCGTCGGCCCGCTCGTACACCACCACCGTGTGCCCCGCGCGGGTGAGCTGCTGGGCCGCGGCGAGCCCCGCCGGCCCCGACCCGACGACCGCGACCGTCTTGGCCGTGTGCCACTCGGGCTGCTGCGGGACGACGCGCGAGTCGTCCCACGCCTTGTCGATGATGGCCACCTCGACGTTCTTGATGGTCACCGGGTCACGGTTGATCCCGACGACGCACGAGGTCTCGCACGGCGCCGGGCACAGCCGGCCGGTGAACTCCGGGAAGTTGTTGGTGGCGTGCAGCCGGTCCAGCGCCGAATGCCACTCGTCGCGCCACACGAGGTCGTTCCACTCGGGGATGAGGTTGCCGAGCGGGCAGCCGTTGTGGCAGAACGGGATGCCGCAGTCCATGCAGCGCCCCGCCTGCTCCGAGATGATCGGCAGGAGGGCCCGACCCGGCGTGCCCGGGTAGACCTCTTTCCAGTCGTGGATGCGCTCCTCGACGGGCCGCCTGGGCGCGACGCGTCGCGGCGTGGTCATGAACCCCTTCGGATCAGCCATGAGCGGCCTCCATCATCAGCTTGGTGGTGTCCTCTTCGGTGAGCCCGTCGGCGACGGACCGGGCCTTGACGGCCATGATGCGGGCGAAGTCGCGCGGCTCGATCTTCGTGAACCGCAGCTTCAGGTCGGCGTCGCCGAGCTGCAGGAGGCCGTCGGCCACCAGCGAGCCCGTCTCGTCGCGGTGCTCGGCGAGCAGCTCGCGGACGCGGGCGACGTCGGCATCGGTGAGCTCGACGGGGTCGACGAGCTCACTGTTGAGACGCAGCGGGTTGAGGTCGAGGACCCACGCCACACCGCCCGACATGCCGGCGGCGAAGTTGCGGCCCGTGGGACCGATGACGAGCACCTCGCCGCCGGTCATGTACTCGCAGCCGTGGTCGCCCACGCCCTCGACGACGGCGGTCGCGCCCGAGTTGCGCACGCAGAACCGCTCGCCCACGACACCGCGGAGGAACAGCTGGCCCGACGTCGCGCCGTACGCGATGACGTTGCCGGCCACGATCTGCTCGGCCGGGTCGAAGCTGACCTCCTGCGGCGGGGTGACGACGATGCGGCCGCCGGAGAGGCCCTTGCCCACGTAGTCGTTCGAGTCGCCGATGAGCCGCAGCGTGACCCCGCGGGGCAGGAACGCGCCGAAGCTCTGGCCGCCGGTGCCGGTCAGCGTGAACTCGATGGTGCCGGGCGCCAGGCCGAGCCCCTCGGTGGCCTTCGTCACCTCATGGCCGAGCATGGTGCCGACGGTGCGGTCGACGTTGCGCACCGGCAACGACTGCCGCACGCGCTCGCCGCGGGTCAGCGCCGGCTCCGCCAGGCGGATCAGCTCGACGTCCAGCTTGCCGGACAGGCCGTGGTCCTGCGTGGTCGTGCGGTGCAGGGCGGTGCCCTCGGGCACGTCGATGGCTGCCAGGACGGGGCTGAGGTCGAGGCCCTGGGTCTTCCAGTGCCCGACCGCCTCGCTGACGTCCAGCAGGTCGACGCGGCCGACGGCCTCCTCGATGGAGCGCAGCCCCAGCTGGGCCAGCAGTTCGCGCACCTCCGCCGCCATGAACATGAAGAAGTTGACCACGTGGTCCGGGTCGCCGTGGAACTTGCCGCGCAGCTCCGGGTTCTGGGTCGCGACGCCCACGGGGCACGTGTCCTTGTGGCACACCCGCATCATGATGCAGCCCGACACCACCAGCGGCGCCGTGGCGAAGCCGAACTCCTCGGCGCCCAGCAGCGCGGCGATGAGGACGTCGCGGCCGGTCTTGAGCTGGCCGTCGCACTGCACGACGATGCGGTCGCGCAGCCCGTTGAGCAGCAGCGTCTGCTGCGTCTCGGCCAGGCCCAGCTCCCAGGGGGCGCCGGCGTGCTTGATCGACGTCAGGGGCGCCGCGCCGGTGCCGCCGTCGTGGCCCGAGATGAGCACGACGTCGGCTTTGGCCTTGCTGACGCCGGCCGCGACGGTGCCGACCCCGATCTCGGAGACGAGCTTCACGTGGACCCGCGCCGACGGGTTGGCGCACTTGAGGTCGTGGATGAGCTGCTTGAGGTCCTCGATCGAGTAGATGTCGTGGTGCGGCGGGGGCGAGATGAGGCCCACGCCCGGCGTCGAGTGCCGGGTCTTGGCGACCCACGGGTACACCTTCGGGCCGGGCAGCTGTCCGCCCTCGCCCGGCTTGGCGCCCTGGGCCATCTTGATCTGGATGTCGTCGGCGTACGTGAGGTACTCCGAGGTCACGCCGAAGCGGCCCGACGCCACCTGCTTGATGGCGGAGCGGCGCGCGGGATCGTGCAGCCGCTCCGGGTCCTCGCCGCCCTCGCCGGTGTTCGACTTGCCGCCGATGCGGTTCATGGCCACGGCGAGCGTCTGGTGGGCCTCCATCGAGATGGAGCCGTAGCTCATCGCGCCGGTGGAGAACCGCTTGACGATGCTCTCGACCGACTCGACCTCCTCGATGGGGATCGGGGTGGCGTCACGGAACCGCATGAGCGAGCGCAGCGTCATGATGCGCTCGGAGTTGTCGTTGACGAGCGCGGTGTAGCGCTTGAAGGCCTCGTAGTCGCCGTTCGCGGTCGAGTACTGGAGGCGGAACACGGACTCCGGGTCGAACAGGTGCGGCTCACCCTCGCGGCGCCACTGGTACTCGCCGCCGACCAGCAGGTTGCGGTGCGCCAGCGGGATGCCGTCGGTGGGGTACGCCAGCTGGTGGCGGGCCCGGGTCTCGGCGGCCAGCTCCTCGAGGCCGAGACCGCCCAGCCGGCTGGTGGTGCCGGTGAAGTAGCGGTCGACCACGTCCTGGCTGAGGCCGACGCACTCGAAGATCTGCGCGCCCGTGTACGAGGCCACGGTGGAGACGCCCATCTTGCTCATCACCTTGAGCACGCCCTTGGACAGCGCCTTGGCGACGTTGGCGATGGCCTTCTCCGGCGTGACGTCGACGTACATCTCGCGGCGGGCGAGGTCCTCGGCGGACTCGAACACCAGGTACGGGTTGACCGCCGCCGCGCCGTAGCCGATGAGCAGCGCCATGTGGTGCACCTCGCGCACGTCGCCGGCCTCGACGACGAGCCCGACCTGCGTGCGGGTCTTCTCGCGGACCAGGTGGTGATGGACGGCGGCGGTGAGCAGGAGCGACGGGATGGGCGCGAGCTCGGCGGTGGAGTGCCGGTCGGACAGGACGATGGCGCGCGCGCCGCCACGGATGGCCGCGGACACCTCCTGGCAGATCTCGTCGATCTTCTTCTCCAGCGCCCGGCCGCCCCCGGCGACCTTGTAGAGGCCGCGCACGACGTGCGTGCCGAAGCCGGGGAGGTCGCCCTCGCGGTTGAGTCGCACGATCTTGGCCAGCTGCTCGGAGTCGAGGATCGGCCGGCTCATCGTGATGACCCGGGCCGACTCGGGCGTGGGCTCGAGGAGGTTGCGCTCGGGGCCGATCTGCGCGGTCAGCGACGTGACGAGCTCCTCGCGGATGGCGTCGAGCGGCGGGTTCGTGACCTGCGCGAACAGCTGCTTGAAGTAGTCGAAGATCAGCCGGGGGCGGCTGCTCAGCACCGCGACCGGCGAGTCGGTGCCCATGGACCCGATCGGCTCGGTGCCCGCGTTGGCCATCGGCGCGACGATGAGGCGCAACTCCTCCTCGGTGTACCCGAAGACCTGCTGGCGGCGGATGACGGAGGCGTGCGAGTGGACGATGTGCGTGCGGCTGGGCAGCTGGTCGAGCTCGATCTTGTTGTCGGCGACCCACTGCTCGTAGGGATGCTGGTCGGCCAGGGAGCCCTTGACGTCCTCGTCGGAGAGGATGCGGTGCTGCTCGAGGTCCAGCAGCAGCATTCGGCCAGGCTGCAGGCGGCCCTTCCGGACGACGTCGCCGGCCTCGATCGGCAGGACGCCCGCCTCGGACGCGAACACGACCAGGCCGTCGGCGGTCTCCCAGAAGCGCCCCGGCCGCAGCCCGTTGCGGTCCAGGCAGCCGCCGATGATGGACCCGTCGGTGAAGGTCATACACGCGGGCCCGTCCCAGGGCTCCATGATCATCGAGTGGTACTCGTAGAAGGCGCGACGCTTCGGGTCCATCTCGGCGTGGCCCTCCCACGCCTCGGGGATCATCATGAGCACGGCGTGCGGCAGCGACCGGCCGCCGAGGTGCAGCAGCTCGAGCACCTCGTCGAAGGACGCGGAGTCCGAGCCTTCGGGAGTGCAGATGGGGAACAGCGCCTCGAGGTTGCCGGGGAACTTGTCCGACGTGAGCAGCGCCTCGCGGGCCCGCATCCAGTTGCGGTTGCCGCGCACGGTGTTGATCTCGCCGTTGTGGGCGATCATGCGGTAGGGGTGCGCCAGCTCCCACGCCGGGAAGGTGTTGGTGGAGAAGCGCGAGTGCACCAGCGCGAGCGCGGACTCGATGCGCTCGTCGTGCAGCTCGGGGAACACCTCCTCCAGCTGCTGGGTGGTGAGCATGCCCTTGTACACCAGGGTCCGCGCCGACAGCGACGCGAAGTAGACGCCCGCCTCGTGCTGCGCGCGGCGGCGCAGCACGTAGGTGTACCGGTCGAGGTCGATGCCCGACTGCCCGGAGCGTCCGGCGACGACGAGCTGCTCGAAGTGCGGCATGGCCCCGATGGAGATCGGCGACAGCGTGGCGGTCTCGACGGGCACCTCGCGCCAGGCGAGGACGTCGAGTTCGATGTCGTCGGCGATGACCTCGATCGCGGCCTTGACCTCGGCGCGGCGGGCCGCGTCGGTCGGCAGGAACGCCAGGCCGACCGCGTACTCGCCGTGGTCGGGCAGCCGCACGCCGACGACGTCGCGCAGGAAGCGGTCCGGGATCTGGATGAGGATGCCGGCGCCGTCGCCGGCCGCCTCGTCGGCGCCCGTGGCGCCACGGTGGTCGAGGTTGCGCAGGGCCTCGAGGCCCTGTTCGACGATCTGGTGACGCGGCACGCCGTCGAGGTGGGCGACGAAGGCGACACCACAGGCGTCGTGCTCGTAGGCCGGATCGTAGAGACCGACCTTGTCGCGGTGCGGGAACACGCTCTGAGCCATCTGCTGGGTCCTCCTCATGTCACGGGCATGCCGCGGCCGGGCCGTGGCGAGGAAACACTAAGCGGCGCCCAGGGGGCCGTCCAACCGATCCCAGGCTCTGCGGAAGAGCGTAAAACGATTGTTACATTGCCGAAACAGATCAGGCCTGCATGTAACGGAGGTGGTCCCCGTCGGCGGTGGCCTGCAGGCTGCCGGACGCCAGATCGACGGCCACCTCGGCGGTCTGGGAATCGCGGCCCACAAGGCGATAGGCGAGCTGCTCGTTGGCGCGGTGCGTGACCTCGAGGGCCGCGGTCGCGAGCCAGGGGTGGCGCCGACGGAACGCGATGGCCTCCTGATACGTGCGGTGCAGCCCGGCGCCGAGCGGCGACAGGTCCGCGGGGGTGGGCGGCAGCGGGGGGCGCACCTCGTCGTCTCCGTGCCACGCCTCGGTCTTGGTGCCGGTGAAGCCCTGCTCGTCGCCGTAGTAGACGCTCGGCATGCCCGGCAGCGTGAAGAGGATCGCCGCGGCGAGGCCGGCGCCGGGGGCACCCAGCGTGGTCGCGATGCGCGTGACGTCGTGGTTGCCGACGAACGTGGCCGGCAGGAAGTCGGCGGCGAAGGCGGCGTGCCGGTCCAGGGCGTGGGCCAGCTCCCAGAGGTTGCGGTCGACGATGGCGCTCCAGATGGCCTTCCACAGCTCGTACTGGGTCAGCGAGTCCAGCGTCGAGTCATGGATGAAGCCGCTGTAGTCGCCGTGGATGACCTCGCCGAGCAGGACGACGTCGGGGAAGTCCGCGCGGACGCGGGCGGCGACGTCGCGCCAGAAGCCGGTGGGGACGGCGTAGGCGACGTCGAGGCGCCAGCCGGCGATGCCGCGGCGCAGCCAGTGGGTCATCACGTCGACGACGAGGTCCGCCACCGCCGGGTTGGCGTGGTCGAGCTCGACGAGGGCGTCGTGGCCCTCCCAGCCCTTGGGCGCGCCGTCGACGTGCCGGATGAGGTCCGGCCGGCTCGTCACGAGCGGGTGTTCGCGCGCCACGTGGTTGAAGACGCCGTCGAGCATCACGTGAATGCCGCGGTCGCGGGCCGTCGCGACGAGGTCGTCGAAGTCCGTGTCGTCGCCCAGCCGCGGGTCGATGCGGAAGTGGTCGACGGTGTCGTAGCCGTGGGCCACCGACGCGAAGACCGGTCCGAGCAGCAGCCCGTTGCAGCCGAGCTCGACGACGTAGTCCAGCCAGTGCTCCAGCCGGCGCAGGCGGTGGACCGGTGCGCCGTGCTCACCCCGGATGGGTGCGCCGGTCGCCCCCAGCGGGTACACCTGCCACCAGATCGCGTGCTCCATCAGGCCCATTCGGATCCTCCTCGCCGTCGGTCCCGCCAGGCTACTCCGGGGCGCGGGGTCGACGCAGGCCCCTGGGGTCAGAGCGCGACGAGTCGCTCGTAGTCCTCGCGGAGTTCGGCGGCCGACAGGCCGTTCCAGACGACCTGCAGCGTGCGGTCGCTGCCGAACCCGAGGACGTACGTGCCGTGATCCACCTCGTAGCCGCCGGAGGGCAGCTGCTTGCCTTCGGTGATGTCGATGCCCAGGCTGAGCGCCGCCGGCTTGATGACCTCCAGGTCGCCGGTGAGGCCGATGAACGTGTCGTCCACCCTGGACAGGTACGACTTCAGGACCTCGGGCGTGTCCCGGGCGGGGTCCGTGGTGACGACGATGAGGGTCACGTCGTCGACCAGGCCCTCCGGGAGCCGGCGCTTGGCGGTGGCCATGTCGGCCATGATGCCGGGGCACACGTCGGGGCAGTTGGTGTACCCGAAGAACAGCGCGACCGCGGGCGTCGCGGGGTCACGGGCGAGGTTGTACGGGTTGCCGTCCTGGTCGGTCAGCGTCACGTCCGGCAGCGGCGATCCCCCGCCCTCCAGGTGCGTGCCGTGCCACGGGCCGCGGCTCACGTCCGCGACGGGGCCGTCGTCGTCCGGGGCGCATCCGGCGAGCAGCACCAGCCCGCCGAGCCCGATGAGGGACCGGCGAGGGATCACAGGCGCGCCCGATCCACCCCTGCCGCCAGGTCGGCGGCCAGCGTGCGCAGGCGGCGCAGGTCCCCGGGCAGGTCGGCGCCGTCGGAGTCGAGGCACTTGAGCAGCGCCGAGCCGACGATGACCAGGTCCGCGTAGGCACCGATCTCGGCCGCCTGGTCGCCCGTGCTCACGCCGAGCCCGATGCCGACCGGGAGTCCCTGGTCGACGGAGCGGGCCCTGCTGACGATCACCGGCGCGGCGTCGGAGGTGGCCGCGCGGGCCCCGGTGACGCCCATGACGCTGGAGGCGTACACCCAGCCCCGGCAGGAGCGCATGGTCAGCGCGATGCGCTCGTCGGTCGACGACGGGGCGATGAGGAACACGCGGTCGAGGCCGTGGGCGTCGCTGGCCTCGATCCACTCGGGGCAGTCGTCCGGCGGCAGGTCGGGGGTGATGACGCCGGCGCCGCCGGCGGCGGCCAGGTCCCGCGCGAAGCGGTCCGGACCGTACGCCTCGATGAGGTTCCAGTAGGTCATCACCATCGGGGTCGCCGACGTCGCCGCGACCGCCTCGACGGCGCGGAACGCGTCCGCGGTGCGGACGCCGCGGGCCCGGGCCTTGGCGGTGGCGTGCTGGATGACCAGGCCGTCCATGAGCGGGTCCGAGTACGGGATGCCGATCTCGACGAGGTCCACGCCGCGGCCGTCGGTGCCCTCGGTGATGGCGGTGACGGCCTCGATGGAGTCCGCGACGCTCGGGTAGCCGACGGGGAGGTAGCCGACCAGCGCCGGCCGCCCGGCGTCGAGGCACGCGGACACGACGCGGCCGGAGATGCCGAGGCGGGCCTCGTCGGTGTACTGGCTCATGCCATGCCTCCCACGGTCTTGTCGGGGACGCCCGGCAGGCCGAAGTACTCGAAGGCGGTGGCCACGTCCTTGTCGCCGCGGCCCGAGAGGCACACGAGGATGGTGGGACGGGCCTCCGGGTCCTCGGCGGCGATCTGCAGCCCGAGCCGGCGGGCGCCGGCCAACGCATGGGCGGACTCGATCGCGGGGATGATGCCCTCGGTGCGGGTCAGGAGCTTGAACGCATCCATGGCCTCGGCGTCGGTGACCCCCTGGTAGACGGCGCGACCGGTATCGGCGAGCCACGCGTGCTCCGGCCCCACGCCGGGGTAGTCGAGCCCCGCGGAGATGGAGTGCGACTCGATGGTCTGCCCGTCCTCGTCCTGCAGGACCATGGTGCGGGCTCCGTGGAGCACGCCCGGCGATCCCGCGACGATGGTGGCGGCGTGCCGGCCGGTGGCCACACCCTCCCCCTCGGCCTCGAAGCCGTACAGCTTCACGGACTCGTCGGGGATGAAGTCGTAGAACATGCCGATGGCGTTCGAGCCGCCGCCGACGCACGCGGCCACGTAGTCGGGCAGCGCGCCGTGGTCGTCGAGCATCTGCTGACGCGCCTCGGTGGAGATGACCCGCTGCAGCTCGCGCACCAGGTAGGGGAACGGGTGCGGGCCGCCGACGGTGCCGATGAGGTAGTGCGTCTGGTCCACGGTGGTCACCCAGTCGCGCATGGCCTCGTTCATGGCGTCCTTGAGCGTGCGGGAGCCGGCCGCGACCGCGTACACCTCCGCGCCGAGCAGCTGCATGCGCGCCACGTTGAGGGCCTGCCGCTTGGTGTCGACCTCGCCCATGTAGATGCGGCATTCGAGCCCGAGCAGGGCCGCGGCGGTGGCGGTCGCGACGCCGTGTTGGCCCGCGCCGGTCTCCGCGATGACGCGAGTCTTGCCCATGCGCTTGGTCAGCAGCGCCTGGCCGAGGACGTTGTTGATCTTGTGCGCGCCGGTGTGGTTGAGGTCCTCGCGCTTGAGCAGGACCCGCGCGTTGCCGCAGTGGGCCGAGAAGTTCTCCGCCACCGTGATGGGCGTGGGCCGGCCCGAGTAGTCGCGCTGCAGGCGGGCCAGCTCGGCCCGGTACTCCGGGTCGGCCATCGCCTCCTCGAACGCGACCGTCAACTCGCTGAGGGCGGCCTGGAGCGCCTCGGGGACGAAGCGGCCACCGAAGCGGCCGAAGTGGCCGGTGGCGTCTGGGACGCTCATGCGTGCACCCTTTCTGCGGCGGACATGAAGTCGGCGATGGCGGCGACGGGGTCCCCGTGCCGGACGAGCGCCTCGCCGACGAGCACGGCGTCGGCCCCCTGCGCGGCGACGATGGCGACGTCGTCGGCGCTGAGGATGCCGGACTCCGCCACGCGGACGACCGAGTCCCCCAGCCGTGAGGCGAGGGGGCCGAAGGTGGCGAGGTCGACGTCGAGGTTCTTGAGGTTGCGGTTGTTCACGCCGATGAGGTCGAAGCCGAGCGCCAGCGCGCGATCCACCTCGTCGGCGGTGTGGGTCTCGACGAGCGCAGTCATGCCGAGCTCGGCGGTGAGCCGCCCGAAGTGGGCGAGCTCGTCGTCGGTGAGGGCGGCGACAATGAGCAGCACGAGGTCCGCCCCGTGGGCGCGGGCCTCGAGGAACTGGTAGTCGTCGACCATGAAGTCCTTGCGCAGGACCGGCACGTCGACGGCGGCGCGGACCGCGTCGAGGTCGGCCAGCGAGCCGCCGAAGCGCCGGGCCTCGGTCAGCACGGAGATGGCGGCGGCCCCGCCCGCGGCGTAGGCGGCGGCGAGGGAGGCCGGGTCCGGGATGGCCGCCAGATCACCCTTGGACGGGGACCTGCGCTTCACCTCGGCGATGACGGCCAGGCGGGGGTCGCGGAACCGGGGCATGGGGTCCAGCGCCGGCGGGGCCGCGGCGGCGGCCTCACGCACGGCGTCGATGGGCACGCGACGGCGCCGCTGCTCCAGATCCTCCCGGACTCCCGCGATGATGTCGTCGAGGACGGTCACGGCTGACCGAGGCCCATGGCCTTCATCACCATGGTCGCCAGGGCGCCGATCAGGACGATCGCCGCGCCGAAGATGACCAGCGGCCAGTTGGGGCCGAGCAGGGATCCGACGGCCGCCAGGATGAAGCCGATGGCGGCGGCGATGGAACCCGCCCACGCGGCGGGGCTCTTCCCGTGGTGGTAGTACTTCGCGGTACGCGCCATGAGTTGCCAAGCCTTTCGTCTGCCTAACGGTGCGACGAGATTACCCTGCCCCGCCATCGCGCCGCACGTGCTGTTCATCGGTGGGATCGTCGCCGCGGTCCATCGCGGACCACAGATCGGGCGGGGCCTCGCGGCCTTCCCTGGCGCGCCCGGCCCAGCCGGGACCCCAGACGACCAGCCCGACGGCGGCCACGACCAGCGCGACGAATCCCGCCACGGCCAGCCAGAGCCCGGCCTGGGCCGCCCACACCGATCCCGCGACGGCCAGGGCGGCGAGCGCGACGCCGACGACCCGCAGCCCGACCCCCCGGAGCATGAGCGTCAGGCCGACGCCCGCCGCGGCGGCCCAAGCCACGGCCTGCACGCCGCTGGCGGCGGCCTGGGCGGCGAAGCCGGCCGTCAGCGCACCGGCAGCCGCGAGCACCGTGACGGGCAGGCGCCCCCTCACGGCGCCGTCATCGCCTCGGCGCGGCCGATGGCGCTGATCACGGCCCGGGCCTTGTGCCGGCACTCGGCGTCTTCCGTCGCCGGCACGGAGTCCGCGACGATGCCCGCGCCCGCCTGCACGTGGGCCACGCCGTCGGCCAGCACGGCCGTGCGGATGGCGATGGCGACGTCGGAGTTCCCGGCGAAGTCGAAGTAGCCGACGACGCCGCCGTACAGGCCGCGCCGCGACACCTCCAGCCGGTCGATGATCTCCATGGCGCGCACCTTGGGCGCCCCGGAGAGGGTGCCCGCGGGGAAGCAGGCCAGGACGGCGTCGAGGGCGCTGCGGCCGGACGCCAGGCGCCCGGACACCGCGGCCTCCAGGTGCATGATGTGGCTGTAGCGGTGGATGTTCATGAACTCGTGCACCGTGACGCTGCCCGGCTCGCAGATCCGGCCGAGGTCGTTGCGCCCCAGGTCGACGAGCATGAGGTGCTCGGCCTTCTCCTTCGGGTCGGCCAGCAGTTCCTCCGCGAGGCGCCGGTCCTCCTCGGGCGTGCGCCCCCGCGGCCGGGACCCCGCGATGGGCCGGGTGGTGGCCAGCCCGTGGTGCACCGTGACGAGGGCCTCGGGGCTCGACCCGACGACGTCGAAGCCGGGCAGGCGCAGCAGGTACAGGTAAGGACTGGGGTTGGTCAGCCGCAGCGCCCGGTACACGTCGAGCGCGTCGGCGCGGGTGGGGATGTCGAAGCGCTGGGACACGACGATCTGGAACGCCTCCCCCGCCCGGATCTCCTCCTTGGCCTCCTCGACCAGCGCCATGTACTCCTCGGACGTCCTCTGGCGGCGCACCTCGGGCTCGGCCGGCTCCCCCTCCTGGATCGTCAGCGAGCGGCGCGGGGCGGCGAGTTCGTCGGCCATCCGCTCCACGGCGGCGACGGCGTCGTAGTACGCCCGCTCGACGCCCTCGTCCGTGCCGTCGAAGTTGATCGCGTTGGCGATGAGCCACAGCTCCCCGCGATGGTGGTCCAGCACCGCGACCTCGCTCGCGAGCATCATGACCAGCTCCGGGAGCCCCAGGTCGTCGACGCAGGTGTCCGGGATCCGCTCCAGCCGGCGCACGACGTCGTAGCCCAGGTAGCCCACCATCCCGGCGTGGAACGGCGGCAGGCCCTCGACGGCGGGTGTGGCGAGTTCCTCGAGCGTGGCGCGCAGCACCTGCAGAGGGTCGCCGTCGGCGATCCCGACCAGCTCGTGGCCGATCCACTCGGCGCGGCCGCCGCGCTCGGTGAGGGTGGCCGCCGTGCGGACGCCGACGAACGAGTAGCGCGACCAGACGCCGGCCTCGGCGGACTCGAACAGGAAGGTGCCCTGCCGCGCGCCGCACAGCAGTTGATAGACCGCCACCGGCGTCAGGTCGTCGGCCAGGACGCGGGCGTGGACGCTGATGACGCGCCGGTCCGCCGCGAGGGCGGTGAACTCTTCGAGCGTGGGAGTGACCCTCATGCCAGATCCGCCGAGGTCAGGGGCGTGTAGAAGCAGGTGCGGTTGCCGGTGTGGCAGGCGGCGCCGGTCTGGCGCACGGTGAGCAGAAGGGTGTCGCCGTCGCAGTCGACCGCCATGGACACGACCTCCTGAGTGTGACCCGACGTCTCACCCTTGACCCAGTACTCCTGCCGCGAGCGCGACCAGTAGGTCGCCCGCAGCGTGGCCAGCGTTCGGCGCACCGCCTCGGCGTCCATCCACGCGAGCATGAGCACCTCCCCGGTGTCGGCGTCCTGGGCGACGGCGGGCACGAGCCCGTCGGCGTTGTACCTGATGGCGGCTGTCATGGTGGACATTCTGCCGTGCCTAAGCTGGTGCCATGACCTTCGCCCAGCGCCAGCGCGCCGCACTCATCGACCTCATGGCCGAGCTCGGCCCGTTCGCCCCGACGATGGCCGGGGACTGGCGGGTGCAGGACTTGGCCGCGCACCTTTACATCCGCGAGCACCGACTCGACGCCCTGCCCGGCATCGGTCTGGACCGGTTCGCCGCCCTGACCGAGCGGATCCAGCGCGACGAGCTGCACCGACGCGGCTTCACCGGCCTGCTCGACGAGCTCCGGCTGCCGGGGTGGATCATGCGGCCCCTCGACCGGCTCGTCAACACCTCGGAGCTGTTCATCCACCACGAGGACGTCCTGCGGGCCAACGGCCGCAGCCAGACGCTGACGGCCGCCGAGCAGCAGGAGCTGTGGCCTATCGCGAAGGCGCTCGCGCGCCGCACCCAGCTGGCGGCCGGCAGCCGGGCGATCCTGCGCCGCAGCGACACCGGCGCGGAGGTGGCCATGGGACAGGGCACCCGGCCGGTGACGGTGTCCGGACTCCCGTCGGAGCTGCTGCTGCACCTCAGCGGCCGCGACGCCGACGTGCGCCTCCACGGTGAGCCCGACGCAATCGGGGCGTGGCACAACTCAATCGCCGCGCTCTGACGCGCCGACCCCCGGGGCGCCGTCGCGGGGACCCGACCGACACGGCAGGATGCGGGGTGTATCAGGACCACCGGCGCGGGCTCCTGTCCGGTGAAGTGCCCTGATCACCCCACCGGAGGTGTCCCCATGTCACCGTCGTCACCCGCCACCCCCCGGCGCCTGAGCCGGCCGATGCCGCGCGCGTCGTTCGCCACCCCGCTGCCGTACTACGTGCCGCTGCCGTACTACGTCCCCCTGCCGTACTACGTCCCCCTCCCCTACTACGGCCGGCGGCGGCCCCGGGTGTCGGCGACGGTGGGCAGGGCCCCGTGACGGACCCGGTCCCGCTCTCGCGGCGGGCCGAGGACGCCTTCCGCGCGTACCGCGATGGCGATGCCGGCCGGCTGGCCGAGCTCGTCGCCCTCGTGACTCCCCCGCTGTGGGCGATCGCCCGGTCGGCCGGCCTCGACCACCAGGAGGCGGAGGATGCCCTCCAGACCGTGTGGATCGCCCTCGTGCGGCACACCGACTCCGTGGCCGAGCCGCGGGCCGTGTTCGCCTGGCTGATCACGACGACGCGCCGGACGGCGTGGCGGACCGCGCGGCGCCCACGCACGGCGGAGCTGGCCGACGCCGTCGCCGATCCACGGCCGGGTCCCGCCGAGGTCGCGGAGGCCTCCGACGAGGGCAGGCGCCTCTGGCGCCACGTCGCCACCTTGAGCCCCCGGTGTCAGGCGCTGCTGCGCGTCATCGCCTACGCCTCGACACCCGACTACGCCACCATCTCCACGGCGCTCGGCATGCCCGTCGGCTCCATCGGCCCCACCCGGGGCCGCTGCCTGGCGGCGCTGCGTCGCGCCCTGGCCACCGATCCCACCTGGAGCACCACATGACCCTCGACGACGACGCCCGCCTCCCCCTCGACGGGGGCGACACCCGACTGCTCACCGCACTGGCCGAGGCGCAGGACCGCTTCGACGCGCCGCCAACCGGCCTCGTCGAGCGGCTCCTGTTCGCCATCTCCCTCGACCTGATGAGCGCGGAGCTCGCGACCCTCGAGGGCGGCGTCCTCGCCGGGGTTCGCGGGGGCCGTCCCATGACGGCCGACACCGTGACCTTCACTGCCTCGGGACTCAGCCTCATGCTCGTCCTGACCGAGGTCGACGGCGGGGTCCGCGTCGACGGCTGGGTGACGGGCGGTGGCGTGACCGTCGAGGCCCACGCCGGACCGGAGCCGGAAGTGCAGGTCTCCGACGCGACCGGCCGGCTGTCCTGGCCCCGCATCCCCCACGGCCCCGTCCGCTTCCTCATCCGGCCGCCCCGCGAGGGCGACCGCCCCGTCATCACGCCGTCGATCGAGGTGTAGGTGCACCACTCCGCGCAGGACCTGTACGACGAGGCGCGGGGGCTGCTCGCGGAGCATCGCCCGGCGGAGGCCCGCGCGCGCCTGTTGCGGGCGGCCGACACCTGCGACCCGGGCGACGCGGAGCTGGCGCTGCGGATCCGGATCTCGCTGGCGTGGCTGCTGTTCGAGGAGGACGGCGCTGGTGCCGCAGGCGCGGAGCTGACGACGATCGCGCAGGCGGCGGAGGCAGCCGGCCTCGCCCCGGTCGCCGCCGCTGCCGAGGTCCAGCACGGGCTCGTCCGCGCCCGGGCCGGTGACCAGTCCGGCGCCTGGCGCGTGCTCTGCCGCATCGACCCGGGCCGGCTGCCGCCCGCGGACCGGATGCGGCTGCACCTCAACCGCGGAACGCTGACGTCCGAGCTGCACCGCTTCGACGACGCCGCGGCCGACCTCGCCCGGGCCGCCGCCCTCGCCGACGAGCTGGACCAGCCGATGCTCGCCGCGATGGCCCGGCACAACCTCGGCTGGGTCGAGTTCCTCCGCGGCGACCTGCCCGCCGCGCTGCGCGACATGCACGACGCGGACAGCGGCGGCGTCGCGATCGACCGGTCGGTCGCCCGGCACGACCGGGCGCGAGCCCTGCTGGAGGCGGGCCTCGTGGCGGAGGCGCACGAGCTGCTGCTGGCGGCCAGGGCGGATGCGCCGTCGGCCCGGGACGCCGCGGAGATCGACCTCGACCTCGCCCGCTCCGCCCTGCTGCTGGGCCGGGCCGACGACGCCCTCGGCTACGCACGGGCCGCGGCCCGGGTGTTCGCCCGCCGCAGGGAGCCCGCGTGGCATCGCCGCGCACTGCTGGCGCAGCTGCGGGCCCGGCCCCGCCGCGCGACCGCGCACGGCCTGCGGCGTGCCGCGGCGATGGCGGGCGACCGGCTCGTCGCCGCACAGGCGGCGGCCGCCGAGCTCCTGGCCCCCGGGCCGCCGCAGGACCGCGCGGAGCTTCGCCGCGAGGTCGCGTGGCTGGCCAGGTCCCCCGTGGTGTCGCTGCGGATGGCGGCCCTGGTCGCCCTCGCCACGGACTCGGTGCGCGACGGGGACCGCGCGGGGGCCCGCCGCCTGCTGCGCCGCGCGTCCACCACGCTCGTGCGCGCCCAGCTGGGGCTGGCGAGCCTGGACCTGCGCACCGCCACCGCCGTGCACGGGGAGGCCGCGGCCGCCCTGGACCTGCAGTTGGCCGCGGACCTGGGTCAGGCCGCCGTCGTCGAGACCGCCGAGCGGTGGCGGGCCGCGACCCGGCCCGTGGCCCGGGTCGGGCCCACGGCGGATCCCCGGACCGCTGAGACGGCGACCCGGCTGCGCCGGCTCCGCGCCGAGTTCCGGCCCGACCTGCCCGACGCGGCCGAATGCTCGCGGCGCATCGTGGCGGCCGAGCGGGAGCTGCGGGGTCTCACGTGGGGCGCCACGACGGAGCTGCCGCCGTCGGTGGAGACCGTCGCGCCGGCGGCGCTCGCCGCGGCCGCGGCGGCCGCGGATGCCAGCCTGGTCGTGACGGTGCGCTCGGGCGAGGACGTGGTGGCGGTGGTGCTGGGCCGGCGACATCGCACGGTGAGGCTGGGCGCCGCCGCCGAGATCTCCGAGCTCGTCGACGCCACGCGCGCCGACCTGACCGCCCGGGCGACGCTCCATCCGGCGCATCCGCTGACCGCCGTCGTCGCGGCGTCGCTCGCGGCGCGGCTCGCTGAGCTCGGGGCGGTGGTGGCCGACCCGCTCGCCGACCTCCCCGGGCACCTGGTCATCGTCCCGACCCGGGTGCTGTCAGGTGTCGCGTGGGGCGCCCTGCCCTCCCTGCGCGGCCGGGCCGTCACCGTCGCCCCGACGGCCTCCAGCTGGGCCACCGCCGGCCGCGTTGCGCACCGGCCCCGGGTCAGCGTCCTGACCGGTCCGGGATTGCCGTTCGCCGCCGACGAGGCCGACGCGATCTCGGGCTGCTGGCCCCTGGTGGGCAGCCCGACCCTGGCCGCCGCCCTCGCCGCCGACGACCTCGTGCACGTCGCGGCCCATGGGGAGCATCGCGGCGACAACCCGCAGTTCTCGAGTCTGCTGCTGGCAGACGGGCCGGTCTTCGCGCACGAACTCGAGGGAGTCCCGGTGCGCGCCGGGCACGTCGTGCTGTCCGCCTGCGAGGTGGGCCGGGCCACGCACCGTCCCGGGGACCAGCCGCTGGGGCTGACGGCCACGCTGTTGTCGGCGGGCGTGGGCTGCGTCGTCGCCCCCGTGGCGCCGGTCGGTGACCGGCTCGCGGCCGAGGTCATGGGTCGCTACCACGCCGAGCTGTGCGGAGGGGCGGACGCCGCGACGGCGCTGGCCCGCGCCACCGTCGACGATCCGTCCGCGGGCGCGTTCGTGTGCTTCGGCGCCCCCTGGCGGGCGACCGTCTGACGGGGTGCGCGTCTGACGTATCAGGCGGCCGGTGCCGGGCTCCTGAGGGGCGTGACGGTGCAGTGCGCATCGGCGCATCCGACCCCTCCACCGAAAGGCGCAACCATGGTCCAGGCAATGGGTCCCACCTACGCCGGCGGCACCCAACCGATCACCAAGGACGGGTACGACGTGCTCTACCTGCCCGACGTCAACAACCGCGAGCTGATCGCCCAGGGCGAGGCGCCGGTGTTCTACTACATCCCCAACCGCATCCGGATGGCCCGCAAACAGGGCCCCGACAAGGGCGACTACCTGTTCAACCTCGTGCGGTTCGCCGGGACCGGCGGCGAGGGCGTCATCGGCGGCGGCGGGGACGTCGCGGGCGGCATGCTCACCTTCTCCGTCACAGGCGCGCTCCCCGAACAGACCAGGCGCCAGGCGGAGGCGGACATCACGGCGCGGTTCAGCGGCTCGGAGGACGTGTTCTGGGGCATCAAGGCCGCACGCAAGCCGCCGATGTTCCGGCCGGCCATCATCGCCCAGACCACGACGTCGGTGTCCAACATGTCGCCGACCGCGCAGGGCTTCCCGGTCGCGGACCAGAACACGCGCGGCGTCACGCGCGGATTCCGCACCGTCGGCATGCCGCGCAGCCGCGCCCTCACACGCGACCCGGAGCCCGGCGCCACCGACAACAACCTCGACCCGTGGTACTGCATGATGCAGGGCCAGGGAAGCGGCTCGATCGATCCCACCGGCACGCACGCCTTCTCCGGCCTGCTGGGCAAGTACCCGGCCGCGATCGCGTGGGCGGCCTTCCACGGCACCGCCAGCCCGCTCATCGTCATCCAGAACTTCAAGCTCAAGGTCTGGTCCCCGGTGTGCACCATCAAGATCGACGGCAACTGGGACTCGATCTTCACGCACTTCTCGGCCGCGGCGTCCGGGCGCTACCTGTGGGCCAAGGTCGACGCGCAGGCCGAGTTCAACAACATGCGCAAGTCCGGCACCATCAAGGTCGACGTCAAGGTCGACACCACGCTGCCGGGCGCCGACGAGATCGCCCGCCGGATGGACGAGCGCTCGGAGCTGGTGTTCAACAAGTTCATGGAGATGGCGCAGAAGGTCATCTTCGACCCGCCGCAGCCCCAGGTGGAGGCCGCGCAGGCGTCGTCGGGCAGCTCGTTCTTCTCGCCCTGGGGTGTGGGGCTGTCGCTCAAGTACCGCCGCGACGAGACGCACCTCGACCTGCACTACGAGGAGACCCGCCAGTTCGCCTATCTGCAGGACCACACGGTCTCCAGCTCGCTGGCGGGCATGGCCGACGAGATCAAGGCCGATCCCGAGGCGGAGCGCAAGTACTTCCTCACCGTCTACCTCGACGACTGGCCGCAGCGCCTGGCGCGCGTCGTGCGTCCCGTCGCGAGCTGGGACGACAAGACGGTGCAGTTCCTGTCGGTCCAGATCGGCTACCCGAACACCACTGGCGAGCTCAACTGGCAGGGCCACAGCTTCACCGGCGGTGACGGCAACGACCCGACGTGGAAGTTCCAGACCGCCAAGAAGGTCGCCGGCGACGTCAGCAACGCGCCGGCCGAGTGGACGCCGGACATGACCTACGTCAAGCGCAAGGTGCACCTCGCCGAGCCGCAGAGCGAGACGCTCGATCCGTACCACCGCGTCCAGATCGAACGCAACGTCATCGACCTCGACCCCGAGCCCAACGGGACGCTGCTCAACGACACGACGCTCGAGGTGCGGGCCGACAACGCCGGGCGCATCGCGGTGGGTCCCATCGGCCTGGGCGTCATGCTCGAGGACAAGTCGCAGACCGTCGAGGTGGTGATGGAGGCCACGGACGAGAACTACGAGCCACTCGGCATGCCGCCGGTCAGGTTCCGCTGGGGCTTCGACGACCTCGACCTGGACCGCAGCTGGACGGTGTTCTCGGGGGATCCGGAGATGCTGCCGTTCTACCGCTACCAGGTGACCGCGACCGTCAAGGGCACCCTGTTCCGCAAGGGGCAGAGCTGGACGGGTCCGTGGACGCGCGCCAACGGCAACGGGCCGCTCATCGTCGATGTGCCGCCGCCGGACGCCGAGGGCGTCGTGACGCGGTCGCTGAGCGACGAGCGGGTGCGCCGGCTGCGCGAGCTCGCGGCCCCACCGGTCCGGGAGCTCGACGGGTGGAGTGACGAGCCCGCCTACGCCGTCGCCGATGAGCCCGGGGAGACCGACGAGGTCGACGCCGAGCCAGCCGCGACCCGCGGGACGCGCGAGACCCCCACCTCGTTCCTCTCCTACCCACTCTGAGACGGGCAGCCGCCATGGCCAGCATCGCCGAGGTCCGACGGGGCCCCGCCGGCGAGCCTTTGTGCTCGCTGACGTTCCTCCTGAGCCGCACCCCGGCCCCTCACGAGCACATCGCGGAGCTGGTGCTGAGCGCCACACTCGCGGTGGAGTTGAGAGCGGGGCTGGAGGACCTGGCGTGGGTGGAGTTCGCGCTGGAGCTGGCCGATCCGGTGCGCTCCCGTGCGGAGGGCCCGTTCGGCACCGCGGCACTGGCCGCGACGGTCGGGGCGGACGAGGCCCGCGACCTCCTCGCCGCGCTCGCCCGCGGCGAGGGAGGCCCTGACCTGCTCATCACCGCGCAGCGCACCGACGGTGCGTCCGGCCGGTGGCGGCGGCCACTGGCCGACCTGCTCTCCCCGCTGCTGGCCGAGAGCGACGGGTGCGTGCGGCTGGTCACGGCAGAGGGCGGCTCGGTGGCGGACGTGTTCCGGCCCCGGGCGGTCAGGACCCGCGGCGGCGCGAAGGAGACCATGCTGCTGCGCGCCGGCGCGGCGGTCCCCCTCGCACTCGCCGTGCGGCCGCAGCTGGCCGCCGTCCGGCCGCAGTTCGCCGACATCAAGCCCATCCTGGCCGCCGAAGCCCTGTTGGCCACTCCCCTACGGCCCCTGGAGACGGGGCCGGTGCTGACGGGCCAGCCGCTGCTGAGCGACCGACGCAACGACGACCGCTGGTACCTACCGGAGCTGACCCTCGTGCAGCCCGCCGCAGGCCAGGACCCCGACTCCTCCCCGTTCCGCTTCGACCTCGTGTCGGCCGGGCATCAGGCCGACGGCTCCCCCGCGGTCGAGGCGACCGTGGTCGTGACGATCGCCGCCGGGCCCTCCCGGGCGACGCTCGACGCGTGGGAACAGGCGGGCCGACCCACCCTGAAGCCGGTCCACTGCACTCCCCAGGTGGGGCTGGCGATCCCGTTCCGCGACGCCGGGGGCGCCGCGCGCGTCGAGGTGGTGACCGCCAACAGCACCGTCGTCAGCGGCGTGCTGGGCGCGGAGGGCTCCAAGGTGACCGCGACGTTCGTGCTCCAGAACAACTGGGCGCGGTTGGCCTACGGGGCGTTGTCGTCGCCGGGTTTCCAGGCGGAGCCGGCGGTCGTGGAGATCGGGTTGGCGCACCGCGGATGGCGGGCGGACCGGCCCATCAACCGGCTGCCGCTGGACCGCATCGCCGGCGGCAAGCTGCTCGCGCTGCGCCGCCGCGACGACGTGGCCCGCCCCCTCGCCGCGACCCAGCTGCTCGGCATGGCCAAGGCCCAGGTGATGCTGTCGCCGGCGATCGCGGCGGCGGGGCTGGAACTGGCGGACCTGCGGGTGGTGGACCACGTCAAGGTCAGCGCCACCGCCGTGCACCGGCTGCCGGCGCTGGTCGCCTGCGCCGACCACCCCCAGCTGTACCGGCAGCGGGCCGGCGACGCGTGGGAGGCCGTCGGGTGCCGCCCGGCGCTGCGCCTCGGCGAGACGGAGTACCGCACGTGGCAGCCCGAGCCGGTCACGGCCGTCTCGGGGGTGCGCGTGTTCCGCTCGCTGACGCAGCCGGGCCGGTTCCTGGTCATCCCGGAGCGCTTCGCCGTCGGCCGCTATCCGGGCGAGGACCCGGAGCGGGCGTACGAGCCGACGCTGCTGCTCACCTCCACCATCGACGTCGAGAACCCCACCAACATCCGCTGCGTGCTCGCCGCCTCCCTGGAGTCGGAGCTGGACGCCGCGGACCTGGACCTGCTGGCCGGCGAACTCCGCCGGCGGATCGCCCGGCCGGTCGAACTCGTCACCGCCTGGCAGGCCGGCCTGGCGCCGGACATCACGTGGGCGGTGCCGGGCGGCTCGTCCGTGGAGTGCGTGGAGGTCGACACCGGCTTCACGTTCATGCTCACCACCGACATCCCGGGCCTGCTGACGCTGCGGGCGCTGCTGCAGCGCGGCGGCCTCGTCGGATCGGCCCGCTACACGCTGCCCGGCGGCGAGCAGGCCACCGCGACGCTCCGCCTCGACCTCAGCCGCGTCGTCGGCCCGGCAAGCGGGCCGGTCACGGCCACGCGCTCCGGCGACGAGTTGACGCTCACCAACCACCTCGACCGCAGGGTGGCGGTGTCGCGGGTCACGGCCGACGGCGCGGTCGTCGCGACGCCCTCGGTGCTGGTGGCACCCGGCGGGCAGGCCACCGTCGCACTCCCGGCAGGGACGCCGGACCCGGTGTCGCTGGACCACAGCGTCGAGCCGGGCACCGAGACGCTCGACGAGACCCGCAGCTACATCGAGGACCTTCACCTGGGTGTGACGTTCGTCGCCACGGGCAGCCTCGCCGGACTGGCCGGGCTGGAGGTGGCCGCCACGTTCCTGGGGGCCGCCGCCGACACGGTCACCTTGACCGCCACCAGGCGCCAGGCCGAGCGCGAGTTCGTCCTGCCGCTGACCACCTACGCCGCGGACCCGGCGGTCACGTTCACGGTCACCGCCGTCGCCGCCGACGGCACCCGCACCGCCGCCGCCCCGGTCGACTGGCCGGTCCGCACCCGCGGCGTCCTCGTCCCCATCGCCACCCCGCAGCCCTGAGACTCCCCGAAAGGACCACTCCCATGACCGGTTACTCCCTCCACGTCGGACTCAACGTGGTCGACACCGCCAGCTACATCCCGGCGCCAGCGGTGCTCGCGGGCTGCGTGAACGACGCCAACGACATGGAGCGCCTGGCCTCCAACCAGGGCTTCCAGACGCGCACACTGCTCGATGACCAGGCCACCTCAACCGCCGTGCTCGGCGCGCTCGACGGCCTGGCCAGGTCAACCACCGCGGGCGACATCGCGTTCGTGTCCTTCTCCGGGCACGGCGGCCAGATGCGCGACTACACCGGAGAGGAGGACGACGCGCTCGACGAGACGTGGTGCCTCTATGACAGGCAGGTCCTCGACGACGAGCTGTACCTCAAGTGGTCGCAGTTCCCCGCCGGGGTGCGGATCGTGGTGCTGTCGGACTCCTGCCACTCCGGCACGGTGGCCCGCAGCATCCTGGCCATCGCCACGCGCGAGGCGCTGCTGCGCAACCCGCTGGGCGAGGAGTACTGGCCCGAGGACGTGCAGGTCCCCCACCTCCGGCCCCGCATGATGGCGCCGAGCGTCGCCGCCGCGGACGCGGCCCGGCGGCGGGAGGTGTACGCCGTCGCGAAGGCGGTCGCGGGGACCACCCGCAGCACCGACATCGCGGCCGAACTGATCCTCATCTCGGGCTGCCAGGACAACCAGCTCTCCAGCGACGGCGACGTCAACGGGCTGTTCACCGAGACGTTGCTGCGGGCGTGGGGCAACGGGTCGTTCTCGGGCGATTACCGCGCGTTCCACTCCGCGATCGTCAGGCGCATGCCGATGGACCAGGTGCCGAACTTCTACACCGTCGGCACGGTGTCGGCGTCGTTCCAGGCGCAGCGGCCGTTCACGGTCACGGCGCCCGCAGCGTCGGTGCCCGCGAACCCGGGCGGCTGGGGTCAGGGCACGGGCTCGACCGGCTCGCCGCGTCGGACGCTCCGCCAGGGCGACAGCGGCGAGGATGTGCGCTACCTGCAGCAGAGGCTGGTCGACGACGGGGCGTGGCTCAGCGTCGACGGCAAGTTCGGCCCCGCCACCGCCAACGCGGTGCGGGCGTTCCAGGGCAAGAACGGGCTGGTGGCCGACGGCGTCGTGGGTCCGCAGACCTGGGCGGCGCTGGAGGGCGGATCCGGCGGACAGACGGGTGGCCAGACCGGCGGGCAGACCGGCGGGCAGACCGGCGGGCAGACCGGTGGCCAGACGGGCGGGCAGACCGGTGGCCAGACGGGCGGCTGGAACGGCGGGTGGGAGCAGCCGGGCACCGGCGGCCAGTCCGGCGGTGGGTCGTCGGTCCCGCCGCAGCAGTCGCGGCCGACGTTGCGTCGCGGGGCAAGCGGCGAGCACGTGCGCTACCTGCAGGAGCGGTTGATGGCGTTCGGCTACTGGCTGACCGCGGACGGTCAGTTCGGCCCGGCGACGGAGTCGAACGTGCGCAGCTTCCAGCGCAGCCAGGGCTTGACGGCCGACGGCGTGGTGGGCCCGCAGACCTGGGCCTCCCTCGGCTGACGATTCGATCCTTGAGGAGGCCCAGCGCCCACCGCTCCCTGAGGAGGCCGAGCCGCCCCCCGCTCCCTGAGGAGGCCCCAGCCGCGAAGCGGCCGGGCCGTCTCGAAGGGTCGTAACTGTCAGAGGCCCCCACCGCTCCCTGAGGAGGCCCCAGCCGCGGAGCGGCCGGGCTGTCTCGAAGGGTCGTAACTGTCAGGGAGCAACCTGGCGGTACACCCTCTTCGACCGCGGCTCGACCTGCACGCGGTTGGCGACCTCCGCCCAGGCCTTGTAGTGGTCAGTCGTCTTGTGCGACGCCAGGTCGTCCTCGGACCGGTACGCCTCGACGAGCACGAAGCGCGTCAGGTCGTCGGCGTCCTGCAGGACCTCGAAGCGCAGGCAGCCGGGCTCCTCCAGCGACGCCCGGCTGTTCGCGGCGCACACCGCCGCGAACTCCTCCTCGGTCCCGGCCGCGACTGTCACGGTGGCATGGAACAGGTACATCGCCCCTCCTCAGGTGAGTTTCGCGAGGATCATCTCGCGGACCTTGCCGGCGTCGGCCTGGCCCTTCATGGCTTTCATGACCTGCCCGATGAGGGCGCCGGCGGCCGCGACCTTGCCGTCGCGGATCTTCGCCGCGACGTCCGGGTTCGCCGCGATGACCTCGTCGACGGCGACGGTGAGCGCGCCTTCGTCGGACACCACGGCCAGGCCGCGGGCCGCGACGACGGCGGCGGGCTCGCCCTCGCCCGCGAGCACGCCCTCGATGACCTGGCGGGCGAGCTTGTCGTTGACCTTGCCGGCGTCGACCAGCCCCTGCACGGCCGCGACCTGCGCGGGCGTGATGGGCAGCTCGTCGAGCTCGACGCCGGCCTCGTTGGCGCGCCGCGCCAGTTCGGTGACCCACCACTTGCGGGCGGCGGCGGGGGTGGCGCCGGCGGCCACCGTCGCCTCGACGAGCCCGAGGGCCCCGGAGGAGACGATGCTGCCGAAGTCGATGTCGCTGAAGCCCCAGTCGGTCTGCAGGCGACGGCGGTGCTCGGCCGGCGGCTCGGGCAGCGTGGCGCGCAGCTCCTCGACCCACTCCCGGGACGGGGCGATGGGCATGAGGTCCGGCTCGGCGAAGTAGCGGTAGTCCTCCGCCTCCTCCTTGGAGCGGCCTGGCGACGTGGTGCCGTCGGACTCGTGGAAGTGCCGGGTCTCCTGCTTGACGCGGGCGCCGCCGTCGAGGATGGCCGCCTGGCGGGTCATCTCGTAGCGGATGGCCCGCTCGACGGAGCGCAGCGAGTTGACGTTCTTGGTCTCGGTGCGGGTGCCGAGGACGTCGGAGCCGATGGGCATGAGGGAGACGTTGGCGTCGCAGCGCAGCGACCCCTGCTCCATCCGCACGTCGGACACGCCGAGGGCACGCAGGAGGTCGCGGAGGTGGGCGACGTAGGCGCGCGCCACCTCCGGGGCCTTCGCCCCGGCGCCGCGGACGGGGCGGGTGACGATCTCGATGAGCGGCACGCCGGCGCGGTTGTAGTCGATGAGCGAGTAGTCGGCGCCGTGGATGCGGCCGGTGGCGCCGCCCATGTGGAGGGCCTTGCCGGCGTCCTCCTCCATGTGGGCGCGTTCGATCTCGACGCGGTAGGTCTCGCCGTCGACCTCGACGTCGACCCAGCCGTCGAAGGCGATGGGCTCGTCGTACTGCGAGGTCTGGAAGTTCTTGGTCATGTCCGGGTAGAAGTAGTTCTTCCGGGCCATGCGGCACCACTGCGCGATCCGGCAGTTGAGCGCCAGCCCGATGCGGATGGCGGACTCGACGGCCTTGCCGTTGATGACCGGCAGCGAGCCGGGCAGCCCGAGGCACACCGGGCAGACTTGCGTGTTGGGGTCCCCGCCGAACGTGGTGGGGCAGCCGCAGAACATCTTGGAGTTGGTGTTGAGCTCGACGTGCACCTCGAGGCCGAGGACGGGCTCGTAGCGGGTGAGGAGGTCGTCGTAGGGAATCGTCTCGGTCATCGGGCGATCTCCTTGTCAGCGAGGCGGGCGAGCAGCGGGCCGCCCCAGCGCTCATCGAGGGCGCGTTCGACGACGCCGCCCACGCGGTAGAGGCGGGCGTCCTCCATGGGCGGAGCCATGACCTGCAGGCCGACGGGGAGGCCGTCGCTGCTGAGGCCGGCGGGGAACGAGGCGGACGCGTTGCCGGCCATGTTCGACGGGATGGTGCACAGATCCGCCATGTACATGGCCATCGGGTCGGCGGTGCGTTCCCCGATCCGGAACGCGACGGTGGGCGTCGTCGGGGAGACCAGCACGTCGCAGGACTCGAAGGCGCGGTCGAAGTCGGCCTGGATGAGGCTGCGGACCTTCTGGGCCGAGCCGTAGTAGGCGTCGTAGTAGCCGGCCGACAGCGCGTAGGTGCCGATGATGATGCGACGCTTGGCCTCCTTGCCGAAGCCTTCGTCGCGGGTGAGGTTCATCACCTCTTCGGCGGAGCGGACGCCGTCGTCGCCGGCGCGCAGGCCGTAGCGCATGCCGTCGAAGCGGGCGAGGTTGCTCGACAGCTCGGCGGGCTGGATGAGGTAGTAGGCGGGCAGCGCGTACCGGAAGGCGGGGCAGGACACCTCGACGACCTCGGCGCCGGCGGCGCGCAGCAGGTCGACGGCCTCGGTGAAGCGGGCCAGCACGTCGGGCTCGTAGCCCTCGCCACCCAGCTCGGTGACGACGCCGACGCGGAGGCCGGCGAGGTCCTGGGCGGTCGCGGCGGCGGCGAGGTCGGCGACGGGGCGGTTGATGGACGCCGAGTCGTGGCCGTCGTAGCCGCCGATGACCTGCTGCAGGAGGGCCGCGTCGAGGGCGGTGCGGGCGCAGGGGCCGGGCTGGTCGAGGCTGGAGGCCATGGCGACCAGGCCGTAGCGGGACACTCCCCCGTAGGTGGGCTTGACGCCGACGGTGCCGGTGACGGAGCCGGGCTGGCGGATGGAGCCGCCGGTGTCGGAGCCGACCGCCAGCGGGACCATGAACGACGCCACGGCCGCGGCGGAGCCGCCGCCCGAACCGCCGGGGATCCGGTCCGGGTCCCACGGGTTGCGGGTGGGGCCGAAGAAGGAGGTCTCCGTCGACGACCCCATGGCGAACTCGTCCATGTTGGTCTTGCCGACGATGACGAGGCCGGCGTCGCGGAGGCGGGCGACGACGGTGGCGTCGTACGGCGGGATCCAGCCGTCGAGCATCCGCGACCCGCACGTGGTGGGGTGGTCGGTGGTGCAGAAGTTGTCCTTGACCCCGACGGGGATGCCGGCCAGCGGGCCGAGCTGCTCGCCGGCGGCGCGGCGGGCGTCGATGCCACGGGCGGCCTCGAGGGCGGCCTCGGCGTCGACGGAGAGGAAGACGTTGAGGGTCGGGTTGAGTTCCTCGATGCGGGCGAGGCAGGCGCGGGTGAGGTCCTCGGAGGTGAGGGCGCCGTCGGCCATGAGGGCGGCCAGCTCGTGCGCGGGCTTGGTGAGCAGCGGGTCCATGGTCACTCCTCCCCCAGGATCTGTGGGACGCGGAAGCGGCCGTCTTCCTGGTCCGGGGCGCCGGAGAGGGCCTGGTCCTGGGTGAGGGACGGCGTGACGACGTCGTCGCGGAAGACGTTGGTCAGTGGGATCGCGTGGGTGGCCATCGGCACGTCCGGTCCGGCGACCTCGGAGACGCTGCGGACGGAGTCCAGGATGACGTTGAGCTCGGGTGCCAGGTCGTGGCACTCCTGCTCGGTGAGCCGGATGCGCGCCAGCGCGCCCAGGCGGGCCACGTCGTCGGCGGTGATACCCACGGGTGTGCTCCTCGGTGTCGGCGGTCGCCGCGGCCGCGGCGCGCCCCATCTTAGGGCCCTGTCAGCTGCCCGGTCGTGGCGTGGGTGTCGCTGATCAGCTGGAGCATGCGGGTGCGCTGGTCGGTGTAGCGCAGTTCGGTGGCCTCGGTGAGGCGGGTGGTGTCGCCGTCGCCCAGTGTCGCGGCGAACTTCTGCTGGCCGTGGCGGCCCTTGAGCGCGACGGTGCCGTCCTTGAGGCGGCGGGCCCTGAGCTTGAGCTCGCCGCGGGAGATCGCGGCGTCGGGGCCGGCGACGATGAACTCGTCGACGATCCGGCCCTCATGCAGCACGGCGATGGAGCCGTCGAGGCGGGGGCGGCGCTTCCTCGCGGCGCTCCAGTCCGCCACCGCGACGCTCACCGTCACGCTCCCACCTGGGACCGAGTCGACCAGCACGGTCGTCGCGACCCTCACCTCGCGATGGGCACCCCAGCTCACGGCTCTCGGAATAGACCCGAACATCACCGTGGCATCGCAGGCCCTCGACCTCGCGCCTCGTGACCAGAAGCAGCCCGCTGGTGATGATCTCCCCGTTCGCGGCAATCCTCCTCGGCTGGTGATTCTCACGCGCCGGTGAGGATGAGATAGAACATGCGCCCCAGGAAGAACAGCCCTACAGCAACGCCCACCGCGGCGACTGGGATCAGTATCCGCTGAGCCTTCTTCCACCGCGTGCTCGGCACCCCGACAGGACCCCACGGCCCGCGGCCCACCTGAGCGCGCACAGGCGCATGGCCGTTGAGGTCCAGGTTCGAGAAGATCCGCACCCCATCAGCTTAGGCGAGGATCAGCCGCGGGCCAGCGCCTCTTCCACCAGCTCCGCGGCCTTGCCCAACGACTGCAGCTGCGGCACGACGTCCTCCCGCCGCCAGCCGGACATGCCGCAGGCAGTGCCGAGGAGGACACCGTCGAGGTCATCGACCTGGAGTTGTCGCAGGATTCCCAGCGCAGTGCGCACCAACTCGTCCGTGTTCTGGGGTCCGCGGCTCGTGTCCACCACGCCGAGGATGAGGCCCCGCTTCTCGTCGCGCCACTCGGCCAGTTCGTCGAGGTCCACCAGTGAAGCGTCGACCGAGACCCCGGTGAACCCCGCACGGCGGGCGACGTCGAGCCACCGCCCCGGGGCGCAGCAGTGGAGCCATGCACCGTCGGCCATCGGACGCAGCGCCGCGACGAGTTCCGACGAGTCGACCCGCCTGTGCCGGCTGAACCCACTCGCCGTCGGGATCCGGCCCTCCGCCACTGCAATCAGGGACGGCTCATCCACCTGAAGCCACACCTCGCGACCTGGCAGCCGTCTCGTGAGGTCATCCTTCAGCCGCGTAACGCCGTCGTGCAGCGCCTCGGCCAGCTCCCGGCGCGCACCGTGGTCGGCCAGCAGCCGGTCCCCCATCGTCCGCTCGACTGCCGCGGCCAGCGTCCACGGCCCCGCGACCGCGACCTTGACCACGCCCGCGAACCCCTGCAGCAGTTCCTCGGCGTCGTCGAGATCGTTGCGCCACTGTGCCTTCGCCCGACGGTGCTCGGCGCCCGCGTGGGGCACCAGCCGCCAGCCGGCCGGCTGGAGGTCGAACCCCAGCCCTTCCACGAGTCCCAGAGCGCGACCCACCATGCCTGAGGTGACCCCACGGGCGGGAAGCTCCGGGAACGGCAAGACGTCCGGCAGTGCCTCGGCCATCGCGGTCAAGGCTCCACGGAAGTCCGTCCCGGGCAACGAACCGGCTGCGGTGATGCGCATCATCGGGCCCCGGCAATCACAGCACTGCCCACCAAGCGGTCCCCGTCGTAGACGACCACCGTCTGTCCCGGAGCGACTCCGTGCGCCGGCTCGTCCAGGCTGACCCGCAGCCCACCATCGACGGCCTCGATGGTGGCGTACTGCGGCGTCCCGTGTGCCCGGTACTGGGCCTGGCCGCGCCACGGACCCTCGACCGACGATCCCGTCCACGTGGTCCGAATGCCGGTGAGTTCCGTGACGGCGAGGTCGTCGCGGGACCCCACGACCACCGTCCGGCTCGCCGGCTCGATCCGCAGCACGTACCGCGGTTCACCGGTCGGCGCGGGCACCCGCAGGTCGAGGCCCTTGCGCTGCCCCACCGTGTACCGGTGCGTGCCGCGATGCTCGCCGAGGACCTCTCCTGAGTCGTCGACGATGGGCCCGGGGGCGTCGTCGAGGTGGCGGGCCAGGAATCCCTGTGTGTCACCGTCGGCGATGAAGCAGATGTCGTGACTGTCGGGCTTCTTCGCCACACCGAAGCCCAGCGCCTGCGCCTCGGCGCGGACCACCGGCTTCTCGACGTCGAACAGCGGGAACACGCAGCGACGCAGCTGGTCCTGCGTCAGCATCCCCAGGACGTACGACTGGTCCTTCGCCGCGTCGGCCGCCCGGTGCAGCGTCACCGACCCATCGCCGTGACGCCGTAGGTCGGCGTAGTGGCCCGTCGCGACCGCGTCGAAGCCGAGCGCCAGCCCGCGGTCCAGGACAGCCGCGAACTTGATCTTCTCGTTGCAGCGCAGACAGGGATTGGGCGTGCGGCCGGCGCGGTACTCGGCGATGAAATCGTCGACGACCGCCTCGCGGAACTCCTCGGCGAAATCCCACACGTAGAAGGGGATGTCGAGTTTGTCAGCGACACGCCGGGCGTCGTGGGAGTCCTCCAACGAACAGCAGCCGCGGGCGCCGGAGCGGTAGGAGGCGGGGTTCTTCGACAGTGCAAGGTGCACCCCGGTCACGTCGTGGCCGTCGGCGACGAGGCGCGCGGCGGCGACGGCGGAATCCACCCCGCCCGACATGGCGACCAAGACGCGCATTCTTTCCTCCTGCTTGCGACGTCCCACTCTAGACGCAGCCGTCACAAGAGCTCCGATCACACTCCGAAATTGTCAGTGCGGGCGATTAGTGTGGCGTCCATGGATCACTCCCCGCCCGAGCCCACCACCTTGGCAGCGCTGGACCACGCCCACCGGCACCTGGTCGCGGCCGAGACCGCCGAGATCATCGCCCTGGCCCACCTCATCGACACCTACCACGTCGACATGAACGACATCGCCGTCGGCCTCGAGGACACCATGACTCCAGGAGCCGACGGGACCCCCGCGGTCGCCGAGTTCCTCGCGCTGGAGATCGCCCCGCTGCTGGGGGTCTCCCCCGGCGCGGCGGTGGGCCGCCTCGGTGACGTCCTCAACGTTCGCCACCGCCTCCCCACCCTGTGGGCTGCGGTCCTGGCCGGCCGCATCCGGTGGTGGCAGGCCGTCGACGTCGCCCGCCGTTCCGTCCATCTCAGCGCCGAGGCAGCGCTCACGCTCGATCGACGGCTCGCCCACGCGATGGCGCTGATGCCCTGGCAGCGGACGCTTCGGCTGCTGCCCGGATGGATCATCGCCGCGGATCCCGCCAACGCCATAGCGCGCGAGGCCTCGGCCCGCACAAGTCGCCACGTCACGCTGGGTGAGATCGAGGACGGCCATGTCGACATGTGGGGCCGGCTCACCCCCGATGATGCCGCTGCTTTCGACCATGCGCTCTCCAGCATCGCCCGGAACCTGCCCGCCACGGCGGACGTCGATCAGCGGACCGGCTGGAACCAACGCCGCGCCGCCGCCGTCGGCATCCTCGCCCGCGGCGCATTCGGCCAAGAGTCTCTGCCGTCTCACCAGCTCGTCGTCCACATCACCGCAGACTCTGTGCCGGGCGTGGAGGCGGCGCAGGAGACCTACCTGGCCGACGGCACCGCCACCGGCACCGCCCGCGTGGAGGGATGGGGCGCGATGCACATCAGCGGCCTCCGCGAGCTGCTGGCCGACTCCCGCGTCACCGTGCGCCCGGTCTTGGACGCGAACGAGATCCAGCCCGTCGACCAGCACGATCCGCCGGACCTCATGCGGCTGGCGCTCACGCTCCGCAACCCCGTCGACGTGTTCCCGTACGGCTCACGCGTCGCCCGCGCCTGCGACCTCGACCACACCGTGCCCTACCGCACGGATCGAGGGCCGGGGCAGACGTCGATGGAGAACCTCGGCCCCACCGCCCGCTACCCCCACCGGGCGCGGACGCACGGCGGATGGCACGTCTGCCAGCCGCAGCCAGGGACCTACCACTGGCGCTCCCCCGCCGGCTACGAGTACCTCGTCACCGCGTTGGGCACCATCAGGCTCACCGCCCCGCCCGAGTTGGCCGCCTGAGCCACACGCCGCCTGACCCCTCCTCACCGTTGACCCCGCCGGGCGCCGCCCGCGGGGCCGGCAGCATGCCCGCCGGTCGCCTGGAGCTCAGAAGGCGGTACGGGCCACCGCCAGCGACTCCCGCAGCGCGGCCGCCAGCGCGTCGATGTCCGCCACGGTCGTCGTCCAGCCCAGCGAGAACCGCAGCGACTGCACCGCCTCAGCCTCTGACCGCCGCATCGCCAGCAGCACCTCGCTCGGCTGATGCACCCCCGCCCGGCACGCGCTCCCAACCGAGGCATGCACACCCCGCTGATCGAGCAAGAACAGCAGGTCGTCCGCGCGGACGCCGTCGAACGTCACGTTGACGATGTGCGGCGCGCCGCCGGGCAGGCTGTTGAGCCGTGCCCCCAGCGACACCGCCAACCCCGAGATCCGATCGCGGAGCCCTCGCAACCGCGTCGACTCCGCCTCCAACTCCCCCACCGCGAGCGACGCGGCCCGCGCGAAGGCCGAAGCCAGCGCCACCGGCTGCGTCCCCGACCTCACCTCGCGCTCCTGGCCACCGCCGAGGCCGATCGGCCGCGGCGACACCTCCCGACGCGCCAGCAGCGCCCCGATCCCCACCGGCCCCCCGACCTTGTGGGCCGACAACGACACCAGGTCGACCCCGTCGGCGCGGAAGTCGAGCGGCACGTGCCCCAGGGCCTGCACGGCATCGCTGTGCAGCCACGCCCCCGCCCCGGCGGCGATTTCCAGCACGGCGCCCACCGGCTGCACCGCGCCCGTCTCGTTGTTGACGGCCACGACGGAGACCACCGCCACGTCGCCGTCGATCATCGCCCGCGCTGCCTCAAGGTCCACTAGGCCGTCACGGTCCACCGGCAGGACCTCCGCGCCGCGCTTCACGGCACCGCCTACGGCGGGATGCTCGACGGCGGAGACCAGACACCGCGACCGTCCCCGCGCCCGACCGGCCTCCCATCCCCCCAGCACGGCGATGCTGTCGGCCTCCGAGCCGCCGGACGTGAAGATCACCTCGGCCGGGTCCGCCCCGACGGCGGCCGCCAGCTCCTCGCGCGCCTCCTCCAACACCCGTCGCGCGCGCTGCCCGGAGCGGTGCAGTGAGGACGCGTTGCCGACGACGCCGGCGGCCGCGACGAACGCCTCCAACGACTCGGGCCGCATGGGAGTGGTCGCGGCGTGATCGAGATAGACGGACTGCACGAGGGCCACCTCGGGTGCGACGGAACAATGGATCGGCAGGCGTCATGCTACCCGGGGTATGGCCCGACCAGCGCCGATACCCGGGGCGATCCGTTCCCGGCACAGGGCAGGCGCCCGCACCCACGACGCGCCGACTGTGGCTTTTGCACGAGTTACTGGCAGAATGAACCGCCCCAGCCCAACGATTCATCACTGAATCCACGAAAGCCGACTATGACTGCACCGACGATCCCTGATACGAGCGTTCTCGGCGCCCGCATCACCGCCACCGGCGTCCGCTTCGGCCTGTGGGCCCCGCGCGCCGAGCGCGTCGAGCTCGCCCTCATCGACCCGCTGAACCGGCAGCACAACGTCGAGATGACGATGGACGAGGACGGGATCTGGACCGTCGAGGTGCCCGAGACGGGCCCCGAGCAACACTACGGCTTCCGCGTCCACGGCGAGTGGGACCCGTCGTCGGGCAGCCGGTTCAACCCGGCGCGGCTCCTGCTAGACCCGTACGCCAAGGCCATCAGCGGCGGCGTCGACTTCCGCGGCCCGATCCTCGACCACGTGCCGGGCGACCCGTTCACCAAGTCGAGCACCGACTCGTTCGGGGCCGTGCCGCTCAGCGTGGTGGTGGCGGACTCTCCCCCGCCCACCCCGATCGCCCGGCGCCGCCCGATGTCGGAGACGATCATCTACGAGACGCACCTGCGCGGCTACACGAAGCTGCACCCGCTGGTGCCGGAGCACCTGCGCGGCTCGTACCTGGGCATGGCGGACCCGGCCGTCATCGACTACCTGCTGCGCCTGGGCGTCACCGCGGTGGAGCTGCTCCCGGTCCACCACTTCGTGTCCGAGCCGTTCGTCGCCTTCAAGGGGCTGCGCAACTACTGGGGCTACAACTCGCTCGGCTTCTTCGCCCCGCACGCCTACTACGCCACACGCGGCACCGTCGGCAACCAGGTGGCCGACTTCAAGATCATGGTGTCGCGGCTCCACGAGGCCGGCATCGAGGTCATCCTCGACGTCGTCTACAACCACACCGGCGAGGGCGGCCACGAGGGCCCGACGCTGTCCATGCGCGGCATCGACCACCTGTCCTACTACCGCCTGACCAACGACAAGCGCGACGACTACGACGTCACCGGCTGCGGCAACTCCGTCAACACTGCCCACCCCATGGTGCTGCAGATGGTGCTCGACTCCATGCGCTACTGGGTCCAGGACATGGGCGTCGACGGCTTCCGCTTCGACCTGGCCACCACGCTCATCCGCGACGAGCACCACCACGTCGACCAGAACCACGCCTTCAAGTCCCTCGTGGCCGCCGACCCCGCGTTCGACGGCATCAAGATGATCGCCGAGCCGTGGGACATCGGCCCGTACGGCTACCAGGTCGGCGCCTGGGGCCCGGGTTGGCACGAGTGGAACGACCGCTTCCGCGACCACATCCGCGACTACTGGCGCGGCGCCGTCCACGGCGTCCAGGAGCTGGCCACGCGGCTGGCCGGCTCGCCCGACATCTTCGACGCCCCCGGCCGCTCGCCGCAGTCGAGCATCAACTTCATCACCGCCCACGACGGCTTCACGATGCGCGACCTCGTCAGCTACGACGTCAAACACAACCTCGACAACGGTGAGGCCAACCGCGACGGCTCCGACAACAACCGCTCGTGGAACCACGGGTGGGAGGGCGACACCGAGGACCCCGAGCTCAACGCGCTGCGGCGTCGCCAGGTCCTCAACCTGATGGCCACCCAGATCCTCGCCGCCGGCACGCCCATGATCACGGCGGGCGACGAGTTCGGCCGCACCCAGAAGGGCAACAACAACGCGTACTGCCAGGACTCCCCGCTGTCGTGGGTGAACTGGGACGTGCCGCCGGAGTGGCAGCGGGTCCAGACCCGCATCGCCGACCTCATCGCGCTGCGGCAGACCCACGCGATCCTGCGCCCCACGGACTTCGCCTACCACGCCGAGGTCCTCACGGAGCACGGCGAGAACCTCCAGCGCGTCGACCTCACCTGGATGGACGGCCGCTTCGGGGAGATGAGCACCGACGCCTGGCACGACGGCGGCCGCCGACTCCTCGGCATGTACGTCTCCGACGAGCGCGAGGCGTTCCTCACCTGGTTCAACTCCGGCGCCGAGCCCGTCCCGCTGGTGCTGCCGACGCTGCCCTGGGGATTCGGCTACGAGATCGTCTGGCACAGCGCCGACGACGACGAACTGCCCGACGGCGTCCTCCCGGCCCTCGCCGAGATCCAGATGCCGGCCCGCGCCGTCGTGGTGATGCGCGTCGACGTCCCCACCAGCTCGAAGGAGCTGATGGCTCTGATGGCGGAGGCCGAGCCGTCGTCGATCGATCTGTTGTCCTGAGCTCCGCAGCGTTCGGCGCGGACGGCTAGGCTGGCGCCCGTGAGTGCGGAGATCCCAGCCATGAGCAAGCGCATCGTTCGAACCGAGGGCGGCCTCGGCCGGATCCCCGTGACGGGGGTGAGTCCCGTCATCGAATGCGGGGTCTACCCCGTCAAGGCGGTGGTCCACGAACGCATCCTCATCCAGGCCAACGTGTTCCGCGAGGGCCACGATTCCGTCAACGCCTCGGTCATCCTGACCTCGCCGGGCGGGACGCAGCGCCGCATCGACATGAAGCAGGTCGAGCCGCACGGCCTCGACATCTGGCAGGCGCACGTCCGCATGGCCGCCGAGGGCGACTGGACGTACCGCGTCGAGGGCTGGAGCGACCCGTGGGGCACCTGGCGCCACCACGCCGAGGCCAAGCTCCCCATCGGCCATGACGTCGATCTGGTGTGCATGGAGGGCCGCGACCTGCTGACCCGCTCCGCCCAGCAGGCGGAGCTCATGCGGGTCCCCGGCGCGGCGAGCCTGCTGCACGGGGCCGCGGAAACGCTGCGGGCCGACGGCGACGTCGACGAGATCCTCGAACTCATCACCTCGGCCCCCATCACCCGCGCCATGGCCCGCTTCGGGCCCCGCGAGCTGGTGTCGCCGACGCAGGAGTACCCGATCCGGGTCGAGCGGCGCCGCGCGCTGTACTCGTCGTGGTACGAGTTCTTCCCCCGCTCGCAGGGCGCCTGGCAGGACGAGCACGGCCAGTGGCACTCCGGCACGTTCCGCACGTCGTTCGAGCGGCTCGAGGCGGCCGCCGCCATGGGCTTCGACGTCGCCTACCTGCCCCCGATCCACCCGATCGGCCGCGCCTACCGCAAGGGGAAGAACAACTCCCTCGACGCCTCCGACGCGGACCCCGGCTCGCCGTGGGCGATCGGCTCGCCCGACGGCGGGCACGACGCGATCCACCCGGACCTGGGCGACTTCGACGACTTCGACGCGTTCGTCGCCAAGGCCCGCTCGCTCGGGCTGGAGGTGGCGCTGGACCTGGCCCTGCAGGCGTCGCCGGACCACCCGTGGGTGACCGAGCATCCCGAGTGGTTCACGACCCGCATGGACGGCAGCATCGCCTACGCCGAGAACCCGCCCAAGAAGTACCAGGACATCTACCCGCTGAACTTCGACAACGACCCGGCCGGGCTCTACCACGAGGTGCTGCGGATCGTCCGGTTCTGGATCGACCACGGCGTGACGATCTTCCGCGTCGACAACCCGCACACCAAGCCCGTCGAGTTCTGGGACTGGCTGCTGGAGCGCGTCCACGAGACCAACCCGGAGGTCATCTTCCTCGCCGAGGCGTTCACCAAGCCGCAGATGATGGCGGCGCTGGGCAAGGTGGGCTTCCAGCAGAGCTACACCTACTTCACGTGGCGCAACCTCAAGTGGGAACTGACCGAGTACTTGACCGAGCTGTCGCAGGAGATGGCGTCGTACTACCGGCCCAACTTCTTCGTCAACACGCCCGACATCAACCCCTTCTTCCTGCAGTCGGGCAACCCGGCGGCGTTCTCGATCCGCGCGATCCTCGCCGCGACGATGTCGCCGACCTGGGGCGTCTACTCGGGCTTCGAACTGTTCGAGCACCTGCCCGTCGCCGCCGGCAAGGAGGAGTACCTCGATTCCGAGAAGTACGAGTTCCGGCCCCGCGACTACAACGCCGAGCCCAACCTCAACCTGCTGCTGGGCAAACTCAACGAGATCCGCGAGGCGCACCCGGCGCTGCAGCAGCTCCGCGACATCCACTTCCACCACGCGCCCCACGACTCGGTCATCGTGTTCTCCAAGAACGACGGCGCCGACACGGTGCTCGTGGTGTGCTCGCTCGACCCGGACCACACCGTCGAGTCCGACATCATGCTCGACCTGGCCGCCCTCGGCCTGGGCGGCGACTCGGTCCGCGTGACCGACGAGCTGACCGGCGAGTCCTACGTGTGGGGGCAGCGCGCCTGGGTGCGGCTCTGGCCGAGCAAGCCCGCGCACGTCTTCCACGTCACGGCGCCATGAGCGCCGACCTGACCCGGCGGCTGTGGGACCTGGCCGTCGCGTCGCGCTGGTTCAGCGGGCGCAGCGGTCGGCCGGTCGACGTTGAGCTCGGTCCCTGGGCCGGTGAGGACCTGCGCCCCGCGGTCCTCGTCGTCGAGTTCGGCGACGGGCACCGCGAGCGGTTCCACGTCCCGTTGCTCTACCGCGACGGCGAGCCCGTCGACGCGTGCGACGACGGCGGCGTCCTGCTGCGGGCGCTGCACGATGGCGCCCCCGGCTTCGAGCGCTACCGCGACGTCCCCGCCGACCTGCCCGCGCGCCGGTACGCCGGGGAGCAGTCCAACACGTCGGTGTTCTTCGGCGACGAGCTCCTGGTCAAGGTCTTCCGCCGTCTGGAACCGGGCCGCTCCGTCGACGTCGAGTTGCATGAGGCCCTGGCCGGCAGCGGTGTCGTGGCGGAGCTCTACGGCGCGTGGGTGTGGGACGGCACGGACCTTGCGGTGTTCCTCGAGGCGCTGCACGACCCCACCGACGGCTACGTCCTGGCCTGCGACTTCGCCCGCGAGGGCCGCGACTTCACCGGCCACGCCCGCGCCCTGGGCGAGGCCCTGGCCACGGTGCATCACACGCTGGCCGAGCGGCTCCCCACCGCGACCATCGACGGCGCCGCTCTGGCCCGCGAGTCCCGCGAGCGGTTCGCCACCGTCGCTGCCGAGGTCCCGGAGGTCCGGCCGTTCGCCGACGCGGTCGACGCGGTGTTCGCCGAAATCGCCGACGACGAGTTGCCCGCCCAGCGGGTCCACGGCGACTGCCACCTCGGCCAGGTCCTCCTGTCGGAGGGCGGCTGGCGCTACGTCGACTTCGAGGGCGAGCCCTTGAAGTCCATGGAGGAGCGGCGCCGCCCGGACTCCCCGCTGCGCGACGTGGCCGGCATGCTGCGCTCGTTCGCCTACGCGCGCGCCGCCGGCGACGCGTCCGCCGACTGGCTGGCCGACTGCCGCGCCGCATTCCTGGCCGGCTACGGCCTCCCGACCGACGCTCAGGACCCGGTCCTGGCCGCGTACGAGACGGACAAGGCCGGCTACGAGGCCGTGTACGAGGCCCGGTTCCGGCCGGAGCTCCTGACCGTGCCACTGGCCCACTTGGCCTCGTTGGTCACGGAACGATAACCATCCCATCAAGCCCGGGAGCGTGTCGGCGCGCAGCCTCACACGGCCCCACCCGGGCGCGCTAGATTGACGAAACAGATAGTGACCCTAAGGAGTCGAGACATGGCACACGACCGCTTCGGTGGACTGACCGGATGGGACTTCGAGGGATTCCACGGCGGTGGCGACACCGAGCTGTGGAAGCGGCTCGGCAGCACCGTGGTGACGATCGACGACGACGAGCGCGGCCCGGTCACCGGCGTCCGCTTCGCCGTGTGGGCGCCCAACGCCAAGTCGGTGCATGTCATCGGCGACTTCAACTGGTGGACCGGCGACGCCATGGAACTCATCCCTGGCTCCGGCATCTGGGGCCTGTTCATCGAGGGCCTCGGCGAGGGCACGCTGTACAAGTACCGGATCGAGACCGGCGACGGCCAGTGGGTCGAGAAGGTCGACCCCATGGCCCGGTTCAGCGAACAGGCGCCGGCGAACGCGTCGATCGTCTACGAGTCGCGCTACCTGTGGTCCGACGACGAATGGATGGCCAAGCGCCGCACGTCGCAGGCGCACGCCGAGCCGATGAGCGTCTACGAGGTGCACCTCGGCGGCTGGCGCAAGGGCAAGAGCTACCTGGACCTCGCCGAGGAGCTGGTCAGCTACGTCAAGTGGCAGGGCTACACGCACGTCGAGTTCATGCCGCTGTCGGAACACCCGTTCGAGCCCAGCTGGGGTTACCAGGTGACCGGCTACTTCTCCCCCACGTCGCGCTTCGGCAAGCCCGACGACCTGCGCTACCTCATCGACCGCCTGCATCAGGCCGGCATCGGCGTGATCATGGACTGGGTGCCGGGACACTTCCCCAAGGACGAGTGGGCGCTGGGCCGCTTCGACGGCACCGCGCTCTACGAGCACGCCGACCCCCGCCAGGGTGAGCACCAGGACTGGGGCACCTACATCTTCAACTACGGCCGCAACGAGGTGAAGAGCTTCCTCGTGTCCAACGCGCTGTACTGGGCGCAGGAGTTCCACATCGACGGCCTGCGCGTGGACGCCGTCGCCTCCATGCTCTACCTCGACTACTCCCGTGAAGACGGGCAGTGGGTGCCCAACCAGTTCGGCGGCCGCGAGAACCTCGAGGCGATGGATTTCCTGCGCTACTGCAACCGCCACCTGTACGAGCGGGAGCCGGGCGTCGTGATGATCGCCGAGGAGTCGACCAGCTTCGCCGGCGTCACCAAGCCGGTGCACGAGGGCGGCCTGGGCTTCGGCTTCAAGTGGAACATGGGCTGGATGAACGACTCGCTGCGCTACCTGCAGCTGGATCCCGTGTACCGGCAGTACGAGCACAACCTGCTCACCTTCGCGATGGTCTACGCGTACTCGGAGAACTTCGTGCTGCCGATCAGCCACGACGAGGTCGTGCACGGCAAGGGCTCCATGATCAATAAGGTGCCGCAGGACGACTGGCGCAAGTTCGCCACGCTGCGCGCCTTCTACTCCTACATGTGGAGCTTCCCCGGCAAGCAGCTGATCTTCATGGGCTGCGAGTTCGGGCAGCGACCGGAGTTCAACGAGTCGGTGTCGCTGGAGTGGTGGGTCAGCGAGCTGTGGGGCCACGGCGGTCTGCAGCGCCTGTTCCGCGACCTCAACCACATCTACCGCGCCAACTCGCCGCTGTACGAGCTGGACAACTCGCCCGAGGGCTTCACCTGGATCAACGCCGACGACAACGGGCGCAACACCCTGTCGTGGGTGCGCCACGACGCGTCGGGCAACCACATCGCCTGCGTGACCAACTTCTCCCCGGACCCGCTGCGCGACTACGAGATCGGCCTGCCCGAGGCCGGGGCGTGGGAGGAGATCCTCAACACCGACGCCCCGATCTACGACGGCTCCGGCGAGTTCGGCAACCTCGGCGAGGTGACGGCCCACGAGGAGCCGTGGGGCCACTTCCCGGCGCGCGCCCGCGTCACGGTGCCGCCGCTGGGCTCGATCTGGCTGCGTCGCGCCGCGGAGTGATCCCGCCCCGGTGTCGCCCGGCGCGGCGCCGCCGGGTACGGTCGACGGCGTGAGCGACTTCAAGGTGTCCGTGGACATCGCCTCGGGGGTCGGCACCCTGCGCTGGGACGAGCAGGAGGTCGACGTCGAGACGCTGCAGCGCGCGCTGTCGCTGGCCTCCGACGACGCGATCCTCGCCCACGACCTGCGGCGCCTCCAGGTGGAGCTCCCCGAGTGGGACACCGCCGCACGCGTGGCGTTGCACCGCTGCGGGTTCCGCCTTGAGGGGCGCCTGCGCTCGGCCCTCGAGCCGGAGCCGGGCGTCTTCCGCGACATCCTCGTCTACTCGCGGCTGGCCGTGGACGCCGTGTACGGCCCCACCGGGTTCTCGGGCGTGCTGGACTCGATCCTGCCCACCAAGCGCACCATCGCGCACGCCCTGTTCCGCGACCAGGAGGGGCGTGTACTGCTGCTGGAGACCTCCTACAAGCAGGACTGGGAACTGCCCGGCGGCATCGTCGAGCCGGGCGAGCCCCCGCGGCACGGCGGGGCCCGCGAGACGCTCGAGGAGCTGGGCATCGCCGTCGAGTTCGGGCAGCCGCTGCTCATCGACTGGATGCCGCCCTATCTGGGTTGGTCCGACGCGGTCGAGTTCATCTTCGACGGCGGCGTGCTGCCGCCGGAGGTGGCGGCCGAGCTCGGCACCGACGACCGCGAGATCAAGGCCATCCACTGGATCGAGCCCGACGACGTGCCCCGGCACGTCACCGAGCTGTCGGCGCGTCGGATCGCGCTGATGCTCGACGGGTACCGCGGGCTGACCGAGAACGGCTACCCCGTCTGACCCTGCGGTCCACAATGGGAGACATGGCCGACGCGACGCGCGACGTCACCCTCCTTCCCCCCGCCGACGTCACCCTCGCCCTCGCCGTCGACCCGGCCGAGGGCCTGTCCCTGGCCGAGGTGGCCGCCCGCCGCGAGATCCACGGGCCCAACGAGCTGCGCGCGACGCCCCCCGACCCTGCCTGGCGGCGCTTCCTGCGCCAGTTCGCCGACCCGCTCATCTACCTCCTGCTGGCAGCCATCGTCATCTCGATCATCGCGTGGGCCGTCGACGGCGCCGTCGGACTCCCGGTCGACGCGACCGTCATCGCCCTGATCGTCGCGGCCAACGCCGTCATCGGCTACGTGCAGGAGAACCGCGCCGAGCGGGCCGTCGCGGCCCTCGCCGACCTCACCGCGACCCGCTCCACCGTCCTGCGGGACGGGCTGCTCACCACCGTCGCGTCCACCGACCTGGTGCCCGGGGACATCCTCGTCCTGGCCGAGGGCGACGCCGTCGGCGCCGACGCCCGCCTCCTCACCGCCACGGCGCTGCGCGTGCAGGAGGCGTCGCTGACCGGCGAGTCCGAGGCCGCTGAGAAGTCCCCGCAGCCGCTGGACGAGCCGGGCGCCCTCGGCGACCGAGCGAACATGGTGTTCAAGGGCACCGCCGTGGCGCGGGGCGTGGGCCGCGCCGTCGTCACCGCGACAGGCATGGACACCGAGATGGGGCGCATCGCCACCCTGCTCGACGAGACCGAGTCCGAGCCGACGCCCCTGCAGCGCGAGATCGCCCGCATCTCCACCACGCTCGGGCTGCTGGTGGTCGTCATCGCCGTCGTCGTCATGATCACCACCGCGCTCGTCAACAGCGTCCGCACGCTTGAGGGCGCCGTCGACGTCCTGCTCATGGGCGTCTCGCTGGCCGTGGCGGCCGTGCCCGAGGGGCTGCCCGCCATCCTCTCCCTCGTCCTGGCCATCGGCGTCCAGGCCATGGCCCGCCGCAACGCGGTGATGAAGGACCTGCACTCGGTGGAGACCCTGGGTTCGGTCTCCGTCATCTGCTCGGACAAGACCGGCACGCTCACGAAGAACGAGATGACCCTGCGCGAGATCGTCACCGCGTCGGGTCGGGTCGTCCTCGGCGGCACCGGATACACGCCCGTGGGCGAGGTCCGGGTCGACGGCGACGTCGAGGCCACGCTCGACGAGGCCCGCCGGGCCCTGGTCGCCGGCTCGGTCGCCAACGACGCGCAGCTGTCGCAGCAGGACGGATCGTGGGAGATCCAGGGCGACCCCACCGAGGCGGCCTTCCTCGTGGCGGCGCGCAAGCTCGACGGCGCGCACGAGCTCAGCAGCGGACACGACCGGGCGGCCGAGGTGCCGTTCAGCTCCGAGCGCCGGATGATGTCGGTGCTCAGCCGGCATCCCGCCCGGGGCCACTCGGTGTTCGCCAAGGGCGCCGCCGATGTGCTGCTCGAGCGCTGCGTGTCGGAACAGGTCGCCGACGGTGCGCGCCCCCTCACCCCCGGGAGGCGGCGCGAGCTGGCGGCCATGGTCGAGGAGTTGAGCGGCCAGGGTTACCGCACGCTCGGCGTCGCCTGGCGGCCCGCGACCGCGACCGAGGCCGGCACCTTCGACGAGCCCGCGGAGCGCGACCTCATCTTCGGGGGCCTCGTGGCGCTGCTCGACCCCCCGCGCGAGGAGGCCGCGGCCGCCATCCGCGAGGCCCAGCGGGCGGGGATCCGCACGGTCATGATCACGGGAGACCACCCCGTGACCGCGGCCCGCATCGCCGCCGACCTGGGGATCACGCGCCCCGGTGACACGGCCGTCATCACCGGCCGCGACCTCGCCGACGTCGACCCGGCGGAGCTCGCGGAGGCCGCCCGCACCGCGAACGTCTACGCGCGGGTGGCGCCGGAGCACAAGCTGCGGGTGGTCGACGCGCTGCAGGCCGACCGGCAGGTCGTCGCGATGACCGGCGACGGCGTCAACGACGCCCCTGCGCTGAAGTCGGCCGACATCGGGGTGGCGATGGGGATCACGGGCACGGAGGTGACCAAGGAGGCCGGGGCGATGATCCTCGGCGACGACAACTACGCCACGATCGTCGCCGCCGTCCGGCAGGGCCGGGTCATCTTCGACAACATCAAGAAGTTCATGCGCTACCTGCTGAGCTCCAACATGGGCGAGATCGCCACCGTGTTCCTGGGCGTGACCCTCGGCACCGTCATCGGGCTCGCCGACCCCGCCAACCCCGGCGCCGCGGTGGTGCCGCTGCTGGCCACCCAGATCCTGTGGATCAACCTCGTCACCGACTCCGGCCCGGCCCTGGCCATGGGCGTGGACCCGGAGATCGACGACGTCATGGCCCGGCCCCCGCGCCGCGCGGACGACCGCATCATCGACCGGCACATGTGGCAGCGCATCCTCGGCATCGGCGCCCTCATGGGTCTGCTCAGCCTGGTCGTGTACGACCTGACGCTCCCGGGCGGGCTGCTCGGTGGGCTGGACCGGGCCGCCCCCGCCGGGGCCGAGCTCGACACCGCCCGCACCACCGTGTTCACGGCACTCGTCCTCATGCAGCTCGCCAACGCCCTCAACAGCCGCTCCGACCGCGCCAGCGTGCTGGACCACCTGTTCACCAACCGCTGGCTGTGGGTGTCGCTGGCCGGCGCAGCCGCGCTGCAGGTCGCCGTCGTCTACGTCCCGGTGCTGCAGCACGCGTTCGGCACGGCGCCCCTGGCGTGGTCGCACTGGGCGGTGGCGATCGGCGCGGGCGTCGTCGTGATTCTCGTGGAGGAGGCGGTCAAGGCCGCCCGACGGGCCGGCGGACGGTCGACGCGTGCGGCCCGCCCCACCTAGTCTGGGGGTGTGCCGACGACTCCCAGTTCCACGTACCGCCTCCAGCTCAACGCCGCATTCACGTTCGACGACGCCGTGGCCCAGGTCCCCTACCTGGCCTCGCTCGGGGTGTCGCACCTGTTCTGCTCCCCCATCCTGCAGGCGGCCCCCGGCTCCATGCACGGCTACGACGTCGTCGACCATGCGGCCATCTCGGCGGAGTGCGGCGGGGAGGACGGCTTCCGCCGGCTGGCCGCCGCCGCCCGCGAGCACGGGCTGGGCCTGGTGGTCGACGTCGTGCCGAACCACATGGCGGTGCCGACGCCGCTGTGGCTCAACCGCGCCCTCTGGGACGTCCTGCGCGCCGGCCCGGAGTCCGAGTTCGCCGGCTGGTTCGACATCGACCTCAGCCGCTCCCGGGCCATCCTCATGCCGGTGCTGGGCCGCCGCATCGGCGACGAGCTGGCCGAGGGCTCCATCGTCGTCGAGGAGCGCGACATCGCGGGAACGCCGCAGCGCGTCGTCGCCTACCACGACCACGTGTTCCCGATCCGCCCCGGCACCGAGGACCTGCCGCTCGACGAGTTGCTGGACCAGCAGTGGTACCGCCTGGCGTACTGGAAGGTCGGCAACGACGAGCTCAACTACCGCCGCTTCTTCGACGTCGACACCCTCGCCGCGATCCGCGTCGAGGACCAGGACGTGTTCGACGCCAGCCACGCGCTGCTCATCCGCCTCTACGAGGAGGGGCTGATCGACGGGTTCCGGATCGACCACCCCGACGGCCTCGCCACGCCGCGCGGCTACCTGCAGAAGCTGCAGCGCGCCACCGGCGGCTGCTGGGTGGTGGTCGAGAAGATCCTCGAGCCGCACGAGACCCTGCCGGCCGGCTCCCGCTGCGCCGGCACCACCGGCTACGACGCGCTGCTGCGGGTGGCCGGCCTGTTCCACGACCCGGCGCAGCTGCCCCGCCTCGACGAGCTGTGGGAGCGCGTCGCGCCCGGCGAGGGCTGGTTCACCGCCTCCCTGCTGCGCGCGAAGGAGGAGGTCGTGCGCTCCATGCTGTTCGCGGAGGTCAACCGCCTGGTGTCCATCGCGGTGGCAATCTGCGACTCCGACGTCCGGCTCCGCGACCACACCCGGCGCCAGCTCGACCGCGCCATCCGCGCCCTGCTCATCCACATGGACCGCTACCGCGCCTATGTCGAGCCCGGCCTGCCGGCCCCCGACGCGGAGCGCCAGGTCATCGTCGACGCCGCGGACCGCGCCCGGGCCGACCTCGACGAGGACGAGCAGGCCACGCTGGACCTCATCGTCGCGCTCGCCTGCGGCGACACCGGCGTCGCGGGCACCGGCGGCGCGGATTCGCTGCCGCCCGTGGCCGCGCACCCCGTCACCACCGAACTCCCAGACGCGCAGCAGGACATCGCCGAACTGCGCGCCGAGTTCATGGTCCGCTTCGCCCAGACCTGCGGCCCCGTCATGGCCAAGTCGAAGGAGGACACCGCCTTCTACCGATGGTCCCGCTTCATCGGCGTGAACGAGGTCGGCAGCGAGCCGACGCTGGTCGGCGTCTCCGTCGACGACTTCCACAGCTTCGGCGAGCAGCTCACCACGGACTGGCCGGCGACTATGACCACGCTGTCGACCCACGACACCAAGCGTTCCGAGGACGTGCGCGCCCGGCTCGCCGCGCTGCTGGAGCACGCCAAGGACTGGGACGCCTGCGTCACTGAGCTGCGCGCGGCGACCGACGGCCAGCGCCACGCCGTCGACGGCCCCACCGAGCTGCTGCTGTGGCAGACGCTCGCCGCCACCTGGCGCCTGCCGGGGACGCTGGCCGGCGCCGCCCCCATCACCGCCGAGCGGCTCGACGCCTACCTCACCAAGGCCATGCGCGAGGCCAAACAGCACACGACCTGGACCGCGCCGGACCAGGCCTACGAGCAGGCGGTGCTGGACCTCGCGCACCTCGCGCTCACCGACGAGCGATGCGTCGCGGCGCTGGACGCCTTCACGGCCGTGACGCAGGAGTCCGTGCGCTGCGCGGTCCTGGGCGCCAAGCTGCTGCAGCTCACCATGCCGGGCGTGCCGGACGTGTATCAGGGCTGCGAGGTCGTCGACCTGTCGCTGGTGGACCCGGACAACCGGCGCCCGGTGGACTACGTGCATCGGGCCGACCTGCTCGCCGCCGTCGACGCGTCGCGCCAGCAGAGCCTGGACGCCGAGAAGCTGTTGGTCACCAGCCGCGCGCTACGGCTCCGCCGCGACCATCCCGACGCGTTCCGCGGCGAGACCGCCACGTACGCCCCCGTGCCGAGCACCAGTGGCCACGCGGTGGCCTTCGCGCGCGGCATCCGGGACGACGGCGTCACGGCCGTCGCGGTCGCCACCCGGCTCCCCACCACCCTGGCCGAGCGCGGCGGCTGGAGCGAGCACCAGGTGATCCTCCCGGAGGGCCGCTACACCGACGCGTTCACCGGACGTGAGGTGGAGGGCGGCGCCGTCGCGCTGGCCGACGTGCTGGGCGACCTCCCCGTGGCCCTCCTGGTGGCCGCCCGATGAGGCCCGCCGTCTGGGCCCCGTACGCCGCGTCCGTGGCGCTGGCCACCAGCGGCGCCGAGCACCCCATGCGGCCGCGGGGCGACGGCTGGTTCGAGGCCGAGGTGGACCTCGCCCCCGGCGCCCGCTACGCGTTCCGGCTCGACGGCGGCGACCCGCGGCCCGACCCCCGCTCGCTGGCGCAGCCCGACGGCGTCCACGCGCCCAGCGAGGTCGTCGACCCCGCGCTGCTGCGCCGGGACACCGGCTGGCGCGGCCGGGACCTGCGCGGGGCCGTGCTCTACGAGCTCCACATCGGCACGTTCACCGAGGAGGGCACCTTCGACGCGGCCGTCGCCCGCCTCGACCACCTCGTCGAGCTCGGCGTCGAGGCGATCGAGCTCATGCCCGTGGCGGCCTTCCCCGGCGAACGCGGCTGGGGCTACGACGGCGTGGCGCTCTACGCGGCCCATCCTGCCTACGGCGGGGTCGAGGGCCTGACCCGCCTGGTCGACGCCTGCCACGAGCGCGGCCTGGGCGTCGTCGTCGACGCCGTGCACAACCACCTCGGCCCTGAGGGCAACTACCTCGGCCAGTTCGGCCCGTACTTCACGTCGCGCCACTCCACCCCGTGGGGGGACGCGGTGAACCTCGACGGCCCCGACGCGCACGAGGTACGGGCGTTCCTGCTCGGGTCGGCGCGGCACTGGCTGGTCGACGTCGGCGCGGACGCTCTGCGCCTCGACGCGGTCCACGCGCTGCGCGACGACTCGGACCGGCACTTCCTGGCCGAGCTGGCGGACGATGTCGCGGCGTGGGCGGACGAGGTGGGTCGCCCCCTGACGCTCATCGCGGAGTCGGACCTCAACCAGCCGGCCATGGTGTCGCCCCTGGGCTCGGTGCCCGACGCCCGCGGGATGGCGGCGCAGTGGGCCGACGACGTTCACCACGCGCTGCACAGCTTCTTCTCTCGCGAGACGCAGGGCTACTACGTCGACTTCGGCACCGCCGAGGTCCTCGCCCACGCCCTCACCCGCGTCTTCGTCCACGACGGCGGGCCGTCCACCTTCCGGGGCACGAAGTGGGGCGCGCCGGTGGATCCCGCCAGCCCCCTCTACGACGGGCACTCGTTCGTCGTGTTCCTCCAGAACCACGACCAGGTCGGCAACCGCGCACTCGGCGACCGCTTCGACCGGCACGCCTCCCCCGACCTCCAGGCCGCGGCCGCCGCTCTGTACCTGCTGTCGCCCTATACGCCGATGCTGTTCCAGGGCGAGGAGTGGGCGGCCTCCAGCCCGTTCCCGTACTTCAGCGACCTCGGGCCCGACCTCGGCCCGCACGTCACGGCGGGGCGCGCCCGCGAGTTCGCGGCCATGGGGTGGAGCGACCCGACCCCTGATCCGCAGGATCGCGAGACCTGGCGCTCGGCCGTGCTGCAGTGGCAGGAGCTCGCCGAGCCCGCCCACGCGGAGATGCTCGCCTGGTACCGCCGGCTCATCGAGCTCCGCGGCGAACGGCCCGAGCTGCGGGACCCGGCGCTGGCGTCCGTCGACGTGCGGGTCGTCGACGCCGACACCGTGGTGATGACGCGGGGCGGCCGCGTGCGCGTCGCCGCGACGCGGGGTGACGGCGCGCAGGTCGACCTCAGTGAGGGCCGGATCCTCGCCGCGTGGGGCGATGTCGCCGACCTCGGGGGCGGCCGGTACCGGCTCGGCGGGCCCGGAGCTGTCGTCGTCGGTTGATCGGGCCCAGGTGTGCGGCCAAGATGGACCCATGACTTCTGCTGCGTTCTCGCGCCCCGGCGCCGTCGACCTCTCGTCCCTGTCCCAGCCCGCCCCCGCGTCGGGCGGCTACGTCATGGACGTGGCGGAGGCCGACTTCCAGGCGGTGGCCGCCAAGTCCTCGCAGTACCCCGTCATCCTCGAGTTCCACTCGCCGCGCGACCCCAACGGGAGGGTCGTGTCCGACACGCTGGCCGAACTGGTCAACGCGGCCGGCGGCAAATTCCTGCTCGGCCGCGTCGACGTCGACGCCGAGCCGCGCGTGGCCCAGGCCCTGGGCGTCCAGGCCGTGCCCACCGTCGTCGCCGTCGTGGGCGGCCAGCTGGCCCCGCTCTTCCAGGGCACCAAGTCCCGCGAGGAGATCTCGGCCATCCTCGACCAGATCGCCCAGCTGGCCATCGCCAACGGCATGACGGGACGCGCGCAGCCCGTCGCAACAGCCGGCTCCCCCGATGTGGCGGAGGCCCCCGCCGGGAACCCCCGGTTCGCCAAGGCCGACGCGGCACTCGAGGCCGGCGATTTCGAGGCCGCCGTCGCGGAGTTCGACGCCCTGCTCAAGGAGACTCCCGGCGACGCCGAGGCCCTCGCCGGCCGCGCACAGGCCGCGCTGCTGGTGCGCAGCGCCGGCTTCGACCCCGCGACGATCGTGGCGCGCGCTGAGGCCGGGCCCACCGACGTGGCGGCCCAGCTGGACGCGGCCGACCTCGAGATCATCCAGGGCCGCTACGAGGAGGCCTTCGACCGGCTGCTGGGCCTGGCCGGGCAGCTGCCGGCCGACGAGCGCGACCCCATCCGCGTGCGCCTGCTGGAGCTGTTCGAGGTCGTCGGGCGCGCCGAGCCGGTCGTGCTGAAGGCGCGCCGCCGGCTCGCCAGCGTCCTGTTCTGATCGGCGGAGGCTCCCCGGCGCCAGCCCCCGCCACTAGGATGGCGCCATGGCACACGAGCGCGCCGGGCAGCCGGCCCAGGACCAGGACCTGATCAACGTCGACGAGCTTCTCGCCGCCTATCACGACCGCACGCCGGACCCGGCCAACCCGGACCAGATGGTGGTCTTCGGCACGTCGGGGCACCGCGGCTCGTCGCTGGACACGGCCTTCAACGACCTGCACATCGCCGCCACCACGCAGGCCATCGTCGAGTACCGCCGCGCCCAGGGCACCAGCGGCCCTCTGTTCATCGGCAAGGACACGCACGCGCTCTCGCTGCCCGCCTGGACCACGGCCATCGAGGTCCTGGCGGCCAACGGAGTGGAGATCTGCGCCGAGCGCGAGGACGAGTACACCCCGACCCCGGCGGTGTCGCGGGCGATCATCCGCTACAACCGCGAGCACTCGGCGCAGGCCGACGGCATCGTCGTGACGCCGTCGCACAACCCGCCCCGTGACGGCGGGTTCAAGTACAACCCGCCCAACGGCGGACCCGCCGACTCGGACGCGACGACCGTCATCGCGGCCCGCGCCAACGAGCTGATGGCCGACCCGTCCGCCATCCGGCGCATCTCCTACGCCTCGGCCGAGGTCAACCGCTACGACTACCGCACCCCGTACTGCCAGGAGCTGGCCACCGCGATCGACCTCGACGCCATCAAGGCCTCGGGGCTCGTGCACGGCGCCGACCCGATGGGCGGCGCGTCGGTGCAGTACTGGGAGCACCTGGCCGAGCTCGGGCTACCGATCACGGTCGTCAATCCCGCCGTCGACCCGACGTGGCGCTTCATGACGCTCGACACCGACGGCAAGATCCGCATGGACTGCTCGTCGCCCGACGCGATGGCCTCGCTCGTGGGCAAGCGCGACGCCTTCTCGGTGTCCACGGGCAACGACGCGGACGCCGACCGGCACGGGATCGTCACGCCGGACCACGGCCTGATGAACCCCAACGCCTACCTGGCCGTGGCGATCAGCTACCTCTTCTCCCACCGCCCGGGGTGGGCGGCCGACGCGGGGATCGGCAAGACGCTCGTGTCGTCGTCGATCATCGACAAGGTCGCGGCGAAGCTCGGGCGTCGCCTCGTCGAGGTGCCCGTCGGCTTCAAGTGGTTCGTGCCCGGCCTGACCGACGGCTCCATCGGCTTCGGCGGCGAGGAATCGGCCGGCGCCTCCTTCCTGGCGCGCGACGGCTCGACGTGGACCACCGACAAGGACGGCATCCTGCTGGCCCTGCTCGCCTCCGAGATCATCGCAGTGACCGGCAAGACGCCGTCGCAGCTGTACGCAGAGCTGGAAGCCGAGTTCGGCCGCTCCTACTACGCCCGGGTGGACGCCGACGCCAGCCGCGAGCAGAAGGCCCGTCTCGGCCGCCTCGGCGCCAACGACGTCACCGTCACCGAGCTCGCCGGCGAGCAGATCACCGCCGTCTTGTCCCATGCTCCGGGCAACGGCGCCGCCATCGGCGGGATCAAGGTCACCACGCCCAGCGCATGGTTCGCCGCCCGCCCCTCCGGCACCGAGGACAAGTACAAGATCTACGCGGAGTCCCTCAAGGGCGCCGACCACCTGGCCGCCGTGCAGTCGGCCGCCAGGGACCTGGTGGACCGGGCGCTGGGCGCCTGAGTCTCAGAGCCCGTCGGCGTCGTTCGGGTCGTCCAGCACGATGGGATCCATCCGCATGACCTGACGCAGCCCGGACCGCTGGATGACCCGCTGAATGGTGAGGTCGCGGCGGTCCGGGTCGCCGACGTAGCGGATCTCGCGCAGTCCCTGGCCCTGCGCGGCCGACTCGAACACGAAGTGCCCGTAGCCAAGCACCTGGCCCATGAGCGAGCGGTACATGGAGATATCGAGGATCCGCGTCATGGGCATGGTCGCCAGCGACCGGTCGAAGACGCCGTGCACCCGGAAAACACGCATGTTGGTGATGACGAAGCGGTCCATGCGCTGCACGTGCACCTTCCACAGGCCCACGACGAGCGCGGCCACACCCAGGACCAACGGAACCGCGTAGTAGTCACCGGCCCACACGGCCGTCCAGAACAGCGGGATGCTGAGCGCGGCCAGGGCGTACCACCAGAACGTCGCCGCCCAGTGCTTGCGCACCTCGTCGATGATGACCTCGCCCTCGTCCACCAGCAGGTGGCCCTGGACGTCGGGCTCGACCAGGCCGCGCCAGACGTTCACCTCACGCGGCCAGCGTGGTGAAGAACCGTCCGATCGCCTCGAAGGCCCCGAAGAACGCGCGCACGGCCTCCGCGGCGGCCTCAGGGCGTGTGAACAGGTAGAACAGCACGAATGCGGCGATGAGCAGCAACAGGGCCTTCTTCACCCAACCGATCACGAGCGGCCTCCTCCTCACAGGGTCTCGGGCAAGTCTGCCCGACGTGCGCAGACTCTCCGGGACGACGCGCCGACCGACGCCCACGAGATCCCACCCCGCCGTCCTCGTGCGGCACCCCGTGTGGAAGACTCGTGGCCATGGACAACTCTGATCTTTTCATCTGCATCGATCACGTCGGCCTGGCCGTCCCGGACCTCGACGAGGCCGTCAAGTTCCACGCCGAGGCGTTCGGCTGGCGTGAACTCCACCGCGAGGTCAACGAGGAGCAGGGCGTCGCCGAGGCGATGCTGGGCACCGGCGAACAGGGCGAGGAGAACGCGAAGATCCAGCTCCTGGCCCCCCTGCGTGAGGACTCGGCCATCGGCAAGTTCCTGGCCAAGAACGGCCCCGGCATCCAGCAGCTGGCCTACCGCGTCGCCGACCTCGACCACGTCAGCGCCGTCCTCCGCGAGCGGGGCCTGCGCCTGCTGTACCCCGAGGCCAAGCGCGGCACGGGCGGCTCCCGGATCAACTTCGTCCACCCGAAGGATGCCCGCGGCGTGCTGCTGGAGCTCGTCGAGCTCCCCAAGGAGCCGGCGGCCCACTGAGGCTGACGATCACGGGGCGGAACGCGCGGCGTTCCGCCCCGTGCCGTGTCAGCGGGAGGGGCTAGGCTCGTCCTGGATCTGACCGAAGGAGCATCCGATGCCTGAGTTCGACAGCGAAGAGACCGGGCTGAACCTGTTCGACGACCGAGCCACGGCCGCGGGCAGCTTCCCCCACTCGATGCTGGGCTACGACCGCCACGCCGTCGACACCTACGTCCGCGAAGTGGAATCGAAGGTCAGCCAGCTGAAACTGCAGGTGCGGGAGCGGACCCGCGAGCTCGAGTTCGTCCGTGCCGAGCAGGGAACGACCGACTTCACGCGCCTCGGCGCCCACGCCACAGGGCTGCTCCGCGCGGCCGAGGCGCAGGCGGCCGACATCGTCGTCCAGGCCGAGAACGAGGGCGAGCGGATCAAGACGGAGGCCCGCCGGACCGCGGCGTCGCTGCGCGAGTCCGCCCAGCAGGAGGCTGACGACGTGCGGCTCACCGGGCTCGCCGGGCTGCGCGAGCTGCGGCAACAGCAGGCCCAGGCCGGCAAGGAGGCCCTGGAGACCGCCCGGCGGGACGCCGATCTCATCGTCGCCGACGCGCGCATCAAGGCCGACGGCATCGTGGAGGCGGCCACGACCCGCGCATCGGCCATCGTCGACGCCGCCACCGCTGAAGCCGAGCGCGTCCGGCTCGAGGCCCAGCGCACAGCCAGCGAGCTCCGGCTCGCCGCCGAGCGCGCCGCCGAGGAACAGGCCGCCGCCACCGCACAGGCGGCCGCCGAGGCGGAGCGCGTCGTCACGGAACGCCTCGCGCGCACCGAGCAGGACGGCTCGGACGTCCAGGCACGGGTCGCCGCGGCCCGTGAGGAGGCCCAGCGGATCCGCGCCGAGGCCGTGGCCGCGGCCGAGGAGATCAGGCTCGCCGCCATGCGGGAGAGCGAGGAGACCCTGGCGATCCTGCGCACCCGCACCCGCGACGCCGAGGCCGCGCTGGAGGAGCGCATCGCGTGGCGCAAGGAGCAGCTCGAGCGCGAGATCGGCACGCTCGAGGGGCGCCGTCGCGCGGCGCTGGCCCAGCTCGGGAATCTGCGCGCGCTCGCGGAGGAGTCGAGCGCCGGGTTCGAGGACTCCCCCACCACTGTGATCCGGAAGGATGACACACCCCAGTGACCGACCCCAGCGCCCCAGCCGCCGTCCCCGAGCCGGCGCCGAGGCCACACCGTTCCCTCCTCGGGCGCGCCGCGACGAAGGTCCGGCGAGGGGCGCGCACCCTCATGACACCGACGCCGGAGCCGGTGATCGTCCCCGTCCCGTTCACGCCGCCCCCGCCGGAGGAGAAGCCGCGCTGGCCGTCGCCGTTCCTCTTCGGCTTCATGGGTGCGCTCGGCGTCCTCATGGCCGTGGCTCTGGCCCAGGCCGTCCTGACCGTCCAGAGCGTCCTCATCCTCGTCGTGCTGGCGCTGTTCCTGGCTCTGGGGCTCAGCCCCGCCGTCGAGTTCCTGCGGCGTCGGCGGGTCCCCCGCGGGTTCGCCGTCACCATCGTGGCGGTGACGCTGCTCGCGGTCATCGCCCTCGGCGTGACGGCGCTGGTGCCCATCCTCACTGAGCAGACCGCCACCCTCATGCGCAACCTGCCCGGCATGCTGCAGAACCTGGCGCGGCAGCCCCAGATCGCGCAGTGGGAGGAGCAGTACCAGATCACCAGCACCGTGACGGAGTTCTTCTCCTCGGGCGCCCTGCTGGAGAACCTGTTCGGGGGCCTGTGGGGCGCCGGCCGGCTGGTCGCCAACCTGGTGTTCTCGGTGATCGTCACGCTGGTGCTCACCATCTACTTCCTCGCCTCCCTGCCCACGATCAAGGAGACGATCTACTCGCTGGCTCCGGCCAGCCGGCGCCCCCGCACCCGCTACCTGGCCGAAGAGATCTTCCGCGGCGTCTCCGGCTACATCACCGGCATGTTCGTCATCGTCTCGGTCGCGTCCGTGAGCGCCTTCATCTTCATGAACATCGCCGGACTCGGCAGCTACTCCCTGGCGCTGGCCTTCGTCGTGGCGATGTTCTGCTTCATCCCCCTCGTCGGCTCCTCGCTGGCGATGGCGAGCGTCGCGATCGTCGGCTTCGCCGTCGACCCCACCATCGGTATCGCCACCATCATCTACTTCCTCATCTACCAGCAGTTCGATGCGTACGTGCTCTACCCGACCGTGCTGAAGCGCACCGTCAAGGTGCCGGGGGCCCTCGTCGTGCTGTCGGCCATCATCGGCGGCATGCTCTTCGGCGTCATCGGCGCCGTCATCGCCATCCCCACCACGGCCGCGCTGTTGCTGCTCCACCGCGAGATCGTGCAGCCCGCGTTGGACGCCGCCTGACCCGCACTTGGTAGGGTGGCGGCGTGCGTCTCGTGGTTGCGAAGTGTCAGGTCGATTACGTCGGCCGGCTGACGGCGCACCTGCCGATGGCCACGCGCCTCATCCTGGTCAAGGCCGACGGGTCGGTCTCGGTCCACGCGGACGACCGCGCGTACAAGCCGCTGAACTGGATGAGCCCCCCGTGCACACTGCAGGTGGAGGCACCTGACCCGGACGCCGCCGCGAGCATGGGGGTCACGGAGGTCTGGCAGGTGCGCGCCAAGGACGGCGACACCCTCCGCATCTCGGTGGCCGACGTGTTCCACGACTCCGCCCACGAGCTGGGTGTCGATCCGGGCCTGCAGAAGGACGGCGTGGAGGCCCACCTCCAGGCGCTGCTCGCCGACCACCCCGCCACGCTCGGCGACGGGCTGAGCCTCGTGCAGCGCGAGTATCTCACCCCCATCGGCCCGGTCGATCTGCTCCTGCGCGACGACCGTGGCTCCTACGTCGCGGTGGAGGTCAAACGCCGCGGCGAGATCGACGGTGTCGAGCAGCTGACCCGCTATCTCGAGCTCATGAACCGCGACCCCCACCTCGCCCCCGTCCGCGGCATCTTCGCCGGCCAGCAGATCAAGCCGCAGGCGCGCACCCTTGCCAGCGACCGCGGCATCGAGTGGCGGCTCATCGACTACGACGCCCTGCGCGGGCTCGACAACGCCGACGAGCGGCTCTTCTAGTGGCCCGCCGTCCGTCCAAGCACCTCCGTGCGCCGCGCCCCCTCCTCTCGGGCGGCTCGCAGCGGCGGGAGAGCCGGGGCGGCCGCACCTGGATCGTCCGCGACGTCCCCGCGCACCGGGCGGTCAAGGAGTACCGGTGTCCGGGCTGCGACCAGCGCGTTGCTCCGGGGACCCCGCACCTGGTCGCGTGGCCCGACACGCCGCCACTCGGCGCGGAGTCCGGGCTGGAGGTCCGGCGCCACTGGCACCCACACTGCTGGCGGCTGCCGCGATGACGCTGCACGAGATGGTCGTCGGCTCCGGCCCCGCGCACGCCGTGTTCCTCCACGGGCTTTTCGGGCAGGGCAAGAACTTCGGCACCGTCGCGGCACGGCTCGGCGATGTGGCCACCTGTCACCTCGTCGACCTGCCGAACCACGGCCGGTCGTCGTGGACCGAGACGTTCACGCTGGACAACCAGGCCGACGTCGTGGGCGACTGGCTCGAGCAGCGGTTCGGCCATCCGGTGGCGCTGATCGGTCACTCGCTGGGCGGCAAGGTCGCGATGCGGCTGGCGCTGCGGCGGCCCGAACTCGTGGACCGGCTCATGGTGGTCGACATCTCGCCCGCCCGCAACGTCGCGGCCGCGCAGTTCGTCAACCTGGTCGCGGCGCTGCGGACGCTGGATCTCGACTCGCTGACCAGCCGCACGCAGGCCGACGAGGAACTCTCCGAACTCATCCCCGACGACGTCGTGCGGCGCTTCCTGCTGCAGAACCTGCGGCGCAAGGGCGACACCTGGTTCTGGCAGGCCAACCTCGACCTGATGGGCGACTCCCTGCACGCCGTCGGCGGCTGGCCCGCCATCGACGGCCACTTCGACGGCCCCGTGCTCTGGGTCAACGGCGGGCGCTCCCCCTACGTGCAGCCCGAGCACCTGGAACCGATGCGCCGGCTGTTCCCGCGCGTGCTGCAGGTGACGCTCAAGAAGGCGGGGCACTGGGTGCACGCCGACGACCCCGACGGCTTCGTCGCGGTGGTGCGGCACCTCCTCGCGGACGCCTGAGGCGGGCCGCCGTCAGCCCAGGGACACCGACTCGATGCGGGCCTCGGCGTTGGGCGATGTCTGGTCCGTCCCGTCGACGCCCTGCGCAGCGATCCCTGCCACCACGTCGAGTCCGGCCTGATCCATGGTGCCGAACACCGTGTACTCCGGTGGTAGCGGCGTGTCCGCCCATACCAGGAAGAACTGGGAGCCGCCGGTGTTCGGCGGCTGCCGCTTCGCCATGGCGACCGTCCCTGCCGGGTAGGTCGGCGGCGGGTTCAGCTCATCAGGGATGGTGTAGCCGGGCCCGCCGGTGCCGGTGGCCGTCGGGTCCCCGCACTGCAGGATGAAGATGCCGTAGTCAACGAGGCGGTGGCACTCGGTGTCGTCGTAGAACCCCTGCTCGGCCAGGGACACGAACGAGTTGACGGTGCACGGCGCCGTGGCCCGGTCGAGCGTCAGGGAGACGTCCCCGGCGGTGAGGTGCAGCGTGACCCCGACGGTCCCCTGGTCGGACACGTTCTCGCTGCGCGGCGGGTCCACGGGCCGCGCGGGCTCCCCCTCGGGCGGGTACTCACAGGTCACGCCGGCGCCGCCGGCCACCGCGTCGCCTGCCGAGTCGTTGGCGTTCTGACAGCCCGTCGCGAGGAGGGCCAGGACGGCGAGGAGGGCGAGGGGTCGGATGCGCACGGCGTCCAGCTTGGCATAGATTGAGGCCATGGTCACACTGTCGAAGATCTACACCCGCACCGGCGACGCCGGCTCCACGAGGCTCTCGGACAACTCCGAGGTGCGCAAGACGGACCTCCGCGTCGAGGCGTACGGCCAGGTGGACGAGGCGAACGCCACGATCGGCGTGGCCCTGGCCATCGGCGGCCTGCCGCCGCGGGTCGTGGAGATGCTGCAGCTGATCAGCAACGAGCTCTTCGACGTCGGCGCCGACCTCTCGACACCCCTGCATCCGGCGCCCGCCTGGCCGCCCCTGCGGATCGAGCAGTCCTCCGTCGAGCGCCTGGAGGGGTTCTGCGACGAGCTGCAGGAGGGCCTGCCGGTCCTGCGCAGCTTCATCCTGCCCGGCGGCACCCACGCGGGGGCCCAGCTACACGTGGCCCGCACCGTGACGCGCCGCGCGGAGCGGGCGGCCTGGCGCTGCGTCGAGGAGCACGGCACGGACCCCGAGGGGGGCGTCAACATGGCCGCCGTCACCTACCTGAACCGGCTGTCGGACCTGCTGTTCATCATGTCGCGCGCCGCCAACGGCACCGACGGGGAGATCCTCTGGGTGCCCGGCACCGACCGCGAGAAGCCGGAAGGGGCGCGCTAGCGCGGCGAGTCCGCGCTGCCCGGGAGATAGTGGCTGCCGGGCGGGGCGGACTCCAGCCAGCTCATCAGGGCCAGGACCTCGTCGCGCGACATCGCCAGGGTGTGCAGGTGACCCGTCACCCGGTCCTTGACCGTGACGATGATGGAGTCGGCGAACAGCGCGATCGCCTCGAGGCCCTCCGGCTTGCGCTGATGCACGTACGTGGTCCCCGCCCGCTGCAGAACCAGCTTGGGGGTCAACCCGAGGGAGAAGGACCGGAACCACTCGAGGTTCTCGCCACGGTATCGGGCCACGCCCAGGGCCCACCCGTGGCCGGGCGTGTCGTCGCGGACGCGATGGGCGCAGTCGAACAGGCCGCCCTGGCCGGTGAGCCAGCGGCGGCGGAGGTAGAGCAGGGCGAACGGCAGCAGAATCAGCGCGACGATGACGACCGTCGTGACGATGAACTGCCACGGCATGCGGCCCCGATCCTCCTCCTGGGGCACTGCCCCACTATGCGTTCAGGGCAGCCCCCGCGGGGGCCGCCCTGAACGGTGTGCTAGGTCGTGGCTCTCTCGCCGGCGCGGATCTGCGCCTGGAGGATCCTCAGGTGATGGAGCTCGTCGTCGTCCGCGTCGCCCTGCATGGCCCTGGCCTCCAGGGTGGACGCCTCACGCCGCGCCTCCTCCAGCCCGACCTCGTGCCCGAGCGTCGCCACCTGGGCGAGCACGGAGACGCGGTTGTGGGCCACGGAGATGAAGCCCTCGTCGACGGCCAGCGACTCGCTGCGTCCGTCGGCGGTGACGATCTCCACCACGCACGGGACGAGGACGGCCAGCAGCGGCTCGTGGCCGGGCAGGATGCCGATGTCGCCCTCGACGGTGCGCGCGATGATGTTGACCGACTCGCCGGACCAGACGAGCCGGTCCGCCGCGACGACCTCGACTTGCAGCGGGGGTCGCGACACGATCAGTTTTCCTTCTGGATCTTCGACCAGTTGGCCATGACGTCGTCCATGCCGCCCACGTTGAAGAACGCCTGCTCCGCGATGTGGTCCACGTCGCCGCGGGTGATCATCTGGAACGCCTCGATGGTGTCTGCCAGCGGCACCGTCGAGCCGGGGATGTTGGTGAACTTCTCCGCCATGTAGGTGTTCTGCGACAGGAACTGCTGGATGCGCCGGGCCCGGTTGACGACGATCTTGTCCTCCTCGGACAGCTCGTCGACGCCGAGGATGGCGATGATGTCCTGGAGTTCCTTGTTGCGCTGCAGGATCTGCTTGACGCGCACCGCGGTGTCGTAGTGCTCCTGACCGATGTACTGCGGGTCGAGGATGCGGCTCGACGACGACAGCGGGTCGACGGCCGGGTACAGGCCGCGCGACGCGATCTCTCGCGACAGCTCCGTGGTCGCGTCCAGGTGGGCGAACGTGGTGGCCGGGGCCGGGTCGGTGTAGTCGTCGGCGGGCACGTAGATCGCCTGCATCGAGGTGATCGAGTGTCCCCGGGTCGACGTGATCCGCTCCTGCAGCTGACCCATCTCGTCCGCCAGGTTCGGCTGGTAGCCCACGGCCGACGGCATACGGCCCAGCAGCGTCGACACCTCGGAACCCGCCTGCGTGAAGCGGAAGATGTTGTCGATGAACAGCAGCACGTCCTGGTTCTGGACGTCGCGGAAGTACTCGGCCATGGTCAGCGCCGACAGCGCGACCCGCAGACGGGTGCCCGGGGGCTCATCCATCTGTCCGAAGACGAGCGCGGTGTCCTTGAGGACGCCGGCCTCCTCCATCTCGTTGATGAGGTCGTTGCCCTCGCGGGTGCGCTCCCCCACTCCCGCGAACACCGAGGTGCCGCCGAAGTTGTGGGCGATGCGGTAGATCATCTCCTGGATGAGCACCGTCTTCCCGACGCCGGCGCCGCCGAACAGGCCGATCTTGCCGCCCTTGACGTAGGGGGTCAGCAGATCGAGGACCTTGATGCCGGTCTCCAACATCTCGGTGCGCGGCTCGAGCGTGTCGAACTTCGGAGCCGGGCGGTGGATGGGCCAGCGCTCGGTGATCTCGATCGTCGACGGGTCCACGTTGAGGACGTCGCCGGTCACGTTCCAGACGTGGCCCTTGGTGATGTCGCCGACGGGCACGGAGATGGGGGCGCCGGTGTCGCGCACCTCGGAACCGCGGCGCATGCCGTCGGTGGGCTTCAGAGCGATCGCGCGCACGAGGTTGTCGCCGATGTGCAGGGCCGTCTCCATGGTCATGGTGCGCTTCTCGCCCATCACCTCGGTGTCCACGAGCAGCGCGTTGCCGATCTCGGGGATCTGGTCCGCTGCGAACTCGACGTCGACGACGGGGCCGATGACGCGGGCGACACGACCGACACCACCGGTGGCGGCCGGCGGAGTCTGATTGACAGTGGCAGTCATGAGTTCCTCATTCGTTCGAAGGCTCATTCGGACAGCGCCGAGGCGCCGCCGACGATTTCAGTGATTTCTTGGGTGATCTCGGCCTGGCGGGCCTGGTTCGCCTCGCGCGTCAGTTGCTCGATGAGCGACTGCGCGTTGTCGGTCGCGGACTTCATCGCCCGCTGCCTGCTGGCAAGCTCCGACGCGGCCGACTGCAGCAGCGCGCTGTGGATGCGGTTGGCCACGAACAGCGGCAGCAACGCATCCAGCACCGTCTCGGCGTCCGGCTCGAAGTCGTAGAACGGGTTCAGCTCCTCGCTGCCCCGGTCCGGGCCGGCAGGCGCGTCCTCCACCACGAGCGGCAGGAGGCGCACGGCCGCCGCCGTCTGGGTCAGCATGGAGACGAACCTCGTGTACACGACGTGGAGCTGGTCCACCCCGCCGTCCTCCGTCGGCCGGAGGAACTGGTCGAGCAGCACCTTCGAGATCTCGCGGGCGTTGTCGTACGTCGGGCGATCCGAGAAGCCGGTCCAGCTCTGCTGGACGGGACGGCGGCGGAAGTCGTAGTACGCGACGCCCTTCTGGCCCGTGATGTACATCACGACTTCCTGGCCCTCGGCCGTCAGCTTCGCGTGCAGCTGCTCGGCCGCCTTGATGACGTTGGCCGAATAGGCGCCGGCGAGGCCGCGGTCCGAGGTCACGAGCAGGATCGCCGACCGCTTGGGCTGCTCCACGTCGACGAGCAGCGGGTGCTCGATGTCGTGGACGCTCGCCAGCGCCGACACGGCCCGGACGAGTTCCCGCGTGTACGGCAGGGCCGCCCGCGCCGCGTTCTGCGCCTTGATGATGCGCGACGCGGCGATGAGCTCCATGGCGCGCGTGATCTTCTTGGTCGTGCTCACCGACCGTCGACGCTCGCGGAGCTCCCGCAGACTGCTACCCATGGACTCAGCCCCGCTTCTGGCGGACGATCGTCTCCTGGCCGATCTGCTCGTCCGCGAGAGGCTTGTGCTCCTCGTGACCGACCAGAAGCTTGCCCTCGGAGGTGCGGAAGACCCGCTTGAAGTCGGCCAGCGCCTTGGCGGTGGACTCCTTCGCCTCGTCGCCGAAGACATTGGTCTCGGCGATCGACTGCAGCACGGTCGCGTTGTGGCGCAGGTGATCGAGGAACTCCTGCTCGAAGCGCAGCACGTCGTCGACGGGGACGTCGTCGAAGTGGCCCTCGATGCCGGCCCACACGCTGACGACCTGGTCCTCGACCGGGTACGGCGCGTACTGGCCCTGGCGCAGCAGCTCGGTGAGCCGGGCGCCGCGGTCCAGCTGGCGCCGCGTCGCGGCGTCGAGGTCCGAGGCGAACATCGCGAAGGCCTGCATGTCGCGGTACTGCGCGAGGTTGATCTTCAGCGAGCCGGCGACCGACTTCATGGCCTTGATCTGCGCGGCGCCACCGACACGCGACACCGACACGCCGACGTCCACGGCCGGGCGCTGGTTCGCGTTGAACAGGTCCGACTGCAGGAAGATCTGGCCGTCGGTGATCGAGATCACGTTGGTCGGGATGTAGGCCGACACGTCGTTGGCCTTCGTCTCGATGATCGGCAGGCCGGTCATCGATCCGCCGCCCAGCTCGTCGGAGAGCTTGGCGCAGCGCTCCAGCAGGCGGGAGTGGAGGTAGAACACGTCACCGGGGTACGCCTCGCGGCCCGGGGGCCGGCGCAGCAGCAGCGACATGGCGCGGTAGGCCTCGGCCTGCTTGGTCAGGTCGTCGAACACGATGAGGACGTGCTTGCCCTGGTACATCCAGTGCTGGCCGATGGCCGAACCCGAGTAGGGGGCGATGTACTTGAAGCCTGCCGGGTCCGAGGCGGGCGAGTGCACGATCGTGGTGTAGTCGAGCGCACCGGCCGCTTCGAGCGTGCTGCGCACCTCGGCGATCGTCGAGCCCTTCTGGCCGATGGCCACGTAGATGCAGCGCACCTGCTTCTTGGGGTCGCCCGACTCCCAGTTGGCCTTCTGGTTGATGATCGTGTCGATCGCGATGGCGGTCTTGCCGGTCTTGCGGTCGCCGATGATCAGCTGGCGCTGGCCGCGGCCGATCGGGATCATCGCGTCGATGGCCTTGAGCCCGGTCTGCAGCGGCTCGCGGACCTCCTGGCGGTCCATGACGCCGGCGGCCTGCAGCTCGAGGGCGCGACGGCCGTCGAGGTCGGTGATCTCGCCGAGGCCGTCGATCGGGTTGCCCATGGCGTCCACGACGCGGCCGAGGTAGCCGTCGCCGACGGGCACCGACAGCACGTCTCCGGTGCCGTGCACGACGGAGCCCTCGTCGATGCCCTCGGAGTCACCGAGGACGACGACGCCGATCTCGCGCTCGTCGAGGTTGAGGGCGATGCCCAGGGTGCCGTTCTCGAAGCGCAACAGCTCGTTCGCCATCGCGGAGGGCAGGCCCTCCACACGGGCGATGCCGTCGCCCGAGGTCACGACGGAGCCGACCTCGGTCCGGGATGCGGCCTGGGGCTGGTAAGACTGGACGAAGTCGTCCAGCGCACTGCGGATCTCGTCCGGACTGATGGTCAGTTCAGCCATTGCGTTTCTACTTTCGTCTACGAGGTGATGAGTTGACGGCGGACCTGGTCGAGCCGCGCGGCAACGGTTGCTTCGAATACGTCGTCTCCGAGCGCGACGTTGATGCCGCCGAGCACGGAGGGATCGACCTCGACCTGCAGCGCCACGGGGCCGCCGGCCTGGGCTTCCAGTGCCCGCCTGAGCCGAGCGAGGCGCGCCTCGTCGAGGGGCCGGGCGACGGTGACCTTGGCGATCTTCTCGCCGGCCAGGTCGGCCGCCATCTCGAGGATCTCGCCGACGGTGCGGGCGTAGTTGCGCCGCCGGGTCCGCACGGTCCGCGCGGCGAGCGCGCGGGTCACGGGATGCACCTTGTCGGCGATGAGCCGGTCGATCAGCTCCTGCTTGGCGTCGACGGGGTACGTCTGGTTGCGCAGGGTGCCCGCGAGCTCCGGGTTGGAGTCGATGGTCAGGCCGAGCGTGTGCAGTTCGTCCGACACGCGGTCGATGTCGCCGGTGCGCTGGGCGTCGAGCAGCGACAACCGGACGGCCTGCCGCTCCAAGCCCGCAACCATGTCCGCGCCACTGTTCCAGGACGCCTTGACGGCCTCGGTCAGCACCGCCAGCGTGGCGGCCGACACGCGACCCCCCAGCAGGCGCGTGGCGAGCCCCGACCGGTCCTCCACGGAGGCCGACGGGTCCGACAGCGAGCGACGCAGCATCGGCTGGCCGTCGAGGAGGTCGACGACGGCGAACAGCTCTGCGGCCGTGGTGGCATCGGTGGGGATGCCGTCCACGGTCGCGTCGAGTCCAGCGGGTGCGGCGCCGACGGCCATCATCGGGCCTGACCCGCCGACTCGAGCTCAGCCAGGAACCGGTCGACGGTGCGCATGGCGCGCTCGTCGTCGGTCAGGGACTCGCCCACAATCTTGCCGGCGAGCGTGGTGGCGATGCCGCCTACCTCACCGCGCAGGTCGTGCACAAGCTGGGACCGCTCGGCCTCGAGCTGCTGGCGCCCGGCGTCGAGAATCCGCTGCGACTCCTTGGCCGCCTTTTCCCGAGCCTCCGCCACGAGGGCGGCCGACTGGTTCTTGGCGTCCTCGCGGATGCGCGCGGCCTCTTCGCGGGCTGCGCTGAGCTGGTCGTTGTACTCGGCCAGCGCTGCCGCCGCCTTGGCTTCCGCCGCGGCCGCCCGACGCATGCCGCCCTCGATCTTGTTCGTGCGCTCCTCGTACATCTTCTCGAAGGCCGGAACGACGACCTTCCACATGAGGAGGAAGATCACGAGCATCAGCAGGATGCCGGCGATGATCTCCGAGAGATAGTGGGGCATCAGCGGCCCCAGGTCGATCTCGAGAAGCGCCCCGGTGAAGGGGAACATGGCGGGGCTCAGAGGACGAACGCGAGGGCGATGGCGATGATGGCGAGCGCCTCGACCACGGCGAAGCCGATGAAGGCGGTGCCCATCATGGCGCCGCGGGCCTCAGGCTGCCGCGCCGTGCCGTTGATGACCGACGCGAAGATCCAGGCGACGCCGAGGGCGGGGGCGATCGTGGCGATCGCGTAGCCGATCATGTTCAGCGAGCCGGAGATTTCCAGGAGGGACATTGCTTTCCTTTCGGATGGCTGCCCGTCAGCGGTTACTGACGAGGAGTCGGTGGACTCAGTGCGCCTCGGCGATCGAGGACGACACGTACTGGGCGGTGAGGACGGTGAAGATGTAGGCCTGCAGGGCGCCGATGAACAGCTCCAGGCACAGGATGATGATGCTGAACGCGATCGAGACCACGCCGGACACGTTGTAGAAGAGGTTGTCGGCCTGCGACACCAGGTACCCACCGCCGACGACGAACACCAGCACCACGAGGTGGCCGGCGAAGAGGTTGGCGAAGAGACGCAAGGCCAGCGTGATGGGGCGCGTGATGAAGGTGGCCAGGAACTCCAGCGGCACGACCAGCGGGAGGAGGTAGCCGGGGACGCCCTCGGGCACCAGCGACTTCTTGAGGAATCCCCCCACACCCCACTTCTTGAAGCCCGCCCCGACGTAGATCAGCCACGACAGGATGGCCAGGCCGTAGGCGTAGCCGACGTTGGAGAAGGTCGGGTACATGAAGAAGAACATCTCGCCGAACCAGTTGTTGACCAGCAGGAACGAGAAGAGGCCGAGCAGGTACGGCAGGAACTTCTTGAAGTCGTGGTGCAGGATGTCGCGCGCGATGCCGTTGCGCACGAACTCGTAGACGTACTCGGCGAGGAACTGGCCCTTGGTCGGCTGGACCTTCAGGTTCCGCGACGCCCACCACCACAGGCCCATGACGATCAGGGCGCCGATGATGGCCTGGATGAGCGGCTTGTTGACCCAGTCCGGAAAGACGCCCGGCCAGACCGAGTACCACAGGAAGTCCTCGGTGCCCGGCGGATGGTATTCGCCTCCGCCGGTGGTCTCCATCGGAAGTAGCCCCAGTGTCACGTACCGCTCCCGTATCGCTTGATGATGATGTAGATGCTGCTCACCAGACCCAGGATCAGGCCGAGTGGCAACAACCACGAGGTCTGCAAGAAGTAGTCCCCGACCCAGCCGAGACCACCGTAGAAGATGAGCCCGCTGAGCAGATAACTGAGGACGAGCATGCCGTCGTCGGCGCGCCTAGGTCCTTCTGGCGCATTACCCGTCGGTGCGTTGCCCATCTCGTGAGTGAGCCTAGCGGAAACGGGGCGGCGAATCATATTCCACGGCACTCAGTCCGCGACAGGGGGGTGGTACTCCGAGTCGTACACCGGATAGCGCTGGCGGGACGCCACGACGACCACGCCGGTGACCCAGGCGAGCACCGTCGCGACCACGCTGAGGAGGAGCCAGCCCTCGCGCAGGACGGGCCTGATCGCGGGCAGGTCGAGGATGAACCACAGCCCAGCGGCGATGCCGACGACCCGGACCGCGTAGCTCACCAGGACCAGGCCCATGCCCTGCAGGTCGGGCAGTTCCGCGGCGATCACCTCGATGGCCTGGCCCACCGAGTAGAAGATGACGACCGCGGCGAAACCGAGGGCCGCGGTCACGGCCGCACCCCGGCCCCCGAAGCCGAGCGCGCCGCCGATCACGAGCAGCCCGGCCAGGTGCCCGCCGACGAGCCCGCCGACCATCATCTCGCGGGCGCGACGGCTCGCGGGCCCCATCCCCCGCTCAGCCACGGCGGGCTGGATCGACGACGTCGGTGTCCGCAGGCAGTTCCGGCGGCGCGGACCGGACGGGACGCAGGGTCAGCACGACCACGACGACCAGGGCGAGGCCCAGCGCCCAGAGCGTCGGCGTCCCCGGTAACAGCGTGACGACCACCAGCCCGACCGTGACCACGGCGGTCCACCCGTACATGAGGAGAACCGCACCCCAGTGGGAGTGCCCGCGCGCCAGCAGCCGGTGGTGCAGGTGCTGCTTGTCGGGGTGGAAGACGTGCTGGCCGTTCCACGTCCGCCGCACCCAGGCGAGGACGAGGTCGAGGAAGGGCAGCGACAGCGCGGCCAGCGGGAGCAGGATCGGCAGCAGGGCAGGGAGCAGGTTCTCCCCCTGGGCGAGGGCGCCGGGGTCGAGCTGGCCCGTGAACGAGATCGTGCTCATGGCCATGAGCAGGCCCAGGAGCATGGCCCCGGAGTCGCCCATGAACATCTTGGCGGGGTGCACGTTGTGGAGCAGGAATCCGATGGCGATCCCGCAGGTGGCGACGGTGATGAGGCTCGCCGTCGTGGCCCGGATCAGCTCCTGCTCGTAGGCCAGGACGTAGGTGTAACTGAAGAAGGCGCCCGATCCGATGGCCACGATGCCGCCCGCGAGCCCGTCGAGCCCGTCGACGAAGTTGACGGCGTTGACGCACAGAGCGATGAAGAAGACGGTGACCAGGATGCTGGTGGCGTCGTCGAGCGCGACGATCCGGTTCGGCAGGGGGATCCAGTAGATCCGCACCCCCTGCAGGACCGCGACGCCCGCGGCGAGCACCTGCCCGCCGAGCTTGACCATCGCGGGCATGTCGTACTTGTCGTCGAGCACCCCGATGACGGTGATCACGAGCCCCGCCCACAGAACCGCAGACGCGTCGTGCTCGACGGCCGTATACCGGCCCAGGAAGGGCAGCTGGACCGCCAGGAGGAAGGCCATCGCCAGGCCGCCGAACATGGCGACGCCACCGAAGTACGGGATGGGCTGGGTGTGCACATCGCGGCTGCGCACACTGGCGAGCGCGCCGGTGCGGACCGCGATGTTGCGGCACAGGCCCGCCAGCAGGTGGGTCGTGCCGACCGCGACCAGCAGGACCAGCAGGTACTCGCGCATCGGGCGGCTAGCTCAGGTCCTCGACGCCCGGCGCCACCTCGCGCAGGGCCTCGAGCGAGACGGCCCCGCGCCGCAGGACGCGGCCCTCGGGGGTGGCGGCGAAGTCGACGATCGTGGAGGCCACTCCCCCGGTCACGGGACCGCCGTCGAGGTACACCGCGACCCGGTCCCCCAGCTGCTCGCGGGCCTCCGCGCAGTCGAGCGCGGCCGGGCGCCCCGACACGTTGGCGGAGCTGACCGCGAGCGGCCCGGTGCGTCGGAGCAGGGCGCGGGCGCCGTCGTGGTCCGGGACGCGCACGGCGACGGTGCCGCCCGTCTCGCCCAGCGACATGCCCGAGCGCGCCTGTGCCGTGACGATGAGCGTGAGACCGCCGGGCCAGAACGCCTTCGCGACGGCGGCCGCCGCGGGCGGTACGTCGTCGGCGATCGCCCTGAGCATCGAGGGCTCGGCGATGAGGACGGGCGGCGGCATGTCACGGCCGCGCTCCTTGGCGTCCAGGAGGCCTTGGACCGCGTCGGCGCTGAACGCGTTGGCGCCGATGCCGTAGACCGTGTCGGTCGGCAGCACGATGCACTGTCCGGCCCGGACGGCCTCGGCGGCGGCCTCGAGGGCGGCGGCGTCGTCGGTTCTGAGGTCGAAGGTGTTGGTCACGGGGCAATCCTGCCACCATCGGCGCCGCGGACGCCCGTCACGAACCGGGGGCGACCCGTGAGGTCGTACTGCGAGCTCACGTCCTCGAAGCCGGCCCCGGCGACAAGCTCCACGACGTCGGCCGCATGGCTGTCGTCGTGCTCGGTGGCCAGCAGGCCCCCGGCGCGCAGCAGGCGCCCGGCCACGCGGACGACGGTGCGGATGGCGTCGAGGCCGTCGGGTCCTGAGAACAGCGCGAGCCCGGGGTCGTGGTCCACGACGTCGCTGGGCAGCAGCGCCCGGTGCGTCTCCGGGATGTAGGGCGGGTTGACGATGACGAGATCCACTTGGCCGTCCAGCTGGGGCAGCGCGTCGGCCATGTCGCCGTGGACGACGTCGGCGCCCGTGCCGGCGAGGTTGTGCCGCAGGTAGGGCAGCGCGGCGTCGGACAGTTCGACGGCGTGCAGCTCCAGTCCGCCGAGCTCGTGCGCCAGGGACGCCGTGATCGCGCCGGAGCCGGCGCACAGCTCGACGACGCGGCGCCGGTCGGCGGGGCGGGCGGCCAGCTGGTCGAGCGCCCACCCGACCATGACCTCGGTCTCGGGGCGCGGGATGAACACGCCCGGCCCGACGGCGACGGTCTCGTAGCGGAAGTGCGCCTCGCCAGTCAGATGCTGCAGCGGCTCGCCCGCGGCGCGACGTTCCACCAGAGCGTCGATGGCCGCGCGCTGCGCGCGAGTGACGCCGTCGATGCGGATCAGCGACGCGACGTCGACGCCCAGGACGTGCGCGACGAGCTGCCGCGCCTCGGGGCCGGGGCTCGGGGAGCCGGATCGGGCGAGCACGGCGGCGACCTCGAACGCGGCCTCCGTCACCCGCCGACCCCTGCGAGGCGCTCGGCGAGATCCTGCTCGGCCAGGGCGTCGAGCAGCGGCGTCAGCGCGCCGTCGAGCACTTGGTCCAGGTTATGCGCCTTGTAGCCGATGCGATGGTCCGTGATCCGGTTCTCCGGGAAGTTGTAGGTGCGGATGCGCTCGGAGCGGTCGACGGTGCGCACCTGGGACTTGCGCGCCTGCGACGCCGCCGAGGCCGCCTCGGCCTCCGCGAGAGCGATCAGGCGGGCGCGCAGCATGCGCATGGCGGACTCGCGATTCTGCAGCTGGGAACGCTCGTTCTGGCACGACACCACGGTGCCGGTGGGCAGGTGGGTGATCCGGACCGCCGAGTCGGTGGTGTTGACGCCCTGGCCGCCGGGGCCCGAGGAGCGGTAGACGTCGATGCGGAGGTCGTCGTCGTTGATCTCGACCTCGTCCGCCTCGACATCGGGCATCACCAGCACGCCGGCGGCCGACGTGTGGATGCGGCCCTGGGACTCGGTGACGGGGACGCGCTGCACCCGATGGACGCCGCCTTCGAACTTCAGGCGGCCGTACGGCCCGTGCTCGTGACCGGAGGCGGCCTTGATCGCGACCGTCACCGACTTGTAGCCGCCCAGGTCCGTCTCCTGGGAGTCGAGTACCTCGATCTTCCAGCCCACCTGTTCGGCGTAGCGGGTGTACATCTTCAGCAGGTCGCCGGCGAACAGGGCCGACTCGTCGCCGCCCTCCCCCGACTTGATCTCCACCAGCGCGTCGGCGTCGTCGTTCGGGTCGCGCGGCGCGAGCAGCCGGGTCAGGCGCGCCGTGGCGGCCTCCAGCTGCAGGTCGAGTTCGGCCAGCTCGTCGGCGAACGACGGGTCGTCGGCGGCCAGTTCGGCGGCCGCCGCCCGGTCCTCGCTCACCCTGCGGAACTGGTCCAGGCCCTCCACCACCGGCCGCAGCGCGGCGTACCGGCGCCCCACCTTGCGCGACCGGGCCACGTCGGCGTGCAGCTCGGGGTCGGCCAGCTGGCGCTCCAGGTCGCGGTACTCGTCGACGAGGGGCTGGGCGTTGTCGAACACGGGGATCCTTCGGTGGCGTGGCGGGAAAATGCATCGGGCGCCGGGCGGGTGCGAACCCGTCCCGGCGCCCGAGGATGACGCTAGCTGGACTTCTTGGCGTAGCGGCGCTCGAAGCGGGCCACGCGGCCACCGGTGTCGAGGATCTTCTGCTTGCCGGTGTAGAACGGGTGGCACTCGGAGCAGACGTCGGCGCTCAGGGTGCCCTTCGTGCTGGTGCTCTTCGTGGTGAACGTGTTGCCGCAGGTGCAGTGGACCTGGGTCTCGACGTAATCAGGGTGGATGCCCTGCTTCATGATGGATCTCCTCGGGTGAAGGTGGCCGGGTCGCCGGCCCTGAGACGGGCCTGGAGGTACGCGTGAACCGGCGCAGCTACCTATTCTGCCGCGCCGGCCCCGGAAATCAAACTCCGCGCGCTCAGCCCTCGGCCGCGGGGGTGGTCTTCAGGACGCTGAGCAGGAACTCGTGGTTGCTCTGCGTCTTGGCCATCCGCGACTTCAGGGTCTCGAGCGCCTGCTGGTCGTCGAGTCCGGACAGGGCCCGGCGCAGCTTCCAGATGATGTTGAGCTCGTCGCGACCCAGCAGCAGGTCCTCGCGCCGGGTGCCCGAGGCGTCGACGTCGATCGCGGGGAAGATGCGCTTGTCGGCCAGCTCGCGGCGCAGGCGCAGCTCCATGTTGCCCGTGCCCTTGAACTCCTCGAAGATGACCTCGTCCATCTTGGAGCCCGTCTCGATGAGCGCGGTGGCCAGGATGGTGAGCGAGCCACCGTCTTCGATGTTGCGGGCGGCACCGAAGAACTTCTTCGGCGGGTACAGCGCCGCCGAGTCGACACCACCGGACAGGATGCGGCCCGAGGCCGGCGCCGCCAGGTTATAGGCGCGGCCGAGGCGCGTGATGCCGTCGAGCAGCACGACGACGTCGTGGCCGAGCTCGACCAGGCGCTTGGCGCGCTCGATCGCGAGCTCGGAGACCATGGTGTGGTCCTCGGCCGGGCGGTCGAACGTCGAGGCGATGACCTCGCCGGAGACTGTGCGCTGGAAGTCGGTGACCTCCTCGGGACGCTCGTCCACGAGCACCACCATGAGGTGGACCTCGGGGTTGTTCGCGGCGATCGCGTTCGCGATGGCCTGCATGATCATGGTCTTGCCCGCCTTGGGCGGCGACACGATCAGGCCGCGCTGGCCCTTGCCGATGGGCGAGACCAGGTCGATGATCCGGCCGGTGATGTTGTTCTGCACGGTCTCGAGGCGCAGCCGCTCCTGCGGATAGAGCGGGGTGAGCTTGGCGAACTCGGGGCGGCCCTTGGCCTTCTCCGGATCGTCGCCGTTGACCGTGTCGAGGCGCACCAGCGGGTTGAACTTCTCCTTGCGCTCGCCCTCACGCTGCGCGCGGATCGCGCCGGTGATGACGTCGCCGCGGCGCAGACCGTAGCGCCGCACCGTCGACATCGACAGGTAGGCATCGTTGGGGCCGGGCAGGTACCCGGAGGTGCGGACGAACGCATAGTTGTCCTGGATGTCGACGATGCCGGAGATCTGGACGAGCACGTCGCCCTCGCCGACGGTGGGCTCGGCCTCCATGCGCTCCATGCCCCCCTGGCTTCCCCGGGTGGGGCGCCGGTTGGTCTGCCGCTCGCGGTTACGGCGTCGACGGCTGCGGCGCGAGCCGCCCTGATCGTCGTCGTAGCCCACGGGCTCGATGGTGACCGACGCGGGGGCCGGCGGCGCTGAGGCCGCGGCAGCGGGTGCGCGGCCGCCGCCCTTGGCCGCTTCGAGGAGTTCGCCCACCTCGTCGATGACGTCCTGCTGCGGGATGGTGGTCTCGCCCTGGGGGGCGCGGTCGCGGTTACGGCGGCGGCGGTTGCGGCCGCTCGGCTCGCCGTCGCCACGGTCCTGGCGCGGCTCTTCCTGGCGGCGCGGCTCCTCGGAGCGCTGCTCCTGGGCCGCGGGCGCGGCCTCCCCCGCGGGGGAGGCCGGTTCCCCAGCCGGACGCGACGCGGCGCGACGGCTGCGCGGAGGGCGCTGGGGCTCGGCCCCGGCGTCGACGAGCGTCTCCTGGGGGGCCGCCTGCTCCCGCTCGGGGCGGGGCGCTCGGGCGGCGGGGGCGCCGCCCCCGGCGGACTGGATGGCGGAGACCAGGTCACCCTTGCGCATGGCGGATGCGCCCTTGATGCCCAGTCTGGCTGCGACGGACTTGAGTTCGACCAGCTTCATTCCGGACAGGTCAACGGATTCGCTCAAGGAAAGTTCCCTTCATGGAGCCGTGCGGGCAGCCTCTCAATGCGGCCGACGGCGTCAAAGTGGTGGAGTACTGGGCGCGGAAGTGGCCGGGTGGATGATCGCCCCGGCGGCGCCTCGTGGTAAACCGCGCTCCAGCCTAGCAAGTCGGAGGGCCTGCGACCAAAGACGCGCCCGAATCGCCGCGCGCGGCCCGGGGCGGGGCCGTCAGCCGACGTGCAGTTCGACGCCCCCGGCGGGACGCAGCCGGTGCACCGCGAACCCGGCGCCGGGCACGGAGCCGGCCGGATCCAGCTGGTCCGGGAGCCCGACGGCGATCACGGTGGGGCCCGCGCCGGAGATGGCCGCCGGCACACCGGCCGCCCTCAGCCGCAGCATGAGGTCGTAGGCGGGCCGCATGAGGTCCGCCCGGTACTGCTGGTGCAGCCGGTCCGCCGTCGCGTCCAGCAGCAGGTCGGGGCGGAGCGTGAGGGCGAGCGGCAGGGCGGCAGCCGCGATGGCCTGCGCGACGGCGTCAGCCCGCCCCACGGTGTCGGGCAGGACGCGGCGGGCGTCGTCGGTGCGGCACTCGAAGCCGGGCACATACGCCACGGCCCCGAAGCCCTCGGGCAGCGGCAGCTGCACCAGCGACACCTTGCCGTCGCGGGCCCAGGCGAGGATGGCGCCGCCCCACACGGCCGCCCCCGCGTTGTCCGGATGTCCCTCGGCAGCGGTGGCGAGGCGCGTGAGCGCCGCCCGGTCCAGCGGCTGGCCGGGGCGGGCGACGCCCCAGGCCAGCGCGAGGCCCGCGACGATGGCGGCCGCCGACGAGCCCAGGCCGCGCGAGTGCGGGATGGTGTTGTGCGCCGTGAACCGCAGACCCGGGGGGCGCTCGCCCCCGAAGGCGGCCAGGCCCTCGAGGAACGTCGCCACGACCAGGTGCCGTTCGTCGCGCGGCACGTCCGCCGCGCCTTCGCCGGTGACCATGACCTCCAGGCCCGGCGTGTCGTGCGTCTCGAGCGTCAGCTCGTCGAACCAGTCGAACGCCATGCCGACGCAGTCGAACCCCGAGCCCAGGTTCGCGGTGGTCGCGGGGACCCGGACGACGAGCCGGCCCATCGACTCAGAAGCCCTCGACGCGCAGGACGCGCACGTCGGATCCGACGAAGTCGGACCGGCGGAGTTCCTCGACGACGACCGCGAGGTCGCTCTCCCGCGTGAGGTGCGTCATGACGCCGAGCCGGGCGGCGAAACCGCTGGCGTCGGCCCCCTCCCGGTCGGCCAGGTAGCTCTGCTGCACCACCCGCAGCGACACGCCGTGATCGCCGAAGATGCCGGCGCAGCGGGCCAGGATGCCGGGGCGGTCGACGACGTCGAAGCTCACGTAGAACTGCGCCTCGGACTCGCCGATGGGGGCGACCGCACGGCTGCTGGAGCTGGAGCCGCGGTGGCTGGCGGTGCCGCGGTGGCGGTTGCGGGCCACGGTGACGACGTCGCCCATGACGGCGCTGGCCGTCGGAGCGCCACCGGCGCCCTGACCGAGGAACATCAGCTCGCCGGCCTCGCGAGAGTTGACGAAGATGGCGTTGTACGCGCCCGAGACCGTGGCCAGGGGGTGCTTGTTGGCCACCATGGCCGGGTGCACCTTGACGATGACGCGGTCGTCGTCGGTCAGTTTCGCGATCGCCAGCAGCTTGATGGTGCAGCCCATCTGCTCGGCGGCAGCGATGTCGTCCTCGGTGACACCCGTGATGCCCTCGCAGAAGACCTCGTCGCGGCGCACCTCCGTGTGGAAGGCGAGTCCCGCCAGGATCGCGGCCTTGGCGGCGGCGTCGTGGCCCTCGACGTCCGCCGTCGGGTCCGCCTCGGCGTAGCCGAGCTGCTGCGCCTCGGCCAGGGCCGCGTCGAAGCTGCTGCCGTCGCTGACCATCTTGTCGAGGATGTAGTTGGTGGTGCCGTTGACGATGCCCATGACCGCGGTGATGTCGTCGCCGACGAGGGACTCGCGCAGCGGCCGGACGATCGGGATGGCGCCCGCGACGGCCGCCTCGTAGTAGAGATCGACGCCCTTGGCCTCCGCCGCCCGCGACAGCTCCCCGAGGTCGTCGGCCAGCAGCGCCTTGTTCGCCGACACGACGGAGGCGCCGTTGGCGATGGCCGTGAGCAGCAGGGTGCGGGCGGGCTCGATGCCGCCGATGAGCTCGATGACGATGTCGAGGTCCTTGCGGGCCACCAGCGACTCGAGGTCCGTGGTCAGCAGCGCGGGGTCGATGCCGGGGCGCTCGGCCTCCAGCCGCCGCACGCCGATGCCGACCAGCTCGAGCCGGCGACCGATGCGCGCCTCGAGCGTGGGGCCCTCGTTGAGGATGATGCGGGCCACCTGGGACCCGACGACGCCAGCGCCGAGCAGCGCGACCTTGAGCGGCTTGCTCACTCTCCCACGTCCAATCTCATGAGGTCGTCGAGCGTCTCGCGGCGCAGCATCACGCTCGTGGCACCGTCCTTCGCCGAGACGACCGGGGGCTTCGGAATCTGATTGTAGTTGCTGGCCATGCTGCGGGCGTAGGCGCCGGAGCCGGGCACGGCGATGAGGTCGCCGATGGTCACGTCGGCCGGGAGGAAGACGTCGCGGATCAGGATGTCGCCCCCCTCGCAGTGCTTGCCGACGACGCGGCTGAGGACCGGCTCGGCGTCGGAGGTGCGGTTGGCCAGCGCGGCGGAGTACTCGGCCGCGTACAGCGCCGGGCGGATGTTGTCGCTCATGCCGCCGTCGACGCTGATGTACACGCGCGAGCGCCCGCCCTCGAGGTCCACCACCTTGACGGTGCCGACCTCGTAGACGGCGACGCCGGCAGGTCCGCAGATCGCCCGGCCCGGTTCGATGGACAGGTGCGGGCGCTGGAGCCCGAACGCCCGGCACTCGTGGTCGATCATCTCCTCGAAGGCGGCCGCGATGTCGCCGGTCGGCTCCGGGGTGTCGGCGGAGGTGTAGGCGATGCCGAAGCCGCCCCCGAGGTCCAGTTCGGGCAGCTCGACCCCCGTGGCGGTCCGGAACTGCGACGCCAGCCGCATGGTGCGGCGGATGGCCACCTCGAAGCCGTGCGTGTCGAAGATCTGCGATCCGATGTGGCTGTGGATGCCGGCCAGATCCAGGTACTGCGAGCTGTGGCAACGCACCAGGGCGGTCAGGGCCTGCCCGCCCGTGATCGACATCCCGAACTTCTGGTCCTCGTGGGCGGTCGCGATGTACTCGTGGGTGTGCGCCTCGACTCCGGTGGTGACCCGGACCATGACGCGGGCGCGGTGGCCGCCGTCGACGCAGGCCCGCTCGAGGCGTGCGATCTCGTCGAAGGAGTCGACGATGATGCGCCCGACGCCCTGCTCGAGCGCGAAGCGGATCTCCTCGTCGGACTTGTTGTTGCCGTGGAGCCCCAGCCGGGCGGCGGGCATGCCGCCGGCGAGCGCGATGCGCATCTCCCCCATCGTCGTGACGTCGAGCCCCAGGCCCTCCTCCGCGGCCCAGCGGGCGACCCGCCGGGTGAGCAGCGCCTTGCCGGCGTAGTAGATGTCCCAGGTCGGGAACGCGGTGCGGAACTCGCGGGCCCGCGAGCGGAAGTCCTCCTCGTCGATGACGTAGACGGGCGTCCCGTGTTCGCGTGCCACGTCGGTCAGCGGCGCGCCGGCGACGACGATGCGGCCCTGGTCGTCGCGGACCGTGCCCCGCGGCCAGAGCTTGGGGTCGAGCGCGTTGAGGTCGCGCGGTACCTCGAGCCACTGCGGCCCTCCGTGCGCGGCGTCCGCGTGGATCGACCCGGCGATGTGCATGTGCGTCATGGCGCCCAAGCCTGCCAGAGGCCCGCCCCCGGCCGCCATCGGCCGGCTCAGCCCGAGACGACGACGCGATCCAGTCCGCGGAGCACGAGCGACGGCGGATCGGCGACCGGCTCGCCGTCGGCGGTCACGACGAGGTCGCCGCAGGCCCCGCCCACGCAGTCGGAGTCGAGCCGGACCCCCCAGAGCGTGAAGAACTCGCCCAGCGTCACGTCGCGATTGCCTTCGCCCTCGAGCCAGATCTCGCCGCCCGGCGCGTGCGTGTGGACCGGCGCCTGGACCGCGCGCAGCCGGTCCACGCCGATGTACGCCGGTACCTCCACCTCGCGGCCGTCGACGGTCACCGTGAGGTCGAGGATCCAGGGATCGGAATCGGTGTCGAGCGGCTGCTCGGGCAACCCCGCGGCCTCGATGTAGGCCACGCCGTCGCGCGGGGCGTCCCACGGCGGAGCCGAGTCGCGCAGGACCGCCGGGCCGGGGTCGGGGCGCGACACGCAGCCGACAGGCAGTGCGATCAGGATCATCGCCAGCACGGACGTCAGCAGTGGCCTCACGCCGACCACCGTAGCCGGAAACGACAGAACCGCTCACGAGGTGCTAACCTTTCCGGGCCAGCCCCCGTAGCTCAGGGGATAGAGCACCGCCCTCCGGAGGCGGGAGCCGAGGTTCGAATCCTCGCGGGGGCGCTCAGCGCCCGATGGCCCCAGGCCTCGCTGGTAGGAGACGTGAGTCCGTGAGACATGCCGCACCACGAGTCCATCTCCCCCGGACGGCCGTCGCCGGACTCCTCATCGCGGTGTTCATCCTCACCCGCTACGTGTCGTACCGGTTCCTGGAACTGGAGTCGGTGGCGTTCATCGCCAACGACGTCTCCTATTACGGCTACCACCTCTTCCGCCTCGACGAGGGCGAGACCGGCGTCATGGTCGAGTACCCCGTCCCCGCCGTGTGGATCCTGCAGGCGATCTACCGCCTCGGCGGCGGCTGGCAGACGTGGACGTCGGTCTACGCCACGGTGTTCGTACTCCTCGACGCTCTGGTCGCGATCTCCTTCCACCGCCGCGACAACGCCGCCGGCGCGCTGTTCTGGATCCTGTTCACCGGCCTGCAGGGCGCCATCGTCTGGTTCCGCTTCGACCTGATCCCGGCGGCGCTGGTCGCCTGGGCGTGTCTGCTGCTCATCCGGGCGCCCGCCGTCTCCGGAGCACTCGTCGGGCTCGGAGCGGCGATCAAGCTGTGGCCGGCGCTCCTCATCGCGCCGATGCTGACGCCCCACCCTTGGCGCTCCCGGTCCGCTCGCCTGCGGCTGATCGGGTTCGTGGTGGTGGGGTTCGGCCTCGCCGCCGCGTCGCTGGTGAGCAGCGGCTGGGACCGCTCCGCCTCCCCCATCACCTGGCAGTCCGACCGGGGCCTGCAGATCGAATCGGTCCCCGCGACACCGCTCATGGTGTTGCGCACGTTCACCGCCAACCCGTCGTGGGACGTGTTCTTGTCCCCGTACAACGCGCTGGAGCTGAGGGGCCCCCACGCCGACACCATGCTGCTGACCAGTTCGGTGCTCACGGTGCTCTCCGTCGCCGCCACCGGCTATCTGACGCTGCGCCTGGCCCGGGCGCGCGGCCTCCGCGGGCAGGACCGGGAGGTGGCCATCCTGCTGGCCGTCCTCACGATCGTGCTGGCCACCCTCATCAGCAACAAGACGCTCTCGCCGCAGTACGTGCTGTGGCCGGGAGGGCCGGTGGCCGCGCTGCTCGTCGCGCCGCTGGACGGCGGGCTGCGGCGACACGTGCATGTGCAGGCCGCCGGCATGCTGCTCGTGGCGCTACTGACGCAGCTGACCTATCCGTGGGGCGCCTACGGCATCATGGCCATCCCGCTGGGCTCCGGGCCCGAGACGTCGGTCCTCGTCCTGCGCAATCTGCTGCTCGTGGCCCTCACCGGGCACAGCTTCGTGCTCACCCTCCGGGCCACCGGACGGGGAGCCGGCAACACCCCCGTCCGGGGGCGTGCGTCGTCGCCACAGCCCTCGTGAGTGTGGGTAAGCTGCCCAGTAGCAGCAGCCGCAGTCGTCTGCGGCCGACGGGACTCACAGAGGGGATCGTGGCCTCCGCCACTCACACATGTCAGCACCTGACTCACTGGACTCTTTCGGGGCGAATGCATGGCTGATCGACGAGATGCGGGAGGCCTACCAGGCCGATCCCAGCTCCGTCGATCCGGAATGGCGCAAGCTGTTCGAGACTGAGGGGGCTCCCGCGCAGCCCACCGCCGCGCCACCCGCCCCTCAGGCGGCCGAGCAGCCGTCCGAGGCACAGCCCGCCGTGACCCCCGCACCGCCGCAGCAGAGCGCCAAGCCCGTCGAGGCGGCGAAGGGCGATGGGGAGCCCAAGGACCAGCCCGCCGCCGACGGCGAGGCCGCACCGGCCCGGCCCGCGCAGAAGTCCATGGTGGAGCGGCGGCCCAAGGGCGGCGAGCGCCCGGCCAACCCCGGCTCCGGGTCGACGCTGTCGGCCAACGCCCCCAACCCCGCGCTGCGGCCCGAGCCCACCGCCGCGCAGCCGAAGTACACGGTCCTGCGCGGCGCCCCGATGCGCACGGCCAAGAACATGGAGTCGTCGCTGACGGTCCCGACGGCCACCTCCGTCCGCTCCGTCCCCATGAAGCTCGTCATCGACCAGCGCACGGTCATCAACAACTTCCTGCGCACCTCCAAGGGCGGGAAGGTCTCCTTCACGCACCTGATCGGCTACGCGATGGTCAAGGCGCTGGCGGCCATGCCGGATATGAACAACGCCTACGACGTCGTCGACGGCAAGCCCACCCTCATCGAGAACCCCTCCATCAACCTCGGCATCGCCATCGACATCCGCAAGGGCGACACCCGACAGCTGCTGGTGCCCAACATCAAGGGCTGCGAGAACCTCAACTTCTTCCAGTTCTGGTCCGCCTACGAGCAGGTGGTCAAGAAGACCCGCGACGGCGACCTGCAGGTCAGCGACTTCGCGGGCACGACGGCGTCGCTCACCAACCCCGGCGGCATCGGCACCAACCACTCCGTGCCTCGCCTCATGAACGGGCAGGGCGTCATCCTCGGCGTCGGCAACATCGACTATCCGGCCGAGTTCCAGGGCATGAGCCCGTCGAAGCTCACCGAGCTGGGCGTGTCCAAGGTCACGACCCTCACCAGCACGTACGACCACCGCGTCATCCAGGGCGCCACCTCCGGCGAGTTCCTCAAGAAACTCCATGGCCTGCTCCTCGGCGAGGACCGGTTCTACGACGAGATCTTCGAGGCTCTGCGCATCCCCTACGAGCCCCTGCGCTGGTCACCGGACATCTCGGCGCACCGTGACTCGCAGGTGAGCAAGACGGCCCGCGTGCTGGAGCTGGTCAACGCGTACCGCACGTTCGGCCACCTCGTCGCGGACACCGATCCGCTCGAGTACCGGCAGCGGGCGCACGAGGACCTGCGCCTCGAGGCGCACGGCCTGTCGATCTGGGACCTGGACCGCGAGTTCGCGGTCGGGACCTTCGGCGGCAAGGAGCGCGTCTACCTGCCGCTGCGCGACATCATCGGCATCCTGCAGGACTCCTACACCCGCACCATCGGCGTCGAGTACATGCACATCGCCGACCCGCGTCAGCGCGAGTGGTTCCAGCAGCGGATGGAGCGGCCGCACACGCCGCTGACGCACGAGGAACACATGCACGCGCTGGACAAGCTCAACGAGGCCGAGGTCTTCGAGACGTTCCTGCAGACGAAGTTCGTGGGTCAGAAGCGCTTCTCGCTGGAGGGCGGCGAGTCGCTGATCGTGCTGCTGGACGAGATCGCCCAGCGGGCCGCGAACGACTCCCTCGACGAGGTGTGCATCGGCATGCCGCACCGCGGCCGCCTCAACGTGCTCGCCAACGTCGTCGGGAAGAAGTACGCCCAGATCTTCAAGGAGTTCGACGGCCAGGTCGACCGCACCGGCACCGGCGACGTCAAGTACCACCTCGGCGCGGAGGGCACCTTCGTCGCGGCCAACGGCGCCACCATCAAGGCGTCGGTCGCGGCGAACCCGTCGCACCTCGAGGCGGTCAACCCGGTGCTCCAGGGCATCGCCCGCGCCAAGCAGGACACGCTGGCGGCCGACGACTACCCGGTCCTGCCGCTGACGCTGCACGGCGACGCGTCGTTCTCGGGCCAGGGCGTGGTGTTCGAGACCCTGCAGATGAGTCAGCTGCGCGGATACAAGACCGGTGGCACCATCCACGTGGTCGTCAACAACCAGGTGGGGTTCACGACGGCGCCGACGGAGTCGCGCAGCTCGACGTACTGCACGGACGTCGCCAAGTCGATCTCCGCACCCGTCCTGCACGTCAACGGCGACGACCCGGACGCCTGCATCCGGGCCGCCCGCGTCGCGTTCGACTACCGGCAGCGCTACCACAAGGACGTCGTCATCGACCTCATCTGCTACCGCCGCCGCGGCCACAACGAGGGCGACGACCCGAGCTTCACGCAGCCGAACATGTACGACCTCATCGAGCAGAAGCGCTCGACGCGGCGCCTCTACACCGAGTCCCTCATCGGCCGCGGCGACATCTCCATGGCCGACGCCGAGGACGTCATGAACCGGTTCCGCGCCCGCCTCGAGAACGTGTTCCGCGAGGTGCGCGAGACCACCGAGGCCGACGACGACTACCGCAAGGTGCCCTACTACCCGACGAAGCCCGACGCCCGGCTCACCGAGATCACCCCGGAGATGCTCAGGACGATCGCGGAGGTGCACACGCAGTTCCCCGACGGGTTCACGGTGCACCCGAAGGTCATGCCGCAGCTCGAGCGCCGCGCGCACGCGATCCTCGAGGGACCGATCGACTGGGCGACGGCCGAGATGATCGCCATCGGCTCGCTGCTCATGGAGCGCCGGCCCGTGCGGTTGGCCGGCCAGGACTCGCGGCGCGGCACGTTCTCGCAGCGCTTCGCCGCCATCGTGGACCGGGTCACCAACGAGGCCTGGGTGCCGCTCAAGCACCTCACCGAGGACCAGGGCACGTTCGACGTGTTCGACTCGCTGCTCAGCGAGTACGCCGCGCTCGGCTTCGAGTACGGGTACTCGGTGGCACGCCCGGACGCGCTGGTGATGTGGGAGGCCCAGTTCGGCGACTTCGTCAACGGCGCCCAGATCATCTCCGACGAGTTCGTCGCCGCCGGCAACGCGAAGTGGACCCAGAAGTCCGGTGTGGTGCTGCTGCTCCCTCACGGCTACGAGGGTCAGGGCCCGGACCACAGCTCGGCGCGCATCGAGCGCTGGCTGCAGCTGTGCGCGGAGAACGCGCTGGCCGTGTGCCAGCCGTCGACACCGGCCAGCTACTTCCACCTGCTGCGCCAGCACGCCTACGTCAACTACCACCGCCCCGTGGTGATCGCGACGCCCAAGTCGATGCTGCGCAACAAGCTGGCCACGTCCCATCCGGAGGACTTCACCTCCGGCGCCTGGCACCCGGTGCTGGACGACCCGACCATCGACGACCCGTCGAAGGTCAAGCGCCTCATCCTCTGCTCCGGGAAGGTGCGCTGGGACCTCGTCGCCCGCCGAGAGCAGCTCGGCCACGACGGCAGCATCGCGATCGTCGCGCTCGAGCGGCTGTACCCGCTGCCCAGCGAGGAGCTCGCGCGGGCGCTGCAGCGATACGCGCACGTCGACGACGTGCGATTCGTGCAGGACGAGCCGGAGAACCAGGGGGCCTGGCCCTTCCTGTCCGTGCACCTGCCCGGCGACGTCAAGCGCCACCTGCCGGACTACGACCTCACCATGACACTGGTGGCCCGCGAGTGGTCGTCGGCGCCGTCGGTGGGCTCGCTCAAGGTTCACAAGGGCCAGGAGGAGGACCTCCTCACCGCGGCGCTAGGCTGACGGCCGTGTATTTCACGGACCGAGGGCTCGAGGAGCTCACAGACCGGCGCGGCCACGAGGAGGTCACCTTCGAGTGGCTGGCCGAGCAGATGCGCACGTTTGTTGACCTGTTCCCGGAGTTCGAGACTCCGGTCGAGCGGCTGGCCTCCTGGCTCGCGCGCCTCGACGACGACGAGGAGGACTGATGCTCGATCTCGACGCGCTGCGGGCGCGCTACCGGCAGATCACGGAGGCGGAGCCGGAGGGGCTCTGGTTCGCCCCCGGCCGGGTGAACCTCATCGGTGAGCACACCGATTACAACGACGGGTTCGTCCTGCCGTTCGCCCTGGAGCGGAAGGCCGTCATCGCCGGCGGTCGGCGCACGGATGACACGCTCGTCCTGGTGTCGCTGGAACTGGACGACGAGGTGCGCGTGCCCCTCGCCGACCTGGCCCCGGGCACCCAGGGTTGGTCGTCGTACCTGGCCGGGGTGGCCTGGGCGCTGCGCGAGGCCGGCCACGACGTCGGCGGCGCCACGCTGGTCATGACGTCCGACGTGCCGCTGGGGGCCGGCCTGTCCAGCTCAGCGGCCATCGAGTGCGCGACCGTGGCCGCGCTGGCCGACCTCTACGACCTCGACATCGCGAAGATGGATCGGGCGAGGCTCGCCCGCGTGGCGGAGAACGACTACGTCGGCGCCCCCACCGGGCTCCTCGACCAGGCCGCGAGCACGCTGTGCGAGGCGGATGCCGGGCTGTTCCTGGACTGTCGGACGCTCGAGACGCAGCAGGTGCCGCTGCCGATGGCGGAACAGGGCTACGAGATCCTGGTGCTCGACACCAAGACCCCGCACAGCCACGTCGACGGCGAGTACGGCGCCCGGCGCGCTTCCTGCGAGGCGGCGGCCTCGATCCTGGGGATCCCCGCTTTGCGTGACGTCACCGACCTCGACGACGCGCTCGGCCGCCTCGACGACGAGACGCTGCGGCGACGCGTTCGCCACGTCGTCACCGAGAACCAACGCGTGCTCGACGCGTTCGAGGTGGCGCGGTCGGACGACCTCGCCGCGCTGGCGCCCCTGCTCGACGCGTCGCACGTCTCCATGCGCGACGACTACGAGATCACGGTGCCCACCGTCGACCTGGCGGTGGAGGCTGCGCGGGCCGCCGGCGCCCTCGGCGCGCGCATGACGGGTGGCGGCTTCGGCGGCTGCATCATCGCGCTCACCAGGGCGGGCGAGGCCGACGGGATCGGCCGGGCCGTCGCCGACGCGTTCACCGAGGCCGGCTACGGCGCTCCCGAATGGTTCTCCGCGACGCCCGCCCCCGGGGCGGGACGGCTCGCCTGACTCAGCCCACCCGGTCGAGCTCGCGGCGGCCCACGGCCAGCACAGCCGTCACCACCGTCGCGAGCACGACCGGCAACACCAGCAGACTTCCGACGAACTGCGCTCGGTCGGCGGTGGTGAGGAAGCTACCGACCACCAGCAGGTGCAACAGCGAGGACGCCACGACGAGGCCCAGCGCCCAGTGCTGACGCCTCGTCACCGCCCAGGCGACGAGCAGCAGCATGAGGCCGTAGCCCACCAGCACGGCGGCCACGCCGACCCCGAAGGTACGGGCGTTCGCCGCGACGGTGCCCACCCCGATCCCCACGATCGCGAGCCCCGCGACGGCGGTGAGCAACACGGGAACGGCCAACAAGGGGCGGCGCAGCACGTCGGACATGCGTCCGAGCGTGCCGCACGTGAGACGGGGCCACAAATCCGGTCCGCGTTTGCGGGTCGCCCACCCGCAGGCGCCCTCTATTGCCTATCGTTGGTTCGACGAGTAACCTGCATGAGCTTGCTTGCTTCAGCCACGAAACATTCTCCGACCAGAAGGAGCTCAACCATGGATTGGCGCCACAAGGCCGCCTGCCTCACCGAGGATCCGGAGTTGTTCTTCCCGGTCGGAAACACCGGCCCCGCGCTCCAGCAGATCGAGGAAGCCAAAAAGGTGTGCCAGCGTTGCGTCGTCCGCGAGCAGTGCCTGTCCTGGGCCCTCGAGGCCGGTCAGGACCACGGCGTTTGGGGCGGCCTCAGCGAGGACGAGCGACGAGCCATCAAGCGGCGCGCGGCGCGGTCGCGGCTGCGCAACTCCTGAGCCCCGCCGGCGAGCTCCCTGGCGGCACACTGGAGGGTATGGACGACCGGTTCACCGAGGCGTTCGCCACGGCCCCCCGAGCAGACTTCCTCACCGCGCAGCAGCGCCACAACGCTCACATCGACGCGCCGTTGCCGATCGGCCACGGCGCCACCAACTCGCAGCCCTCGACGGTGCTGCTCATGCTGCGCCTCCTGGACCCCCACCCGGGTGACCGCGTGCTCGACGTCGGCAGCGGATCGGGATGGACCAGCGCGCTGCTCGGGGAGCTGGTGGGGCCCACCGGGTCCGTGACCGGGGTCGACATCGTCCCGGCGCTGGTGGCCGTCGGCCGCGCCAACCTCGGCGATCGGTGGCCGTGGGTCCGCATCCGTCTCGCCCGACGCGATGTCATGGGCTGGCCCGACGGCGCGCCCTACGACCGGATCCTCGTCTCGGCCGACGGCGGCTCGGTCCCTCGCGCGCTGGAGGATCAGCTCGCCCCCGGCGGCCGCATGGTGCTCCCGGCCGCGCAGGAGATGACGATCGTCGAGCGCTCCACCGACGGCGCCCTCACCCGGCGGCACGCCCCGGGGCTGTTCTCCTTCGTCCCGCTCCGCTGACGACCCGCCTACGCCACGACTGGCGGCACGGGGACGACGATGGTCGCCACGGCGCCGGGCCCGTCGGGGCGGTTCTCGATGGCGAGGCTGCCGTGCAGGTCCTTGATCAGCGTCGAGATGATCGCCAGGCCCAGCGATTTCTGCCTGCCCAGCTGGAAGTCCGCGGGCAGGCCGTGGCCGTGGTCGGCGATCCGGATCGTCAGCAGATCGCCCACCCTCTCGGGCCGCACCTCCACCGTGCCCGAGGAACTGTCCATGCCGTGCTCGATCGCGTTCTGACACAGCTCGGTCACGACCATCGACAGCGACGTCGCCATCGCGGCCGGCACCACCCCGAAGGATCCGTGGCGCCTGGCCTTGACCGTGCCGTGGGACGCGGCGAGATCGCCCACCATGTCGAGGATCTTGTCGCACACGTCGTCGAACGCCACGGCCTCCCCCAGCGAGTAGCTGAGCGTCTCGTGGACCATCGCGATGGACGAGACGCGGCGCATGGCGTCGCGCAGCGCCTCCTTGCCCTCGGGCGACGACAGCCGCCGAGACTGCATCCGCAGCAACGCCGCCACCGTCTGCAGGTTGTTCTTGACGCGGTGGTGGATCTCGCGGATCGTGGCGTCCTTCGTCACGAGCATGCGGTCGCGCCGGCGCAGGTCAGTGGTGTCGCGGCACAGGACGAGCATCCCCGCCGACGTGTACTCGAGCCACAGCGGCAGCAGCACGAACCGCATGGACGCGCCGCGCGCCTCGACGTCGAACTCCAGCGTCAGGCGGCCGTCGAGGTCCGCCTCCACGGTCTGGCCCATCGACTCGACGCTGGCGCGCAGCTGGCGCGTGAGGTCGCGGAAGTGCTCGCCCTCGATGTCGCCGACCGCCCCGAGGCGCCGGAATCCCGTCACGGCGTTGGGGCTGGCGTAGGAGATGACGCCGTCGGGCTGGACCCGCAGCACGCCGTCGGCGGCGCGTGGCGCCAGGGCCTTGTCCGACGGCGTCACCAGCGGGAACTCGCCGCGCATCAGCATCTGGGTGAGGATCTCGGCGGCCTCCAGGAAGTTCTCCTCCAGGGCGCCCGTGGCCCGCATGCCCATCTGGTTGGTGTGCCGCTCGATGACGGCGATGACGTGGTCGTGGCGCAGCACCGGGATGGCCCACACGTCCACGGGGATGCCCGCGCCGAGCGCGTTGTCCGACGTCTCGGCGATCTCCCGGCTCATGAACGCCACGGTCACCTGGTGGTCCGGCTCGAACTCGATCGTCTCGCCAATGATGTCTTCCTCCAGCGCCGTCGGCCCGGTCACGGGCCGGACCTGCGCGGTGCAGTGGAAGACGTCGCCCTCCCGCGAGGCGGGCTTCCAGAGGACGAGGTCCGAGAAACTGAGGTCCGCCAGGAGCGCCCACTGGGAGACGAAGGCGTCCAGCCACTCGTCGTCGGTCATCTGAGCCACGTCTCGCATCACGCCGCCCAGCTTGCCACGAATGGGCTTTGGCATGCGCGGCGGTCTCTCTGGCACAATGTGGTGTCCCGTAGCCGCAAGAACTGATGAGGAGACCCGCATGGGTAAGACCGGACGCAAGCGTCGCGCGCGCCGCAAGAACAAGGCCAACCACGGCAAGCGCCCCAACAGCTGAGCCTGACGCCGAACGCAATTCAGCCCCCGCGGTCTCCCTGCGGGGGCTGTGTCGTACCTGGGGTCAGCGGCGGGTCGTCACGCGCATCGCCTGGATCCGCGCAGTCAGGGTGGCGGGCGCAGATGCCGCGGTCTCCTGGCTGCGCTGGATCATCTCCGTGATCGTCGATTCGATCTCGAAGTTCTCCATACATCGCTCACAGGCGTGCAGGTGCAGCCGGATGATGTCGGCGTCGCGCTCGACGAGCTCGTTGTGGAGGAAGGAGTGCACGCGCGACAGCGCCGCCACGCACTCGTCCATTTCGTCGTGCTCGTGTGAGAACATGTCGGGATCGGCCATCACCGTCCTCCGCTCCTGCGTCCGATGCCATTGTCCCGGGCATAGTCCGCCAGCAGGTCACGCAGTTGGGCGCGGCCCCGGTTCAGTCGACTCATCACGGTGCCGATGGGGGTACCCATGATCTCGGCGATCTCCTTGTAGGAGAAACCCTCCACGTCGCTCAGCAGCACCGCCATCCGGAAGTTCTCCGGCAGTGCGGCGATCGCCTCGGCGACGGCGCCGTCGGGGGTCTGGTCCAGCGCTTCCATTTCGGCGCTGCGCAGGCCGGCGGAGTCGTGCGACGCCGCGCGAGCGAGCTGCCAGTCACTGACCTCCTCGTCGCCGCTGGTCTGCGGCGAACGCTGGGCCTTGCGGTACGCGTTGATGTAGGTGTTGGTGAGGATCCGGTACAGCCACGCCTTCAGGTTGGTGCCGGGCGTGAACGTGTGGCGGGAAGAGAACGCCTTCGCGTAGGTCTCCTGGACGATGTCCTCGGCGTCGGCCGCGTTGCGGGTCATGCGCATGGCCGCGGCGAAGAGCCGGTCCAGATGGCTCAGCGCTTCCTCCTCGAAGGCCGCCGCGTCGGCGTCCTCGAGGACGTCGGCGGCGTCGGGGGCCGCGAGATCCGGACTGTCCATCAGCGCCCACAATAGCGCCAGCTCGACCATGGACTCCGCCCGGGCCACGGTAGTGGACTCGGCGCAGGCCACGGGGGTGCGGCTCGGGGCGCTGACGGTCATGCCGACGACAACGCCGTCGTGCCCGCGTCTATTCCCCCGGGGGTACAGGAATTTCTTCCGGCTCCTCATCCACCGGCTCGATGAGCTGGGGCCCGTCGGTGCCGACCGTGTTGACCGCGCGCGACACCTTGACCGGGGCGAGGTCGGCGGGCACCTCGAGCAGCGCGACGGCGGCCGCGGCATCGGTGAACGACGGGTCCAACCAGTCCCCCCAGCTCTCGCGGGGGACCGTCATCGGCATGCGGTCGTGCACCCAGCCCAGCTCGTCGGTCGCCTCCGTCGTGACGATGGTCGTCGAGGCGAGCCAGCCCTCCGGACCACGCCAGAACTCGTACAGCCCGGCCATGACGAACAGCCCGGCCGGGCGCCGGAGGAAGTAGGGCTGCTTGACCGGCTTCGGCGCGCCGGGCGGGGTCTCCGACCGCCACTCGTAGTAGCCCAGCGCGGGCAGCAGGCACCGTCGTGCCGCCGCCGCCCGGCGGTAGGCGGGCTTCTCCGCCACCGTCTCCACGCGGGCGTTGATCATCCCCGACCCCGGCGCCTTGGACCAGCTCGGGACCAGGCCCCAGCGCAGGGGGACCAGCTTGCGGACCGGGGCCCCGTCGGTGAGCCGCTCCAGCACCGCGGGGACGTCGTCGGTGGGGGCGATGTTGTAGCGCGGCGAGGCCACGGCGGCCATGTCGTCCTCGATGACGCTGATGTCGAACTCCTCGATCAGCTCGTCAGGATTCGCCGTCGCCGCATAGCGTCCACACATACCCGAAGCCTAGTAGTGTGACGATATGAGTCTGCTGCGGTTCGTTGCCAGGAGTCTGTTCGCCAGCTACTTCGTCGCCGAGGGGGTCCGTGCGGTCACCAAGCCCGCGGAACTCGCCCCGGATGCGGAGAGATTCACGTCGACCGTGACCCCGCTGCTCCAGCGGGTCGTCCCGGCCGACATCGCGGCCTACGTGCCGGAGAAGGCCGAGACGTGGGTGCGTGCCGCCGGCGTCGCGCAGGTCGTCGGGGGCGCCATGTACGCCACCGGCCTCGGCCGCCGCCTCGGAGCCCTCCTGCTCGCGAAGGCGTCCGTGCTCAACCTCGCCATCTCCCTGCCAGACAAGGGCGCGCCCAAGGTCGCCAAGGGCGCCGCCCGCCCAGAGGTCCTCCGCAACGCGGCCCTCCTGGGCGCCGCGGTCCTCGCCGCCCGCGACACCGAGGGCCGGCCCAGCCTGGCCTGGCGCGCGGAGCACACGGCCAAGGTGACCGAGCGCAAGGCCGCCGCCATCGGCGACGACGTGACCCGCTCGGCCCGCAAGGCCGCGCAGCGCACGGAGAAGCAGGCCAAGCACCTGGCCAAGAAGGCGCGGCGCTCCGCCAAGCAGCTGGGCAGGAAACTCGAGGGCACCATCAACTGATGCCCCACCCGCTCCCCTCCGCCCACCGTCCCGTCGAGGGCGAGCAGGTCGTCCCCGGCTCGAAGTCCGAAACCAACCGGGCGTTGGTGCTCGCGGCGCTCGCCGACGGCCCCAGTACCCTGACCGGCGCCCTGGAGTCGCGTGACTCCGCGCTCATGATCGCCGCGCTGCGCCGGCTGGGTGTCACCATCGACCCCGTCGGGGAGACGCTCGTGGTCCGGCCGCCGGAGCGCTTCCGCGGCGCCCGCGACATCGACTGCGGCCTGGCCGGCACGGTCATGCGCTTCGTGCCTCCCATCGCGCTGCTCGCTGAGGGGACCTCCTCCTTCGTCGGCGACCCGCACGCCAGCGAGCGCCCGATGGGCCCGCTCCTCGACGGCCTGCGCCAGCTGGGCGCCACGGTCACCGGCGACGCGCTGCCCTTCACGATGACCCCACCGGCGACGCCGCACGGCACCGCCAACATCGACGCGTCGTCGTCCAGCCAGTTCGTGTCCGGGCTGCTGCTGATCGGGGCGAGACTGCCCACGGGCCTCACGCTGCGGCACACCGGGGACCGGCTCCCCTCGCGGCCGCACATCGACATGACGACCTCCATGCTGCGCGAGGTGGGCGTGTCCGTGGCCGAGCTGGACGACCGGACCTGGCAGGTGTCCCCCGGACGCATCGCCGCCCGCGACCTGACGATCGAACCGGACCTCACGAACGCCGCCGTCTTCCTGGCCGCCGCCGCCGTCACGGGCGGGAGCGTGACGGTCCCGGGCTGGCCCTCCCGCAGCCTCCAGCCCGGCGCGCTGATCCTCGACATCGTCGAGCGCATGGGTGCCCAGGTGACGCGCGGTCGCCGCTCCGCGACCGTCACGGGCGTCGGCCCGCTGGCCGGGCTCGACGTCGACCTCACGACCGCCTCCGAACTCACTCCCGTCGTCGCGGCGCTCGGTGCCCTGGCCGAGGGCCGCACGACGATCCGTGGCGTCGCGCACATCCGCGGCCACGAGACCGACCGCATCGCCGCCCTCGTCGCCGAACTCCGCCGGCTCGGCGCTGAGGCCGAGGAGACCGCCGACGGCCTGACGCTGGTCGGCGCCGGGGAACTGCGGCCCGCGGTGCTCCACACGTACGCCGACCACCGCATGGTCCACTTCGCCGCGCTCCTGGCGCTGCGGGTGCCCGGGATCGCGGTCACGGACCTGGAGTGCGTGTCGAAGACCATGCCGCACTTCGCGCGCGACTGGGCGTCGCTGGTGCGGGCGTGAGGCGCTCGTGAAGTCGCTGCGTGAGGACGACCACAGCGGGTTCGACCGCCCCCGCCGGCGCACCCGGCCCCGCACGAAGGAGCGCCCCGACTACTCGTCGCTGCCCGAGGCCCGCGTCATCTCGATCGACCGCGGCCGCTACCGGTGCGTCCTCGACGGCCGTCCGGTCACCGCGGTGCGTGGGCGGCTCATCGACCGCAAGGGCGTCCTGGTGGGTGACCGGGTCCGGCTGGACGGCGATTCCTCCGGCGAGGTGGGCACGCTGTCGCGGATCGTCGAGGTGCTCGAGCGCACCACGGTGCTGCGGCGCTCCGCCGACGACACCGACACCTTCGAGCGCCCCATCGTCGCGAACGCGGACCAGCTGTTCATCGTCACGGCGCTGGCCGATCCGCAGCCGCGCATGGGGATGATCGACCGGATCCTCGTGGCCGCGTTCGACGCCCGCATCGAGCCGATCCTCTGCCTCACCAAGGCGGACCTGGCGAGCCCCGACGAGCTCCGCGCGGCGTACGAACCGCTCGGGGTCCCGATCCTGGTCACCGATCCCGGCGCCGACCTCGGCCTCATCCGCGACGCGCTGGCCGACCGTGTGACGGTGTTCATCGGGCACTCGGGCGTGGGCAAGTCGACGTTGGTCAATCGCCTGATCCCGGGGGCCGGGCGCGTCACGGCCGAGGTCAGCGAGGTGACGGGTAAGGGACGCCACACGTCCACGTCGGCGGTGGCCATGGAGCTGCCTGGCGGCGGGTGGATCATCGACACGCCGGGCGTCCGGTCGTTCGGCATCAGTCACGTGCAGCCGGCGTCGATCATCGGCGCGTTCCCGGACCTCGAGAAGCTGGCGGAAGACTGCCCCCGCGGCTGCCGGCACGAGACCGGCGCCATCGAGTGCGCCCTGGACGACGCCGTCGCGGCCGGCCGGCTCGCACCGGAGCGGCTCGCGTCGTTCCGGCGGATGAGCGACACCTACATCTGAGCCACCGGGGCGCGGAGGTCAGTCGGCGGAGGGAGCCCTCAGGTACTCGAGGACGGCCTCGTGCAGCAGGCCGTTCGTGGCGAGCGCTCCCCTGCCGCCGACGCCGTCGACGCCGTCGAGGTTGCTGAACCGTCCTCCGGCCTCGCGGACGATGATGTCGAGCGCCGCCATGTCGTAGAGCTCCAGATCGGGCTCGCAGGCCATGTCGACCGCGCCCTCGGCGACCAGCATGTAGCTCCAGAAGTCGCCGTAGGCGCGGGTGCGCCACGCGTCGCGCATGAGGTTGATGAAGCCCTGGCCGCGGTCGGTCTCCACCCACTCGGCGATGTCGGAGTAGGACAGCGAGGCGTCGGCGATGGCCTCGACGCGGCTGACCCGCAGCTCGCTGGCGTTGAGGATCGACCGCCCCGTGTACGCGCCGCCGCCCTGGCTGGCCCACCAACGCCGGTTGAGGGCGGGGGCGGACACGACGGAGGCGGCGATCCGGCCGTCGACCTCCAAGGCGATGAGGGTCGCCCAGACAGGCACCCCGCGCAGATAGTTCTTCGTCCCGTCGATCGGGTCGATGATCCACCGACGGCTCGACTCCCCGGTGTCGCTGAACTCCTCGCCGTGGACCGCGTCGCGCGGCCGAGTGCGTGCCAGCGTCCGGCGGATGGCCTCCTCGACGGCGGTGTCCGCCTCCGTGACCGGCGTGTTGTCCGGCTTGCTGCTGAACCGCAGGTCGAGCGCCTTGAAGCGGTTCATGGTCAGCGAGTCGGCATCGTCCGCCATGAGGTGCGCCAGGCGCAGGTCGTCGGTGAGGTCCTTGGAGACAGCCATGCGCCCAACCTAGAGGACCCGGACCCGCACCGTCTCGTCGAGGGCCTCCAACTCGGCCAGCAGCCCGTCGTACTTCTCCCCCGACACGTCGGTGACCACGTAGCCGAGGTGGCCGCGGGTCGCCAGGGTCTGCGACCCGATGTTCATGTCGTGCGTGGCGAACAGCTGGTTGAGCCGGGCCAGCACGCCGGGGACGTTGTGGTGCAGGTGCACGATGCGCGCCGTCGTGGTCGGCCCGGCGGGAACCTCGGGGAGGTTGACGCTCATGGCCGTGGAGCCGAGCTTCTCGTAGTCGAGCAGCTTGCCGGCGACGAAGCGGCCGATGTCGACCTGCGCCTCCTGCGTCGAGCCGCCGACGTGCGGGGTGAGGATGACGTTGCTCAGGCCCTGCAGTTTCGACACGAAGGGCTCGTCCTTGGACTTGGGCTCGGTCGGGAACACGTCGATGGCGGCGCCCGCGACGTGCCCCGAGACGAGGTTGTCGTAGAGCGCGTCGAGGTCCACCACGGCGCCGCGACACAGGTTGAGGAACAGCGACCTCGGCCGCATCTGGGCGAACTGTTCGGCGCCGAACATCGCCTTGTTCTCGGGACGGCCATCCACGTGCAGCGAGACCGTCTCGGCCTGGGAGAGCAGTTCCTCGAGGCTGTCGACGCGCCGGGCGTTGCCCAGGGCGAGCCGGTCCACCAGGTCGTAGAACAGCACGCGCATGCCGAGGGCCTCGGCCACTACCGACAGCTGGGATCCGATGTTGCCGTAGCCGACGATGCCCAGCGTGCGCCCGCGGACCTCGTGCGAGCCGACGGCGGACTTGTCCCAGACGCCGGCGTGCATGTCGCGGTTGCGGTCGGTGAGGCGGCGGGCCATGGAGATGATCTCCGCGATGGCCAGCTCGACGACGGAGCGGGTGTTGGAGTAGGGCGCGTTGAAGACGGCGACGCCGTGCTGGGTGGCGGCGTCGAGGTCGATCTGGTTCGTGCCGATGCAGAAGGCGCCGACGGCCTGCAGCTGCGGGGCGGACTCGAGGACCTTGGCCGTGACATAGGTGCGCGATCGGATGCCCAGGTAGTCGACGCCCTCCAGGGCGGCGATCAGGTCCCGCTCGGCGAGCGCGCCGGGCCGGCTGTCGACCTCGTAGCCCTTCGCCTCGAGCGCTTTGACGGCGTCGGCGTGGATGTTCTCAAGTAGCAGTGCCTTCACCCTGCGCATTCTAGGGCCGGGGCGCCCGCCGCCTCGACGCCGTCCGTCCGCCATCGGCGAAGCCGGTCAGAGGGTCAGCGTGGCCTCGACGAGCCGCGCGGTGTAGGGATGCGCCGGCGCGTCGAGGACCGTGCGCACCGGCCCCTCTTCGACGATGCGCCCGGAGTCCACCACCACGACGCGGTCGCACATGTGCCGGACGATCGCGAGGTCGTGGCTGACCAGGACGAGCGCGAGGGAGCGCTCGGCCGCCTCGGCCGTGAGGAGGTTGAGCACCTGGGCGCGCACGGACACGTCGAGGGCGGAGACGGGCTCGTCGGCAACCAGCAGCGCCGGGTCGCTGATGAGCGCCCGCGCGATGGCCACCCGCTGCCGTTGCCCTCCCGAGAGCTGATGCGGGTAACGCGTGAGCATGTCCGGATCGAGGCCGACGCCGCGCAGCGCCGCCGCGAGGACGTCGGCGGTGGGTTCCGGGACGTCCCCGCGTCCCCGCAGCACGGGGGACCTGAGCGGCTCGGCGACGATGTCGCGCAGCCGCATGCGCGGGTTCAAGGACGAGTTGGGATCCTGGAACACCATGGATGCCGCCGAACGCAGGAATCCGCGGTGGCGCTCGGGCACCCCGACGATGGAACGGCCGTCGATGAGCACGTCGCCGGCCGACGGCTCCTGCAGGCCGAGCATGAGGCGGGCCATGGTGGTCTTGCCGGAGCCGGAGCCGCCCACGATGCCGACGCGCTCCCCCCGCTCCACGACGAGGTCGACGCCGCTCAGCGCCACGAAGGGCCGACCCGCCCGCCGGAACGTGACCTCCGCGCCACGCAGCTCGACCAGGCTCATGACCGCGTCCCCGGGTAGAAGTCGGCGACGCTGGGCAGCAGGTGGCCCGGCGGGACCTGGTCGATGCGCGCGGACGCGATGAGCCCCTGCGTGTACGGGTGCCGCGGGGCGGCGATGATCTCGTCGATCTCGCCCTGCTCGACGATCTCGCCGTCCAGCATGACCGCCACCCTGCGGCACACCTGGCGCACGACGGCGAGGTCGTGCGACACGAAGACGGCCGCCCGGTCGGCGAGCTCGTCGGCCAGGAGCTGGAGGATCTGCCGTTGGACGAGGACGTCGAGGGCGGTCGTCGGCTCATCGCACAGCACCAGGCCGGGCCGGTTCGCCAGCGCCATCGCGATCAGGACGCGCTGGCGCTGTCCCCCCGACAACTCGTGCGGGTAGGAGTCGGCGATGCGGGCCGGGTCGCTGATCCCCACCCGGCCCAGCCAGACCAGCACCTCGTCGTGGATGCTGCCGCGCCGCTCGACGTGGTGGAGCGCCACGACCTCGCCGACCTGGCGGCCGACCTTCATCGTGGGGTCCAGCGCGGTCATGGGTTCCTGGAAGATCATGGACACCTCGTCGCCGCGCAGGCGCCGCATCTCCCGCTCCGGGAGCCCCACCAGCTCGCGCCCCGCGAGCCGGATGCTGCCCGTGACCCGGGCGTGCACGGGCAGCAGCCCCATCACCGCCAGGGCCGTCACCGACTTGCCGGAGCCCGACTGGCCGATGATCCCGAGCCGCTCCCGCTCGCCGAGCGTGAAGCTGATGCCCCGCAGCGCCGGCCGCTGCTGCCGGCCGAAGCTCACGGCCAGGTCCGTCACCTCGAGGTGGCTCACCGGATCTCCCTCAGCCGAGGGTCGAGGAGGTCGCGGAGCCCGTCGCCCAGCAGGTTGAACCCGAGCGTCGCGACGGCGATCGCGAGGCCCGGCCACAGCGCGAGCTGCGGCTCGCTGAAGATGTAGTTCTGCGCCTCCCTGAGCATGCGCCCCCATGTCGGCGACTCGGGTCCCGAGCCGAGGCCGAGATAGGACAGGCCCGCCTCCGCGAGGATGGCGATGCCGATGCTGACGCTGGTCTGGACCCCCACCGCGGGGGCGATGTTGGGCAGCACGTGCCGCCACGCGACGGCCAGATGGGGCGTGCCGCTGAGCCTGGCCGCCTCGACGTAGCCCTGGCTCATGACCTGCAACGTCGCCGCCCGTGCGATGCGCACGAAGGCCGGCACGGACGCCAGCGCGATGGCCATCATGGCCGTCCAGGTGGATCCGCCCAGCGCGGCGGCGAAGAGGATCGCCAGCAGGAGCGCGGGGAAGCCGTAGAGGATGTCCGCGAGCCGCGCGGGGAGTTCTCCGACCCAGCCGCGGTTCATCCCGGCGAGGATGCCGAGCGGGACCCCGACCGCCGCGGCGGCGGCCACGGACACGATGCCGACCAGGAGGCAGATCTTCGCCCCGCTGAGGAGCCGCGACGCGATGTCCCCGCCCAGCCCGTCAGTGCCGAGCAGGTGGTCCCCGCCAGGGGGCTGGAGCCCGGGTCCGACGACGGCGTCCGGTGGGAAGGGCGTCCAGACGGCGGCCAGCAGCGCCATCGCCACGATGAGGCCGATGAGGGCGGCGCCGACGGCCAGGGTCGCGTGCCTCACCGCGCCTCCGCCCTACGCCGCAGCCGCGGATCGATGACCTGGTAGGCGACGTCGACCAGGAAGTTGATGACGAGCACGGCCCAGACGAGGAGGAGGACGATGGCCTGGACCACGCCCAGGTCACGCTGCGACACCGCGAGCAGCAGCGACGACCCCAGCCCGGGCAGCGCGAACACCTGTTCGATGATGATGGCGCCGACCAGCAGCGTCGCCAATTGGAGTCCGATGACCGTGAGCAGAGAGATGGCGATGTTGCGCAGTCCGTGCCGCCACAGCGCGCCGGTGCGGGACCAGCCGACGGCCCTGGCGGTGCGGAAGTAGTCCTCGTGCAGCACCTCGAGCACGGCGCTGCGGACGTACCGGGAGATGACGCTCGCCTGGACGATCGCCAGGGACGTCACGGGGAGGACCAGATGGCGCAGCCAGTCCGCGACGGACTCCCAGTAGGAGACGTAGCCCCCCGCCGGCAGCCAGCGCAGGTTGACCGCGAACACCACGACCAGCCAGATCCCGGCCCAGAACGCCGGCACGGCGAGCCCCAGCTGGCTGAGCGCGGACACCGCGACGCCGTCGGCGTGGCGCCGGCGGACCGCCGCGTAGGCACCGACCGGCAGCGCGATGAGGATCGCCGCCGCCATCCCGAACACGATGAGCCAGACCGATACCTCGAGCCGCGCGGCGATCAGCGGGGCGATCGGGCGGCCGCTGAGGTAGGACTCGCCGAAGTCGAACTGCACCGCGCCCCAGAGCCATTCGGCGTACCGGGCCAGGAACGGGCGGTCGAGGCCCAGCTCGGCCCGGAGCCGGGCCGCTTCACCGGGGGTCGCGTTGGTGCCGAGGATGACCTGGGCGATGTCGCCGGGCAGCGCGTTGGTGGCCGCGAAGATCAGCAGCGACGCGAGCAGCAGGCTGGCGAGCAACCATCCCAGCCGCCGCCCCACCCGGCGGAGGGCCACGGTCAGCTCCTGGCGGCGATCGTGGTGAGGTCGAACGCGAGGCTGACCTGGTTGGCCTGAATACCCGAGATGTCGGGGGTGGTCACGATGATGTTGGGCAGCAGGAACAGCCAGTCTGCGGCCGCGTCGTCGGCGAGCAGCCGGGCGGCCTCCTGGAGCTTGGTCACCTGCTCCTCGGGCGAGCCGGCGTCCGCCTCCTCGATGAGGCGCTGGAACTCCGGGTTGTCGTAGCCCCAGTAGTAGTCGGGGTTCGCGAACGCCTCGAGGTCCCGGGGCTCGACGTGCGCCACGATGGTCATGTCGTAGTCGAACTTCGTGTACACCAGGTCCAGCCAGCGCGCGGGGAACTCGAGTTCGTCGAGGACGACGTCGATGCCGACCTCCTCGAGCTGGGCGGCGATGAATCGCCCCGCCGGCGGGCCGTACGGCAGGTTCGGCACCCGCAGCCGCAGCGACAGCCCGCTCGCCATCCCGGCCTCGGCGAGCAACGCTTTGGCCTTTTCCGGGTCGTACGGATAGGTGTCGGAGAGGTCTTCGTACCAGGGATCGGTCGGCGGGACCATGGAACCGATCAGCGTGCCCTTGCCGCCCCAGGCCGCGTCGATGAGGGCCTCGCGGTCGATGGCGTGGTTGATCGCCTGCCGGACCCGCAGGTCCTGCAGCGCGGGCGTGCGGTGGTTGAAGCCCAGAACCACTTCGCCGTCGGTCGTGCCCTCGTGGACGGTGTAGGCGGTCTCGTCGGCGAACTGCTCGATGGCCTGCGGGACCGTCAGGTTCGAGATGATGTCGAGCTGGCCCGAGAGCATGGCCGTGTTCATCGCGTTGGGATCCGCGTAGTAGCGGAAGGTGACCGAGTCGAACCGCGGCGGGGTGCCCCAGTAGCCGTCGTTGGCCACCAGTTCGATGGCGGAGCCCTCCTCCCACGCGGCGAACTCGTACGGGCCGGAGCCGGCCGGCGTGGTGTTGAGGTCGGCGTCACCGGTGGGGTCGGTGACGATACCGGCCGGGCCGGTCATCTCGTAGAGCCACTGGTTGGAGGCCTGCGACAGCGTGATCTCGACGGTGTCCTCGTCGACCGCCTCGATGGTGTCGACGACCTGCCACTTGCCCATGATCTGGTCCGTGGCCGCCTCCGAGCGGTTCCGCTCGAAGCTCGCGACCACAGCCTCGGCGGTGACATCGGTTCCGGACGCGAACCGGGCGCCCTTGTCGAGCGTGAACGTGTAGACGGTGTTGTCCTCGCTCATGGTCCACTCGGAGGCCAGCAGCGGGTCGATGTTGCCCTCGCCGTCGAGCTTCACGAGGGTCTCGTAGACGTTGTAGAGGAGCACGAAGGGGGTACCGGCGCCGGACACGGTGATCATGTCCAGCCCAGCGGGCTCCCCCGTCGCTCCGATCTCCAGCGTGCGCTCGGGCTCCTCGACCTGCGGGGGGCGCGTGCACGCCCCGAGCAGCGAGGCGAGGAGTACAACGGCCACGATCCCCAGGGTGCGGGCTCGGCGCATGTTTTTCAGTTCCCTTCCGGAACGGGCAACGGCGCCGCTCAGTTTACCCGCAGCGGACCCCGACCGGCGCCGCCACTCGGGAGCGGCGCACCGCCGCGCGACACGGCAGGATGGACCCATGGCCGACGACGACGAACCGGGCTTCCTGCACGGCACGGGGCGCGCACTCCAGCGAGCGTCGATCCGGGCCTTCGACCTGTCGGAACGCACCGCCCGACGCGGGTGGCGCTCGCAGGTGCGACGCGTGAGCCGGTGGCGGTCGAGGCTGTTCATGATCGTGCAGATCTCGCTGGCCGCGGGCGTCTCCTGGTGGATCGCGCACGACCTGCTCGGCCACTACGCGCCGTTCCTGTCGACGGTGGCCGCGATCATCTGCCTCGGGTTCTCCTTCGGGCAGCGCCTGGGCCGGGTGGTCGAGGTGGCCGTCGGAGTGACCGTGGGCGTCTTCCTGGGCGACCTGTTCGTGGCGATGTTCGGCACCGGGGTCTGGCAGATCGTGCTGGTTGTTGCTGTCGCGATGTCCCTGACCACCTGGCTCGGGGCGCGCACGCTCATGGTGACGCAGTCCGCCGTGCAGGCGGCCGCCGTCCTGACCGTGCTGCCGGGCGTCGACGCAGGCGTCTCGCGCTGGCAGGACGCCCTCGTGGGCTGCGCCGTCGCGCTGGTGTTCGCGACGGTGGCCCCCACGTCGCCGATCACCCGCCCCCGCCTGATCGCCGCCAAGGTGCTGCACGAGGCCGCCTTCTCCGTCCGGGCGATGGTGGAGGCGCTGCGTCGCGGCGACGAGGAGGAGACCGAACAGATCCTGCAGCGGGCCCGGGCGACGGAACAGGAGATGTCGAAGCTCCTGACCGCCACCGCCGAGGGCACGGCCGTGGTGCGGACCTCGCCGTTCCTCCGGCGGCACCGGGAGGAGGCGTTCCAGGTCGCGGATCTCGTCGTCCCTCTGGACCGGTTCATCCGCAACCTGCGCGTCCTCGCGCGCCGGGCCGCCGTCGCCACCTGGCGCGACGAGCAGGTGCCGGAGGAGTACCTGGAGCTCCTGACGGGGCTCGCGCAGGCCATCGACGAGTGCGCCGCCGAGCTGTTCGCCCGTCGGCTGCCGACGGCGAAGCTGGGCATGCTCAGAGAACTCGGCGAGCGGTCGGCTCACATCCCGATCCTGCCGAGGCTCTCGCCCACCGTCATCCTCGCGCAGGCCCGCTCCATGCTGGTCGACCTGATGGAGCTGTGCGGGGAGGACTACACGGACGCGCGCGACCGCGTGCCCGACATGGACTGACCTCTCACCTCCAGCACCGGTTCGACCAGCCTGCCCTGCAGCGTCACACCCGGGTCGGCGAGCCGCTCGAGCAGCAGGTCGAGCGCGGTGCGGGCGACCTCCTCGACGGGTTGCCGCACGCTGGTCAGGTCCATGGACCGCGCGACGGCGGTGTCGTCGAAACCGACCACGGCCGGGCCGGCCAGCCCGCGCTCCCGCCGGAGGGTCTCTGCGCCGAGCGCCAGGCTGTCCGAGGCGCACACGGCCGCCGTGGCGCCGCCGTCGATGAGGCGCGCCATCCCTGAGGCCCCGGCCTCAGCGGTGTCCGGTCCCTCGACGGTCAGCGCTGTGGCGTCGTCGTCCGTGAGCCCCAGCTCGTCCGCCCAGCCGGCGCGGCGGTCCGCACCGACGGGCGACCCGTCCGACCAGCCCAGGAATCCGATCCGCTCGTGCCCGGCGTCGCGGAGGAAGCGGGCCGCCGCCGCAGCGCCCGCGCGGCCATCGACGTCGACCCAGGCGCCGTGGTCCGCGCTCCCCCAGGGCCGCCCGAAGGAGACGAACGGCACCCCAGCCTCACCGAGCCGCTCCGGCCGGTCGTCGTCGGTCCACGTGTCGGTGAGGACGCCCCCATCGATCGCGAGGCTCCCCCGCAGCTCGAGGAGCCGCTCCACCTCGTCCGACCGCGACGTCGCCGGGAAGACGACCACGCGGTAACCGCGGGCGTCCGCCGCCGTCACGATCTCGCGGAGGAAGGCGTCCATGAACGATCCCGAGATCCCGTTGCGGGGTGGGCTGAGGCGGACGCCGATGGCCATGGCGCGCTGGTTGCGCAACGCCCTCGCCGCCGCCGAGGGTCGGTACCCCGAGCGCTGGATGGCGGCTTCGACGCGGGCGCGGGTCTCCGCGCGCACCCGGTCCGGGAAGTTGATGACGTTCGAGATGGTCTGCCGGGACACCTTCAGTTCCGCGGCCAGGCTCGCGAGCGTCGCCTTCTTCATGGGCCCTCCGTGGATCGTTCAAAGATTGGCGCCAATGTTCCAGTGGCCGTCCCAGGGGTGTCAACGGTGGCCCGGCAATCGTTACCGATCTGACACATCGCCCCGCTGCCGGACGCTCGTCCGGGGCGGGATCGCCGCGGCGGCGGGCGGCGCTCAGCGGTCGATCAGCCGCTCGTGGACGTCGCTGTACCGGTGGCCGACCGCCTGAATCTCCGCGCCGTCGATCTCGGCGAGGTCGTCCTCGGTGAGGGCGAGGTCGACAGCGGCGAGGTTCTCCTCGAGCCGGGGAAGCTTCGTGGTCCCCGGGATGGGGACGACATCGTCGCCCTGCGCGAGGACCCAGGCGAGGGCGACCTGGGCCGGCGTGGCGTCGTGCCGCGCCGCGATCCGCCGGATGAGGTCGACGAACGATCTGTTCGCGCGCAGCGCCTCCTCGTCGCTGAACCGGGGCAGCGTCGCGCGGAAGTCCGCCTCCGCGAGCCGGGTGCCCTCGTCGATGGCGCCGGTGAGGAACCCCTTGCCCAGCGGGCTGAAGGGCACGAATCCGATGCCGAGTTCCCGCAGGGTCGGCAGGATCGAGCCCTCGGGTTCGCGCCACCACAGGGAGTACTCGCTCTGCAGGGCGGCGACCGGGTGCACGCTGTGCGCCCGGCGGATGGTCCGAGCGCCGGCCTCGGACAGGCCGAAGTGGCGCACCTTCCCCGCCTCGACCAGGCCCGCCACGGTGCCCGCGACCTCCTCGATGGGCACGGCGGGGTCCACGCGGTGCTGGTACAGCAGGTCGATGCGATCCGTGCGGAGGCGCCGCAGCGACTCGTCCACCCCGCGCCGGATGGTATCCGCGCGGCTGTCGAGCCCGCCCACCGCACCACTGGAGAGGTCGAACCCGAACTTCGTGGCGATGACCACCTCGTCGCGCACCGGCGAGAGTGCCTCCCCGACCAACTCCTCGTTGCCGAACGGGCCGTAGACCTGGGCGGTGTCGAAGAACGTGACGCCGCGGTCCACGGCGTCGCGCAGCAGCCGGAGCATGTCGCCGCGGTCCGGAATCGGGTGGTAGCTCTGGCTCATTCCCATGCAGCCGAGCCCCATGGCGCTGACAGTGAGCGTGCTGCCGAGCGTGCGCGTCCTCATCGACGGATCTCCCAACGTGTCGGTGGTGTGTGTCAGCGACACCGGGACTTGACCCACTCGTCGCGCAGCTCCTGGTCGTCCATCACCAGGTAGACGAGCCCGCAGTCCTGCGGCCCGGTGACGTTCACCTGACACAGGGTGCAGGGGTCACCAGGCCGGAGCGGGCACTTGGCATCGGGACGACGGCGCGGCGGCGTGGGCACGCCGTCCATTATGCGCCTGGCCCCTCGAGCGTCAGAACCGGAGGATCGCCGCGACGCCCGCCTCCGCCGACACCTCCCGCGATGTCGCGTGGACCGTGCCCCCGTTGGCGAGGGTGTCGACGGCGGCGCGATCCACGGCCTCGCAGACCACGAAGCGCTCGTCGGCACCCAACCGGACGACGGGGGTGTCGCTCGGGGCGACCACCTCTTCCCAGCACCACGGATCCGAGCGGATGAACAGCGTGTCGACCCGGCCCTGCGCGGCGGCCTCCGTGATCACGGCCAGGTCGTCGGAGACCTTCCCGCTGCCGGTGAGCGACCGGAACCGGTCGATGAGCGCCGTGCGGTCCGCCCGCAGGCGCGCCTCGACAATGGGCCACGCCAGCCGGTGCAACTCCTCGGCCGACAGGTCGTCGGGGTTACGCAGCACGGCCTCGTCCAGGACGTTGGCATAGCCGTTGAGGTCGCGGTAGGCCGAGACGTTCTGCTCGAGCCCCACCAGGATCAGCGGCGCCGTCTGCCCGGCGAGGATGTCGCGCATGCCCGCGGCCACCTCGCGGAGGAACCGGACGAGGTCCTCCTTCTTGGCGTCGTCGTCGCCGCCACCGTGACCGTAGAACACGGCGCGCCCGCCCCGTCCCCCGGTCAGGGCCCGGGCCATGGGGGCCGAGCGGCCGTCGGGTTCCACGACGTCCGACATGCTGGTGGGGACGTCGTCGAGTTCGATCTGGCGCACGGTGTGCCGGCTGCCGTCCATGAGACGCACCTGCCCCTGGCTGATGGCCATGAGGAGGAAGTGGGCGTCACCCGAGAGGAGCCGCATCAGCGGGCCGGTCACGAAGTGGTCCCCCGCGGTCGCGAGCAGCGGCAGCGACGCCGGGATGCGGTAGGTGTGATGGCCCTGAGGGCTGAGGAACATCGCCAGGCCGTCGCTCATGTGTTGCCACGCCATGCTGTCGTTCTGCAGTTCCCGCGCCGGGGCGAGCAACGCGTCGAGCTCCGAGCGCCGCATCTCGTCGGTCAGCAGCGCGTCGACGGCGCTGACGAGGTTCTTCCATTGCAGCTGATCGCCCTGGACCTCGCCGCCGTAGCGGTGCGTGGGGATGAACATCGACACGTGCAACCCGTCACCCCCGGACGCCGCCAGTGTCTGGATGTCGGTTCGGTTGAGTAGATCCATGCCAGTCCTCCTCGATCCGGTGGATCTTCCACACTACCCGCGCGGGTGCGGCCCCCGAGGCCGTTCGGAGAGTCCGTCCCCGGTCGTCACACGCCCGGCTCAGAGGGGGCGTCCGGGAGGTAACGGTGGACCCAGGCCGCGACGATGTCCGCGACGTACTGGGCGTCCTCGCGCCTGGTCAGGAGGTGGTCCGCGCCGTCGAGGGCCACGAAGGACTTCGGGTGCCGGGCCGCCTCGAAGATCCGGCCGGCGTTGTCGATGCCGACGACGGCGTCGGTGGGAGAGTGCATGACGAGCAGCGCCCGATCGAGCTGCGCGATGCGCTGGCGTTGCGGGTGCTCGTCGATGTCGTCGAGGAACCTGCGGCTGACCCGGAACGGCCGGCCGGCGAGGGTCACCTCGACGTCGTCCCAGTCGGCGTGGCCCGGCAGCTGGTCCCCGAACAGGTGCGTGACGTGCTGCGGATCCGCAGGCGCGGCGATGGTGACGACGGCGCGCGCCTCAGGGATCGCGGCGGCCGCGGCCAGCACGGCGGCGCCGCCGAGCGAGTGGCCGATCAGCAGGCTGGGGGCCGAGAGGGTCGCGCGGAGATGGTCGGCGGCCCGCACCAGGTCGTCGATGTTGGTGCTGAAGGTGGTGTCGACGAAGTCGCCCTCGGATTCGCCGAGGCCGGTGAAGTCGAACCGCAGGACGGCGAACCCCTCGGCGCGCAGCGCCCGGGCGATCCGCGACGCGGCGGCGACGTCCTTGCCGCAGGTGAAGCAGTGTGCGAAGAGGGCGGTCGCCCGGGGCGGCCGGTCCGGCAGCTCCAGGCGCCCCACGAGCGTGCTGCCGTCCGCGCCCGGGAACTCCACGGGTCTCGTCTCGGTCATCCCGGGCTCCTTCCACGAGCTCACAGGGGCCAGCGTAGCGGCGGGAAAAGGGAGAAGGTCCGGGCCGGCCTTATGGCCGATCCGGACCTTCTGTCGTAGCGGGGACAGGATTTGACCCTGTGACCTCTGGACCTCCAGCGCGTGCTCGTCTAGCAACTGGCTTGTTTGACCCCACTTGCCGGCGTGTGCTCTGACCTGCGCAGACGCGCACAAGCCAGCGGCCCGACCCTGCACCGTCTTGATGCTGTCTGCTCGCAATAGAGGGCTTGCGCTGGCGTTTTCGGGACATAAGCGCGGCATGACTCGAATCGCAAGTGGGTTCGGAGAGCCAGGCTCACTACCCGCGTCTATCCATCACCACGATGCTGGGCAACCAGCTGCCTAAAGTCGAGCAGAGGTTTCGGAACGCCCAAGGGCGCGAGCTCCTCACCCACGGTCCAAGCCAGCCCCCACACGAGGTAGAGAAGGCCCCGCATCCAGCGTCAGTGCCCAAGCGACGAGTCCCCGGATCGCCCACGGGCGCGCCACGGGCGACCAGGCCAGAATCGAGCCGCCCAGCGAAAGCGTCACCCCGGCACCCTCAGCTCAGCGGGAGAGGCGAGATCCGAGACTCCCGGTGCGCAGAGGCCGACGGCCCGTGGCCGTCGCGGCGACGTGCACGATCGACCGGGCCTCCTGCCCCTGTTCGTCCCCGTGGTGCTCTGTGGAAGACCAGCACCGTGTCAGGCGCCAACGGCACCGCGGCGAGCAGCGCGAGGCTGACCGAAACCGTCACGGGTGGCACTTCCCCGGGTGTGGCGGCTCCGGAGTAGGCATCCCTTGCCCAGGAACATGAGGGGCACGTCAGAGCGCGGCTACGTCACCGACCACAATGATCGCCGGCGGCTGTACCTCTTCGTTGTCGATCGACTCCCCGAGTTGACTCAAGGTCGTGCGGATGACGCGTTCGCTCGCCATTGATCCGTCCACGACGATGGCCGCGGGCTGACCGGTGTGGCGTCCGCCATCGATGAGGGTCTGGGCGATCACAGCGGCGTTTTGGACGGCCACCATCAGAACGATCGTGCCTCTTGATGCGGCCAGAGCGTCCCAGTTGACAAGGCTGTCAGGGTGGCGGGGCGGTACATGTCCTGAGACGACGGTGAAGTCGTGGACGACACCTCGGTGTGTGACGGAGATTCCCGCCAGCGCTGGTACGGAGATGGACGAGGAGAGGCCGGGGATGACACGGACCGGGACCCCGGCTTGTTGCAGGTGAAGCACCTCCTCGAAACCTCGTCCGAAGACGCAGCTATCGCCTCCCTTGAGGCGGACGACCCTCTTTCCGGCTCGTGCCCGCTCGAGCAGGACGGCGTTGATGTCTTTTTGGGCGGTCAACCGGCTGCGCGGGAACTTGGCGACGTCGATGAGCTCCACATCGGGAGCGAGCCCCGCAAGCAACTCATGAGGCACCAGCCGATCGGTCACGACGACATCCGCGCCGAGCAGCGCCTTGAGGCCGGCGATCGTGATGAGGTCCGGGTCGCCTGGACCGGCGCCGACGAGGGTGACTCCGGCGAAGGAGGCTGGGTCCAGGCAAAGGGCTTGGTCAGGCATGAGCGTCATTGTCCAAGCCACGTGAGGTGGTCGTCGATGCGGGCCACGGCCCCGTTGGGGACGTCGACCCACGGTGCTTCGTGTGGCTTCATGCCTTGGAGGTACGCGACGGCGGACCGTATCGCGTCCCCGTGCGACACCAGGACGGATACGGAACCGCGTTCGAGGTCGCTGAGCACAGCACCCATGCGGTCGTACACGTCCATGAGCGACTCCCCACCCGCGATCGGCTGCGTTGGGTCCGACCAGTCGAAGCCCTCCGCTGCGGCCCAGGTCTCCTCGTAGGTTCGGCCCTCCAGGTCACCCAGATGTTGCTCGCGCAGGCGGGGGTCCGACTCCGGAGTCAGCTGCAGCCGGCGGCCGATGACCGCGGCGGTCTGCGCCGCGCGGGTCAGGTCGCTGCTGACGAGACGGTCAGCGGACAGCCCCACGTCCTTGAGGTCTTCTGCGATCAGCTCCGCCGCTGCGGCCGACTGCGAGCGCCCGAGATCGGTCAGCGGCGGATGAGCGGTCTGTCCCTGGGTCAGGCGGCGGACGTTCCACTGCGACTGGCCGTGGCGGACGAGATAGACCGGGTGAGGCATGGGGGTGATTCTCCCGTAGGCTGCGAACTGCTCGTGGTGCAGGAACCCGGTGAGAGTCCGGGGCGGTTCCGCCACTGTGACGTCGACAAGACGCAGCCAGACACTGGCCATGGGCTTATCCCACCGATTGACGGGGCGAGAACCCCGGAGGAGGAAACCGGCCCATGGCTGCGCCTACCCGCATCGCACTGTTGTCGACTTCCGACACGGACCTGCTGTCTGCTCGCGCCAGTGTCGCCGGCTATGTCTGGGGGAACCCCGCCCGCAGCACCGACGCCGAGCTCACGGCACTCATCGCCGGGGCCGACCTCGTCGTCGTACGCCTGCTCGGCTCGCCTCACGACCTGTGGCCCGGCCTCTCGACCGTGCGCGAGGCCGGCACCCCGCTGGTGATCCTCGGCGGCGAGCAGCAGCCGAACGCCGAGCTGATGGAGCTCTCCACAGTTCCGATGGGGACAGCCGCCGAGGCACACCGCTACCTGGCCGAGGGCGGTCCGGCCAACCTCGCCCAATTGCACGCCTTCCTCTCCGACACCGTGCTGCTGACCGGCGAGGGCTTCGAGCCGCCCGTGGCGATCCCGGCGTGGGGGTACGCCGACCGGCCGTCCGGCCGCGCCGGCGACCTGCCTCGCGTGGGCGTGCTCTACTACCGCGCGCACGAGGCCAGCGGCAATAACGTGTTCGCGCACGCCCTCGCCGACGCGATCGACGCGACCGGCCGAGCGGTCGGCGTCCCGATCTTCGCCGGGTCGCTCCGCTCGGCGCCCGATGACCTCTACGAGGCGCTCGGGACGCTCGACGCCCTCGTCGTGACGGTGCTCGCGGCAGGCGGCAGCGCCCCGGCCACGGCCAGTGCCGGCGGCGACGACGAAGCGTGGGACGTGGAGCGGATGGCAGCCCTCGACATCCCGGTGCTACAGGGCTTGTGCCTGACCAACGGCCGCGACGAGTGGGACGCCTCCGACGACGGGATCAGCCCGCTGGACTACGCCAGCCAGATCGCCATCCCCGAGTTCGACGGCCGGATCACGACCGCGCCGTTCTCGTTCAAGGAGATCGACGCCGAGGGTCTGCCGGCGTACGTCGCCGATCCGGAACGCTGCGCCCGGGTGGCCGGCATCGCGGTCAACCATGCCGTCCTGCGGCGGGTGCCCACCGGCGAGAAGCGGATCGCGCTGATGCTGAGCGCCTATCCCACGAAGCACGCGCGGATCGGCAACGCGGTCGGCCTCGACACGCCGGTCTCGGCCATCCGGCTGCTGCGCCGCCTGCGTGAGGACGGCTACGACCTCGGCGCCGACAACCCGGTGCTGCCGCTCCTCGACCTGCCGGACGACACGGAGGCCGGCGACGCGCTGATCCATGCCCTGATCGCCGCCGGTGGGCAGGACGAGGAGTGGCTCACCAACGCACACCTCACCGATGCGCACGTGCGCATCGGCAAGACGGCGTACGACGCCTGGACGGCCGACCTTCCGGCGTCTCTGCGTGATGCCATGGTCGAGGCGTGGGGCGAGTCACCGGGCGGCCTGTTCGTGAACGATGACGGCGCGATCGTGCTCGCCACCCTGCAGGCGGGCAACGTCGTGATCCTGATCCAGCCTCCGCGCGGCTTCGGCGAGAACCCGGTCGCGATCTACCACGACCCCGATCTGGCGCCCAGCCACCACTACCTCGCGGCCTACCGCTGGCTCGCGGCGGGCGTCGAGGCCGGGGGCTTCGGGGCACACGCGGTGGTGCACCTGGGCAAGCACGGCTCGATGGAGTGGCTGCCCGGCAAGAATGCCGCACTGTCCGCCGCCTGCGGCCCCGACGCCGCGATCGCGAACCTGCCGCTGATCTACCCGTTCCTGGTCAATGACCCGGGCGAGGGCGCGCAGGCCAAGCGACGCGCGCATGCGACGATCGTCGACCACCTCGTGCCGCCCATGGCGCGCGCGGAGTCCTACGGCGACATCGCACGACTCGAGGGTCTGCTCGAGGAGTACGACAAGATCTCCGCGATGGACCCCGCCAAGCTAGCGGCCATCCGGGGTGAGATTTGGCAGCTCATGCACGCCGCCCAACTGCACCGTGACCTCGGCCTGGAGGAGCGCCCCGACGACGAGGAGTTCGACGACTTCCTGCTCCACGTCGACGGCTGGCTGTGTGAGATCAAGGACGCCCAGATCCGCGACGGCCTCCACATCCTGGGCGCGGCGCCGACAGGAGAGGCCCGCGTCAACCTGGTGCTCTCGATCCTGCGCGCCGCGCAGGTGTGGGGCGGCGTCGGCAACGCGGTCCCCGGCCTGCGGGCCGCGCTCGGCCTCAAGGATGGCGCCGATCTCCAGGCGGTCGACGAGACGGAGGCGCGGGCCCGGGCGCTGGTCGAGGCAATGGAGGCGGCTGACTGGGACCCGACGTTCGCGACCACGCTGCATGACGCGCCGGAGGTCCAGCAGGTGCTGAGGTTCGCGGCCGAGCAGGTCGTCCCCCGCCTGGCCGGGACGACCGGCGAGCTCGACGCGGTCCTCCACGCGCTCGCTGGCGGGTTCGTGCCAGCCGGGCCCTCCGGCTCTCCCCTGCGTGGCCTGGTGAACGTGCTGCCGACGGGCCGCAACTTCTACACCGTCGACCCGCGGGCCGTCCCCAGCAGGCTGGCCTGGCAGACCGGCCAGGCGATGGCCCACTCGCTGGTGCAGAAGTACCTCGACGAGACCGGCACCTATCCCACGTCGGTCGGACTGTCGGTGTGGGGCACCAGCGCCATGCGGACCTCCGGGGACGACGTCGCCGAGGTGCTGGCGCTGCTCGGGGTGCGTCCGGAGTGGGACGCCGAGTCCCGTCGGGTCCGCGAGCTGGTCATCGTCCCGCTCGAGGAGCTCGGCCGCCCGCGCATCGACGTCACCGTCCGGATCTCGGGCTTCTTCCGCGACGCGTTCCCGCACGTCGTGGCGATGCTCGACGACGCGGTGCGGATGGTGGCCGACCTCGACGAGCCGGCCGAGGCGAACTACGTGCGCGCCCACTTCGCCGCCGACCTGGCCGAGCACGGCGACGCCCGCCGCGCGAGGACCCGCATCTTCGGGTCCAAGCCCGGGTCGTACGGCGCCGGCATCCTGCAGGTCATCGAGTCCGGCACCTGGCGCGACGACAACGACCTCGCCGAGGTCTACACCGCGTGGGGCGGCTTCGCCTACGGCCGCGACCTCGACGGTGCCCCGGCCGCCGACGACATGCGCGCCAACTACCGCCGCATCAAGGTCGCCGCCAAGAACGTCGACTCCGCCGAGCACGACATCGCCGACTCCGACGACTACTTCCAGTACCACGGCGGCATGGTCGCCACGGTCCGCGCGCTGACCGGTGCCGATCCGAAGGCGTACGTCGGCGACTCCAGTTCGCCGGACTCGATCCGCACCCGCACCCTGTCGGAGGAGACCGCCCGCGTCTTCCGGGCTCGGGTGGTCAACCCGCGCTGGATCGCCGCCATGCAGCGGCACGGCTACAAGGGCGCCTTCGAGCTGGCCGCCACCGTCGACTACCTCTTCGGCTTCGACGCCACCGCCGGGGTGGTGCACGACTGGATGTACGACAAGCTCGCCCAGGAGTACGTCCTCGACGAGACCAACCAGGAGTTCTTGCGCAAGTCGAACCCGTGGGCACTGCGCGGCATCGTCGAGCGACTTCACGAGGCCGCCGAGCGTGGCCTGTGGGCCGAGCCCGACGCCGACACCCTGGCCGCGATGCAGCAGGTCTACCTCGAGGTCGAGGGCGACCTCGAAGACCGCGAGTGAACGCCCGGTGAGGGTCCGCGTTCTCGGCGTCGGCATGGGGCCGCACCACATCACCCCGGAGGTGGCCGACGCGCTCCGGTCGTGTGACTACGTCCTCGCCGCCGAGAAGCGCGAGGACGACGGCCTGCTCTCGGTCCGCCGAGCCATCGCGGCCGAGCATGGTCTCGAGGTGGTCGCGGTCCCCGATCCCGAGCGGGATCGGGCCGATCCGGTCGACTACGCCGGGGCGGTCAAGGATTGGCACGAGGCTCGGGTGGCGGCCTACGAGCGGGTCCTGGGCGAGCGGGGTGGCACGGCGGCGTTCCTCGTGTGGGGTGATCCGTCGCTCTACGACTCGACGATCCGGGTCGTGGACCGGCTCGCCGAGCGGATGCCGCTGGAGTACGACGTGCTGCCGGGCATCAGCGCACCGCAGCTGTTGGCCGCCCGTCACCGGATTGTGCTGCACCCTGTCGGGCAGTCCGTCCACATCACCACCGGCCGCCGGCTCCGCGAGGACGTCGCGGCCGGCCAGACCAACCTGTGCGTCATGCTCACCGGCACCCTCGACCTGGCCGGGCTCGACGACTGGTCGATCTGGTGGGGTGCCAACCTCGGCACCGACTCCGAGGAGCTCGTCGCGGGGCGGGTCGCCGACGTGCTGCCCTCGCTCGAAGCGGCGCGCGAGCGGGCGAAGACAGCGGCCGGCTGGGTGATGGACGTCTACCTGCTGCGGGCTCGGGAGACGCAGCCGTGAGCGGTCTGCTCGTCGCCGGGACGACCTCGGACGCCGGCGAGTCGGTCCTCACCACCGGCCTGTGCCGCGCCTTCGCGAGACGTGGCGTGAAGGTGGCGCCGTACAAGGCCCAGAACATGTCGAACAACTCGATGGTCTGCTCCGCCGCCGACGGCACGACCGCCGAGATCGGCCGGGCACAGTGGGTCCAGGCACTGGCTGCCCGCGTTGCCCCTGAGCCGGCGATGAACCCGGTACTTCTCAAGCCCGACAGCGACCGGCGCAGCCACGTCGTCCTGATGGGCCATCCCGCCGGCGAGGTCTCGTCGGCGGACTGGGAGACCGGCCGACGTCACCTGGCCACGGCCGCACACACCGCGTACGACGACCTCGCTGCGCGCTTCGACGTCATCGTGGCCGAGGGAGCAGGGAGCCCGGCCGAGATCAACCTGCGCGCCGGCGACTACGTCAACATGGGGTTGGCCCAGCACGCATCGCTGCCCACCGTGGTCGTGGGCGACATTGACCGCGGCGGTGTCTTCGCCGCGATGTACGGCACGGTCGCACTCCTGGAGCCCGCCGACCAGAGGCTGGTGGCCGGCCTCGTGGTCAACAAGTTCCGTGGCGAGCTGGCGCTCCTCTCCCGCGGCCTGGACTCCCTGGAGCGGCTGACGGGCCGTCGCGTGTTCGGCATACTGCCGTGGGATCCGAGCCTGTGGCTGGACTCCGAGGACGCCCTCGACCTGGACGGTCGTCGCTCCAGCGGTGAGGCCGCCTTCCGGATCGCGGTTGTGCGGCTGCCGCGAATCAGCAACTTCACCGACGTCGACGCACTCGGGTTGGAGCCCGACCTCGACGTCGTCTTCGTCTCCGATCCCCGCGACGTCGCCGATGCCGATCTGCTCGTGGTGCCGGGAACCCGCTCGACGATCAGCGACCTGGCCTGGCTGCGCGCACGGGGCCTGGATGCCGCGATCCTCGACCACGCCCGCCGAGGTCGCCCGGTGCTCGGCATCTGCGGCGGCTTCCAGATGCTCGGTCGCACCATCAGCGACCCTGCCGGTGTCGAGGGCGTGCCGGGTGCCGGGGTCGAGGGCCTGGGGCTGCTCGACGTCCGCACCGACTTCGCCGCCGAGAAGGTGCTGCGATTGCCCGCCGGCACCGCCCTGGGCGCACCCGCCTCGGGCTACGAGATCCACCACGGCCGGGTCACCCGAGGCGGTGGCGAGGAGTTCCTCGGCGGAGCCCGCGCGGGCAAGGTCTTCGGCACGATGTGGCACGGCAGCCTCGAGGGCGACGCGCTGCGGGGTGCGCTGTTGTCCGAGCTGCTGGGCCGAGAGGCGTCCGCGGTCAGCTTCGGTGCCGCCCGCGACACCCGGCTCGACCGGCTGGGCGACATGGTCGAGGAGCACCTCGACGTCGACGCACTGCTGACACTCGCCCGCGGCGGCACACCCGCCGGCCTGCCCGTCCTACCCCCAGGAGGTTCCGCATGAGGCTGCTGCTCCTGGGAGGCACCAGCGAGGCCCGCGACCTCGCTGCCCGGCTCGCCGACGATCGCGACAGCGGCATCGAGGTGACCAGTTCCCTGGCCGGCCGGGTTGCCGAGCCGCGTCTGCCGGTCGGGAGGGTGCGCATCGGCGGCTTCGGCGGAGTTGAGGGTCTGCGGGCCGCGCTTGCCGAGTACGACGCCGTGGTCGACGCGACGCATCCCTTCGCCCTCGGCATGAGCGCCAACGCCGTAGCCGCCTGTCGCCTCGAAGACGTCCCCCTGCTGCGGCTCGAGCGGCCCGGTTGGGAGCCAGACCCGAGGTGGCACTACGTCGACGACCACGAACGGGCGAGCACGCTGGCCGCCTCGCTCGGTGCGCGGCCGTTCCTCACCGTCGGCCGCCAGGAGCTGGCTCGCTTCGTCCCCGCGCTGTCCGGCCACGCCGTGCTCGCCCGGGTCGTCGACCGTCCCGCCCTCGACCTGCCCGAGACGTGGACGCTGTTGACCAGCCGTGGCCCCTACAGCCTCGATGGCGAACTCGCACTGATGCGGCAGCACGCCATCGACGTCCTCGTCACCAAGGACTCAGGCGGCAGCTACACGTGGCCCAAGATGCAGGCCGCCGCCGAGCTCGACGTCGCCGTGGTCGTCGTACGGCGTCCCGCGTGCCCGGTCGGGGTGCCGACCGTGCACGACGTGGATGATGCCGTCGCCTGGCTCAGGGAGAAGTCGTGAGAGTGCTCGTCACCGGCGGAGTCCGGTCCGGCAAGTCCCGTCACGCGGAGTCGCTCCTGACCGGACCGGTCACCTACCTCGCCCCAGGGCCGGTCCAGGACGACGCCGACTGGGCCGCGCGGATCGCCGCCCATCGGGCGCGGCGGCCTGCCGACTGGACGACCCTCGAGTCCCACGACCTCGTCGGAGTGCTCACGTGCACGGACGGGCACGTCATGGTCGATTGCCTGGGCACGTGGCTCACGGCGGTGCTCGACGAACGTGGCCTCTGGGGCGCGCCGGCGGACGAGATCACCGACGTGATCGGACACGCGGCGCAAGAGACAGCGGACGTCCTCGCTGTTCGCGACCAGGGAGAGGACACCGTTCTCGTCACCAACGAGGTCGGCCTGGGCGTCGTCCCCGAGCACCGGTCCGGTCGGCTCTTCCGGGACCTGCTCGGACTGGTCAACCAGCGCATCGCGGCGGCCTGCGACGAGGTGCACCTCGTGGTCGCGGGCAGGGTGATCCGGCTATGACCCAGCCAGGCACCGCGCTGCTTCTCGTTGGCATGTCCGTCTCCGATGTCGACCGTCGCGACGAGCTGCTCGCGGCGGCCGCCAGCCACCATGCGGGCGTCGCCTTCTTGCAGATGGGCGACCCGTCGCTCTCGCGCGAGCTCACCCGGCTCGCGGACGCCGGCGCCACCACGATCAGCCTCGCCGGCATCAGCCTCGGCCCGCTCGCCCCTGGGCAGTCATGGCTACGGAGGATCGCCTCCCACTGGTGGCGCGAGCGCGCCGGGCACCGCCCGGCGATCGAGGTTGCGACCCGGCTCGCCTCCACGATCGAGGAGATCGAGGTCGCGCTGTTCGACCTGAAGCCGATCTCCGGCGCCGAGCCGGGCCTGACCTCGACCGCCTGGGAGAACGTGACCCGCCACCGGCACCAGGTGCTCATCTGCCGCGGCCCGCGGTGCACGGCCCGCGGATCCGACGAGACGGCCCGCGCGCTGATCCTCGGACTGATGGAGGCCGGGCTCGGCGACCATGACGTGCTGGTCACCCACACCGGTTGTCAGTTCCCCTGCAACCAGGCCCCGGTCGTCAGCGTGCAGCCCGACGACGTCTGGTACGGCGGCGTCGATCCACACGCGGCCCGCCGGATCGTGTCTGACCACCTGCTGGCCGACACTCCCGTGGAAAGCCGCCGACTCCCGCGCTGAGCGCAGGAGCCGACAGGTTGGTTCGCGGGGCGGGCCGTCAGAGGCTCGCGGCTAGCGCGCGCCGCTGCGCCCGCTCCGTCTGCGCGGCGTAGAGCCGACCGACCAGTCCGGTGAGCACCACGCCGATCACGCCCCACATCGTGGCCAGCGTGAACAGTGACGCCCGGCGGAAGAACCAGAGCGTGTCGGCCGGGAAGTCGCCGACCTCGTTGACGGTGGCGAAGAGCTGGCCGGCGACGACCACGACGGCCAGGTAGCCGGCTGCACCGGCGACGACGCCACCGTAGGTGCCGAGGCGGTTGCGCAGCCTCAGCGCGACGTACGTCGCGGCGACGGCCGTCAGGACCGAGACGATCACGAAGCCGAAGTAGAGCGCCGTCCTGTCGCCGATGGTGTCACCACTTCCGACCGCCGGCGGGTTCGCCGGATACTTCAGGAACGGCACCAGGGCGAAGGCGACGAAGCCGAGCAGAGTGATCAGGGCGGTGGACTGGCCGGGCTGGAGCCGGCCCATGCGGCCGATGGTGCCGGCCGCGACGAGGGCGACGATGCCGCCGAGCGCAAGTCCGACGGCGAGGCTGCCGGTGAGCAGGCCCCAGGTCCGCTGGCTGTCCCGGGAGACTTCGGTATCCTCGCCCTCGCCCTCGTCACCGTGAGTGTGGCTGTGCGTGTGGTTGTGGCCACCGGCGGCCTCGTCACCATGGTTGTGGGACGCGTCGGCCGGCCCCTCCTCGGCGGCGGTGCCCGACTCCTCGAGGACGATGGCAGTCTCGACGTGGGGCTCCCCCACCGAGTACGCGACGAAGAACGTGGCGATGCCGGCAACCAGGCCGGCGATCAGACCACGGATGAGAAATGCACGTGCGGTCATGCTGGTTTCCGTTCAGGAAGCAGCGCGGCGCCGACGTCGGCGCCGCGCGCGAGAAGTGTCGTCAACAGCCCCGCCGCGCTTGTTCGGGGTCGCTATCGCGCGGAAGAGCGCTCAGAGCTCGGCCGGGTCCCGGGCTCAGGCCTGGATCCGGGCCGGAATCAGGCTCAGTGGCAGGGGTAGCCGAGGAGGTGGCGTCCGTCGTGGACCCACTCGTGGATGGCCGTGCCGGCCAGGAGGGAGACGGCACCCTGGTCGGTGCTGACGAAGAAGAGCACCAGCGTCCCGAGGAGACCGAAGAACAGCGCCCATGGCGCCAGCTGGCCGAACGGGATGGTGGGAACGGAAGGGGCGCCGGCGACCGGCACCGCAGAGACCTGCGACATGTGTCCTCCTCAGGGATACGTGCGTCCCTGTTCGATGGGATGGATACGGACACTCGGGTCTGACTCCACCGCCCGGAGGCGATGTCACAGTAGCGCGACTGTGCCGGATTCTCACCGGCTTCCTCGTGCCCGTTAGCCGGATGCTATCGCACGCCGGCCCGCTGTGCGCCGAGCCACGAGCAACGCGCCGGATGCCGACACGACCGCACCGATGATGCCAACCCTGCGTGCGAGTCGGGCGGCCCGACCGATGTCCTCGGGTCGTACGGCGCGCCCGTCGCCCATGACGGAACGGTGCTCGAGCCGGCTGCCGTAGTAGCGGTTCGTGCCGCCCAGCCGGATGCCGAGAGCGCCGGCGAAAGTGGCCTCGACGACTCCGGCGTTGGGGCTGGGATGGGCGCCGGCGTCACGGCGCCATGCCTTGGCGGCGGACCGCGCCGTTCCTGGCGAGGCAAGGAACGTGGCGGCACCGGCGATCCGCGAGCCGGGCAGGTTGACCAGATCGTCGAAGCGGGCGGCGGCCCAGCCGAACCGCTCATAGCGGTCGTTGTGGTGGCCGACCATCGCGTCGAGGGTGTTGGCCGCCCAGTAGCCGAGCAGCCCGGGCATCCCGGCCACGGCTCCCCACAGCAGCGGTGCAACGACGGCGTCCGAGGTGTTCTCCGCGACGGACTCCACGACCGCGCGCGCGACCTCCGACTCCTCCAGGGCCGAGGTGTCGCGGCCCACCAGATGGGTGAGGCGTTCACGGGCGGCCGGGAGGTCGCCTGCTCTCAGGAGCGCGTCGACCGCGAGTGCCTCGCGCTCCAGCGAGCGCCCACCGAGCACCGTCCAGGCCACCACGGCGGTGGCCACCGCCTGGGCGACGGGGTTCCGCGCTGCCCGCCCCGCTACGACTCCCACCACGATCGCCGCCCCGACGAGTGCCGCCGTGTGTGCCGCACCCCGCGGCCGCGAGTCGGCGTACAGCCGACGCTCCAGCGCCGCGGCCGCGTTGCCGAAGCCGGCGACGGGATGGAGATGCTGCGGGTCTCCGAGCACGCGGTCCGCGGCGAACCCGAGCAGAAGACCGACGGCTCGGGCGCTCACGAGAGGGCCACCAGCAGGGCGGCGAGCGCCAGCTCGATCGCGGCGCCGAAGACGTCGCCGGTGACGCCGCCGAGCCGCCGCACCGCTCGCGCGACGACGACGGCGACCACGGCGAGTGCCATCGCGCTGGCCAGCGCTCCGCGCCACCAGGCGAGTCCGGACCAAGCGCCGGCGAGCGAGAGAACGGCGGCGCAAGTCAGCCACATGAGCACCACGACCGGCCGGGCCACGGTGCCTGTGTAGGTGTCGCCGAGTCCCCCGGGTCGTGCGGACAGCACGCCCCGGGCGCAGCAGGTGGCGAGCGCGGCGCGGGAGACGCAGAGCGCGCAGCCGGCGAGGACGGCGGCGCGCACAGGGTGCGGTGAGGCCAATACTGCGACCAGGCCTGTGGCCTGCATGCCGAGGACCAGGACCACCGCCACGACGCCGGCCGGACCCGACGTGCCGCTCTTCATCACCGCCAATGACCGCTCGCGGTCGTAGGAGGCCGCCATGCCGTCGACGGTGTCAGAGAGCCCGTCGAGGTGGAAGGCGCGGTTGCCGAGGATGGTTGCGCCCAGCGCCAGCAAAGCCGCCACGGGGATCGGCAGGTCGAGGCCATGCCCGGCCAGGGCCACCAGAGTCACCGCCACCGCGAGCGGCAGGACTGCCAGCGGTGCGAGCACCATGGCCATGCCGGCCCGGCGTCGGTCGACGAGGGCCGGTGGGGCGACGGGGATAGCGGTGAGTGTGCTGAGGGCCAGCCGCCACGCGTCGAGCAGCATCACGCCCGCAGCTCGGACAGCAACGCCACCTCGCGGAGCACGGCGGAGGCGCTGCGGACCACCGGAACGGCCGCGACAGCACCTGACCCCTCCCCCAGCCGCATGCCGAGGTCGAGCAGCGGTTCTCGGCCCATCTTGGCGAGCGCGAGGGACTGGGCAGGCTCGGTGGAGCGGTGCCCGGCGGCGTACCAGGCGGCGGCGCCGGGCTCGATCCGGTCGGCGGTGAGGGCACAGGCCACGCTCATGAGTCCGTCGAGCAGCACCGGTACGCCGTCCTGGGCTGCGGCAAGGAGGTAGCCGGTGGTGGCGGCCAGGTCTGCGCTTCCCAAGGCTGTCAGTGTCTCGACCGGGTCGCCGCCCCTGCGTCGAGGGCCTGCCGGGTCTGCTCCGGCGTGAGCGCGTCCTCGAGATGAATGGCGCCGCTGGACCGACGGACTTTGTGGACGGTCAGCGCCGCGCGAGTCGCCTCGTCGAGATCGGCGAAGTCGTCGTCGACACCGAGGTCTAGCACGCGGACCGCGACGCCGTGGGTGGCTGCCAAGGCATTCACAGCCGCCTTGCCGGCTAGGAAGGTGCGGACCATCGCACCGGTGATCGCGGGCGGGAACGCGGAGACACCGTGCGAGGCGACGCCATGGTCGCCGGCAAAGATGACCAGCCGGACGTCATTCACCGGCTTCGGAGGTACATGGCCCTGGCAGGACGCGAGCCAGATGCCCAGCTCGCCGAGGCGGCCGAGGGCACCGGGCGGGGTGGCCAGCGCGGCCAAGCGCTTGGCCGAATGATCGCGGGCGATGTCGGACGGGGCGGAGACGTAGGGCATGGCGGACCTCACGAGGTGGGCTGGAGAAGGCGGACCGCGTCGAGCGCGGTGAAGAACTGGTTCGTCATCCCCGGTGGACGCACGGCGATGCGGACCCAAGTGGAGTCGAGCCCCGGGAACGTGTCGGCCCGGCGTACGGCGACGCCGCGCTCCCTCAGCGCCGCATGAGCGCCCCGTCCCAGCCGCGCCAGGACGAAGGGCGCCGCCGATGGCGCGTAGTCGATCCCGCGTCCGCGAAGACCGCCTTGGAGGAAGTCGCGCCAGCGCGCCAGCGTGGCCGCGCGGTCGCGGGCCTCGGGGGTCGCTGTCCGGCTGGTGCACGCGATCGTTGCCGCGATGGCCGGTGCCGAGACGGACCAAGGCGTTTGCCGGTCGGCCAACCAACGGACCTGCGTGCGATCGCCGACGATGTAGCCGGCTCGGATGCCCGGGATGGACCAGTGCTTGGTGAGACTCCGGACGACCACCAGGCCCTTGAATCGCTCGCGGGCCAGGGAGCCGGTCTCGCCGGGCACCGCGTCCATGAACGCCTCGTCGACCACGACGAGTCGACCCCTCCGGCGCAGACCGCGGAGCAGGTCTGCGGGGTGGAGGACACCGGTCGGATTGGTGGGATTGCCGATGACGACGAGGTCGGCGTCATCAGGGATCGCGTCGGGGTCGAGCGCGAAGCCATTCTCCGGTCGGCACAGGACCGTCGTCACGGTGTGTCCGGCCTGCTCCAGCGCCGCATGCGGCTCGGTGAACTGGGGGTGTACGACGACGGCGCCGCCATGGGCGCAGCTGGGCGATTAACGTGAACGCCTCCGCGGCGCCGGCGGTCGGAAGGACCTCCTCGAGCTCACGGCCGTGCCGCTGGGCGATCGCGGCGCGGGCCGGCTCGGCGTCGGGGTACCCCGCCGCCGCGGTGAGGCTCTCGCGCAGGGCGCGCTCCAACCAGGCCGGCCGGCCGCCGTCGTAGACGTTGACGGCGAAGTCCAAGAGCCCCTCCCCCGTCTCGACGTCGCCGTGATGGCGCAAAGGGTCGGCCACACGGTCACGGGGTCGCGTGACGGGCACCGCAGGCGGAGCGGGCGAGACCACGTGCATCGGCGCGGCGTAGACGGCGTCGGCGAACCGCTGGGCGAGCTGAGGGTGGCCGGCCCAATGGACGTGGAGGTACGACGCGTGTAGGTTCCCGCTGGCATAGCCGACTGGTTCGTCGTCGATCGCCCAGGCCGCGCTCTCGCCGGCCGCCGGGGAGGTACGGGTGCGGTGGAACTCATGGTCGGTGACCTCCTCCCCTGCCTTGGTGAGGAGCGAATCGGTCGCGGCGACCGCAGCCGGGTAACGCAGCACGAGCCGCCCTGCCATCGCAGCCGTGGCCGGGAGGATGCCCGCCATGGGTGCGCCGTCGAGCGACTCGGCCAGGTAGAGCAACCCGGCACACTCGGCGACCGTCGGGATCCCGGCTGCCACGGCGCTACGCAGATCGTCCAGCAGACCACGGTTGGCGGCGAGCTCGGCGGCGTACACCTCGGGGAACCCGTCGCCGAGGTAGATGCCCTGCGTGCCAGCCGGAAGGGCCGGATCGACGAGCGGATCGAAGGTGACGACCTCGCAGCCGGCAGCGGTCAGGAGCTCTTCGGTCTCCGCGTAGCGGAACGTGAAGGCGCGCCCGCCGGCCATCGCGACGACTGGCCGGTGGTCGCTGGCGCCGACCGACATCACCTCTCGTGCGGGGCTCCACGACTCGGCGTCCAGATGCGGCGCCGAGCGGGCGACCTCGAGGATCGCGTCGAGGTCCAGGTGGCGGGCCACCTGCTCCCCGAGCTGTTCGATCATCCGGATGGAACCGTCCCGTTCGGCGGCGGGGACGAGCCCGAGGTGGCGTGAGGGTGTGGAGAGCCGGACGTCGCGCGGCATCACGCCAAGGACCGGTAGACCCGTTTGCTCGAGCGAGCCGATGATCTCGGCGGTGTTGCGGTCCGATCCCGCCTGGTTGAGGACGACACCGGCCACCCGGACTCCGGCGTCGAACGTCGCCATGCCGAGGGCGATCGCCCCCGCGGAGCGGGACAGCTTGGCGACGTCGATCACGAGCACGACTGGCGTCCGGGTGAGGGTGGCGACGTGCGCGGTGGAGGCGAATCCGTCGGTGCCCAGTCGTCCGTCGTACAGGCCCATGACGCCCTCGATCACCGCGATGTCCGCGCCGGACGCACCGTGCAGCAACATCGGGACGAGCCGCTCCTCGCCCACGAGGTGCGGGTCGAGGTTGCGGCCGGGGCGGCCGGTCGCCAAGGCGTGGTAGCCGGGGTCGATGTAGTCTGGACCGACCTTGTGGCCGCTCACCTCGTGGCCGGCGATCCGCAGTGCCGCCATCAGGCCGGTGGCGATCGTCGTCTTGCCCTGTCCGGTCGACGGTGCTGCAACGACGAGCCGGGGCAGGGCTACCACTCGATGCCCCTCTGGCCCTTCTGGCCGGCGTCCATCGGATGCTTGACCTTGCTCATCTCCGTGACTAGGTCGGCGGCCTCGACGAGTCGGGGATCGGCGTTGCGGCCCGTGATGATCACGTGCTGGTAGCCCGGGCGGTTGGTCAGCGTCTCGACGACGTCCTGGACGTCGACCCAGCCCCACTTCATCGGGTAGGTGAACTCGTCGAGGATCAGCAGGTCGTGGCTCTCGTTGGCGAGGCGCCGCTTGATCTCCTGCCATCCCTGCAGGGCCGCGGTCTCGTGGTCTTCGGCGTCACCCTGCTTTCGGGTCCACGACCAGCCGGAACCCATCTTGTGCCACTCGACGGGGCCGCCTTCGCCGGTCTCCTCGTGCAGCCGGCCCAGACGCTCCAGGACGGTCTGCTCGCCGATGCGCCATTTGGCCGACTTCACGAACTGGAAGACACCGATCTTCCAGCCCTGGTTCCAGCCGCGGAGCGCGAGCCCGAAGGCGGCGGTGGACTTCCCCTTGCCGTCGCCGGTGTGCACCACCAGTAGTGGTCGGTTGCGACGCTGCTTCGTCGTCAGGCCGTCGTCGGGGACGAGGGCGGGCTTTCCCTGGGGCATCAGGCCGCTCCCTTCTGCGTGCGGGATCGGACCGTGCCGGCCAGCGCCTCGGCACTGACCTCGGCCACGGGGAGGTGTTCGGCACGCAGCAGCTCGGCGAGTCGCAGTGCGAGGCCAAGACGCAGGGGGCCGCTCTCGCCATCGATGACGACCGTCGTCACGCCGAGCCCGGCGACGTACTCCGCAGCCTGCTGTGACCGCGCGACAGCGTCCTTTCCGCCCGTCGCGCGACCGTCCGTGACCAGGACGAGGAGTGGTCGCAGCCGTGGATCGCGCATTCGCTCGCGGGTCAGCACGCGAGCGGCTTCGAGCAGCCCTTCGGCCAGCGGCGTACGTCCCCCTGCCGGAACTTCGTCGAGCCGCGCTGCAGCGATGTCGACGGAGTGTGTGGGCGGCAGCGCGACCGTCGCCTCGGCGCCTCGGAAGGTGACCAGGCCGACCTTGTCACGGCGGCGGTAGGCGTCGAGTAGCAGCGAGAGGATCGCGGTCTTGACCTGCGTCATCCGCTTACGCGCGGCCATGGAGCCGGAGGCGTCAACGCAGAAGAGGACCAGGTTGGCCTCGCGGCCCTCGCGTACGGCAACCCGGAGGTCCTCGTTGCGCAGCTCCACGCGTCCGGTCGTGCGGCCGCGCGAGGACTGCTTGCCAGCGGCCGCCAGCAGGGTCTCCGCCAGGTGGAGCGAGCCGGTGGGTCCGTCCGGTCGCCGGGCGCCGACGCGGCGGCCGGTGCTCGCGAGGGCTCGGCTGCGTCGTCCGGCCGCGCCCTCGCCGAGCCCCTGCACCTTCAGCAGCCGCGGTCGGTACGGCGCGGTGGCACGAACCGTCGAACCCGACTCGGTGACTGCGGGAGGCGTCACCGGCGGCTCGCCGTCAGACTCGGGCGGAGTGTCGTCGGTCGCCGGCGCCTGGTCGCTGTCACCGTCAGCGGCCTCGTCCCGCTGTCCGTCACCCTGCGCCTGATCCTGTGTGTTGTCCTCGGGAGAAGTCGGCGGCTCATCCGGGGCCGGTCCCTCCGGCGGCTCGGGCGGTAGCTCGTCGTCGCCGAGGATCTGGTCGAGCAGGTCCTCGTCGAGACCGGGAGCATCGAAGGGGTTGCGGCGGCGCCGGTGCGGCAGCGCCAGCAGCGCGGCGCGTCGGATATCGGCGCGGGTGACCTCGTCGCGACCCTCCCAGGCGGCGTGGGCGACCGCGGTGCGGGCGGTGACGATGTCGGCGCGAAGCCCGTCGACCTCGAATGTGGCACAGACTTCGGCGATCTTCATGAGCGCAGACTCGGTGAGCCGCACCTTGGCGAGACGCTCGCGGGCGGTCTCGACTCGCTCGGTCAGGGCGCGGTCCGTGTCGCGGTAGCGCGCGGTGAACGCTACCGGATCGGCGTCGTAGGCCACCCGGCGCCGCACGACCTCGGCGCGTAGCGCCGGCTCCCGGGGGGCGGCAACCTCGACGGTGAGCCCGAAGCGGTCCAGCAGCTGTGGACGCAGTTCCCCCTCCTCGGGGTTCATCGTGCCGATCAGCACGAACCGGGCCGCGTGCTCGACCGAGACGCCGTCGCGCTCGACGGTGACCTGACCCATCGCCGCGGCATCTAGGAGCAGGTCGACGAGGTGGTCGTGCAGCAGGTTGACCTCGTCGACGTAGAGGATGCCGCGGTGTGCTCTCGCGAGCAGTCCGGGCTCGTACTCCACCTTGCCGTGTGACAGCGCCCGCTCGAGGTGGAGGGAGCCGAGGACTCGGTCCTCGGTCGCGCCAACGGGTAGTTCGACGAGCCGCACCGGACGGACGATGGTCTCCGTCTCGGTGCCGAACGGGCCGTCGGGCGACGTGGCTGCCGGGTCGGCAGGGTCCACGGAGAACCTGTCGCCCGCGTACACATCGATGGGCGGCAGCACGGCGGCCAGCGCCCGCACCGTCGTCGACTTCGCGGTGCCCTTCTCGCCCCGCACGAGCACGCCACCGATCTCCGGCGAGATCGTCGTGAGGACGAGCGCGAGGCCCATGTCGTCCAGGGCGTCGGTCTCGCAACCGAGGACGGCTGAAAATGGGTAGTGCTGTGGCATGTGAGGCTCCCGCTCTGTTCGCCAGCAGTGACTGGTCGGGCGGGAGGCCGGTCTTCGGACTTGCCGAGTCCTCCGCTCAACTCATGAGTGGAGGCTCGGTTCACCGCAGCGGGCCTGTGCCGGAATCTCACCGGCTTCCCAGATTCTCCCCGTCCGCCGTCCCCACCGTTTCCGATGGTTGGGCCGTTGGGGCACCTCTCGCCTTGCGGGGCTCATGATAGCGTCTGCTCGCGTGATCACTGTGGTGGGTATCGGCGCCGAGGGCTGGGACGGTGTGTCGGAGGTCGGCCGGGCCTGGGTCGAGCGAGCCCGCGTGGTGCTCGGTGGGCGCCGGCACCTCGACCTCCTGCCCGACGTGCCGGGGCAGCGCCGCGAGCCCTGGCCCTCCCCGCTGCGTGACCGGTTGCCGGCGCTGCTCGCGTCCCTGGCGGACGAGGCGGCAGGCGGGCATGTCGTCGCCCTGGCGTCCGGCGACCCGCTGGTGTCGGGGATCGCCACGACCTTCATGGACCTGCTCGGGCCTGACGAGGTGACCGTCGTCCCGGGGATCTCCTCAGTCGCCCTCGCACGGGCGGCGATGCGCTGGTCGGCGGAGAGCCATGCGGTCGTGAGCGTGGTGGGTCGCGACGTCGCGCTGGTGCGCCGCGAGCTCGCCCCTGGCCGTCGGATCCTGGTCCTCTCGTCCGATGAACACACGCCGAGGGATGTGGCGGCGCTGCTGGTCGCGGAGGGGTACGGCGACAGTGAGCTCACCGTCCTCGGCGACCTGGGCGAACGCGAGCAGAGCTCCTTCCTGTTCGACAAGGCCGTCATCCTCACCGGCAAGGAGTTCGACCTCCCTCGGCTCAACGTCGTCGCGATTGACTGCGTCGGCCCGAGCCTCGGCGGCTGGGTCGCCGGTCTGCCCGACGACGCCTTCGAGCACGACGGCCAGCTGACCAAGCGCGACCTGCGCGCCAGCGCTCTCGCCCGGCTCTCCCCGACCCCGGGCGAGCACCTGTGGGATGTCGGCGCCGGAGCCGGCTCGGTCGGGATCGAGTGGATGCGCGCCCACCCGTCCTGCACGACGACGGCGGTCGAGGCGGACGCCGACCGTGCTGCGCGGATCAGCCGCAACGCCACGAGTCTCGGTGTGCCGGGGCTCGAGGTCGTGCACGGACGGGCCCCCGGCGCGCTCGCCGGGCTCCGCCCGCCGGACGCCATCTTCGTCGGCGGCGGCGCCACCCGCGACGGGGTGATCGACGCCTGCCTGACGGCGCTGCGACCGGCCGGCCGGCTGGTCGTGCACGGCGTGACGCTCGAGACCGAGATGCTGCTCGGTCGGCTCTACCGGGAGCACGGCGGCGAGCTGACCCGAGTCTCGGTCGAGACCAGTGCACCGGTCGGCGCCTTCACCGGGTGGACCCCGGCCCGTACCGTCACGCAGTGGGCACTGTCGCGCTGACACCGTACCTCTCCTCATGCAGGACGCTCGCCAACGGCGAGCGGTGCCGCCAGCCGTAGCGCTCCAGGTCAGGCACGTCCGGTAGCTCCGAGACGGCGCCGACGCAGAGCCACGCCACCGGCCGTACGTGCTCCGGCATGCCGACGAGGCCGCGCAGGAACTCCTCGCGGTAGAAACTGACCCACCCCACCCCGAGGCCCTCGGCGGTCGCGGCGAGCCAGAGGTTCTGGATGGCGCAGACCACCGAGTAGAGCCCGGCGTCGGCGATGGCATGCCGCCCGAGCACCCTCGGCCCGCCGCGGGTCGGGTCGTAGCCGACCACGATCCCGAGCCGCGACTCGCGGATCCCTTCGACCTTGATCCGCGAGAACGTCTCGGCGCGCTCACCGCTGAGCGTCGCCGCGAACGTGTCCCGCTCGAGCGCGACGTGGTCGGCGAAAGCGCTGAGCGCGTCCGGCGAGCGGACCAGCACGAAGTCCCACGGTTGGCTCATCCCGACACTCGGTGCACAGTGAGCCGCCGACAGCAGCCGCTCCAGCACCTCGGCGGCCAACGGCTCACCTGTGAATTCTCGGCGAGTGTCACGACGACGGTTGATGACGTCGTAGAGCTCCATCAGAGCCCCCGATCGCCGCGTCGCTTCGAGCTCCGGTCGCGGGCCGCGTCGTAGAGATAGGACTCGCCGCCCTCGTGGGTCAGCGCCCAGCCGACCAGGATCACGGCCGCCTGGCGCAGGCCTGCCGCCTCCACCACCTCCGAGATGGTCGCCACCGTGCCACGCAGCACCTGCTCCCCGGGCTGGCTGGCGCGGTAGACGACGGCCACCGGGCAGTCCTCGCCGTACTCCGGTTCGACCTCGGCCATCAGCGCCCGCACTCGCGTGATCGCCAGATGCAGCACGAGCGTCGAGCGGGTCGCAGCGAACGCCGCCAGCGACTCGGACTCCGGCATCGCGGTAGAGCGGGCTTGGGTGCGGGTCAGCACCACCGACTGCGCCACCAGCGGCACCGTCAGCTCGCTCCCGACCAGCGCAGCAGCGGCAGCATAGGCGGGCACCCCGGGCGTCACCGACCAGGCAACCCCGGCGGCATCGAGCCGGCGGGTCTGCTCGTGCAGCGCGGAATAGAGAGACGGGTCGCCGGACGTCAATCGCACCACCGTCTGCCCTGCGCCAGCTGCGCCGACCATCCGCGCGACCATCGTGTCGAGGTCGAGGTCTTGGGTGTCGACGAGCTCTGCGCTCGGGCCGACGTGGGCGAGCACGTCGGGATCGAGGTAGGTGCCGGGATAGAGCACCAGGTCCGCCTGCGCCAGCAGGTGCGTCGCGCGTACGGTCAGCAGGTCGGCCGCGCCCGGTCCGGCGCCGACGAAGTGGACGGCAGCACTCACCGCACGTACCTCGGCGTCCACACGCCGGCGCGGCTCACCCGCGTGCTCTCGGCACCCACGATCAGCAGGCACTTCATGTCGATCGTCTCCGGGTCCAGGTCGGCCAGCGTCGTGACGGTCAGCGACTCCCCGTCGCGCCCGATGTCGCGCCCGACGATGACGACGGTCTCTGGCTTGCGGTGTTCCAGCAGGACACGGTGGGCGGTGGCTATCTGCTCGGTCCGGGAGCGGGAGGCCGGGTTGTAGATCGCTAGCACGAGGTCGGCGTCGGCGATGGCGCGGAGGCGCCGTTCCACGACCTCCCACGGCTTGAGCCTGTCGGAGAGCGAGACGACGGCGAAGTCTGCCCCGATGGGCGCACCGGCACGGGCGGCCACCGCCTGCACGGCGCTGACCCCCGGCAGCACCCGGATCGGCACGCCCGCGTACGCCGGGTCCTCGGCCGCCTCGAAGACGGCTGCTGCCATCCCGAAGACGCCAGCGTCGCCGCCTGAGACGACCGCGACCCTCTCCCCCGCTTTGGCCAGGTCGAGCGCGACACGAGCCCGGTCGACCTCGACGGTGTTGCCCGACGCGTGGCGGGTCAGTCCGGCACGCTGCGGGACGCGAGCCACGTACGGGGCGTAGCCGACCACGTGGTCGACCTCGCCCAACGCCGCCGAGGCTTCTGGCGTGAGCCAGTGGTCGGGGCCGGGACCGAGGCCGACGACCAGGAGTTCAGCGGTCCGCTCGTCGTGTGTCGCGGCGGATCCACTGGGCTCCGCGTCGCGAGCGCGCAGCCGGTCAGCGGTCGGCCGGTTGGCCGTGTCGCCAGGGACGACGATCAGGGAGAAGTAGGGCACGGAGTCCGGGTCGACCTCGGCGACGGGCAGCCAACGCTCCTCGGATTGCGACGCCCGCTCGACGTACCAAGCGCCCTCGAGCCGCCCGGCCTGCGCCAGCGCTGAGCGCACGGCCGGAAACGTCCGGCCGAGCTTCATGATGACGGCGGCTTCCGTGTCCGCCAGCCGTCTCGCAAGCTCCGGCTCGGGCAGGGTTCCGGGGAGGACGGTCAGGACGTCTGTCTGTCGAACCAGCGGGCCAGAGCTACCAGAGATCGCCGCTGTCGCCGCCGCGAAGGCGGGCACGCCCGGCACCACCTCGGTCGGGTAGATCTCCTTGAACCGGTCGTGGAGGTACATCGACGAGCCGTAGAAAAGGGGATCGCCCTCCGAGAGCAGAACCACGTCGCGACCGGCGTCGAGGTGATCCGAGAGCCGCACCGCGCAGGACTCGTAGAAGTCGGCCATCGCTCCGACATACCCACCGGGGTGGTCCGTGGTGCCGGTGGTGACCGGGTAGCGCAGCTCCTCCTCGATGGCGTCGGCCGGAATGACGCCGTCGGCGATGCGGCGTGCGTGGGACTTCTTCTTCACGCCAGCGTGATACGCGACGACGTCGGACGCGCCGATGATCCGAGCGGCTCTCAGCGTCATGAGCTCCGGGTCGCCGGGGCCGATGCCGACAACCGTGAAACGACCGGTCATTCTGCCTCCTGCGCGAGAGCGTTGAGTGCTGACGAGGTCATCGCCGATCCACCGCGACGGCCGCGGACGGTCGCGTAGGGGATGTCGATGCCGTGCTCGGCGTGGAGGTCCACGAGAGCCTGCTTGGACTCGGCAGCACCGATGAAGCCGACCGGGCAGCCCACGATCGCCGCGGGTCGTGGGCCCCCGTCGAGAATCATCTCCAGTAGATGGAACAGTGCAGTCGGAGCGTTGCCGATGGCGACAACGGCACCGTCTAGTCGCGGCCCCCACAGTGAGACGGCGGCGGCGGTACGGGTGGTACGCCACTCGCGGGCCAGCCCGGGCACCCGCGGGTCGTTGAGCAGGCAGACGACGTCGTTGTCCTTCGGCAGTCGGCTCCGGGTGACGCCGGTCGCGACCATGGTCGCATCGCACAGGATCGGCGCGCCCGACTCCAGCGCGGCCCGGGCAGTCGACACCATCTGCGGATGCACGATCAAGTCATCAGCGAGGTCGACCTGCCCGCTGCCGTGGATCATGCGGACGGCGAGCTTCTCGGCATCGGCCGGCACGGCCCGCAGGTCGGCGTCTCGCCGGATGGTGGCGAAGGAGTCGACATAGATGGCGGGTCCGGAGTCGACGTACTCGTAGTGGCGCGTTGGCCTGCGCAGGTTGGTCATCTGCTCTCCTCGGGAATGAGCACGCCACGCCACGGTGTGACAATCACGTGATCGACTGCTGCGGTCAGGTCTTCGATGACCTGTTGGTCGAGACCGGTCTCGGAAACCTCGACATGACGCCCACCGGGCACTGCCCCGAATGGCAACGGTTCCGCCGGGTCAGGGAGGCCTGGATCGGACGCTCTCGGTACGGCGAGGGCCTCGGCCAGCTCCGACACGTGCCAGGCCGCGCCCGGCCCGCGCCCTCGGCATACGACGAACTCATGCGCCAGCTCCGCGATCCGCCCTGCCGCCTCCGCGAGCTCCACGGTCGCCCCCCACCCGGTCCCGATCCGTAGCTGAGCCCAGGTCGAGTCCAGCGCGACCAGCCCCAGGTCGCAGCTGCGAGCCAGTAGATCGCCGCGTCCGTCGTCGAGCACGAACAGGAACCGGCCCGATAGGGCCGCGAGATCCGGGTCAGCGCACAACCGGTCGTCCAGCTCACGTGCAACCGCTCGGAGGTCGGCGCGACCCCCGGCCAAACCGGTTTGCGGCGACACCATCACATTGCGGACCAGTTCATGGGTCCTGCTCGGCAGGAGGCCCGTTCGCTCGAGGGCGGCGAGCGCCTCGGATGACAACCGGCCTTCGAAGCCGGGGAAGGCGCGCACCTGAAGATTCGCCCGCGACGTCGTGTGCACGCGTCCGTCGCCGTACTCCGCAGCGACCTCGACGAGCGACCTCAGCGCTCTCGCGGGAACCCTGCCCCCGATCAGCCGAAGCCGTACGAGAAGGCCGTCCGCAGCCCGCCACGGCCGGAGGGCGCCAGGACACCGGTCGGCGCGAGTGCGGGAGGCTGACACTGCCAGGACCTATCTGGTCAGGGACCCTGTCGCGGAGTCCACGTACGACCTGGCGACGGTTGTCACCAGTGCCAGCAGGTCTTCGGACTCGGGATCAACCGGTGCGAGGCACCTTCCCAGAGCATCGCTCCAGTGGCGTGTTGCCTCGCCCGTCACCCTCACCGCTGCGCGTCAGTCCCGGAATCTCACCGGGTTCCCTGACTCCACGAGTGGAGTACGACTGGCGCCCACACACTAGCGCCTCCCACCACGCGACCGATAGGGCGAGCCCGCGGAGACCTCCGCCCCGCTTGCTGCAGGGCTGTCAGGGTGCGGATCGGCCATCGCCGGGACCGCTCTGACCAGGCAATGGAAGAGGTTGGAAGACAACGAGAGCCAACGAGAACTACGACATCTGATCCCGCGCGGGCTAAGTCCGCCGCGCCTCCAACGGCCCGAGACATCGGCGCCATTCCGGTCACGCCTCGGTTCGCTGGCTATGGACCGCGTCGTCACTCGGGCCCCGTCGGGCCGCGCCTCGCTTCGCGACCAACGGGGTTTCTGGGTCACGAAAGCGCGACACAAGCCGGAATGGTTCAAATGGCGAGTGGCCCGTGACCTGTGTTTCCGCAGGTCACGGGCCAGTTTTCAGTAGCGGGGGCAGGATTTGAACCTGCGACCTCTGGGTTATGAGCCCAGCGAGCTACCGAGCTGCTCCACCCCGCGTCGCTCGATTAACTATACGCATTGTCTGCGGACATACAAAATCGAGCGACGCGGACGTGGGGAATCAGGCCGGGCGGCCGTCGGGCGCGACGGTCTTGGCGGGGTCCCGCTCGACCATGTCGCCGAGCACCTCGTCGATCCTGGACATGAGCTCGTCCGGGATCTCGACACCGCTCGCCTTGACGTTCTCGGCGATCTGCTCGGGGCGCGACGCACCGATGATGGCCGCGGCGACGTTGTCGTTCTGCAGCACCCAGGCGACGGCGAGCTGGGCCATCGTGAGCCCCAGCTCGTCCGCGAGCGGCTGCAGCCGCTGCACCGCGCCGAGGACGTCGTCGCGCATCCAGCGGCTGATCATCTGCTGGCCGCCCTTGGTGTCGGTGGCGCGCGACCCCTCGGGCGCGGGCTGGCCCGGCTTGTACTTGCCCGTGAGCACGCCCTGCGCGATGGGCGACCACACGATCTGCGACACGCCCACCTCTTCGGAGGCCGGGATGACCTGGTCCTCGATGACGCGCCACAGCATGGAGTACTGGGGCTGGTTCGAGACGAACGGGATCTTCAGTTCCTTCGCGTAGCGGGCGGCCTCGCGGATCTTGTCGGCCGGCCACTCCGAGACGCCGATGTAGAGGGCCTTGCCCTGCCGCACGACGTCGGCGAAGGCGATCATCGTCTCCTCGAGCGGGGTCTCCACGTCGTAGCGGTGCGCCTGGTACAGGTCGACGTAGTCCATCTGCAGCCGCGAGAGCGAGCCGTTGATGCCCTCCATGATGTGCTTGCGCGACAGGCCGACGTCGTTGGCGCCCTTGGGCCCGACCGGCCAGTAGACCTTGGTGAAGACCTCGAGCGACTCGCGCCGCTCCCCCTTGAGCGCCTCGCCCAGCACGACCTCGGCGGCGGTGTTGGCGTAGACGTCGGCGGTGTCGAACGACGTGATGCCGTGGTCCAGGGCGGCGCGCACGCAGGCGGTCGCGGTGTCGGCCTCGACCTGCGACCCGTGGGTGAGCCAGTTGCCGTAGGTGAGTTCGGTGATCTTCAGTCCGGAGTTACCGAGATAGCGATACTTCATGCAACAAAACCTACTCCGCCCGTCCAGTCCCCGTGCGCGGCTAGCGTGGGGCCATGAACATGACCTCGCTGCCCTGGTCCGCCGGCACCTGGACGACGCCGCCGGTGGCGGTCGACGACGAGGGCGCGACACTCCGCGTCACGGCCGCCGAGGGGTCCGACGCGTGGCGGGTCACCTCCTACGGCTTCGTCCACGACACCGAGCACACGCTGGTGGCGCCGTTCCCCGCCGGCTCCGCGATGGAGGTCGTCTTCACCGCGGACTTCGATCAGCAGTTCGACCAGGCCGGGCTCTTCGTCACCGCCGGCGCCGATCGCTGGACCAAGGCGGGCGTGGAGTTCGCCGACGGCCACCTCCAGCTGGGCGCCGTCGTCACCGGCCCGCTCTCGGACTGGTCCGTCGCCCCCGTCGACGGGTGGCGGGGTCGTCGCGTGCGGGTCCGTGTGTCGCGGGCCGGAGACGCGCTGACGGTGCGGGCCGGGCTCGACGGCGAGGAGTTGCGGTTGGTCCGGGTGGCGCCCTTCCCACCCGATGCCGAGGCGCTCGCTGGGCCGTTCACCTGCGCCCCGACCCGCGCCGGACTCACCGTCACGTTCCACGCCTGGGCCGCCGGCCCGGCCGACGCAGCGCTCCACTGAGGCCGCGGCCCCGTGGGCTAGCCTTGCGCGCATGACCGAGGCCGCCCTGAGCTATCCCCTGACCCGAGCCCGCCTCGACAACGGACTTCAGGTGGTCGTGGCCCCCGACGCGGCGGCGCCCGGGGTGGCCGTCAACCTCTGGGTCGACGTCGGGTCGGCGGACGAGCAGCCGGGCCGTACCGGGTTCGCCCATCTCTTCGAGCACCTGATGTTCCAGGGGTCGGCCAACGTCGCCAGCGGTGAGCACATGGCCACCGTCGAGGCCCTGGGCGGCACGGTGAACGCCACCACGTCGAGCGACCGCACCAACTACTTCGAGACCGTGCCGCGCGGCGCGCTGGAGCTGGCGCTGTGGCTCGAGTCCGACCGGTTCTCCTCCCTGGCCATCACCGCGGAGAACTTCGAGGCGCAGCGGCAGGTGGTCAAGGAGGAGAAGCGGCAGCGCTACGACAACCAGCCCTACGGCGACCTCCTCGAGCTCCTCACGGCGCAGCACTTCCCCCCCGAGCACCCCTACGGTCACCTCACCATCGGCGCCATGGCGGACCTCGACGACGCGTCCCTCGACGACGTCGCCGCGTTCTTCGACACCTGGTACCGGCCCGCGAACATCCGGCTCGTGCTCTGCGGCCCCGTCACGGGCGACGAGGGCGTGGCCCTGGCCGAGCGCTACCTCGGTGGCCTCCCGGCACGTCCCGGCCGCGCGCCCCGCGACGTGCCCGACCCCCCGCCGGGCCCGCCGACGGTGGTGTCGGTGACCCGGGACGTGCCCCACCCGTTGACGTACCTGTCCTGGGCGACGCCGCCCGCGGCTCATCCGGACCAGCCGGCCATCGACCTCGCGCTCGCCATCCTCGCCGACGGCAACACCTCCCGGCTGCACCGACGGCTCGTGCGGCACGGCGACCTGGCCAACGAGGCACACAGCGCCAGCCTCACCCACCGGTCCACCCGGTCGGTCGCGGCGCTCCTCGCCCGCCCCGTCGAGGGGGTGCCCCTCCCCCGGCTCTCCGACGCCGTGCTCGACGAGGTCGCGCGCTTCGCCCACGAGGGCCCGACCGACGAGGAACTCGCGCGAGCCATCGCGCAGTACGAGCGCGAGTGGCTCTGGGAACTCGCCACCACGGCCGGGCGCGCCGACGCCATCAACGAGGCCTGGCTCTTGCACGGGGACCCCGGCCAGGTCAACCATCACCTCGCGGACGTCCTCGCCCTGGACGCGGGGGCCGTCGCCGCCGCGGCGGGCCGCTGGCTTGCGCCCGCGTCGGCCCAACAACTCCACTACCACGCGGAGGCAGCCGCATGATCCGGCCCGACGTCACGCTGTCGCAGGCGTGGCACTTCCCGACGCCCACCGTCATGTCGCTCCCCACGGGGCTGACGGTGTGGCACTTCCACCTCCCCGGCCAGCACCTGGCCACCTTCGAGCTCGTGCTGCCCGTTGCGCTCGCGGCGGAGCCGCGGGACCTCGAGGGCCTCGGCACCGTCGCGCTGCACGCCATCGACGAGGGCACCGTGAGCCACCCCGACGGCCGGATCGGTGAGTTGCTGGAGGCGCAGGGCGCCACCCTCCACGGAACCGCCCGGCTGCGGTACACGACGTTCGGCGGCCAGGCCCCCACACGCCGCCTGCCGGAGGTGCTGCGCCTCTTCGTCGAGGTGCTCGCCGAACCCGAGTACGCGGAGCGGGACGTGGCGCACCACATCGAGGCACAGGTCGCCGCCTACGACTCCAAGCTGGCGTCGCCGGGTCCGTCCGCGCGCCTCGCGCTGCGGCGCGAACTCTACGGCGCCGAACATCGGGAGGGCCGCCCCGCTGCGGGCACACCCGCGACGCTGGGGCAGCTCACCGCGGCCGACGCGCACGCGTGGCACCGGCGGCACTTCACCCCGGACGGCGCCGTCCTTCTCGTGGCGGGCGACCTTCCGGACCCCGCCCCGCTCTCCAGACTCGCCGACTGGGTCGGGCCAGGTCGGGGATCCGGGTCGACGCCCGCGCCGGCCCCCGACGGCAGGTCCAGGATCGTCGTCGTCGACCGCCCCGGCTCCGTGCAGGCCACCATCCTCATCGGCCGGCGGTCGGTGCCGAGGAGCCATGAGCGGTGGCCCGCGCTGCGGCTCGCCGGGCATGCCGTCGTCGGCGCATTCGCCAGCCGCCTGAACCTGGAGCTGCGGGAGCGCCTGGGCTACAGCTACGGCATCGGCGGTGGGTTCTCCCCCGGCGTGGGCGAGTCACAATTCACCGTCGGCGGCAGCGTCCGGACCGAGGTGGCCGCGGACGCGGTGGCCCGCCTGCTCGACGGGCTCGAACTGCGCGACCCCTTCACCGCCGCCGAGATCGACGACGCGCGCCGCTACCTGGTGGGGGTCGCGCCGCTCGCCAACGAGACGTCGGCCGACATCGTCGGCCAGGCATCTGCCCTGGCCGCCGCAGGCCTGGACGCCGGGTACATGAACCGCCACTTCGCCGACCTCGGCGAGGTTACCCCCGCACAGGCCACTGAGGCCTTCCGCGAGGAGGTGCGGCCCGGCACCCTCACCGTCGCCGTGGCCGGCGCGGCCGAGGAACTGCTCCCGGCCCTGGCCGCCCGCGGGCTGGCCGCGGAGGTCGTCGACCTCCGCGACTGACCTCAGCTCAGCGCGTCGGCCGCCTCCTCGATCTTCGCCTCGGCCGCCTTCACCTTGGCCTGGAAGTCGGCCAGGTCCCCGCTGCGCAGCGCCAGGTCCGCGGCCTCGAACAGGCCCTGGGCCTCGTCGAGCAGGTTGCGGGCCCTGGTCTGGGCGTCCTCGGGGCCGGACGGCTCAGAGGGCACCGCCGGCTCGTCGATCGGCTGTTCGCCCGTCTCCGCCCCGGCATCGCCCTGGAACACCTGGTCGAGTGCCGCCTGCAGCGTGTCCCCGATGCCGATCTCCTCGCCGAACCGCACCACGATGAACCGCAGCGCCGGGTAGGCACCGGTCGTGGCCGTCGTCTGCGTGTAGATGGGCTGCACGTACAGCAGGCCGCCGCCGAGCGGCAGCGTCAGCAGGTTGCCGTAGATCGCGGACGCAGAGGCCCCCTGCCGGTTGAACGGCAGCAGGCTGTCCGCCACCAGCGGGTTGGTCGCGATGAAGTTGTACGTCTGGCCGGGGCCGGCGATCTGCTTGCTGTCGGACAGCTTGAGCACGCGCATCCGCCCGTAGTCCTCACTGGTGGCGTCGGCGTTCACCGCCATGTACACGCTGAGGTTCTCGCGGTCCTTGGGCACGAAGACCGTCGTGTTCGCGAAGTGCGGGTTGGTGTCGCCCGGCCAGCGGATCGTGAGGAAGTACGGAGGCTCCTTGAGACCCTGCTGGCCGCCCCGCACCGGGTCGTTCGGGACCTGCCAGATGTCGGTCTGCGTGTACCAGGTGCTCGGGCTGGTCGTGTGGTAGCGGCCCAGGATCTCGCGCTGCGCCTTGAACAGGTCCTGCGGGTAGCGCAGGTGCTCCAGCAGTTCCGGGGAGATCTCCGACTTCGGGGTCACCGCGCCGGGGAACACCTTCTGCCAGGTCTGCAGGATCGGATCCTCCTCGTCCCACTCGTACAGCGTCACCGTGCCGTCGTAGGCGTCGACGGTGGCCTTGACCGAGTTGCGCACGTAGTTGACCTGCTGGCCCACCAGCAGGCGGTCCGCCTGCGTCCGCGAGTCCGAGATGGCGCGGGTCCAGTCGCTGAGGGTCGAGTTCGGGAAGCTGTCGGTCGTCGTGTAGGCGTCGAGCACCCACACGATGCGGCCGTCGACCACGCTCGGGTATGGGTCGGCGTCGATCGTCAGCCACGGCGCGACCGCCTGGACGCGCTGGGCCGGGATGCGGTCGTGCAGGATCCGCGACTCCTCGTTGACGCGGTCGGAGAGCATGAGGTTGATGTCGCCGAAGCGCATCGCGAACGCGGCCCGCGTGAGCCAGTTCCCGATGGGCACGCCGCCGGTCCCGCTGTAGGTGTACAGCGACTCGGTGCGGCCCTCGCCGCCCGACGGGGTGTCGAGTTCCACCGGCGCCTGACCCTCCGGGGAGCCGACGACGACGTAGTAGTCCGTCGCCTCGCCGAAGTAGATCCGCGGCTCGTGGTCCGGCAGCTGACCGACCGTGGGGATACCACCGGAGAAGAACACCGGCTCGCCGTTGGACTGGCGCTGGTTGCCGAACGCGGCGACCATCCCGTAGCCGTGGGTGTACACGGTGCGGCGGTTGTTCCAGGTGTCGCCCGACTCGACCGAGTTGAGGTCCAGTTCGCGCACCGCGACGACCGAGTCGGTCGGCTTGCCGTCGATGACGTAGCGGTCGACGTCGAGGGTCTCGGGGAACGTGTAGTAGCCGCGCACCTGCTGCAGCTGCTCGAACGCCGGGGGGACGACGGTGGGGTCGATGAGACGGATCGCGGGCAGCGCCGACGCGTCCTGCCGCAGTTGACCCGCGCTGGCCGAGGTCGTGGCCTCGTAGTCCTCGATTTCCACATCCTCGATGCCGTACGCGTAGCGGGTGGCGGTGAGGTTGTTGGCGATGTAGGGCCGTTCCTTCTCCTGCTCGTCCGGCACCACCTCGAAGCTCTGGACGATCCACGGGTACAGCATCGACAGCAGCAGAGCGGACACGACGAGGAGCGCCGTGGCCGCTGCGGGCACGCTCCAGCGCACCTTCCAGGCGTTGACGAACGCCAGGATCGCGACGATCACCGCGATGGAGGCCAGGATCGCGGTCACGGGGGCGCGCGTCGTGAGGTCCGTGTACCCGAGACCGGTGAAGTTGGCGTTCTGGGTCGTGCTCAGCCCGAAGCGGTCGAGGAGGATGTTCGCCGCGATGAGCAGCATGACCACGCCGAAGGTGATCGACAGGTGGCGCTGGGCGCCCAGCCCCGCGGGAGCGTTGCCCGTGCCGCGGAAGGCGGCGGAATTCAGCGCTCCGGTCATGAAGTGGATGGATGCCGCGGCGACGCCGCCCGCGATGACGGCGAACAGCAGGAACCCGACGATGAACCGCAGCCACGGCTGCGTGAACACGTAGTAGCTCGCGTCGAGCCCGAAGTACGGGTCTGTCCAGTCGAACGGCGTGGCGTGCCACCAGGCCAGGAAGGTCTCGGTGGCGCCGGACGCCGCCATGCCCGCCAGGATGCCCAGCGTCACGGACGGGACGGCCATGAGGGCGGTCGAGCGCCGGTCGAGGGCGTCGCGCAGCTGGATCAGGAAGTCGGAGTCGAGGTTGGCGCGCCGCACCTTGGGACGGAGCCGGTAGGCGATCACCTGGCTGAAGAAGACGATGACGAACATCAGCAGCCCGAACCCGATCATGAGGCCGAGCCGCGCGGCCAGCTGGGTCGTGAACACCGACTGGTAGTCGATGCTGCGGAACCACAGATAGTCGGTGACCACCCGGGCCGTGATGACGCTGATCAGCAGGGCACCGCCGACGATGAGGACGGTCCACAGCAAGGGGCCCCGCCTGGTCGAGCCCTCGAAGTCCATCGGCCGGGTGCTCATGCGTCCTCACCCCGGAACGTGTCGGCGAGCGCGTCGGCGAGGCCGGGCACGAGGTCGGCGGCGCCGAGCAGGTCGTCGGGGTTGCTGAGGAGGCGCGCCACCCCGTGCCGACTCCCATCGCGCAACACCCCCACGACGACGCGCACGTCGGTCTTGTGCGGGTGCTTCGCGACGAACTGGGCGGCCTCGTCCGCGTCGTCGGGCACGTCCGCCTCGTACTGCGACGGGAGGAAGGCCCGCTCCATCGCCAGGGCGCAGCCCTCAACGGTATCAGGCCAGAAGATGCCCGACAGCCGCTCGACTACGTCGTGGGTGGCGTGGAACTCGTCCTGTTCGATGGCGGTCAACGCGTCCGGCATGCCGTCGGGCACGCGGCCGCGCAGCTGGGGCTCCACCTCCAGCAGCGTGCTGGTGGTGACGAGGGCGAACAGCCGCGCCGGTTGATCCCACCCGGCAGACGAGACGTGCCTCTCCACGTCCATCAGGCAGGCGACGAGTCTCGATGAGTCAGCCACAGGTGGGCACCTCCGCGGTGTTTCCTTCGTTGATGAGCTGGAGCGCCGCGATGGCGTCCTTGAGCGTGGAGACCTCGACCAGGAGCAGGTCAGAATCGAGGTCACCGATGTCTCCGCAGTTGTCCTCGGGGACCAGGAACACTTCGGCGCCGTCGCGTTCGGCGCCGGCGATCTTCTCCCGGATGGCGCCGATGCGCACGACGCGCCCCCCCGGGCCGATCTCGCCGGTGCCGGCGACGACGCGGTCGTCCATGAGGCCGCCCTCGGTGATGCGGTCGTAGATGCCGAGCGCGAACACGAGCCCGGCGCTGGGGCCCGTCACGTTCTGGTCGACCCCGAAGGTGACCTGAGGCGCGTAGCGAAACCCCGTGTCCAGGCTGATGCCGACGACAGGGCGTTTGGCGTCGGTGTTGCTGGCCGCGGAGGTGACGGACACCGTCTGCTCCAGGCCTTCGCGCAGGACCGTGAAGACGATGACGTCGCCGACGGCGTGACCGGAGATGCGCGCGGCGACGTCGGCGGCCGTCTTCATGGCGATGTCGTCGACGGCGGTGATGAGGTCGCCGGGCATCAGCCGGTCCGCGCTGGGGCCCGAGAGGACCACGCTCTCCACCCGCGGGAGCTCCGTCACGGGCACGCCGGCGGCGCGCAGGGCCGCGACGGTGGCGTTGATGCGCGACTCGTCCATCATCGCGACGGCCTCGCTCTGCACCTGCGTCGACGACTTGCCGGGAGGGTAGATCACCTCGCGCGGCATCGCGTCGGAATCCTCGGCCAGGTGCACGAACACGGCCTCGGGCAGGCTCAGCGTGGAGTCCACCCGCGTCGTCGAGACGGTCGTCATGAGCAGCCGGCCCGGGGTGTCGTAGGTGGGCAGGCCCGCGATGTCGATGACGGGACCGGACGAGGTGGACCCCAGGACGTCGATGGTCTGGCCGGGGCGCCACGCCACGTACGGCACCGGAATGACCACCAGGAGCGCGGCGAGCGTCACGAACAGCAGGGAGGAGACGATCGCCACCGCGTTGCGCGACACCGAGCACTCCCTTCTCCAGATCCGGCTTCACCCTAGCAAGCGGCGGCAAGCCGTCGCGCGGCGCTTGTGCCATGCGGAAGAATGGGCTGCGAGGAGGTCACTCGATGTCCAGCCCCAATCCCTTCGGCCCGTTCGACTTCGAGCAGCTGCGCAGGATGCTCGAGCAGATGGGCCTCGGCGACCCCGAGAACATCGACCTCGAGCAGCTGATGGCGCAGGTGCAGCGCCTGCAGCAGTCCGGCGGCGGCATGATGTTCGGCCTGACGAACGCCGACCGCGACCCCGACGCGGCCTGGCGCACCACGATCACCGCAGCCAAGCAGCTGGCCGCGCAGTCGGGAGCCGACCCGGCGCTGACAGCCGACGAGCGCGCCGCCGTCGTCGACGTCGAGCGCGTCGCGCAGAGCTGGCTCTCGCAGCACACGACGTTCGTGGAGACCGGCCGTCCGGCCCGCGCCGTGACGCGCGCCGCGTGGCTGGACGAGACCGGCGACGGGTGGCGGGCGGTGATCGAGCCCATCATCGACGGCCTGGCCGAGGCGCTGAAGCGCGGCACGACGGAGGGCGGAGAACCCGACCCGATGACGCAGATGCTGGCGCCCATGATGAAGACCTCCGCCTCGCTGATCTACCGCGACCGGCTCAAGCGCGAACTCGCCCAGGTGGCCTGCGACATCCTCACGGGCACCGAGATCGGCTTCAACCTGCTCGGCTCGCACGACGTCGTCCTCATCCCGGCCAACGTGGCCCAGTTCACCCAGGACCTCGACGCGGATGCGCGTGACGTGACGCTCTACCTGCTGCTGCGTGAGGCCGCCCGCCAGCGACTGTTCCACCACGTCGCATGGCTGTCCCCCCAGCTGATGGCGCTGCTGGGGCACTACGCCCGCGAGATCACCATCGACTTCGACGCGATCGCGGGCCAGTTCCAGCCCGAGAACCTGCAGAACCTGTCCATCGAGGAGGTCGTGGCCGTCGGCGAGAAGGTGCGCGGCTCGTTCTTCCAGCCCGCCAGCACCCCGACCCAGCTCGAGATCCTGGACCGCCTCGAGACGCTCCTGGCGCTCGTCGAGGGCTGGGTCGACCACGTCGTCGCCCGGGCGACGGCGCAGTGGCTGCCGAACGCGCCCCAACTCGAGGAACTCGTCCACCGGCGCCGGGCGTCCGCCACTCCGGTGGTCGGCGTGTTCGCCGAACTGCTCGGGCTCGACCTGCGGCCCCGCCTGGTGCGGGACGCGCGCAACCTCTGGGCGGCGGTCGAACACCACCGTGGCGCGGCTGCCCGCGACGCGGTGTGGGGCCACCCCGACCTGTTGCCGTCCACCGAGGACCTGGCTGATCCGCTGCCGTTCGCCTCGGGCGAGGACCGGGAGGACCGGGGCAGCGAAGACGCCATGGACGCCGAACTCCGGCGGCTCCTGGAGGGCCCCGGGGCATGATCCGGTGCCGGATAGCCCTTGACGCGGCTCCGCGCGCCGCGATTAACTTGGCGCCGTGAGTCCCGGTCGGCTCGTTACGCAGGGGAAGGCGGAGCGGGCGGCCCGGGACTCCGCTACGTCAGGGGCGGTGTGTCTCGTTGTGAGTGCACGGCGGCGCCGCCTAGAGTGAACCAGGTTGCTGAATGCATCGGCAGCCCGATTAAGGAGGAAATCAATGGCTACGGAGATCTGGGAAGGCTCCTTCTACTGCGTTAAGTGCAAGGAGAAGCGCGACGCCAAGGGCGAGGTCGTGGTCAACGCCAAGGGCACGAAGATGGCCAAGGGCAAGTGCCCCGAGTGCGGCACGAACCTCAACCGCATCCTCGGGAAGGCCTGAGCCTCACCCACGCAGGACCCCTCGATGGGGCGGCAGCCACCGCGGCGCCGCCCCATCGGTGTTGTCCGGGGCGATCGAGGTGTTGTCCGCAGCACCGCTGACACTGTCTCCTCGCCTCGCCCATGCCGCAGGGTGGCGCCATGGCCACGCCCACCGTCGTCCTCATCGGCCCCGTCGACATGACCACCCCCGTGGAGGCCGCTCTGCGGCGGCTGCCCCTGCGCCCGGCAACCCTGACACCGGCGGCCGCCCTGCGCCGGCCGGGCTGGTGCGTCGGTGCGGCCCTGACGGTGTTCACCTCCCTTCCGGGGGCGCAGCCGACGCTCGAGGCCGAGTGCTACGCGCACGCGACGGGGGCGCTGCACGTCACCTGGGACGACGAGTCGGCGCTGGTCGGCCCGTTCGTCGCCCCGGGCTACGGCCCCTGCCCATCGTGCCTGGCCCAGCCCGCCCATCCCCGCGGGCCGGGTCACGACGCGCTGGCGGCGTGGGCATCGGCCTGGACCGCCCTGCACGCCCTGGCGGTCGTCGAGGGCAGCAGCGACGTCGTGGGCGCCAGCTGGGCGTGGCAGCTGGGCGAGCCGGGGCTCGCGCTCAAAACCTGGAGGAGGCGCCGTGGCTGTCCCGTGGCGGGATGCGCTCAGCCCTGATGTCCCCGGACCACCTCGAGAACCTGATCCCCGTAGCGATCCACCTTGACCCGCCCGATGCCGGGCAGCTTCAGCAGCGCCGCCGCCGTCGTGGGCGCCGCCTCGGCGATCGCCTGCAGGGTGGCGTCGGTGAACACGACGAAGGCGGGCACCGACGCCTCATCGGCCGTCGCCTTGCGCCAGCCGCGCAACGCGTCGAACAGCGCCTCGTCGAACGTCACCTCGCAGGTCTCGTGGCGACTCAGCTTGCGCTCGGCCGCCGTGTGCAGCTGATTGCCGCAGACGCGGCAGGTGCGGGAGCGCACCGACCCCGACCGCTGCCGGGGGGCGCGTCCCACGGTGGCCTCGCCCGTGACCTGGTCCGCGATGAACCGCGACCTAGTGGCGGACCCGCGCCCGGCAGCCCACGTCACCCGCAGATCCCGGCGGGCCCGGGTGAAGCCGACGTACAGGAGTCGCCGTTCCTCGGACAGCGCGGGCTCCTCCTGGCTGAGCACGAACGGCACCAGCCCTTCGCGGACCCCCACGATGGCCACCGACTCCCACTCGAGGCCCTTGGCCGCGTGCAGCGTGGCGAGGGTGACGGCGTCGGCCACGGGCCCCGCCTGCCAGGCGGCCCGCTCGCGGAGCCAGGCGAGCGCGTCCTCGGCGGTCCATCCCTCGCGGCGTCCCGCCTCGTCGACGACCATGCCGCGCAGGGCCGCCAGCGACTCCCAGCGCTCGCGCTGCCTGCCCTGGCCCGAGGGTGCCTCGGAGGTCCAGCCGAGTCGGCCCAGCGCGGTCTCGATCGCGGTCTCCGCCCGGCCCGTGGGGTCCCCGTCGGTCACCCGGCCGTACTCGGCCAGCGCCTGACGCACCTCCGCGCGGTCGTAGAACTTCTCGGTGCCCCGCACCGTGTAGGGGATGTTCCGCTCGGACAGCGCGGCCTCCAGCGACGGCGACTGGGCGTTGATCCGGTACAGGACCGCCATCTCGGACCAGCGCGTGCCGTCTGCGTGCCGCTCCGTGAGCCACCTGGCCGTCTCTGCGGACTCGGTGGCCTCGTCCGGATAGCCGCCGAAGGTGGGGCCCGGACCGCCGGGCCGCGTGGCTTGCAGCGCACCGGCCCCACCCGGCCGGACCCGCAGAACCCGGTTCGCCGACGTGAGCACCTCGGGCGTCGAGCGGTAGTTGCGGAACAGCCGGACGGTCTCGGCGTCCTGGATCTCGTGGCCGAAGCGCAGGAGATACGAGGCGTCCGCGCCGGCGAAGGAGTGGATGGCCTGGTTGGGGTCCCCGACGACGCACACGTCTCGGCGGCCGTCGACCCACAGTGTGACGAGCCGGTGCTGCAGCGCGGAGACGTCCTGGTACTCGTCGACGACGAAGTGGCGGTAGGTGTCGCGGATGGTGGCGGCGATCTCCGGGTGCTCGGTCAGCAACACGGCGTTGCACATGAGGATGTCGTTGAAGTCGACCGTCCCCGCGGCCAGCTTCTGCTTCTCGTAGAGCGTCATCACCGCGGCGACCTGGGCCGGGCTCGCCCCGGACACCGACCGGCCCGCCGCCAGTTCCGGGTAGTGGGCGGCGGTGACGTTGCTGGTCTTCGCCCACGAGATCTCGCTGTCGAGGTCGCGCACCAGCGCCTGATCCGAGGACCCGAGGACCTGATGGGCGGCGCGGGCGACGAGGGCGTAGGTGTTCTCCGCCACGGACGGGAACTCGACGCCGTAGGCGCGCGGCCAGAAGAACTGGCACTGCCTGAGCGCGGCCGCGTGGATGGTGCGGGCCTGGGCGCCGCGGACCCCGAGCCCCGCCAACCGCGACCGCATCTCCCCCGCCGCGCGCGTGGTGAAGGTCACGGCGAGGGTGGCCCCCGGCTGATAGACGCCCTCGCGCACCGCGTGCGCGATGCGGTGCGTGATCGCGCGGGTCTTGCCGGTTCCGGCACCGGCCAGGACGACCACGGGGGCCTCCAACAAGGTGGCGACCCGGCGCTGTTCCGGGTCGAGGGCGTCGAGGATGGGGTCGTCCATCCCCCCATTGTTGCCGGGCCTACCGACAGGTCGCACGTCGAGACCGGGGCGGTCGGTTCTGTCGGTGGTGGCGGCTAAGGTGATCGACGATGTGGACAGGGGGACGCGCATGGCGGTGAGGGCGGTACGGGCCGGGCGCTGGGGCGCGCTCATGGACCGCCTCGCGGAGACGCTCGAGGCCCTGGACCTGGGCCCGTTCGACGCCGCCCGGGTCCTGGTGGCGACACACGAGACCGGCCGCGTGGTCGGTCAGGAGGTGGCGGCCCGGATGGGGGTGTCGGCCGGGATCGCGTACGTTACGCCGCGGGATCTGCTGCGCCACCTCGCCGAGGCTGCCGGGGTCGCCAGGGATCGCGCGCGGTGGCTGGGCACCCCGCTGGACCTGGCCGTTCAGTCGGCGCTGGAGGAGGTGGCCGCGGGCCATCCGCTGCTCCACGCCGCGCTCGGTGCCGGCGCGGGGCGCCCGGGGCGCCGTCGAGCCACGGCCGTCAGGCTCGCCCGCCTGCTGCGCACCTACGCGGACCACGCGCCGGACCTCGTCGAGGCCTGGCTGGGGGGCTCAGACGCCGGCCTGGGCGGCGAGGCGCTGCCCGAGACGGCGGCCTGGCAGCCCGCACTGCTGCGCGCCGCCGTCGAACGCCTGGAGTTGGATCCGCTCGATGTCCAGGCCGCCGTCGCTGACGCCGCCCGGTCCGACACCACTCCCACCGTCCTCGTCGGGGTCGACTGGCTCACCACGCAGGAGGCCCGGGTGGTCTCCGCGCTCGGGGAGGACGGGACCCTCGTCCTGCTCCACCACAGCGGCTCGCCGGGAGCCGCGTGGGCCGAGGGCATCGCCTCGGAGGTCGAGGACGCTCCGGCGATGGAGCCCCTGGTGCCCGCCGTCGACGTGCACGACTCGCACGGGGAGGCCCGCCAGGTGGAGGTGCTACGCGACGAGCTGACCCGCTTGTTCGCCGAGGACCCCACGCTGGAGCCGCGGGAGGTGGCCGTCGTCTGCCCGCAGATGGAGCGGTACGCGCCGCTGCTGGACGCGGCCTTCGCGCCGGTGCCGGCGGGCGAGGCCCACCCTGGGCGCGGGCTGCGGGTCCAGCCCGTGGGCGCCACTCCACCCAATCCCCTCGTGCTGGTCCTGGTGGACCTGCTGCGGCTGGGCTCAACGCGCGCGACGGCCAGTTCCCTGGTGGAGCTGCTGCTGCGGCCCGCGATCGCCCACCGCTGGCGCTTCACCGATCGGGCGGCCCTGGTCGAGCTGGTCGACGGGTCCGGGGTCCGCTGGGGCATGGACGCCGCGCACCGGGCCCAGTTCGGCCTGGGCGACGTGGTCCAGAACACCTGGCTGCGTGGCCTGGACCGCCTGCTCATCGGCTTGGCCGTGGCCCCCGACGAGTCGGCCGGGCTCGGGCTCAGCGGCGCCGACGTGGTCTCGACCACGGACATGGACACGGTGGGGTCGCTGTGCGAGGTCGTGTCGCGGCTGCGGCGCCTCATCGCAGACTCGGCGGATCCCGCCACCGTGCCCCGGTGGGTTGCCACCTGCCGCGCGGCGATCGACTCGCTGGTGGCCCTCCCCCGCGCGGACGAGTGGCAGCTGACCGCGGCGGCCCGCGTGCTCACCCGCCTGGAGCACGACCATGCGGGGGATGAGACCACGCTGACACGGCACGAGTTCTCGCTCCTGCTCGCGGACCTGGCCTCCGGCTACCGACGGCGCCCGGCCGCCGGGAACGGCTCGCTGCTGGTCCTGCCCCTCGGGGAGTTGCCGCACGTGGAGTTCCGCGTCGTGGCGCTGCTCGGGGTGACCGACGACGTGGTGCCGGGGCGAATGGGCGCGCCCGCCGACTGCGTGGACCTGGGCGCCGCCACCCCGGATCCCCGGGAGCGGCGCCGCCGCCAACTGCTGGACCACGCCCGCGCCGCGGAGCGGCTCGTCATCGTGCGGCAGGCACGTTCGGAGCGCACGAACGACCGGGCCGCGCTGCCCGTCGCCGTCAGCTGGCTGCTGGAAGAGCTGGGCGTCGACCCGGCGCCGGTCGCGCATCCGCCCACCGCCACCTCGGAGGGCAACTTCCTGGAGCGCCCCGGGTTCGACGCCGCCGCCCGCGCCGGCGCTCTCGCCCGGCGCTCCCGGCCGCAGCAGCAGCCCTCCCGCCACGCGCGGCGGCGGCAGCAGGCCCGCACCCGTCCGGTCGGACCGCCCCCGGCGCAGGTGACCATCGCCCAGCTGTCCCGCTTCCTCGCGGACCCCGCCAGGGGATTCCTCCAGACCGCGGCCGGCGTGACGCTCCGGGAGGCTCCCGAGCTCACCGACGACATCCCGCTCGAGCCGCGAGGGCTGGAGCGGTGGTCCATCCTCAACGACCTGCTCGAGGCGTGGAAGTCGGGCGAATCGGGCAGCCGCGTGGCCGAGGCGCTCCGGCAGCGCGAGGTGCACCCGCCCCTGGAGATCGGGAGGCTGGCGTTCGAACGGGCCCACGAGGAGGCTGAGGCGCTCTGGTCCCGAGCGGAGGCAGACTGGCACGCTGAGCTCGCCGAGCACCGCCTCGACGTGCAGGTCCCGGTCTCGGGCGGGGTCGTCCGGGTCACGGATCAGGTGCGCACGCGCGGCGGTGCCGCCGTCACCGTCACCGCCAGCAGCGGTGACGAGCAGGTGATCCGGCCGTGGCTGGAGGCCGTCGCTCTCGCGGCTGCGGGCATGCCGGCTCCGGCCCGCCTGCACCGGCTCCTCAACGACTTCGGACGCCTGGTCCCGCGCGTGCACCAGATCCGCGACATCCCACCGGAGGAGGCGATGACCAGCCTCACGTCCGTGGTCAGCGCGTTCTCGCTGGGGCAGCACCGGCTGCTGCCGGTGCCCGCCGCGCCGGCGATCCAGTACGCGCGGGAGATGCACCGCGGCGGCTTCGAGCAGGCTCACTGGTCGGGCCCGTTCCAGGACTACCGGTCGAAGTGGCCGTGGCCCGCCCGCAGCTGGCGCCTGTTCTACGAGGCCGACGTGTCGGAGCTGTTCGCCGACCCGCCGCTGCCGGAGGACCCGCAGACGGCTGGGTCGTCGGCCTTCACCGCCTGGGCGCTGGCGCTCTACGCACCATTGGTGAGGAGCGGCGCATGACCTCCTTCGACCTGACCGGCCCCCTGCCGCGCGCCACCACCCTCCTGGAGGCGAGCGCCGGGACCGGCAAGACCTACGCCATCGCAGCGCTGGCCGCCCGCTACCTCGCGGAGGACGGACTCGACGTCCGCGACCTCCTGCTCATCACCTTCGGCCGGCACGCCACCGGAGAGTTGCGCTCCCGGGTCTTCGAACGCCTGACCAGGACCGTGACTGCCCTTGACGCCGCGTTGGCCGGCCAGCCGCTGCCAGACCCCGAGGACCGGGTGGCCGCCCACCTCGCCGGGGCCCACGCGGACCTGCACCGCGCACGGCTGGCCGAGGCCGTCGCCCGGTTCAACGAGGTGACCATCCTCACGACCCACTCGTTCTGCCAGTCGATGCTCCACGAGCTCGGCATCCTCGGCGACTGGGACCCGGCTGAGGTCGTCGGGGCGGACCCGGTCGACCTGGCCCATCAATGCACCGCCGACACCTACCTCAAGCTGCACCGCATGGACGGGCAGCCGCCCATCGCGCCGCGCGCCGCGCTACGCATCGGGGTGGAGGCCGCGCTCTCGACGCTCGACCTGCTCCCGCCATCGGGGCCGCACCACGAGTTCGCCCGGCAGGTGCGCGAGTTGTATGCCGACCGCAAGGGCGCGGAGGGCATCTGCACCTACAACGACGTCATCTCCCGCCTCCTGCGCATCCTCCAGACCCCGACGACGGGCGAGGCGGTGCGGGACGCCCTGCAGCGCCGCTTCCGGACCGTCCTCATCGACGAGTTCCAGGACACGGATCCGGACCAGTGGGCCATCGTGGAGCGGGCGTTCCTCGGGCCGGACCGCCCGACGATCCTCATCGGGGACCCCAAGCAGTCCATCTACGCGTTCCGCGGCGCGGACCTGCACAGCTACCTCGACGCCAAGGCCACGGCGGACGTCCACACGCTCGCCGTCAATCGCCGCACCGACAAGCCGCTGGTCGACGGCGTCGTCGAGCTCTTCGCCGAGCTCGGGCTGGGCGACGACAGCGTCACCGTGTCCCCCGTCGGCGCGGCCCATCCCGAGCCGCGGCTCGTCGTTCCGCCCGCCGAGCGGCTCTGGCTGCGCACCACCACGCGCCAGGAGCTGCAGCACTGCGCACCGGCCGCAGCCATCGACTCAGACCTCATGGCCATGGTGCGCAGCCTGGTCGGTCGCGCGTCCTTCACGCACCGTGCGGACCCGGCGGTCCGCTACAGCGACATCGCCATCCTCGTCCGCCGCGGCGCCCGCGCGCGGCAACTGCGCGCCGACCTTGACCGGGCGGGGATCCCCGCGGTCCTCACCGGATCCCAGTCCGTCTGGACCCAGCCGGCGGCGCGCGACTGGACGGCCCTGCTGTCCGCGATGGCGGACCCCATGCAGGCCACCATCCGGCTGGCCGCGCTCACCGCGCTGATCGGGTCGGACCTCGGCACGCTCCTGGACCCCGCCGGCCCTGAGCCGGCGCGGGTCTCGTCGCTGGTGCGGACACTGGCCCAGCGCTTCGCCGACGGCGGCATCGCGCGGGTGGTCACCCACCTGCGCGCGGTCGAGCGACTCGACGAACGGCTCCTCGCCGAGCGGGACGGCGAGCGCGAACTCGCGGACCTGCTGCACGTGGCGGAGCTACTCGACGCAAGCGGCGAGCGAACCGTGAGCGGGCTGCTCGCGCTCATCGAGCGGCGCGCCTCAGACGAGGAGTCCGGCGACGCCATCAGGGTCGCCACCGACGAGGACGCGGTGCGGGTCATGACGATCCACGCGGCGAAGGGCTTGGAGTTCCCCATCGTGCTGGTGCCGGAAACCGACGGCGTCAAGGCGGTGCGGAGCCGGCCGTTCACGCTCGTGCACGAGGGCCGTCGCCACCTCTACGTCGGCCCCTCGCCGACGAACGGCGAGCAGCTCGCACGCGACCTCGACGATCAGACCCTGGCCGAGGAGCTGCGGGTCCTGTACGTCGCCCTCACCCGGGCGCAGCACCTGTGCGTCGCCTGGCACGTGGCGGGCGGGGCGGGCGGCCGCCCGGACCCCATGGCCACGCTGGTGCGCGCGTGGGAGAAGCGCCGCGCGGCGCTGGGCGGCGCGACGCCGTCCGCGGTGTTGCGCATGGGCATGGGCCTGTCGGCCCCGCCGTCGCCCGCGCCCGACGCGACCCCCCGGCCCGAGCTGTCGCTCGGTCGCTGGCGCCGCAGCATCGACACAACATGGCGACGCACGTCCTACTCGGGCCTCACGCAGGCGCTGCACGAGCAGGCGCCGGCCCACGTCCTGGCCGACGAATCGGCGACCGTGGACGTCGCGGCGCCCGCCCCCGTCGACGCCGCACTGTCGGCCCTCTCGCCCATGGCGGGGCTCCCGGCCGGGGCGGCTTTCGGGACGCTCGTCCACGAGGCGCTCGAGCGGCTGGCGTGGGAGCCCGGCACGCTCGAGGCATCGGCTCGGGCGGTCACGGCCGAGCTCGGCCCCGAGCACGCCCTGCACCCGGATCTCCACGAGACCCTGGCCGACGCCCTGATCGCCGTCGCCCGCACCCCGCTGCTGCCGCTGACCTCCGCCGCGCTCACCGACCTGCCCACGACGCGCCGGCTCCCGGAGCTGGACTTCGACCTCCCGTTGGCCGACGACGGAACCCCCGCGACGGTCGGGGACCTCGCCGAGCTGATGGCCGCCCATCTGCCGGCCGCCGATCCCCTGGCCGGGTATCCGCACCGGCTGCGCTCCTCGGAGGCCGCCGACTCTGTGCTCAACGGGTTCCTCACCGGATCCATCGACGCCGTCCTGCGCCTGGACGACGGCCGGTTCCTTGTCGTGGACTACAAGACCAACCGGCTCGCCCCGGGTCCGGGGGCGGACCTGATCCTGGGCCACTACGTGGCGCCCGCCATGGCCGAGGCCATGATGCAGGCCCACTATCCGCTGCAGGCCATCCTGTACTGCGTCGCGCTCCACCGCTATCTGGCCCGGCGGCTGCCCGCCTACGAGCCCGCGACGCACCTCGGCGGTGTCGGCTATCTCTTCGTGCGCGGGATGGCGGGGCCGGAGGCGCCGGTCGTCGACGGCGCCAGCTGCGGCGTCATGGCGTGGCATCCACCCGCGGCGCTCGTCGTCGCCGCGTCCGAGTTGTTGGGAGGCCGCCGTGCCTGAGATCCCGATCGCCGCCGACGGCGTCCTGCGCGACTTCTGCGCGGCGGGCATGCTGCGCCCCATCGACTTCCACCTGGCCCGGCGCCTCGCCGCGCTGGCCGGCGAGCCCGACCCCGACGTGCAGTTGGCCTTCGCGCTGGCGGCGCGGGAACTGCGGCTCGGCTCGGTCTGCCTCGACGTCCGGACAGCCCACCTGGACCTGCTCCCGGAGGCCGACCTCGACGGCGCCGACACCGACCAGGCGGCCCTCGCCTGGCCCGATCCGGACGAGTGGCTCACCCGCATCGCCGCCTCCCCCGCCGTCGCCGCACCCGAGTCAGAGGCCCGCCCCTTCCGGCTGCACGACACCCTGCTGTACCTCGACCGGTACTGGCGGCAGGAACGCCGACTCGCCCGGGCGCTGCGGCTCCGCAGCGCACTGTCCCCGCTCGAGGTCACCGAGGCCGCGCCGCTCGCCGTCGGCGAGCACACGGACGCCCGTCAGGAGGCTGCGGTCGCCGCCGCCCTCCGGCACCCCACGACCGTCATCACGGGGGGTCCGGGCACCGGCAAGACGAGCATCGTCGCGCGCATCCTGGCGTCGCTGGCGCCGGCGGAGCCCCGCATCGCCCTCGCGGCGCCCACCGGCAAGGCCGCCGCCCGCCTGCAGTCGGCCGTGGCCGCCCGCCTACCGGGCAGTCCCCACCTGTGGGGCGGGACGCTGCATCGGCTTCTCGGCGCACGGCCCCGGTCCCCCCACGTGGAGTACGGCCCGGGCAACCCGCTGCCCTTTGACGTGGTGGTGGTCGACGAGACCTCGATGGTGTCGCTGGAGATGATGGGCCAGCTGATGGCGGCGCTGGCGCCCGAGACGCGGCTCGTCCTCCTCGGCGACCCGCATCAACTCCGCTCGGTCGAGGCCGGCGCCGTCCTGGCCGACATCGAGCGCGCCGGTGGCCTCGTCACCGCTCCCGGCGGCCACATCGCCCGGCTGACCACGAACTTCCGCTCGAACGCCGAGATCAACGCCCTCGCCGACGCGATCCTCGCCGGCGACGCCGCCGCCGCCCGCGAGGTGCTCGCCTCCGGATCCAGCGTCGAGCTCGTCGACTTCGACGGTTCGGCGGACCCGGTGTCCCTGCCCTCCGTGCGCGAGGACGTCCTGGCGGCGGCCGGGCGGGTGGTCGCCGCGGCCACGGCCGGCGACACCGTCGGCGCGCTCGACGCGTTGGCCGGGCACCGCATCCTGTGCGGGCACCGCGACGGACCCTTCGGCGTGGGCCACTGGGCGCGAGCCGCGCGCAGCTGGCTCGCCACACAGCTGCCCGACTACGGGTTCGAGACCAGGTCCTACGCCGGCCAGCCGCTGCTGCTGCAGCGCAACACCGAGCTGTACCACAACGGCGACACCGCCGTGGTCATCGACGTCGGGGGTGAGCACGTGGCGGTCATCGACCGGCCGGACGGGCCCCTGTCGGTGGCCCCGTCGTTGCTGGACGACGCGGCGGACCTGCACGCCATGACGATCCACAAGTCGCAGGGCAGCCAGTTCGACACCGTCTCCGTCGTGCTGCCGCCGTCGGGTTCGGCGCTGCTCACGCGCGAGCTGCTCTACACCGCCGTGACGCGGGCCCGCGGGCGCGTGCGTCTCTACGGCTCGGCGGACCGGCTCGACGAGGCCATCGCGACCCCGGTCAGGCGGGCCAGCGGGCTGGCCCGCCACTGAACTCAGGAGCCGGAGCGGACCGCCGCGATGGCGTCGGCGACATAGCCGAGGTTCCCGGTGTTGAGCGCGGCCACGCACATGCGGCCCGCGTCGGTGCCGTAGATGCCGTAGTCCGTGCGCAGTGCGATCATCTGCTGCTTCGTCAGCCCCGAGTAGCTGAACATCCCGAGCTGCCCGGCGATGAAGCCCATGTCCGTGACCCCGCGGGCCTCGAGCGCGCCCACGAGCCCGCGCCGCAGCTGCTTGATGCGGTCGCGCATCGCGGCGAGCTCCTGTTCCCAGCCGCGGCGGAGCGCGCCGTCGGTCAGGACAGCGGTCACGAGCGCGGCGCCGTGGGTCGGCGGGTTGGAGTAGTTGGTGCGGATGCAGATCTTGAGTTGGGACAGGACCCGCCGGGCGGCGTCGGCCGACTCGGACACGACCGACAGGGAGCCGACGCGCTCGCCGTAGAGGCTGAACGACTTCGAGAACGAGGTGGACAGGAAGAACTCGAGCCCGGACTCGATGAACCGCGCCACGACGGCGCCGTCCTCCTCGATGCCGAACCCGAAGCCCTGGTAGGCCATGTCGAGGAACGGCATGAGCTCGCGGTCCCGGACGGTCTCGATGACCTGGTCCCACTGCTCGGGGGTCAGGTCGTAGCCGGTGGGGTTGTGGCAGCAGGCGTGCAGCACGACGACCGTGCCGGCGTCCGCGCTGCGTAGATCCGCCAGCATGCCGTCGATGTCGATGCCGTGCAGCGCCGGCTCGTAGTAGCGGTAGCTGTCCACGCGGAACCCCGCTCGGGTGAACAGGGCGCGGTGGTTCTCCCAGCTGGGGTTGGAGATCAGCACGGTGGCCGACGGGTTGATCTGGCGCAGCAGATCCGCCCCGACCTTGAGGGCGCCGGTGCCGCCCAGCGTCTGGACCGTGGCGACGCGGCCGTCTGCGAGGACGTCGGCGCCGTCGCCGAACACCAACGAGCGGACGGCGTCGCGGTAGGCGGGCGAGCCGTCGATGCCGAGGTACCCCTTGGGCTTCGGGTCCGCGGCCAGCCGCGACTCCGCGTCGCGCACGCAGTCGAGCAGAGGCAGCTTCCCGTTCTCGTCGAGGTAGACCCCGACGCCCAGGTTCACCTTCTCGGGCCGCGGGTCGGCGACGAAGGCCTCAGTGAGACCGAGGATCGGATCGGCGGGGGCGAGTTCGACGCGATCGAACAGCGACATGGGAGCACCTCTCTTCCTGGGAGGCCCAGCCTAATGCCCCTCACGCACCGGTCTGGACCTGCGCCCACGGTGTGGCGTCGCGTGTCAGACTGAACGTGCCGCGCATCGCCGGGGCCGTGGAGGAGGGTGCATGCGGATCAGATTCGGGACGTCCGAGCAGTCGACCATCGGGATCGAGTGGGAACTCGCCGTGGTCGACCAGCACACGCTGGAACAGGTCCCGGCCGCCGACGTCATCCTCAGCCGGGTGGCCGACCCGGTGGACGGCCCCATCCGCGGCGAGTACCTGACGAGCATGATCGAACTGGTCACGGGCGTGCACCGCACCGTGCCCTCGGCGGTGGCGGAGATGCGGCGCCACCTCGAGCAGGCGCTGTCGCTGCTGGAACCCAGGGGGCTCACCCTGCTGGGCGCCGGGACCCATCCCTTCGGGGATCCGACGCTCCAGAAGCCGGGCGACAAGGCCCAGTACCGTCGGGTCACGGAGCGCAACGGCTGGTGGGGCAAGCAGATGGCGATCAACGGCCTGCACATCCACACCGGCATCGACCACCGCGACAAGGCCCTGCCCATCGTCTACGGCCTGGCCCGCTTCGCGCCCTACTTCATCGCGCTGTCGGCCTCCTCGCCGTTCTGGATCGGCGAGGACACCCGCTTCGCCTCGCAGCGCACGATGATCTTCCAGCAGCTGCCGACCAACGGCCTGCCGTATCACATGGCCGACTGGGCGGAGCTGGAGCGCTTCGCGTCGCAACTCGAAGGGGTGGGGCTGATCCAGAACCCGTCGGAGATCCGCTGGGACGTGCGCCCCTCGACGTGGGGCACCGTCGAGAACCGATGCATGGACTCGGTGCCGACGCTCATGGAGATCGGGGCCCTGACGGCGTTCAACCAGTGCCTGGTCGAGCGCATGTCGCGAGCCCTCGCCTCCGGCGAACCCATCCACCAGCTCCCGTTCTGGTTCATGCGGGAGAACAAGTGGCGTGCCGCCCGCTACGGCTTGTCGGCCGATGTCATCACGCACCGCAAGGACGAGTACCTCATCCACGTCAGCGACGGCATCCTCCGCTGGGTCGAGGAGCTCACCCCCATCGCCGAGCAGCTGGGCTGTGCGGAGAACCTCGCCGACGTCGGCCGCCTCGTCCGCGGCGGTCCCAGCTACCTGCGTCAACGCCGGGTCGCGGCGGCGCACGACGGCGACACGCACGCCGTGACGCGCGCCGTCGTCGACGAGCTGCGGGCGGGGACCCCCACCTTCAGGGAGGGGCAGTGAGACCCTTCCTGCTGCTCAGCACGCGCCCGGAGGACGACGCCGCCGAGGGTGAGCGCGAGGCGATCGTGCGGCTGGCCGGGCTGCGGCCCGACGAGCTCGTGCAGATCCGCGTGGAGGCCGCCGCTGTGCCATCGCTGGACCCGACGCAGTACGCGGGGGTGTTCCTGGGCGGCGGTCCGTTCAACGCCAGCGACACCGACAAGTCGGCCGTGCAGCTGCGCGCCGAGGCCGACATCGCCCGCGTCCTCGACGTCGTGGTGGCCCGCGACCTGCCGTTCCTGGGACTGTGTTACGGCGTCGGCGCCCTCACCGCGCACTTCGGCGGCGTCGTCGACCGCAGCGTCGGGGAGGACGTGGGCGTCGTCACGTCGACGCTGACGGACGAGGGCCGCGCCGACCCGCTCTTCGACGGCATCCCGGACCGGTTCAGGGCCTTCACGGCACACAAGGAGGGGTGCCGCGTCCCGGCCGCCGGCGCGACCGTCCTCGCGACGGGTGTGGCGTGTCCCATTCAGGCGTTCCGGCTGGGCCGCAACGTCTACGCCACGCAGTTCCACCCCGAGCTCGACTCGGCGGGGCTGGCGGCGCGGATCCGCATCTACCGCGACGCCGGGTACTTCGATCCCGCGGACACCGAGAAGCTGGTCGCGTTCGCCGAGACCTCGACCATCTCGGACGAGGTGCATCTCATGATGACGAACTTCGTCCGGATCGCCCGGGGACGCTGACCCTCCGGGCGGGCTAGCCCGCGGAGTCGCCTAGTCGAGGTAGTCGCGCAGCACCTGCGAGCGCGACGGGTGGCGCAGCTTCGACATCGTCTTGGACTCGATCTGCCGGATCCGCTCGCGGGTGACGCCGTAGACCTTCCCGATCTCGTCGAGGGTCTTCGGCTGGCCGTCGGTGAGCCCGAACCTCATGCTCACCACCCCGGCCTCGCGCTCGCTCAGCGTGTCGAGGACGTCATTGAGCTGCTCCTGCAGGAGCGTGAAGTTCACGGCGTCCGCGGGCACGACGGCCTCGGAGTCCTCGATCAGGTCGCCGAACTCGGAGTCACCGTCCTCACCCAGCGGGGTGTGCAGCGAGATGGGTTCGCGGCCGTACTTCTGGACCTCGACGACCTTCTCCGGCGTCATGTCGAGCTCGACCGCCAGCTCCTCGGGGGTAGGTTCCCGGCCAAGGTCCTGCAGCATCTGGCGCTGGACCCGGGCGAGCTTGTTGATGACCTCGACCATGTGCACGGGGATGCGGATGGTGCGCGCCTGGTCCGCCATGGCGCGGGTGATGGCCTGCTTGATCCACCACGTCGCGTAGGTGGAGAACTTGTAGCCCTTGGTGTAGTCGAACTTCTCCACCGCGCGGATGAGGCCCAGGTTGCCTTCCTGGATGAGGTCGAGGAACAGCATGCCGCGCCCCGTGTAGCGCTTGGCGAGCGACACCACGAGGCGCAGGTTCGCCTCGAGCAGGTGGTTCTTCGCGCGGCGACCGTCCTCGGCGATCCACTCGAGGTCCTCAAGGTCCTCGGGCGACACCGGCTCGTCGACAGAGTTCAGCCGCTCTTCCGCGAACAGGCCCGCCTCGATGCGCTTCGCGAGCTCGACCTCCTCGACGGCGTTGAGCAGGGCGACCTTGCCGATCTGCTTGAGGTAGTCCTTGACGGGGTCCGCGGTGGCACCGGCGGAGACGACCTGCTGTTCGGGCTCGTCGGCGTCGTCGGAGTCCGAGAGCGCGAAGCCCTCCTCCTCGACGAGTTCCTTCGCGAGCGGGGCAGCGCTGGCCTCGTCGAACTGGGCGTCGTCCACCTCGTCCAGGGACCTTTTCTTGCCGCCCACCGTGAGGACCACGTCCTCACCGTCACGTTCGAACTGCACCTCCACCTCCCCGGTGGTCGCATCCGCGATGGTCGGGACATCCGCCTTGGCCGCCTTGCCGCGGCCCCTCGATGCCCGGGGCGCGGCCGGGGCCTTCGCCGCGGCCGTTGTCGTGGCCTTCGCCGCCGGCTTTCCGGTGGCGGCGGGCCGGCGGCTGCGGGTGGGCCTGCCCGTTCCTTCAGCGTCCTGGGTCACGGTGGTCCTCTCGGCGGCAACGATTTCAGCGCGTGCGTCGCCCCGCCTTAGTCAAGGGTGACGCGCCGTCCATTCTTGCACGGCCCGCCAACCCACTCAAACGGCCCTCGGGGTAGGCCCTGACCGCGGTCGGGGTCCGCGGGTCCCGGCGTACGACCCCGGGATGATTTCGCGAATCGATCAGCGCATGTGGGAACCCCGGCGGCGTCCCGTGCGTTGTTGTGGGTGACGACTTCATGAGGAAGGTCTGCACTGATGATCACGACTGTACGCACTCGCAGCACTGACGGTATCGACGGCAAGGACGCGGTGGGGCTCTACCTGGACGCCATCGCGAAGACCCCGCTGTTGTCGGCGGTCGACGAGGTCGACCTGGCCCGGCAGATCGAGGCGGGCCTCTACGCGCAGCAGATTCTGTCCGGGGCGGCGGAGAGCGACACGGACGCGTCGGAGGACGAGTTGCGGGAGATCGCCGCGGTGGGCGAGCAGGCCATGCAGCGCTTCGTCCAGGCGAACCTGCGGCTCGTCGTGTCGGTGGCGCGGAAGTACGGGCGCTCCCAGATGCCGCTCCTGGACCTGGTGCAGGAGGGCAACACCGGCCTGATCCGCGCGGTGGAGAAGTTCGACTACACCAAGGGCTTCAAGTTCTCGACCTACGCCACGTGGTGGGTGCGTCAGGCGATCTCCCGCGGCATCGCGCAGCAGGGCCGGATCGTGCGGCTCCCGGTGCACGTCGCCGAGCAGGTCAACCAGGTCTCGGCGGTGCGCCGGAACCTCGAGCGGCAGCTGGGGCGGGAACCCGAGCTGGCGGAGATCGCGGACGAGCTGGGGCTCGAGGAGCACCGGATCGTGGACCTGTTGCGCTACTCCCGCGACCACGTCTCTCTCGACGCGCCCGTCGAGGCCGACGGCGACACGGCCCTGGGCGATCTGATCGCGCGCGAGACGGCACCCGGGCCGGACGAGATGGTCCTGGACGCCGAGGAGCGCGCCCGCCTCGAGGGCATGCTGTCGGAGCTCGATGAGCGCTCGCAGGATGTCGTCCGGCGCCGCTACGGCCTCGTCGACGGCCGCCAGGCCAAGCTCGCCGACATCGGCGTGCACTGGGGCATCACCGCCGAGCGCGTGCGCCAGATCGAACGACAGGCGCTCGCCACGCTGCGCGCCAGCCAGGGCCTCGCCGCCTGACGCCCGGCCCACGAACCAGCGGCCCTCTCCCCCACCCCCGGGGAGGGGGCCGCTGCCATGTCAGCCCAGGACCCGGATGAGGCCCTCCTGCGCGCACGACGCCACCGCCGTGCCGCCCTGGAACAGCCGACCCATGGCGAAGCCGCGCGCGTGCGACGCCGACGGCGACGTCATGTCGTAGAGCAGCCACTCGTCGACCCGCACCGGCCGATGGAACCACATCGCGTGGTCGATGGAGGCGGCCTGCATCGCCGGGGACAGGAACTCCACCTCGTGGGGCACCGTCGACACGCTGAGGAGCGTGATGTCGGACAGGTAGGCCAGCACCGCGGAGTGGAGCAGCGGGTCGTCGGGCATGGGCTCGCGCGTGCGCACCCAGGCCTTCATGTTGCCGCCGCCCTCGACCAGGTCGGGGCGCGCCGCGAGCCGCACGTCGAGGGCGTCCCATTCCGACACCAGCCGGACGCTGGCCCCGAACCGGCGCTCCAGCACCTCGTGCAGCGAGGGACACGACTCGGGCGCCGCGACGTCGGTCGGCTGCGCGGCCGAGTGGTCGAGCCCGTCCTCCGGCTCCTGGAACGACGCGGTCATCTGGAAGATGACGGTGTCCCCCTGGCGGGTGATGACGCGGCGGTTGCTGAACGTGTTGCCGTCGCGCATGACCTCGACCTCGAAGTCGAGTGGCCGGTCGATGGCCCCCGGCCGCAGGAAGTACGCGTTGAGGGAGTGCACGAGCCGCTCGTCGGGCACCGTCCGAGCGGCCGCGACGAGCGTCTGCCCCAGCACCTGGCCCCCGAACAACCTTTGCAGCAGCGTGTTGGGATGCGGCCCGCGGAACCGGTTCTCCCCGGTGGTCTGCAGGTCGAACAGGGCGGTCAGCTCGGCAACGTCCTTCGGCACCCGCCCATCCTGCCACCTCAGGAGGCGTGCCGGATCGCCTGCCGGATGCGCTTGGCCGAGATGGGGACCGCGGTGCGCAGCTGCTGCGCGAACAGACTGATGCGCAACTCCTCGATGAGGAACGCGATCTCCTCCACCGGCGCCGACAGCGGCCCCGCCGGCTGGGCGGCGGTCAGGTCCGCGTACAGGTCCTCCGTCTCGTCCACCTCAGCCCGGAGCCGGGCGTCGCGCGCCGGGTTCGCCAGGGCCGCCTCGATCCGCGCGACGGCGCCCTGCGCGTACCGCGGCAGGTGGCCGAACCAGGGGTCCGGGGTGGCGGAGATGAAGCGGGGGAAGAACAGGTTGTCGAGCTGGGTCGTAACATCACGGCGCACCGGATCCGCCTCGGCCATCGACCCCAGCAGCAGCCGGGCCCGCGTCAGCGACGTCAGGGCCTGCGCGACGGTCGCCACGACCTGACGGGTGCGGCCCGGGCACTCCTGCCGCACGGCCAGGGCGACGCGGGCGTAGGCCTCCTCGTCGCGGACCTCGACGACGGGGCCCTGCTCCGCGGCGAGCTGCTCGCCGGCCTTCAGCCACGCGTCCGCGAGGAGTTCAGGGACGCTGGGGTAGGGCGAGTTGGCGAGCGCGAGCTTCTCGTCGCGGCCGAGGTGCCCCACGACCCACTTGACCGGGTCCGGGTTCGTGAGCGTCAGGAGCCGGCGCACCCCCAGCACGTGGGAGCGGTCGGCGGTGGCGGGCGCGTCCAGGACCCGCAGCCCGACCGTGGACCCTTCGTCGACGAGCGCCGGGTAGCCGATGACGCCTGCGGCGACCGTGATGCGCCGCGGCACGGCGCCGAAGGTCCAGCTCCGCTGACCGGTGCGGGCGAGGTCGCCCGCCGACCGCGTCAGTTTCGCGGCCACCCGCGGCGCTAGGCGCTCCACGAGGGCGTCGAGGTCCGCCCCGCGCGCCACCTCGCGGCCGTTGTCGGTGACGACGAACGTCGGCCGCAGGTGGCTGCTCAACGCCTCGGGGCGGAAGTCGCCGGGCGCGACGACGGTGCCGGTGAGGGCGGTCAGCGTCGAGGCGAGAGCCTCGCTCAAGGAACCTCGGCCCACGAACCCGCGCTCCGCCATGTGGTCGAGCGCGCGGCGGGCGTAATCCGGTGCGGGGACGAAGCTGGTCCGCTGGGCCTTGGGCAGGGTGCGGATCAGCTCGGTGATGAGTTCGCGACGTAGCCCGGGTACCTGCCAGCTGAACGGCGCGCCGTCGAGTTGGTTGAGCAACTCCAGCCGGACGGTGACCGTCACGCCGTCGCCGCCCGCGCCCGGGTCGAACACGTAGCGGATCGGCAGCCGGTGCTGCCCGACCAGCCAGTGGTCGGGGTAGTCGTCGGGGCGCAGCGCGTCCGCGTCGACGACCGCGTCGTCCAGCGTGAGCCGCGGCCACTCTGCTGGCGGGAGCCCGCGCAGCCAGCGGTCGAACGTGGCGCCCGAGACGACGTCGCCGGGCACCCTGGAGTCGTAGAACTCGAACAGCGCCTCGTCGGAGATGAGCAGGTCGGGCCGACGCATCCGGTCCGTCAAGGTGGTCGCCTCGTCCAGGACGCCCCGGTTGGCGGTGACCAGCTTGTTGCGGGTCTCCCACTCCCCCTCCACGAGCGCGGAGCGCAGGAAGATCTCGCGGGCCTCGGCCGGGTGGTCGGCCGCGTAGTTGGTGCGCCGGCCCGCGACGATGGGCACCCCGAAGAGGGTGAGGCGTTCGCTGGCGATCACCGTGGCGGTCCGCTGCGACCACCGCGGCTCGGAGACCGTCCGCGTGAGGACGTGACCCCCCACGGCCTCGATCCACTCGGGGCGCACCTCCGCGACGGTCCGCGCCCACAGCTGCGAGGTCTCCACGAGCTCGAAGGCCATCACCAGCGGCGGCGTGCGCCGGGCGAGGGACGAGCCGGGCTGGATCGCGAACCTCGCCCCGCGTGCGCCGAGATACATCGTCAGCGGACGCCTCTTCCCGGGCGTGGGCTTGCTCTTGTCCACCTCGGCCAGCCCGACGTTCGACAGCAGGCCGGTCAGCAGACAGGTGAGGACCTCCGACATGGGCCCCGATCCGGAGGTGTCGAGGTCCAGTTCCCGGACCGCCTCCTTCAGCTGCGACACCAGGTCCTCCCACTCCCGGAAGCGGACGAAGCTGAGGTACTCGGCGCGGCACATGCGGCGGAACGCGCTGCCCGACAGCTCGCGGCGACGACGCCGCAGGTAGGTCCACACGTTGAGGAGCACCTCGAAGTCGCCGCCCTCAAGCGGGGCCGCGGCGGCCGCCTCGGGCCGGGTCCCGGTGTGCACCGTGTGTCGGGCCGGCTCCGCGGAGGGAGCGGGCTGCTCGGGCGCGGGGTCGTCTCCGGACCAGAATCGGCGGTGCAGCTGGTCGGCCTGGGCCTGGAACTCGGCGGGGCGCTCGCGGACGTCGGGCACGGTGAGTCCGGCGACGAGGATCAGCACCGTGCCGAGGGTGCGCCGCCGGGAGCCCTCGACGAGCATCCTGCCGAGGCGAGGGTCGACGGGGAGCCGGGCCAGCATGCGCCCCGTGCGAGTCAGCCGGACGTGGTCGTGGCGCTTGCGCGGATGCAGGGCGCCCAGCTCGGTGAGGACGCGCACGCCGTCGTTGATCTGCGACAGCACCGGGGCTTCGACGAAGGGGAAGTTCTCGACGTCGCCCAGGCCGGCCTGCGCCATCAGCAGGATGACAGTGGCGAGGTTGGTGCGCAGGATCTCCGGCTCCGAGTACAGGGGACGCGACGCGAAGTCCTCCTCGCTGTACAGGCGGATCGCGATGCCCGGGCCGAGGCGCCCGCATCGCCCGGCGCGCTGATTGGCCGACGCCTGGGAGACCGGCTCGATGGGGAGGCGTTGCACCTTGGTGCGGGCTGAGTAGCGCGAGATGCGCGCCGTCCCCGTGTCGATGACGTAGCGGATCCCCGGGACGGTGATGGACGTCTCGGCCACGTTGGTGGCGAGGACCACGCGGCGCCCGCCGTGCGGTTGGAACACGCGCTGCTGGTCGGCGGCGGACAGGCGGGCGAACAGCGGCAGGACTTCCAGGCCGGTGCCCAGCTTCTCGACGGCGTCCGCGGCGTCACGGATCTCCCGCTCCCCGCTGAGGAACACGAGGATGTCTCCCGTGGCCGACTCCGTGACGATCTCCTCGACCGCGCCCACGATCCCGTCGATCTCGTCCTCGTCCTCGTTGAGCGGCCGGTAGCGCGTCTCCACCGGGTAGGTGCGCCCTGACACCTCCACGACGGGGGCGTCGTCGAAGTGCGCCGAGAACCGCGCGGTGTCGATGGTCGCCGACGTCACGATGACCCGCAGGTCCGGGCGCGCCGGCAGCAGCTGCCTGAGGTAGCCGAGCAGGAAGTCGATGTTGAGGCTGCGCTCGTGCGCCTCGTCGATGATGATCGTGTCGTAGCGGCTGAGGCGCCGGTCGTGGGTGAGTTCCGAGAGCAGGATGCCGTCGGTCATCACCTTGATGCGGGTCTCGGCCGACACCTTCCGCGTGAACCTGACCTGGTAGCCCACGAAGTCCCCGAGCTCGACGCCGCATTCGGCCGCGATCCGCTGTGCCACGGTGCGCGCCGCGATGCGCCGCGGCTGGGTGTGCGCGATGCGCTCCCTGCCTGCGAGCAGGCAGATCTTCGGCAGCTGAGTCGTCTTTCCCGATCCGGTCTCACCCGCCACGACCACCACCTGGTGGTCGCGGATCAGCGCGGCGATGCGCTCCGCCTCCACCGCGATCGGCAGGGACGGATCGACCTCGACTGTCGGCGCGGTGTGCGCGTCCGTCATCGAGTGATGTAGAGCGGGCACTCGGCGTGCGCCATGAGCCCGCGCAGCAGACCGCCGAGCCCGAAGCCCGGCAGGTGCGACTCGCCCACCCCGAGCACGAGCAGGTCGTAGTTGGCGCTGCGGGTCACCAGTTCGTTGATGGGGCTGTCCGCCGCCACGATGACCTCGTAGCGGACACCCGGGTGCTGCAGCGCGAGCTTCTCCGCCAGTGCCTCGATGCCTCCCTTGGCGAACCGGACCTGCTCGTCGAGCTGAGTCGGACTCAGCTTGCGCGCGAACAGTCCGACGGGGGGCTGGATCGCGTGCACGACCTCGAGCGGCGCGCCGAGCCGCTCGGCCTGGACGAAGCCGGCCTCCAGCACCTTCTCGGAGCCGGGCTCGGTGGTGAGGCCGACCCCGACCAGGCCCTTCTCGCCCACCGGGTTCGGGTGCGCCGCCGCGGAGATGACGACGACGGGGCACGACGCGTTGGCCACGACGGCCACCGACGTCGATCCGACGAACATGCGCTCGAGCCCGGTGGCGGCGCGCCGGCCGACGACGACCAGGTCCGCGACCTCGCTCAGGCGCGACATCACACCGCCGGGCGACCCCATGACGACCTCGGTGCGGATCTTGTCCTCGGTGAGTCCCATGCCGAGCGCGACGTCCTTGGCCTGCTCGTTGGCGGTGACCCCGGCGGCCTGCAGGACCTCGGGGTCGTAGACGACGCCCCAGGCGCCGGCCATCAGGGTGTCGTCGACGGCGTTGACGAGCAGGAGTTCACCGCCGTAGCGCAGCACGGTGCCCGTTCCGAAGCGGACGGCGCGCAGGCCGTCGTCGCTGCCGTCGACGCCGACGACCACCAGGGGTGAGGTGCGATCGGTCATGGTGGACTCCTCTCGATTCACTTCTTCTGGCCGGACACGACGCGCCCCGCGATGGAGGCGGCCGTGATGGCGAGCCCGACGGTGCCGTCGAGCCAACTGACGCTCGACACCTGGCGGTCCGCGGGCCCGCTCTCCCCGCGTACCAGCACGGACCAGCCCGTGGCGGTCTCGGGATCGATCTCGTCGACCTGGAACGCGACCTCGGTGCGCTCCGCGAGGCGGGCGAGGAAGGACTCCTCCGAGGTGTGGAAGACGATGGACCGCTCGACCAGGTGGTAGTTGACCGGGACGACCGAGATCCCGTCGGGCGCGAGCCACGCGATGCGGCCCACGTCGCCCTCCGCGAGCAGCGCCCAGCACTCCTCGGCGTCGAGTCGCGTGAAGTAGCTCACCGGCAGGGGATCGGTCGTCATGTCTCCCACTCTAGTGCTCGGGGCCGTCCGGCGGGCGCCGGTGCGCCGCGCGTCAGAACGTGGTGCGGCCGCCGAGCTTGGTGGCGAGGTCGTCGTCGATGCCGTCCGCGATCTGGCTGAGGTGGGCCAGTGCCTGGTGCAGGTGCGCCGGGACGAACGGTTGCGCCGGCACGGTCAACTGCACGAACACGCGGTCGCGGTGGAGCGCGAACCTGCCGAAGCGGGTCTCCACGTTGAGGTCGTTGAGGACCTCGCACGCCCGGGACCGGCCCTCGACGTCGTGGACGAGGGCGGAGAAGAGCAGGAGTTCGGCCGCGTCGGTGGTGCTCCGCAGGAACACCATGGTGGAGCCGACCCGGATGGCCACGTCGCCCACCTCGTTGCGCAGCGGCGGGTGCCCGAAGACGCGGCGCAGCTCGTCGTCGACGAGCGAGTCGAGTTCCGGCCGGGACCCGGGCATGACGGCGGTCTCCTCCCGCGACAACTTGCGCGGCGTGAGCGGGGTCCAGGCCGCCTCGCCCTGGAGGATCTCGGCGAGCTGGTCCGGGTGCAGGAACACGGGGTGGAGGACGCCGAACACCGACGTGAGCGTGGCGGACGCGAGCGCCGCCAGGCCCGACGACGCCTCCTGATCGGCCTCGGCGTGGAACTGGGGCGCCGCATCGGTGGGCTCCTCCCAGCCGAGTGCGCGCAGCTGCTCGGCCTCGGCGGCGGTCGCGCGGCCCGCGTCCGATCCGGTCACGAACGCCGTGATGCTGCCGGGGCGCACCATCGAGAAGCGGAGGCCCGGGCGGGTGGGGATGTCGTCAGGGCCGGCCGCGGAGATCGTCAGATCCGCGGTGGCGTCCATGACGGACAGCACCTCGTCCAGGCGGAGCGTGAACTCCTCCCATGCGTGCCGCTGCGTGGCGTCGAAGTCGAAGTCGCGGTAGTCGGCCATCTCGGTCACCTCCCTGGCCGTCAACCTAGCAAAGCCCGCGACGCCCCACGAGCGGTCGCGCCCTAGGCTGAGGGCCATGTGGGCGGCGCTGGAGGGATTCGCGACGATCGGGATCGTGATCGCCGTCGGGTACCTGCTCGCCAGGTTCTCGGCCGTGGACCGCGGGGCGCAGAAGGCGCTGGGCGACGTGGCGTTCGTCATCGGCCAGCCCGCGGTGGTGCTGGTGGCCGTGTCCGGGGCAGACCTCGACCTCCTCGTCGGCCCCCACGTCGCGGTGTTCGGCGCGGCGTGCGTGGTGAGCGGCGTCGGGTTCGCCGTCGTGTCCTGGCGGCGCTGGGCGTCCGGGCGGGCCGAGGGGGCGATGGGGTACCTCGCCACCAGCTATGTCAACGCCGGCAACCTCGGCATCCCCGTGTCGGCGTTCGTGCTCGGCGACCCGGCCTGGGCGGCCCCGGCGATCCTCCTGCAGGTGCTGCTGCTGCAGCCGAGTGCGGTCGCGGTGCTGGAGTCGTCCCCGGTGGGGCGCGGCCGCTCCGTCGTGCGGAGCTTCGGGACCCACCCGTTGGTGCTGGGCGGGCTGACGGGGCTCGCGCTCAACCTCACCGGCTGGCAGCCCCCGCCGGTGCTGTGGGGCCCGACCACCCTCCTGGCGGACCTGGGCATCCCCGCGATGCTGCTGGCGTTCGGGATGTCGCTGCACGCCAGCCCCCTGCCGCGACACCTCTCGGCGCGCTCGGTGGCGGCCATCGCGACGAAGACGGTCGTGGTGCCCGCCGTCGCGCTGCTCATCGGACTCGCCGCGGGCGTCAGCGGCGCGTCTCTGCGGGCGGCCGTGGTGCTCGCCGCGCTCCCCACGGCGCAGGTCGTGTTCGTGCACGCGATCCGCTACGGGGTCGGGCTGCAGCTCGTCCAGGCCACGACCCTGTGGTCGACCGCCCTCAGCGTGCCGATCATCGTCGCGGTCGGGGCGCTCCTGGGCTGACGGGTAGACTGGGCCGACCTCCCCCGCCCGGAACGGAAGAGACCGCCCGTGTTCGACCCCACCTCGTGGAACGCACCGTTCGCGGTCGTGGTCGTCGCACTGTTCGCCATCGTCATGGCCCGCGCCAACGCCACGTACTGGCTCGGCCGGGGCCTCGCGGCGGGCGCCGAGCGCACCCGCTGGCAGCGGCTCCTCAGCTCCCCGCACTACGCGAGCGGTGCCCGGTGGCTCAACCGGTGGGGCGCCCCGGCCGTGTCGCTCTCGTTCCTCACCGTCGGGATCCAGACGATGGTCAACCTCGCGGCCGGCGTCACCCGGATGCCGCTGCGGCGCTATCTGCCCGCGGTCACCGTCGGCTGCATCATCTGGGCGTTCATGTACGGCACAGTCGGGTTCATCGGGTGGTACGCCGTCGTGCGGCTCTGGGAGCGGTCCCCCGCCCTCACGGTGGCCGTGCTCGCGGCGGGCGTCGCCGTGGTGGTCTGGGTCGTCACGCGGCGCGACCGAGCCGAGGCAGTGCCGGCCGCGGAGTAGGCTCGGCCCGGGAACGGACCGGGAGGTGCCATGGCGGAGCAGAGCAGATCCACCGAGCGGCTGCTGCGGACGCTTCGCCGACGCACCGGCGCAGCGGCGTCCGGCGCCGTCGAGGAGTCTCCGGCCGGGGCTGCTGACGCCACCGCGCCGCGCACCAACCCCATCGTCGACGCCGGCATCTACGTCGCGGGGCGGCGCATCGCCACGCCCACCAGCTTCGACGAGGCCTTCCGTCTGCTCGCCGCGCACCCGGACGCCTTCGCCTGGATCGGGCTCTACCGCCCGCGCCACGCCGAGATGGAGGCGGTCGCGGCGGAGTTCCACCTCAGCCCCCTCGCCGTCGAGGACACCCTGACGGCGCACCAGCGGCCCAAGTTCGAGCGGTACGAGGACACGCTGTTCCTCGTGCTGCGCGCCGCCCGCTACATCGACCGCTCCGAGACCGTCGACTTCGGCGAGGTGCACGCCTTCGTCGGCGACCGCTTCGTCATCACGGTCCGGCACTCCGAGACGCCGGACCTCACCCGAATCCGCCGGGAACTGGAGTCGACGCCGTCGATGCTGGCGAAGGGGCCCAGCGTGGTGCTGCTGGGGCTCTTGGACGTGATCGTCGACGACTACCTGCCTGTCGTGCTCGGCATCGAGAACGACATCGACGAGATCGAGACGCAGGTGTTCACCGGCAGCTCGCGGGTGTCCAAGCGCATCTATCAGCTGTCGCGAGAGGTCATCGACTTCCAGCGCGCCGTGCGGCCCATCAAGCAGATCATCGACGGCGTCCGCGGCGACCGGGTGTTCGCCAGCGCCGGGGAGCGCCGCCGCCAGGAGTTGCGCGACATCGAGGACCACGCCATCGCCCTCATCGAGCGCGTTGACGTGCTCCGCGAGACGCTCAAGGGCACGCTCGACCTGCACATCTCGCTGCAGGCCCAGCGCCAGAACGAGGAGGTCAGCCACATGACGGCGGCGAGCCTTAAGCAGGCGGAGGACTCCCGTCGCATCGCGGCGTGGGCCGGTGTGCTGTTCGTCCCCAGCCTCGTCACCGGCACCTACGGGATGAACTTCGCCCACATGCCGGAACTGTCCTGGGCGTGGGGCTATCCGTTCGCGGTGGTGCTGATGCTCCTCACGGGCGTCGGCATGTACACCGTGTTCAAGCTCAAGGGCTGGCTGTAGGCCGGCCCTCCCCGCGGCGGCGGGTCAGCCCAGCTTGCGGGCGGCGCCCTTGTCGGCGGACTGCGCCAGCATCCCGAAGATCTTCAGCGCCGTCGACACCTCACGCTCGCGTGCCTTCGGCGCCCACCCGGCGGCGTCCTGGGCGGCACGCCGGGCGGCGAGGGTCTCGTCGTCCACGTTGAGGGTGATCGAGCGCTGCGGGATCGAGATGGTGATGGTGTCGCCGTCCTCGACCAGGCCGATGGCACCGCCCGAGGCAGCCTCCGGGGACACGTGCCCGATGGACAGGCCGGAGGACCCGCCGGAGAACCGGCCGTCGGTGATCAGCGCGCACTGCGGGCCGAGGCCCAGCGCCTTGAGGTACGACGTCGGGTACAGCATCTCCTGCATGCCGGGGCCGCCCTTGGGGCCCTCGTACCGGACGATGACGATGTCGCCGGGCTGGATGCGCTTGCCGAGGATGGCCTCGACGGCGTCGTCCTGCGACTCGGTCACCACCGCCCGGCCGGTGAACTCCCACTGGGCTTCGGGCACTCCTGCGGTCTTGACGATCGCGCCGTCGGGGGCCAAGTTGCCGGTCAGGACCGCCAGGCCCCCGTCAAGGGTGTAGGGGTGCTCGACGGAGCGGATGCAGCCGTTCTCGCCGTCGGTGTCGAGGGTGTCCCAGCGGTTGGTCGACGAGAACGCCTCCGTGGTCCGGACCCCGCCCGGGGCCGCGTGGAACAGTTCGACCGCCTCCGGCTTCGCCTTCCCGCCGCGGATGTCCCAGTCGTCCATCCACTGCTGCAGCGACGGCGAGTGGACGCAGGAGACCTGGGCGTCGAGCTTGCCACCGCGGTGCAGTTCGCCGAGGATCGCGGGGATGCCGCCGGCGCGGTGCACGTCCTCCATGTAGTACTTCGGCGAGTTCGGCGCCACCTTCGCCAGGCACGGGGTGACGCGGGAGATGGCGTCGATGTCGGCCATGGTGAAGTCGACCCCGGCCTCCTGCGCGGCGGCCAGGAGGTGCAGGACCGTGTTGGTGGAGCCGCCCATGGCGACGTCGAGCTTCATGGCGTTGGAGAACGACGCCTTTGTGGCGATCGACAGCGGCAGCACGGTGGCGTCCTCGTCGTCGTACCAGCGGCGCGCGAGCTCGACCACCAGCCGGCCGGCCTCCTGGAAGAGGCCCTTGCGGGCCGCGGCCGTGGCCAGCGTCGAGCCGTTACCCGGCAGCGCGAGCCCGATGGCCTCCAGCAGGCAGTTCATCGAGTTGGCGGTGAACATGCCGGAGCACGAGCCGCACGTGGGGCAGGCGTTGGCCTCGATGCGGTCCAGCTCGTCGTCGGAGACGTTGGGGTCAACCGCCGAGACCATGGCGTCGACGAGGTCGAGCGATCGCACGACGCCGTCCTTGACGACCGCGCGGCCGGCCTCCATGGGCCCGCCCGAGACGAAGACCGTGGGGATGTTGAGCCGCAGCGCCGCCAGGAACATCCCGGGGGTGATCTTGTCGCAGTTGGAGATGCACACCAGCGCGTCGGCGCAGTGCGCGTTGACCATGTACTCCACGGAGTCGGCGATGAGCTCGCGGCTGGGCAGCGAGTAGAGCATGCCCCCGTGGCCCATGGCGATGCCGTCGTCGACGGCGATCGTGTTGAATTCGCGGCCGATGCCGCCGGCCTCGGCGATGGACTCGGAGACGAGCTTGCCCATGTCGCGGAGGTGGACGTGCCCGGGCACGAACTGCGTGAAGGAGTTCGCCACCGCCACGATCGGCTTGCCGAAGTCCGAGTCCGTGATGCCGGTGGCCCGCCACAGGGCGCGTGCGCCCGCCATGTTGCGGCCGTGGGTGGTGGTGCGGGACCGGAGTGCCGGCATGGGGATCCTCCAATGGCGTGGACGTACCCGGCCAAGGATACCGGGCGCGGCGTTGCCGGCCCGCTGCTGTCTTGCCGGTTACGCTCCGGGTCGCCCGACGGGGCCCGGCCTCGCCCACGGGCGCCCTCGGCACGCCGAAAGGACGGCGTGCCTTGCCCGACGCCCGGCCCACCGCGACCGGGCCCCGCCGGTCACCCCTGGGCAGTGCTCACCGGGTGCGCGGCTACTCCCCCGTCGCGACCGGGCGCGAGGTGTGGCTGTACTGGCTCCACGATCCCGAGTACAGCCGCCCGCGGCCGAGGCCCGCGTACTCCATCGCGATGAGGTTGTGGCACGCGGTGATCCCGGACCCGCAGTAGGAGATGACGTCGGCCGCGTCGTCGACGGCGACGAACCGCGCCCGCAGCGCCGCCGGGCTGAGGAACCGGCCCTCCGCGTCAAGGTTCCCAGTCATCGGATAGCTGCGCGCGCCGGGGATGTGGCCGGCCTTGGGGTCGATCGGCTCGGACTCGCCCCGGAAGCGCTCCGCGCCGCGGGCGTCGATGACGAACGCCCCCTCGGAGGCGTCCTCGATGTCGGCGAGCGCCTCGTCCGGCCAGGACCTGACGGCGAACTCCGCTCGCGGGCGGCGCGGCACCTCGGTGGTCAACTGTCCCTCCCACGCCTGGAGGCCCCCGTCGAGGAGAGCCGCCTCCCTGCCCAGGATCCGCAGCAGCCACACCAGGCGTCCCGCCATGGCGCCGCCGGCGTCGTCATAGGCGACGACCGTGTCGGTGTCACCGATGCCGAGATGGGCCAGCCCCTCCGCGAACGTCGAGGGATCCGGAAGCGGATGACGCCCGCGGGCGGCCGACGGCGGGCCCGCCAGCACATCGTCCATCGGCACGAAGACCGCACCCGGCAGATGACCGGCGGCGTAGGCGTCGGCGCCCGAACGGCCGTCGAGGTAGTGCCGCACGTCGGCGACGACAGCGTCCGGGTGGGCGGCCAGCCACGCGGAGTCGACAACAGGAGGGATCACGCGCGCCAGCCTACGCCCAACCGACCCCGGTCAATGCGCACAGAATGTCCGGTCATAGTCTCGGATGACGACCTCAAGGAGGAGGATCCCATGACCGGCTTCACGCACCTGCTCTCACCGATCACGATCGGGGGGCTGACCCTCGACAACCGGCTGCTCATGACCCCCATGGGCACCGAGCTCGGCACGCACGACGGCAGGTCCACGCCCGCCGAGGCCGCCTACTACGCTGCCAGGGCCGCCGGGGGCACCGGGCTGGTCATGACGGGCATCAACTTCGTGTCGGGCACCTTCGACCCCATCGCGCCGGGGCTGGCGCGCATCGACACCGACGAACACACGCCCGGCATCGCCGCCATCGCTGACGCCGTCCACGCCGCGGGGGGCAAGCTGGCCCTCCAGCTCACCATGGGCCTGGGGCGCAACAACCAGTACTGCCAGAGCCTCGGCATGGAGCCGCGCTCCGCATCCGACAACACCTGGGTCTTCGACCCCACGATCGTCTGCTCCCCCCTCACGGTCGAGGAGATCGCCCAGATCATCGCCGACACCGGCGAGGCCGCCCGCCGCGCCCACGAGGCCGGCGTCGACATGATCGACATCCACGGCCATACCGGCTACCTGGTCGACCAGTTCATGAGCGCCTGCTGGAACCGTCGCACCGACCAGTACGGCGGCTCAGTGGAGAACCGGTGCCGGTTCGCGGCCGAGGCCATCACAGCGGTCAAGCGCAACGCGCCGGGGGTTCCGGTGAGCTTCCGCATCTCGGTGGACCACCGCTTCCCGGGCGGCCGCACCGCGGAGGAGACCATCCCGATCGTGCAGGAGTTGGAGCGGGCCGGTGTCGATCTCCTGCTCTGCGACGAGGGTTCCTACGAGGCCATGGACTACGTGTTCCCCCCGTACTATCTGGGCGACAACTGCATGGTGGGCGCGGCGGAGGCCGTGAAACCCCACGTGAACATCCCGGTGGCGGCCTGCGGCAACATCACCCCCGCCGGCGGGGAGGAACTGCTGGCCCGCGGGGCGGCGGACATGATCGGCATCGGCCGCGGCCTCATCGCCGACCCCGACATCGTCGCCAAGATCCGGGCCGGGGAGGAGTCACGGATCCGGCCCTGCATCCGCTGCAATCAGCTCTGCACCGGTAACGCGTTCAACGGCAAGGCGCTGGGCTGCGCCGTCAACCCGGAAGTGAGCCACGAGTTCGAGTGGCGGCTGACGCCGGCCGACGCGCCCAGGCAGATCCTCATCGTCGGCGCCGGACCTGCGGGGCTCGAGGCCGCGCGGGTCGCCGGCCTGCGGGGGCACCGGGTCCACGTCTACGACAAGGGTGACCACCTGGGCGGTGTGCTCTACCCGGCCGCCACGCCGGACTTCAAGCGGGAACTGCGCAAGATGATCGACTGGTGGGAGGGCGAACTGGCACGCCTCGACAACGTCGCCGTCCACCTCGGCCACGAGATCACGGCGGACTCACCCGAGCTGGCCACCGCAGGCGAGATCATCGTCGCCACCGGCTCCACGCCACTGATCCCGCCCATCCCAGGCATCGACAAGCCGCACGTCATGGAGGTCATCGAGGCCCACGCCGGAGGCCGACCCGGTCACCGGGTGGTCGTCTGCGGAGGCGGGCTGTCCGGCGCGGATCTCGCCTTGGAGCTGGCCGAGGACGGGCACGAGGTGACTCTCGTCGAGATGGTCGACGAGATCGCGCGCGACATGTTGTTCCTCAACCGGATCTCCCTGCTGCGCTCCCTCGCCGAGAACCGGGTCCGGGTCCTCACCGGTTACACCGTCCGGGAGGTCACCGACGACGGGGTGCGCGCGGCCGGCCCTGACGGCGACGTCGTCCTCGAATGCGACACCGTCGTGACGGCGTTCGGCGTCCGGCCGGCGACGTCACTGCCCTCCGCTCTCACTGCCGCCCTGGGGGCGAAGGTGCACGCGGTCGGCGACTGCGTGTCGCCGCGGAAGGTCGGCGACGCCATCAACGACGCCTACGTGCTGGCGTACTCGATCTGATCCCGACCGCTGTCGCGGCGCCGGTCACCCCGCTGCCGCGACCAGCGCCAGCAGGGCCTCGGCGTAGGCCTCGGCGGCGTCCGAGGCGATGAAGGCCCGCGGCGGCTGCCCGGGGATCTCCACGACCACGGAGAACTCCCCCGACGCAGCCCGCGACATCGACCGGAAGGTGCCGCCGAGCAGCTCGCGCAGCTGATCCTCACGGGGCAGCCACAGCGCCTTGCTGGCGGGGAGCGAGTCGAGCGCCCACTCCGTCGTGCCGTTGAAGGCAAGCAGCGTCCCCGACGGGTATTCGCGGGCCTCGACGACCATGTTGGCCAGCGTGAACACCTCATCGGCCAGGTCGGCGGCACGCACCACGAACCGGTCCCCCTCTCCCGGGTGCCAGGCGACACCCGCCCGGTCGAGGCGTTCGGCGGTCGCAACCGAGATCATCTGGCTCCTCGTCGATGTCAGTGGGTGGTGCTGCCATTGTGCCCAGCGGCGGCAAACGCCGGGGCGGACAGCGAGGGCGCCGGCCCTGAGGCCGACGCCCTCGCGTCACGGTGTCCCGGTGGACCCGGCTACCGGATCAGCTGCAGCCGCTGGTGGAGCCACAGCCCTCGCAGACGTAGCACGAGCCGCTGGGGCGCATCTTCGTGCCGCACGTCATGCACAGCGGGGCGTCGACCTCACGCCCGGTCAACGACTCCATCAGCTCCGCCGTCGTGCGGGCGGTGCCGAACTCGGCCGGGGCTGGGGCGTCGATGAGTGAGGGCTGGCGGGCGCCGTCGACCTTGAAGTCGTCTCCGGCGTCGTTGCGCAGGGACACGGCCTCCGGCATCGCGGCCTCGTCCTCCTCCGACAGGTAGGAGCCGGTCTCCACGTACCGGGCGCGCTCCGAGGCGGTGTAGATGCCCAGTTCGGCGCGGTCGTCGAAGCTGAGGTAGTCCAGCGCCAGGCGGCGGAAGATGTAGTCCATGAAGGACTGCGCGATCCGGATGTCCGGGTCGTCGGTCATGCCGGCCGGCTCGAACTTCAGGTTGGTGAACTTCTGGACGAAGCTCTCCAGCGGCACGCCGTACTGCAGGCCGATCGACACCGCGATGGAGAACGCGTCCATGACGCCGGCGAGGGTCGAGCCCTGCTTGCCGAGCTTGAGGAACACCTCACCGATCCGGCCGTCCTCGTAGGCGCTGGAGGTCATGTAGCCCTCGGCGCCGCTGACGGAGAAGCTCGTAGTGCGCGAGGCGCGCGACTTGGGCAGCCGCGCCCGCTTCGGGCGGTACTCGATGCGCACCTCGGGCTCGGCCTTCTTCTCCTCCTTGGTCTCCTTCTTCCCGTCGGAGAGCGGCTGGCCGACCTTGCAGTTGTCGCGGTAGACGGCCAACGCCTTGAGGCCCAGCTTCCAGCCCTGCAGGTAGACGTCCTCGATCTCCTCAACCGTCGCCGTCTCCGGCAGGTTGACGGTCTTGGAGATGGCGCCCGACAGGAACGGCTGCACCGCGGCCATCATCCGGACGTGCCCCATCGGCTTGATGGCGCGGGCGCCCATGGCGGTGTCGAACACCTCGTAGTGCTCCGCGGCCAGGCCGGGAGCCCCGATGACGTGTCCGTTGGCGGAGATGAACTCGACGATGCCGTCGATCTCCTCCGAGCTGTAGCCGAGCCGCTTCAGGGCGCGCGGGATGGTCTGGTTGACGATCTGCATGGAGCCGCCGCCGACGAGCTTCTTGAACTTCACCAGCGAGAAGTCCGGCTCCACGCCGGTGGTGTCGCAGTCCATCATGAAGCCGATGGTGCCGGTGGGCGCCAGGACCGACGCCTGGGCGTTGCGGAAGCCGTTGCGGGCGCCGAGCTGCACCACGTGATCCCATTCGCGGGAGGCCACGGCATGCATCTGCCGGTCGTCGGGCAGCACACGCAGGTCGTCGTTGGCGGCCTGGTGCTTGCGCATGACCCGCTGGTGCGCCTCCGCGTTCTCCGCGTACCCGTTGTAGGTACCGACGATGCCCGCCAGCTCGGCGGAACGACGGTAGGAGGTGCCGGTCATGATGGACGTGATCGCCGCGGCGGTCGAGCGGCCGCCGTCGGTGTCGTAGCCCTTGCCCATGGCCATGAGCAGCGCGCCGAGGTTGGCGTAGCCGATGCCCAGCTGGCGGAAGTTGCGCGTGGTCTCGCCGATCGACTCGGTCGGGAAGTCCGCGAAGCAGATCGAGATGTCCATCGCGGTGATGATGAGCTCGACGGCCTTGACGAAGAGCTCGGCGTCGAAGGTGCCGTCGGCGCTCAGGAACTTCAGCAGGTTGAGCGAGGCCAGGTTGCACGACGAGTTGTCCAGGCTCATGTACTCCGAGCACGGGTTGGAGGCCGTGATGGGGCCGGTGACCGGGTTGGTGTGCCAGTCGTTGATGGTGTCGTGGTACTGGATGCCGGGATCGGCGCACTCCCAGGCCGCCTGCGCGATCTTGCGGAACAGGCCCTTGGCGTCGACCTCCTCGATCACCCGGCCGTCCATGCGGGCGCGCAGCCCGAACTTGTCGCCCGCCTCCACGGCGTTCATGAACTCGTCGCTGACGCGCACAGAGTTGTTGGCGTTCTGGTACTGGACGCTCGTGATGTCCTTGCCGCCGAGGTCCATGTCGAAGCCGGCGTCGCGGAGCGCGCGGATCTTGTCCTCCTCGCGGGCCTTGGTCTCGACGAACTCCTCGATGTCCGGGTGGTCGACGTCCAGCACGACCATCTTCGCCGCGCGGCGGGTGGCGCCGCCCGACTTGATGGTGCCCGCGGACGCGTCGGCGCCGCGCATGAACGACACCGGCCCGGAGGCGGTGCCGCCCGAGCTCAGGAGCTCCTTCGACGAGCGGATCCGCGACAGGTTCAGCCCGGCGCCGGAGCCGCCCTTGAAGATGAAGCCCTCCTCCTTGTACCAGTTGAGGATCGAGTCCATCGAGTCGTCGACGCTGAGGATGAAGCACGCGCTGACCTGCTGGGGCGAGGGGGTGCCCACGTTGAACCAGACCGGCGAGTTGAAGGAGAAGTACTGGTTGAGCAGCATCCAGGTGATCTCGTGCTCGAAGATCTCGGCGTCATCCTCCGAAGCGAAGTAGCCGTACTCCTGGCCCGCCTTGCGGTAGGTGCGCACAACACGGTCGATGAGGGTCTTGAGGCTGTCCTCGCGCTGCGCGGTGCCGAGCGCGCCCCGGAAGTACTTCGTGGTGACGATGGTGGAGGCGTTGACGCTCCACGACGACGGGAACTCGACGCCCCGCTGCTCGAAGACGGTCTCGCCCGTCTTCCAGTTGGTCTGGACGACGTCGCGCCGGTCCCACTCCACCTCGTCGTACGGGTGGACGCCGGGCTTGGTGAAGACGCGCTCGATGACAAGGCCCTTCCCCTCGCCCGTGGCCTTGCGGCGGGTGGCGCGTGCAGCTGTCGCGGTCATGATCTTCCCCTCGTTGTTACCTGGATGTGGTGATGAATGGCGAACCGAGCCGTGCGGCTCAGCTGATGAGTGGCTCCTGGGCCGACGCGACCTCGATGGCGGCGACCTCACGTCTGAGTTCCTTCTCCGCCGCGCTGATCTTCAGCGCGTCGATCTCCCGCTGGAAGTCGTCGACGGAGTCGTAGTTCTTGTAGACGCTGGCGAAACGCAGGTAGGCCACCTCGTCGAGCTCCTCGAGCGGACCGAGGATGGCGACCCCGATCTGCTCGGCCGGGATCTCGGCCTGGCCGGAGGACCGCAGCGACTCCTCCACGCGCTGGGCCAGCGCGGCCAGTTGCGCGGCCGTCACCGGCCGGCCCTTGCATGCCTTCGACACGCCCCGGATGACCTTGTCCCGGTTGAACGACTCGACGACGCCCGAGCGCTTCACGACCGTGAGCACGATCTGCTCGACGGTGGTGAACTTCCGCTCGCACGCGGGGCACACCCGCCGCCGGCGGATGGCCGAGCCATCCTCGGTGGCCCGCGAATCCGACACCTTGGTGTCGAGATGGCGGCAGAACGGGCAGTGCATTGGCGAGCGGACCTTCCCTGTGTGCGACGGGGGCCCTACCTTGCCACTGTGTGGCCTTAACCACAACTTGTAGGGGAATCCCACCGCTGGAACTACTAGATATAGGGAAGCCTAGGACGCGGCGCCACCACATACAAGCGCGAAACGCCCACGACTTTCGGCCAGATCGTCGTGGGCGCGGCGTGCTGCAGGGGCCGTCAGGGCTGGGACACGTGCGCCCAGGCGGGGTCTCCCGCCACGTAGCCCGTGGGGGCCTCCGCCGACGCCATCTCGGCGAACTGCAGACCCGCCACGGCCATCCCCACCGCCGTGAGAATGCCGACGCCGGCGACCTTGAGCGCCATCCATCCGGACACCGGACGAGTCACGCGACAGGAGGAGGCGGTGCGGACCCGGCCCGGCAGCGCGGGGCGGGCGGCTCGTGCGACGGGGCCACCCAGCTCTGGGCGCCCGGCGGGCGACACGGTGACCAGCCGACGGTGGCCGGCGTCGATCACCTGGTAACGGACTGCGGCGGACGCGGTCATGTCAACCTCCTAGAACGTCTGTTCGATTGAACTGTAGCGAATCCGACGCGCCGATTCAAACACCTGTGCGAACCCGTCCGATCCGGTGCCCGCGATCGGGCACGGGATGAGTCCACCGGGGACCACTGACATTTTTCGCGCATGTGCTCGACACGGGGTGTCTTATCGAACACATGTACCGGCACTGGGTAGGCTGGGGTCATGGCTGATGAGACGAAACGTCCCCGTCGCGGGCGCCCCACCAACGCCGCCATCGAGGCTGAGCTCGGATCGATGGCGCCGTTCCCGGACGGGCCGGTCGACGCCCATGGACTGACGCGGCGGCAAATGGCCATCCTGCGTGTCGTCAAGCAGTCGATCGACGAGGTCGGCTATCCGCCCAGCATCCGGGAGGTCGCCACGCGGGCCGGCCTCGCGTCCACGTCGAGCGTGACCTACCAGCTCAACGTCCTCGAGGAGAAGGGCTTCATCCGCCGGGATCCGAACCGCCCCCGTGCCGTGGTGGTGACGCTGCCGGGCGACGAGGGCATGGACTCGGCGCAGACGTTCGATGCCGCTCCCACCTCGGTCGCGGCCCCGCTCATCGGCCGCATCGCGGCCGGCGGCCCGATCCTGGCTCAGGAACAGGTCGAGGACGTCTTCGCGCTGCCGCGCCAACTGGTCGGCGACGGGCAGGTGTTCCTGCTCGAGGTCCGGGGCGACTCGATGATCGACGCCGCCATCTGCAACGGCGACTGGGTGGTGGTCCGGCAGCAGTCGGACGCGCACAACGGTGACATCGTCGCCGCCCTCCTCGATGACGAGGCGACGGTCAAGACCTTCAAGCGGCAGGACGGGAAGGTCTGGCTGATGCCGCACAACCCGGACTACTCCCCCATCGATGGGACGCACGCCACCATCATGGGCAAGGTCGTCGCCGTCCTCCGCAAGCTCTGAGCCGCCGCTGCGCCGCTACTCCGCTCCGCGGAGGCGGCGCAGCGCCTGGACCGCGATGTCGCCGTCGGTGGTCGTCCAGAAGCCGGGCAGCGAGGACTTGAGGTACTCCCCGTAGCGGGCGGTCACCAGCCGCGGATCGAGCATCGCCACGACCCCGCGGTCCTCGGAGCGCCGGATCAGGCGCCCCGCGCCCTGGGCCAGCAGGAGCGCCGCGTGCGTCGCGGCCACCCGCATGAACCCGTTGCCCCCGGCGTCGTCCACGGCCTTCTTGCGGGCCTGCATGAGCGGGTCGTCCGGGCGCGGGAACGGGATCTTGTCGATGATGACCAGCTGACACGTCTCCCCCGGCACGTCCACGCCCTGCCACAGCGACATGGTGCCGAACAGCGACGCCGACGGGTCCGCGATGAAGGTGCGGGTGAGCTCGGACAACTGTGCGTCACCCTGGCAGAGGATCCGCAGGTCGGGCAGCTCGCGGCGGCAGTACTCGGCCGCCTGCTCCGCCGCCCGGCGCGACGCGAACAACCCCAGGGTCCGCCCCTCCGCCGCCCAGATGAGCTGCGCGATCTCCGCGAGCGTCTGCTCGCTCATCCCGTCGCGGCCGGGTGGTGGCAGGCGTCGGGCCACGTAGAGGATGCCCTGCCTCCGGTAGTCGAACGGGGACCCCACGTCGATCCCCCGCCAGGCGAACTGGTCCTGGGGTTCCTGGCCGTCCTCCAGCCGATCCCCGTAGGACAGCCCCACGGCGCTGGCGGCGGCCTCGAACGACCCGCCGAGCTCCAGGGTGGCCGACGTCAGCACCGTCGGGGTCTCGGCGAAGATCTGGTTGCGCAGCAGGCCGGCGACGTTGAGCGGCGCCACGTAGGCCGACCGGCCGAACACCTCCGACTCCGTCACCCACACCACGTCCGCCTCCGAGAGCTTCGCGATCCGCTCCGCGATGTCGAAGACCTCCTTCACGGCCGACGCGGCCTGGGTCCGCTCAGCGTCGTCGGTGGCCTTGCCCAGCGCGCTCACGACCTTGCGCGCGACGTCGCGCAGCTGGGCCGCGGCGTAGACCAGCGGCGCGGACCCGGCGGTGATGCGCGCCAGCTCCGACTCGGCCAGGGCCTGGCGCAACACGTCCGCCTGGTCGAGGAAGTCGACGCCGAGGTCGTCGTCGACCCAGGTCAGGACCCGCCGGGCGGTCCGCTCGACCAGGCCGGGCGTGAGCTCGTCGGTGGCGGCGGTGGTGATCCGGCTGACCAGTTCGTGGGCCTCGTCGATGATCAGCGCCTCATGCTCGGGCAGCGCCGTGCCGCCGTGCATGGCGTTGATGGCCAGCAGCGCATGGTTGGTTACCACCAGTTGCGCGTTGCGGGCCTCCTCGCGCGACGCCTCGACGAAGCACTCGGCGCCGAAGGGGCAGTTCGCGACGCCCAGGCACTCCCGGGTGGGGATCGACACCTGGGCCCAGGCCCGGGCCGTGTGCGTGGGCGCGTCGTCGCGGTCTGCGAGCCCCTTCCGTTCGGCCTCCTCCTCGACCCACTCACGCAGGGCGAGCACCTCGGCTCCCAGCCGCGACACGTCATCGGCGCTCGGGGACACGGCCTCCGCCAGGGCGGAGCTGCCCACGAGGCTGTCCTGTTCCGCGGGCCCACCGGAGCGAGCACGGTAGAGGCAGGCGTAGTTGGTGCGGCCCTTGAGAATGGCCGCCTTGGGGCGCGTCCCGGTGACCGCCTCGACGGCGTCCAGCGCGGTGGGGATGTCCTTGCTCGCGAGCTGCGCCTGAAGGGCGAGGGTCGCCGTCGCGACGACGATGCGCTCCTCCCGGTCCACGCAGCGGGCCAGCACCGGGGCCAGGTAGCCCAAGGACTTGCCCGTGCCCGTGCCCGCCTGCATGAGTAGGTGCACGCCGTCGTCCAACGCGCGCGCCACGGAGTCCGCCATCACCTGCTGCCCCGGCCTTGCCTGACCGTGGATCTCGCCGACGGCGGCGGCCAGGATGGCGGCGTGGTCAGTCACGGGCGAAGGCCGCCAACTCGTCGGCCAGAGCCGGCATCACGCGGGCGCTCACCAAAGTACCGTCCGCCGTGTGCTCGAGCGAGTCGATCACCGCGGTCTTGTGGATCCGGTCCACGAGGTCCCCCCGCTCGTAGGGGACGAGGGCAGTGATGCGGACCTCCGGCTGCGGGAGGCGCTGTTCGATGATGGCGCGCAGCTCGTCCAGCCCGGCTCCCGTCCGGGCGGAGACCACAACGGCGTCCGGGTGGTTGGCCCGCAGCGCCAGGATGGTGGTCTCGTCGGCCGCGTCGGCCTTGTTGAGCACCAGCAGCTCGGGCACCTGTGCGGCGCCGATCTCGGCGAGCACTGTGCGGACGGCGCCGATCTGTCCCTCCGGGTCCGGGTCCGACGCATCGACCACGTGGACCAGCAGGTCCGCCTGGGACGATTCCTCCAGCGTGGACCGGAACGCCTCCACGAGGTCGTGCGGCAGGTGCCGGACGAAGCCGACGGTGTCGGTGAGGGTGTAGACGCGGCCGTCAGCGGTCTCGCTGCGCCGGGTGGTGGGATCGAGAGTCGCGAACAGCGCGTCCTCCACGAGCACCCCCGCCCCGGTCAGCCGGTTCAGCAGCGACGACTTGCCCGCGTTGGTGTAGCCGACGATGGCGACCGACGGCACCTGGTTGCGCCGCCGCTCGGCGCGCTTACCCTCGCGCGTGGCGTCCATCTCGCGGAGCTTGCGGCGCAGCTGCGCGATCCGGGTGTGGATGCGCCGGCGGTCCGTCTCGATCTTCGTCTCGCCAGGGCCGCGGCCGCCGATGCCGGCGCCGCCCGCCGCGCGGCCACCCGCCTGGCGCGACAGGTTGCCACCCCAGCCGCGGAGCCGCTGCTTGAGGTACTGCAGCTGCGCCAGCTCGACCTGGGCCTTGCCCTCGGCGCTCTTGGCGTGCTGCGCGAAGATGTCGAGGATCAGCGCGGTGCGGTCCACCACCTTGACCTTGACGCGGTCCTCCAGGTTGCGCAGCTGCGCGGGCTCGAGTTCGCCGTCGCAGATGACGGTGTCGGCGCCGGTGGCGCGGACCATGTCCGCGACCTCCTCGACCTTGCCGCGGCCGATGTAGGTGGCCGGGTCCACGTGGCTGCGCCGCTGGACCAGGCCCGCGAGCACCTCGGAGCCGGCCGTCTCGGCCAGCAGCTTCAGCTCGGCCATGGCGTTGTCCGCGTCCTCCTGAGTGCCGCTGGTCCACACGCTGACCAGCACGACCCGCTCGAGGCGCAGCTGGCGGTACTCGACCTCCGTGACGTCCTCGAGCTCGGTGCGCATGCCCGCGACGCGTCGCAGCGAGCGGCGGGCCGCCAGGTCCTCCTGACCGCCGTCGTAGTCGGGTTCGTCGTAGTCGTCCTGGGGGTAGTCACCGGCGTCGCCGTCGAGGTCCGGCATGAGGTCGTCGACGTTCTCGTCGAGGGAATGATCTGTCATCGTGCCGCCCATTGTCCCAGCCCGCGGCCGGTTACCCAAGCGCGGAGGTCGCGCCTGTGGATAACGCTAGATCCAGAACTCGCCCCGGCCGATGACGACGGCGGGTCCGGTCAGCCGCGCCTCGTCGCCGGTGAACTGGACCGACAGCTCTCCACCCGGGACGCGCACCGTCACGGGCCCCTCGTGTCCGCCGCGCGCCCGGTGGGCAGCGGCGACCGCCACGACCCCGGTGCCGCAGCTCAGGGTCTCCCCCACGCCCCGCTCGTGCACGCGCATGGTCAGCGCGTCGGGGGCGTCGACCCGCACGAACTCGACGTTGACGCCCTGCGGGTACGCCTCCGCCGGGGACCAGCGGGGCGCGCGGTGCAGGTCAAGATCCTCCAGGACGTCGGAGTCGGTCAGGAACACGACGGCGTGGGGGTTGCCGACGTCGACCTTCACCACGGGCCAAGACCGGTCCTCCAGGGTCACGGTGACGTCGTCGGGCAGCACCAGAGCGCGGCCGATGTCGGTACTGATGAGGCCGTGGCGGGCGACCTCCACGTGCTTGACGCCCGCGCGGGTGGCGACGTCGAACGCGCCCGCGTCGACCAGCTGCTCGTTGATGAGGTGGCGTGCGAACACCCTCAGGCCGTTGCCGCACATCTCCGCGACGGAGCCGTCGGCGTTGTAGTAATCCATGAACCACAGATGCGGGTCGCCCGTCCAGTCGCGGATGCTGCCCGCGCGCACCACACGGATGACGCCGTCGGCGCCGATCCCGGCGTGCCGGTCACACACCGCCCGGATGAACTCGGGATGCATGTCGTGCATGCCGTAGGAGTCGTCCAGGATGATGAAGTCATTCCGGGTCCCGTGGCCCTTGTGGAAGCTGAAACGCCGCATGCCGACCTCCTTGCGCCTGGTCGTCCGATCGTAGCGCGGCGACGATGCGGCCCACGTTCATCGGGTCACCTGCGGGGAGCCACGTGATGCGGGGGTCTCGCCGGTACCAGCCGAGCTGTTTGCGGAAGAACTGGCGCGTGGCTCGCTTGACGGCCTCCCGGGCTTCGTCCTCGCTGCAGGCGCCGTCGAGGAAGTCGACGACCTGACGGTAGCCGATGGCGCGCACGGCCGTCTGACCGTCGCGGAGTCCGGCGCTCACCAGGCCGCGCACCTCGTCGACCAGCCCCGCGCGCCACATGGCGTCGACGCGCTCCTCGATGCGGCGGTCCAGGTCCGCCCGGTCCATGGTGAGCCCGAACTGGTGCACCCCCGGCAGCTCGTAGGTCCACTGGGGCAGCTCCGCGCGATGACCGCCGGTGAGCTCGGCGATCTCCAGGGCCCGCACGATCCGCCGGCCGTTGCCGGGTTCGATCTGGGTCGCGGACTCCGGGCTCAGCTGAGCGAGCCTCGCATGCAGCGCGTGCGGACCGCCCGCCGCGAGCTCGGCCTCCCAGTGGGCCCGCACCTCCGGGTCCGAGCCGGGGAAGTCGAACCGGTCGACGATGGCCCGGGTGTACAGCGCCGATCCGCCGACCATGACCGGAATGACGCCGGCCCCGCGCAGCCGCGCGATCGTCTCCCGCGCCAGCAGCTGGAACTCGGCCACGGAGGCGCGCACCGTGACGTCCCAGATGTCGATGAGGTGATGCGGCACCCCGCGCCGTTCGGCCCTGGTCGGCTTGGCCGTGCCGATGTCCATGCCGCGGTAGACGAGCATGGAGTCCGCGTTGACGATCTCGGCGGGCCGGCCGGCCGCGGCCAGCTCGAGTGCCAGGTCGACGGCGAGGCCCGACTTGCCGGTGGCGGTGGGGCCCACGAGGACGACGAGGGGGACGTTCACGCCTGCCAGTGTGCCATCGCCCGCCCCAGACCCTTGGCCGCGACCCCCGACCGGGGCATCATGGGGCCATCCGCTACAAGAGAGGAACCGTCATGGGACTGTTCGACAACCTGGGTGACCTGGCCAAGCAGCACGAGGAGCAGGTCGAGGGCGGCATCGAGAAGGCCGGCGATGTCCTCGACGCACGCACCGGCGGCCGGTACGCCGAGCACGTGGACCGGGCGCAGGACCTGGCCAACGAGCACCTGGACCGGATGAACGACGACGCCGACCAGGATCCGCCGCAGCGCTGACTCAGCCGCAGCCGGTGGCGGCGGGCAGCGGGTCGGGCCGACCTACCGTCGGCAGTCCCAGCCCGACGCCCACCGGGCGGGGGCCCAGCGTCGCGGCCTCCCACGCGTCACCGCCCCGCGTGCGGCGCAGGTTGCGCGGCAGCTCATCCGAATTGAGGTGGTGCGGCGCGGCGTGGGTGACCCGCACGGTGGCGATGTCGCCCGGCCGGGGGCGAAGCGCCGGATCTTCCGGCACCGCGACGTGCACCAGGCGGTTGTCCCTGGCCCTGCCGCTCATCCTATTGGTCTCGGCGTCCTTGCGCCCCTCGCCGGTGGCGAACATCACCTCGACGTCCTGCCCGGCGAAGCGCCGGTTCTCTTCCCAGGCCACCTCGTTGACGAGGTCCACCAGCCGCTCATAGCGCTCCTGCGTGACCGCCTTGGGCACCTGATCGGGCATCGTCGCCGCAGGGGTGCCGGGCCGGATCGAGTACTGGAACGTGAACGCCGCCGAGAAGCGTGCGCGGCGGACGACGTCCATGGTGGCCAGGAAGTCCTCTTCCGTCTCGCCGGGGAAGCCGACGATGATGTCGGTGGTGATGGCCGCCTCGGGCATCGCGAGGCGCACCCGGTCGAGGATGCCGAGGAACCGCTCGGACCGATAGGACCGCCGCATCGCCTTGAGGATGCGGTCCGACCCCGACTGCAGCGGCATGTGCAGCTGCGGCATGACGTTGGGGGTGTCGGCCATGGCGTCGATGACGTCGTCGGTGAAGTCCTTGGGATGCGGCGAGGTGAACCGGACGCGCTCCAGCCCGTCGATCGTGCCGCAGGCGCGCAACAGCTTCGCGAACGCCTGCCGGTCCCCGAACTCGACCCCGTACGCGTTGACGTTCTGGCCCAGCAGCGTGATCTCCTGCACGCCCTGGTCCACCAGCATCTCGATCTCGGCGAGGATGTCGCCGGGCCGACGGTCTGCCTCGCGGCCACGCAGCGCCGGGACGATGCAGAACGTGCAGGTGTTGTTGCAGCCCACCGAGATCGACACCCACGCCGAGTACGGCGATTCGCGCCGGCTGGGCAGGTTGCTCGGGAACGTCTCGAGCGCCTCCTTGATCTCGATCTGCGCCTCGCGCTCGACCCGCGCCCGTTCCAGGAGGGTCGGCAGGGAGCCTACGTTGTGGGTGCCGAACACCACGTCGACCCACGGCGCCTTGCGCAGGATGACGTCCCGATCCTTCTGCGCCATGCAGCCGCCGACGGCGATCTGCAGGCCCGGATGCTCGGCCTTGATCCGGGCCATGTGGCCGAGGTTGCCGTAGAGCCGGTTGTCCGCGTTCTCGCGCACCGCACACGTGTTGAACACCACGACGTCGGCGCCGGCGCCCAGCGCCTCGGAGCGTCCCTCGGCCCGCGCGAGGCCGGCCTCCTCCAGGAGCCCGCTGATGCGCTCGGAGTCGTGGACGTTCATCTGACACCCGTAGGTGATGACGTGGTACGTGCGTGGGTCTGCCATGGTCCCACCATGCTAAACGCGGTGGTGGGGGGCGGCCGAATCACGGCTGTCGTAGGCTCTGGCCATGACGTTGAACCCCACCGGCACGCAGTACTCCATCAGCCACGGCCGCTACGGCGCCGTCGTCACCGAGGTCGGCGCCACGCTGCGCTCCCTGACGCTCGACGGCGAGGAGGTGCTGTGGACGTTCGCGGCCGACGAGGCCCCCTCGGGTTCGATGGGCCGCCAGCTGCTCCCCTGGCCCAACCGCATCCGCGACGGCCGCTACACCTTCGACGGCGCGCAGTACCAGCTGCCGATCACGGAGGTTCCCCGCACGACGGCGCTGCACGGTCTCAACGAGGGCGTCGCGTGGCAGCTCGTCTCCCACACCGACGACGAGGTGGTCCTCACGTCGCGCTACTACCCGCAGCGCGGCTGGAACGCGGTCCTGGAGGCGACGATCGGGCACCGCGTGGGCGAGGACGGGCTGACGGTCACGGTCGAGGTCACGAACGTCGGCGCCACCCGCGCCCCGTACGGCTACGGCGCGCATCCGTACCTGAAGGCGGACGTCGCGACCGCCGAACTCAGTCTCCCGTTCGCCAAGGAACTGCTCGTCGACCCCGAGCGCCTGCTGCCGATCGAGGTCGCGGACGTGACCCCGGAGCACGACTTCCGCAGCGCGCGCCCCGTCGGCGACACCGAGTTCGACACCGCGCTCACCGGCGCCGACGGCGCCTGGGAACTCTCGGTGACCACCGGCGGCAGGACCGTGACCCTGTGGGCGGACGAGTCGCTGCCGTGGGGCCAGGTGTTCACGCACCCGGACCGCGTGGCACTGGCGGTGGAGCCGATGACCTGCGGTCCGGACGCCTTCAACGAGGGTCCCACGCACGACGGTCTCATCGTGCTGGAGCCGGGCCAGGGCTCGCGTTCGGTGTGGGGCTTCCGGGTCTCCTGACCCGTCAGTGGGCGGTCTCCGTGGCGCGCGACTCGCGCACCACGGTGATCCGGATCTGCCCGGGGTAGCTGAGGTTGCGCTCGACCTCCGCGGCGATGTCGCGGGCCAGCGCGTGCGCGCCGGCGTCGTCGACCTGGTCGGGCGCCACCATGATCCGCACCTCGCGGCCGGCCTGCATGGCGTAGGCCCGCAGCACGCCCTCGTGGGCCAGGGCGATGCCCTCCAGGTTCTCCATGCGCTCGACGTACGCCTCGAGCGACTCCCGACGGGCTCCCGGCCGTGACCCGGAGATGGCGTCGGCCGCCTGGGTGAGGACGGCCTCGACGGTGCGGGGCTCGACCTCGTTGTGGTGGGCCTCGACGGCGTGGACGATGTCTTCATGCTCGCCGTGCTTGCGCAGCAGTTCGGCTCCGATGAGCGCGTGCGGCCCCTCGACCTCGTGGGTGAGCGCCTTGCCGATGTCGTGCAGGAAGGCGGCCCGCTTGCACGTAGCGACGTCGAGGCCGAGTTCGGCGGCCATGACCCCGGCCAGGTGCGCGCACTCGACCAGGTGCCGCAGCACGTTCTGGCCGTAGGACGTCCGGTAGGCCAGCGACCCCAGGATGGGCACGAGGTCGGGATGGAGGTCGACGATGCCCACCTCGGTGAGCGCGTCCTCGGCCTCGCGTTCGATCCGCTCGTGGATGCGCCGCTCGGCCCGCTCGTAGACCTCCTCGATGCGGGCGGGGTGGATCCGCCCGTCGGCGACGAGGTCGGTGAGCGTGAGGCGGGCGATCTCGCGGCGGACCGGGTCGAAGCTGCTGAGCAGCACCGACTCGGGGGTGTCGTCGATGAGCACGTTGACGCCGGTGATCTGCTCGAAGGCGCGGATGTTGCGGCCCTCGCGGCCGATGATGCGGCCCTTCATGTCGTCGCTGGGGAGATCGACGGTGGAGACGACGGACTCGCTGGTCTGTTCGGAGGCGACGCGCTGGATGGCCGTGACGATGATGGAGCGGGCCAGCTTGTCGGCCTCCCGCTTCGCCGCGCCCTCGATGTCGCGGGCCAGGGCGGTGGCCGTCAGCTTGGCCTGCCGCTCCGCCTCGGCGAGCACCTCGGCCTTCGCCTCGGCGACGGTGAGCCCGGCCACGCGCTCGAGTTCCGCGTGCACCTGGTCGCGCTCGAGGCGCAGGGCCTCGCGCTGCTCCTTCAACTGCGTGCGCTGGGCCTCGAGCCGCTGCGCCCTGGACTCCAGGCCCTCGGCCTCAGCCGACACCCGGTCCTCGCGCTCATGCAGACGCGACTCGCGCCGCTCCTGCGTGGCCCGGACCTCGCGCAGCTCGGCGCGCTGGGCGGTGAGGGAGGCCTCCATCTCGCCGCGCCGCCGCTCCACGTCGTCGAGGGCCTCGCGGGCCCGCTCCTGCGCCTGGGCGAGCAGCCGCTCGGCGTCGGCGCGGATGGTCTCCGCGGCCGCCTGGGCCGACTCGCGGATCGAGGCCATGTCCGCGCGGGACCGGCGTTCCCACGAGTCCCGCTCGAGCCGGTTGCGGACGGTGGCCCGCCACAGCAGCCACGCCAGAACGGCGGCGGCGACCACGACCACGCCTGCGACGATCCATCCGAGCTCGGGCACGGCGCCTCCTGTTGTCTGCGAACCTCCCGGTCCCGCGCACGCCGCACACACCGGTCAGCAGACGACCGACCTTCGGGGTCGGCGAGACGCGGCGGCAGCGCCGCCACGCACGGAGTCAGACAGCGGCCGAGGCCGCTGGTGAGTGTCGTTTCACTGTGCCCGGCGATCCGGGCGGGTTTATGCGGGGTCCGTGGACCTTGGCGTCGAGCCTATTCCTGACCTGTGGAAAACTCAACAGCCGTGGTCGGCGTCGGTCCACCGGCCGAGGACCTCGTCGGTCACCGAGGAGACCATGTTGCCGGGGAATCCGCGGCGCGCCAGGATTCCCATCAACCGCCGGCGGGCCACGTGCGGCTCCAGGCCGGACAGCGACCGGGCGCGACGTTCAGCGAGCGCGAGCGCCGCAGCCCGCTCGTCCTCGGGGGGCAGCGACGCCAGGGCCTCGTCCGCCAGCTCGCGGCTGACGCCCTTGGCCTGGAGCTCCTGCCGGATGCGACGGCGCCCGCGGAGGGAGTACTCGGACCGGGAGGCCGTCAAGGCCGCTGCGAACGCGGCGTCGTTGATGAGGCCCACGTCCTGGAACCGCTCGAGGATCTCCTCGGCGACGTCCTCGGGGACGTTGCGCTTCGCCATGGCCCGCCGCAGCTCCTCCGCGGAGCGTTGGCGGACGGACAGGAGATCAAGCGCGATCTTGCGGGCCACCTCGACCTGGGTGGCCCGTTCGGACTCAGAAGTCAACTTCGCCGGTGGCCGGATCCACGCCCTCCGGGACCGCCTCCTTATCCACGCCCAGGTGGAGCCGGATGCGGCGCTCGATCTCCGCCGCCACGTCCGGGTTGTTCTTGAGGAACGTGCGGGCGTTCTCCTTGCCTTGGCCCAGCTGATCGGACTCGTAGGTGAACCAGGCGCCCGCCTTGCGGATGATGCCGGCGTCCACGCCCATGTCGATGAGGCTGCCCTCGCGGGAGATGCCCTCGCCGTAGATGATGTCGAACTCGGCCTGCTTGAACGGCGGGGCCACCTTGTTCTTGACCACCTTCACGCGGGTGCGGTTGCCCACCATCTCCGTGCCGTCCTTGAGCGTCTCGATGCGACGCACGTCCATGCGGACCGACGAGTAGAACTTCAGCGCCCGGCCACCGGTGGTGGTCTCGGGGCTGCCGAACATGACGCCGATCTTCTCGCGGAGCTGGTTGATGAAGATGGCGGACGTGTTGGTGGACTTCAGGGCTCCGGTCATCTTGCGCAGCGCCTGCGACATGAGCCGCGCCTGCAGGCCCACGTGCGAGTCCCCCATCTCCCCCTCGATCTCGGCACGCGGCGTCAGCGCGGCCACGGAGTCGATGACGATGAGCGACAGGGCGCCCGAACGCACCAGCGTGTCGGCGATCTCGAGCGCCTGCTCGCCGTTGTCCGGCTGGGACACGAGCAGTTCGTCGGTGTTGACGCCGAGCTTCTGGGCGTAGTCCGGGTCCAGCGCGTGCTCCGCGTCGATGAACGCGCAGATGCCGCCGCCGCGCTGCGCGTTGGCGATGGCATGCAGGGCCACCGTCGTCTTACCGCTCGACTCCGGGCCGTAGATCTCCACGATGCGGCCACGCGGCAGCCCGCCGATGCCGAGCGCGACGTCCAGCGCCACGGACCCGGTGGGGATGATGTCGATCGGCTGGCGCGTGTCCTCGCCGAGGCGCATGACGGAGCCCTTGCCGTGGGCCTTCTCGATCTGGGCCAGGGCTGCCTCGAGCGCCTTGGTACGGTCCGCAACGGCCATGGGGTGTCCTCTCTGACTGGACCGGGGTGTTCGGCCAGGTGTAACGATGTCGACCCTCACACTAGGAAGGGCCACCGACAATTTCCCGTCCGCGCCGTCTCCTGTGGAGAACTGAGGCACAGCCTACCCGAACACCCGTTCGATTGGCGCGTCGCCACGGCGGCGTGTCGGCGGGTCAGCGCAGGCGGTCGGGGAGCTTGAGCTGCCGCCACACCGCGCGCCAGATGCGCTTGCACGGCACGGCGGCCGCGAGCGCCTCGCGGACGGTCCGCCCGCCGAGATCGGCCAGCACGACCTGGTCGGCCCACACGGAGGCGTAACCGCCGGGCAGCACCTCGCCCATCCGCTGCCACAGCTCGACCTCACGCACGCCGCCACCGTACCCGCCCCGTCAACCGGTCGCCGACTGTGCTCAATCGTCGCGCGAACGCGCACAATCCGTTGTACGCTCGCGCATGGCAAGTGAGCACGGCGGACACCCGCCCGACGCAGAGGAGCAGTCGCGCATGAACGCACCAGGGGTCCCGTCGCACAAGCGCTCGGACCGCATGGTCGCGCTGTTGGCCATGCTCAACGACCGCGGCCCGCTCCCCCTGTCCCTGCTCGCGCAGGAACTCGGGGCGTCGGCGGCCACCATCCGCCGCGACGTCGCGGTGCTCGCGGCGCAGGGACTCCTCGACCGGACGCATGGGGGGGCCCGGCCGGCCAAGGGCAACCGCGAGTTGCCCGTGCGGCTCCGCGACGGGCGCAACCAGGAGGCCAAACGGCGGATCGCCCGCGCGGTCGCCGAGCTCATCCCCCACGGCAAGCACGCCATCGGGCTGACGGGCGGCACGACGACGGCCGAGGTCCTGCGCGCGCTGCACGACCGCAACGACCTCACGATCATCACCAACTCGATCAGCATCGGCCTGGAGGCCGCCGAGCAGGGCCAGGCGAGAGTCCTCATCGCGGGCGGCGTGCTGCGGTCGAGTTCGTTGGAGCTCGTCGGCTCCCTCGCGGAGCAGACCATGAAGATGGTCAACGTCGGCACGGCCGTCGTCGGGGTCGACGGGCTCACGGCCGCCGAGGGCCTGACGACCCACGACGAGATCGAGGCTCGGACGAACTACGCGATGATCGAGCGCTCGCAGCGGGTGATCGTCGCCGTCGACTCGTCGAAGGTCGGCAGGCCGACGTTGGCGAAGATGGCCGACATCTCGGAGGTCCACGTGGTGGTCACCGACTCGGGGGCCCCGGCCGACGAACTGCAGCGGCTACGCGACGCGGGCGTCGAGGTGCACGTGGTGGACGCGCCGAGCTGACGTCAGGCGGCGACCGCCACGCGCGGCACACGGGCCGCCTCGAGCGCCGCGAGCTTGCCGCTGATCGCGATCATCAGCTCGGACAGGGACACGTCGAGCGCGGACGCGATGGCGAACAGCACCTCGCTCGACGCCTCCTTGTGGCCGCGTTCGATCTCGGAGAGGTAGCCCAGCGAGACCATGCTGGCCATGGAGACCTCTCGCAGGGTCATGCCGGCGCCCATCCGGAGCTCCCGGAGAGTTTCGCCCATCACCTTACGAATCAGAATCGTCTTCACGGCTTCCATATCCCAACCGGCGAGCTGTGTGCCCGCCCTCGACACACTGCAACCGCTGGCCGGGGCCGTTTGTTCCCGACCTCTGGGAGAAATTCCTGGCGAGCGCTCCCGTGCGGTCAGAGGACGCGCAGCAGCATCTCGAACACGTGCTCGGTGGCCGCCGCTCGGACGGTCTCCCGGTCTCCCTCGAAGTGCTTGAGTTCGGTGTACTGCGGGGGCGGCGACATCCCGACCCGCGGACCCACGACGGCGAACCACACCGTGCCGACCTTCACGCCGTCCGCCTCGGTCGGGCCCGCGACACCTGTGGTGGCCACCCCCCAGTCCGCGTCGCACCGCGACTGGGCGCCGACGGCCATCTGCAGGGCCGTGAGTTCGTTGACCACGCCCTCGGCCTGGATCAGTTCAGGGTCAACCCCCGCCAGCCGGCTCTTGAGGTCCCTGGCGTAGGTGATGAGGCCGCCGCGGTAGACGGCCGACGCCCCGGGCACCGAGGTGAGCGCCGCACCGACGCCACCTCCGGTCAGCGACTCGCACGTGGCCAGCGTCACGGAACGATGGGTCATCTTCGCGATCACGTCGGCGGCCAACGTCATGGGAGTCTCCTCGTCGAGTGCGGTCCCGTCAGCCTACCCGCCCCGCCCGGGCGTCAGCGCGGATCTTCCAGGCGTGCCGTAGGTAGTCAAGGCCGGTGACGACGGTGAGGATGAGGGCTGCCCACGCCAGGATCCACGCCACCACCTGGATCCATCCGGGAAGGAACTGCAGCCCCAGGCTGAACAGGATCAGCGCCAGCGACTGCGTCAGCGTCTTGGCCTTACCGCCCTTGTTGGCCGCCATGATGCCGTACTTGGCGATCGCGGCCCGCACCCAGGTGATCCCCCACTCGCGCACGAGGATGATGATGGTGAAGAACCACGGGAGCCCGACCTGGCCGGGGAACGCCTCGAGGATGCTGAGCGACACGAAGGCCGCGCCGGTCAGCGCCTTGTCGGCGATGGGGTCCCACAGCTTGCCGAAGTCGGTGATGAGGTTGCGACTGCGTGCGATGTGACCGTCGGCCAGGTCGGTCAGCATCGCGACGACGAACACCGCCGTGGCGGCGATCCGCCAGCCGAGGTCGTCCGGCGCCGCGAACAGCAGCACGACGTAGACGGGGACGAGGATGATCCTGACCACCGTCAGGGCGTTGGGGACGTTCCAGTTGCTCGGCCGGTCCGTCGCCCGTCGGGGTTCGCTCACGTCGCCTCCGCCATCAGATCGATTCCGATCGAGTCCACCACTGTCGCCGTCACCAGGTCGCCGACGGCCGCCTCACGGTCGAGCGTGACCACACCGTCGGTCTCGGGGCCCTGGTGCATCGCGCGGCCGACGATCTGCTCGTCGACACTCTCGACGAGCACGACGATATCCTCTCCGACCCGGTCCGCGGCGCGCGCCTCGCAGACCTGCAGCGCCAGATCGGCCAGCGACGCGCGCCGGTCCTCGATCTCGTCGTCGCTCAGGTGCCCCGGCAGGGTGACGCCCTCCGTGCCCTCCTCGTCGGAGTACCCGAAGACGCCCATGACGTCGAGCTCGGCTGCGACGATGAAGTCCCGCAGGATCTGCACGTCGGCGTCGGTCTCGCCGGGGAAGCCGGCGATGACGTTGCTGCGGATCCCAGCGGCGGGTGCGGCCGCGCGGATGCGCCCGATGAGGTCGAGGAAGCTGTCCGCGTCGCCGAACCGGCGCATGGCGCGCAGCACCGAGCGGGAGGCGTGCTGGAAGCTGAGGTCGAAGTAGGGCACGACCTTGTCCGTACCGAGCATCGCGTCCAGCATCCCGGGACGGATCTCGGCGGGCTGCAGGTACGACACGCGGATCCAGTCGAGGCCGTCGATGCGCGACAGGCGCGGCAGCAGGGTCTCCAGGCGGTGGTCGGCGCCGAGGTCCTTGCCGTAGGACGAGGTGTTCTCCGACACAAGGAAGACCTCCCGCACGCCCTGCTCCACGAGCCAGCGCGCCTCGGCCTCCACCTCCTCGACGGGCCGCGACAGGTAGGAGCCGCGGAACGCCGGGATGGCGCAGAACGCGCAGCGCCGGTCACAGCCCGAGGCGATCTTCAGCGACGCTGAGGGACCGCCGGCGAGCCGACGGCGCAGCGCGCGCGGCCCGGTGGCGGGGGCGAGCCCGTCGGGCAGCGGGGTGTGGCCCGGCACCGCGACACCGCGGGCGGCGGCGGGCCTGGCCGCGGGGGTCAGCGGCAGCAGGTGCCGGCGGTCCCTGGGGACGTGCGAGATGTGGCGTTCGCCGTCGAGGATGCCGCGCAGGCGGTCGGCGATGTCGACGTAGTCGTCGAACCCGAGCACGGCGTCGGCCTCCGGGAGCGCCTCGGCGAGCTGGACGCCGTAGCGTTCCGCCATGCAGCCGACGGCCACCACCGAGCGGACCTGCCCGCCCGACTTGAGGTCGGCGGCCTCCAGGAGCGTGTTGATGGAGTCCTGCTTGGCCTGCTCGACGAAGCCGCAGGTGTTGACCACCACGGTCTCGGCGCTCTCCGGGTCGTCGACGAGGAGGAAGCCGCCCATCTCGAGACGGGCGGCGAGCTCCTCGGAGTCGACGTCGTTGCGCGCGCAGCCGAGGGAGGCGATGTGGACCGAGTGTGGGGCAGTCATGGTGGACGCCATTATCCCTATCCCGCGGCGAGGTTGGCCAACACCTCGTCCAGGTCCTCGGGCTTGACGAGCACCTCGCGGGCCTTGGAGCCCTCGGAGGGGCCGACGACGCCGCGGCTCTCGAGGATGTCCATGAGCCGGCCGGCCTTCGCGAAACCGACGCGCAGCTTGCGCTGCAGCATCGACGTCGAGCCCAGCTGCAGCTCCACGACGAGGCGGCAGGCGTCCAGCACGAGCTCCATGTCGTCGCCGATGTCGTCGACGACCTTCTTCTCCGTGGCGGCGCCCGTCGTGACGTCGTCGCGGTAGTTGGGCTGCAGCTGCGTGGAGACGAAGGTGACGACGTCGCGGATCTCGGACTCGTTGACCCAGGCGCCCTGCACGCGGATGGGCTTGCCGGCGCCCATGGGCAGGAAGAGCCCGTCGCCCTTGCCGACGAGCTTCTCAGCGCCCGGCTGGTCGAGGATGACGCGCGAGTCCGTCATCGACGACGTCGCGAACGCCAGCCGCGACGGCACGTTGGCCTTGATGAGGCCGGTCACGACGTCGGTGGACGGGCGCTGGGTGGCCAGCACGAGGTGGATGCCGGCGGCGCGCGCCAGCTGCGTGATCCGGACCACGGACTCCTCGACGTCGCGGGGGGCCACCATCATGAGGTCGGCGAGCTCGTCGACGACGATGAGCAGGTACGGATAGGGCGCCAGGACCCGCTCGGAGCCCTCGGGGACCTTGACCTGCCCGGCGCGGACCGCCTTGTTGAAGTCGTCGACGTGCCGGAAGCCGAAGGCGGCCAGGTCGTCGTAGCGCATGTCCATCTCGCGCACGGCCCAGGCCAGCGCCTCCGCGGCCTTCTTAGGCGACGTGATGATGGGGGTCACCAGGTGCGGGATGCCCTCGTAGTGGTTGAGCTCCACCCGCTTCGGGTCGACCAGCAGTAGCCGGACTTCGTCCGGGGTGGCCCGCATCATGATCGACGTGATGAGCGAGTTGATGAAGCTCGACTTGCCCGAGCCGGTCGCGCCGGCGACGAGGAGGTGCGGCATCTTGGCCATGTTGGCCACGACGTAGCCGCCCTCGACGTCCTTGCCCAGGCCGACGGTGAGCGGGTGGTGGTCGTTCTTCGCCTTCGTCGAGCGCAGGACGTCGCCGAGGGAGACGACCTCCTTGTCGACGTTGGGGATCTCGATGCCGATGGCCGACTTGCCCGGGATGGGCGTGAGGATGCGGATCTCGTTGGAGCCGACGGCGTAGGCGATGTTGTCCGCCAGGCCCGTGACCTTGCTCACCTTGATGGCGGAGCCGAGCTCCACCTCGTAGCGCGTGACCGTCGGGCCGCGCGTGTAGCCGGTGACGCGGGCGTCGATCTCGAACTCGCGCAGCACGTCGCCCAGCTGACGGACGACCTTGTCGGAGGCCTCCGTGCGGGCCTTGGGCTTGCTGCCGGGTGCGAGCACGCGGTCCTCGGGCAGGGCGTAGACGATGTCGCCGCTGAGCTGCAGCTGCTCAGCCCGGGCGGGCGGCGGAGTGTGCGGCGGGGGCTCGAGGTCGCGGGGGGCGTCGGCCTTGGGCCGGCCCGGGATCTGCCGCGGCTCGGCGGCCGCGGCAGGCATCAGGTACTCGTCGTCCTGGGCGTCGACGTCGAAGACGTCGTCCGCGGAGTCCTCGGCGGGGTCCTCGATCAACGGCGTGTCGTAGGGCACGTCGACGCCGAGCTTCAGCTTCTCGGGGCGGTCGCGCTGGTCGTCGTGCTCGACGAGGGCGCCGAACGCGTTGCGGGCGCCGGCGGCGAGTTCGTGCAGGGGGCGGCCGATGACGAGCAGGGTGCCGAACAGCGTGACGATGGACAGGAGCGGCACCGCGACCCAGACCGTCAGCAGGTCGACCAGCAGGCTGGAGGCCACGTGGCCCAGCACTCCCCCGGCCTCGCGGAGCGCCGGCATGTCGGCGGGGGCGGGCATGCCGCGGTTGATGTGGATGAGCCCCAGCACGCCCATGGTGATGAGCACCCAGCCGAGGCCGGTGCGGGGGGCGGCGTCCACGTCGCGGGGGTGGCGCAGCACGCGCCAGGAGCCGTACAGCAGCACGGCCGGGATCAGGATCGCGACGGAGCCGAAGACGGTGGAGATGCCGTCGCCGAGCGCCTGGCCGACGGGGCCGGGCAGCGCGAACCAGAAGCGGGCCGCCACGACGATGCCGAGGGCCAGCAGCACGAGGCCCCAGCCGTCGCGGCGGAGCTTGGGGTCGACGTCCTGCGCGGCGCCGCCGAAGCTGCGCGCCACCCAGCCGACGCCGGCCGCCAGCCCGCGGAACATCGCGCCGATGCCGCGCAGCAGCGCGCCCACGGCGCGCGAGAATCCGCCCGGCTGCCGGGCGGCGGGCTTCTTGGCCGGTGGACGGCGCGACGACGCCCCGGACCGGGCGGAGCCGGACCGGCTGGTGCTCGTCGACTTCCGGGGGGCCGGGGTCGTGCGGGAACGCGCAGCACCGGAGGATTTGCTCGCGGTGCCGGCGTTCCGCGTGGGGGAAGAACCGCGGGACGCCATGGGGTCCAACCTAGCCGAGGGCGCGGCGAAGCCCGGTATTTCCCCCGGCGCTGCTGTGGATGGCCCGCTCAGCGCTGGGCGAAGTGGTCCCAGCCGAGGCTGCCGTCGAAGGGGGCGCCGTCGACGACGATCCCGGAGCCGTCCCGGACCGAGCCGACGCGCCGCCAGCCCTCAGGGAGCGCGCCGTCGGCGGGGAAGGTGGCGGCGAGCGCGTGGTCCTCGCCGCCGGCCAGCACGAAGCCCAGCGCTGGCCGGCCGGTGGCGGCCGCGACGCGCTGCACGGCGTCGGGGACCTCCAGGAGCATGGAGTCGACGTCGATGAGGACGTGGCTGCGTTCGGCGATGTGGCCGAGGTCGGCCAGGAGCCCGTCGGACACGTCGAGCATGGCGGTGGCGCCGGCCCGGGCAGCCACGACGCCCTGGCCGTAGGGGACGCTCGGGGTGAGCTGCTCGGCGACGACCTCCTTCGGCGACCCGAACCCGCGCTGCAGTGCCGCGAGCCCGGCGCCGGCCCAGCCGAGGCGGCCGCACACCGCGACGATGTCGCCCACGCGGGCCCCGGCGCGCGTGACGGCGGCCCTGCCGTCGAGGTCGCCGATGGCGGTGACCGTGATCGCGATGTGGGCCGACGACGACAGGTCGCCGCCGACGAGGCTCACCCCCGCCCGGCGGCACTCCTCGACGGCGCCGGCCTCGAACTCAGCCACCCAGTCCTGGTCGAGGTCCTTCGGGAACGCCAGCGCGACCACCACGGCGCTGGGTCGGGCGCCCATGGCCTCGACGTCGGACACGTTGACGGCGACCGCCTTGCGGCCGATGGCGCGGGCCGGCGACCAGGCGCGCCGGAAGTGGACGTTCTCGATCAGCATGTCCGTGGTGACGACGATGTTGCCCGACGGCGCCAGCACGGCCGCGTCGTCGCCCACGCCGAGGACCACGTCGTCGCCGACGGTCAGCCCCTCGGTGATGCGGTCGATGAGCTCGAACTCGCCCGCCACGTCAGCGCAGCCCGAGGGGGCGTTCCATGGCGAGGTCGATGAGGCGGCCGACCAACTCGGGGTACGTCATGCCGGCCTCCTGCCACAGCGTGGGGTACATGGAGATCTGCGTGAAGCCGGGCATGGTGTTGACCTCGTTGATCCAGGCGCCGTCGTCGGTGACGAAGAAGTCCGCCCGGACCAGGCCCTCGGCGCCGACCGCCTCGTAGGAGCGCCGGGCCAGGTCCTGGAGCCGCGCGGTCAGCTCGGGCGTCACGTCGGCGGGGGCGTCGAGGGCGGCGCCGTTCTCGTCGATGTACTTGGCGTGGAAGTCGTAGAAGCCGTCCTCGGCGTGCACGCGGATCTCGCCGACGGCCGACGCCAGGCACCCATCCGGCGATCCGGGCGCCCCCAGCACCGCGACCTCGAGCTCGCGCGCACCGACGAAGCCCTGCTCCACCACGATCTTCGGGTCGAAGCGCTGCGCCTCGTCGATCGCGGCGTCCAGCTGGGCGGGATCGGTGACCCGCACGATGCCCAGCGACGACCCGCCGCGGGCCGGCTTGACGTACAGCGGGTAGGCGAGCCGCTCGTTGATCTCGGCGACGACGGCGGCGCGGTGATGCCGGAGCCGGTGCGCGGAGGCCGCGACGTAGGGCCAGACCGGCAGCCCGGCGGCCTCGAACGCCACCTTCATGAAGTGCTTGTCCATGCCGATCGCGGACGCCGCGACGCCGCTGCCGACGTAGCGGATGCCCATGAGCTCGAACATGCCCTGGATGGTGCCGTCCTCGCCGAACGGCCCGTGCAGCAGGGCGAACGCGACGTCGACGCCGTTGATGTCGACCAGCGTCTCCCCCGCCCGGGTGGCCACCTCGCAGCCGTGCTCGCCGACCATCCACACCGCGTCGTGCCGCGGCTCCGCGACCTCGGGGACCACACCGTCGACGATCCGGTAGTCGCGGATGGTCTCCAGCGGGATCTGGGTCCAGCGCCCGGTGCGCGTGATGCCGACGCCGACGACGTCGTACCGGTCGCGGTCGATCGCCTTGAGCACGCTCGCGGCCGTCAGGCACGAGATGCCGTGTTCCGACGACTGGCCGCCGAAGATCAGCGCGACGCGCGTCCGGTCACTCACGGGTCCTCCTTGGGGTGGGGCGTGCGTGAGTCTACTGGTCGGCGCGGGGCTCCCTCGGCACGCGCATGCCCTTGCGGATGTCGTAGCGCCCCTCCGGCGGCTGCTCGCCGCGCAGCTCCGCGACCATGCCGGTGATGACGTCGAGGAACAGGTCTGTGACCTCGTCGAGGAGCGCAGGGTTGCGTGGGCGGCCCTGGAACGGGGTGAGGTCGATCGGCGGGCCCGCCATGACCGCGACGTCGCGGCGGCGCCCGAACAACTTGCGGAACTCGAGGCTCTTCTGGCCGAGGATGAGGTGCGCGCCGGTCTGGGCGACGGGGATCACCGGCGCCCCGGAGTCGAGGGCCAGCCGGGCCGCACCCCGGCGCCCGCTCATGGGCCACACGTCCGGGTCCCCGGTGATGGTGCCCTCCGGATAGATGGCGACGAGCTTGCCCCTCTTGAGCGCCTCGTGGGCGTGGACGAGGGAGTCGGCGGCGCGCGTCGTGCCGCGGTGCACGGGGATCTGGTCCGCCTGCCGGGCGATCCAGCCCAGCACGGGGACCTTCCAGATGTCGGCCTTGCCGAGGAACCGCGGCCAACGGCCGCTCCAAATGAGGAACTCGCCCATCACGATGGGGTCGAAGTTGGAGATGTGGTTCGCCACGACGATGACCGGCCCCTCCTTGGGCACGTTCTCCATCCCCACCCAGCGGCGCCGGGCCACCATGGGCACCACGGTCTGCGCAAACCGCGCGATGAGGTGGTAGATCCACGGCGCGCGCTCGTGGTTGACCTGGCGCAGAGGTCGTCGCCAGGGCGGGGTCGCTGGGTCAGGGACGGTCATAGGCCAATCATGGCAGGGTGCGCGCGGTCAACCGTCCTGATGCAGCACGAAACCCCGCAGCCAGTAGCCGGCGATGAGGTCGTCCCAGCCCAGCTCCGGGGTGCGGACGATGCGCGGGCGGCGGCGCAGCAGCCGCAGGAGGAGGACGTCGGACTCGAGAATCGCGAGCGGCTGACCCGGGCACTTGTGGGCGCCGTCGCCGAACGCCAATCCGGTCTCGTTGACGCCGGAGGCGGTGTCGCGGCCGGGGCACAGGTGCAGCGGATCCTCGCCCACGGCGTCGGGGTCCGCGTTGGCGGGGCGGACGAACACGTCGACGAGGTCGCCGGGTTCGAGCGTGTGGCTCTCGCCGCGGTCGGTGACCTCGATGGCCTCCTGCACGCGGCGATAGAGGTGGCCGACGACGGGCTCGAGCCGGATGATCTCGGCCAGGATCGCGTGTCGCTCCCGCTGGCCGGCGACGAGGTAGCGCTCGCGCAGCGCGTCGTCGCCGAGGAGGTGGAGGGCGGCCATGCAGATGAACTCGCGCGTGGTGACCATGCCGGCGGTGCCGTAGGTGACGCACTCGACGAGGATGTCGAGGTCGGTGTAGCCCTCGGCGATGAGGTGGCTGATGATGTCGTCCTGCGGCGCCTTGCGGCGGGTGCGGATGGCCGGGCGGGCGTCGAGGACGTGGAACTTCAGGATGGGGGCCAGGCCGTTGAACGCGGCCTGCATCCACTGCCGGTTGGTGCGGCCGAGGCCGGGCTTGGTGATGTCGAACGGCGGCTGGTTGAAGAAGGTCACGAGCCGGGCCGCCATCTTCTTCGGCGGCGACGCGGTGAGGCCCACCACCTCGGCCGTGACCTCGACGGTGTAGTGGAGGGCCAGTTCGTCGAGCGTGATCTCGGGGCCCGCCTCGTCGAGGAGGCGTTCGGCGCACTCCTCCATGCGGGTCTCGTAGCGCTTGGCCACGACGGCGGGGGCGAAGAACCGCGCGACCTTCCTGCGCTGCTCGTCATGCAGGGGACCGTCCGACATGAGGATGGGGTGGTGCTTGAGGTACCCCTTGGGGATGGCCTCGGCGGTGAAGCCGGCCTGCGTCGTGGCGTGCCGGGCGCGGAGGACCTGCTGCGCGGCGGCCAGGGAACGGATCCGCCAGACGCGATCGGTGCGCTCGACGCGGGGGCCGTCGGGCTCGCCGGGGCGCTCGACCTTGCGGGGCGCGCCGCGGCTCATCGCGCGGCCCCCTGTCCGCCGGCGTCGCTGCTCGGGAGCGGGAGCGCGCTGATGTAGACCCTCACCCGCCGCTCGCCGGGGCGCGCGGCGACGTGCGCCGGGGTGGGGCCCGCCTCGTCGCGCCTGGCCTTGGCCTGCTCGGTGTGCCGCTCGACGACCGAGAGCAGTTCCTCGCTCAGGGCTTCAAGCTCGTCGCGGGTCATCCAGCCGCTGGTGGATCCGAGGACGCTGGCGTCGCGCCAGCCCTCGTCGTCGTGCTGCAGGGCGGCGAGGGCGGCGTGCAGCGTGTCGGACTGGTTGTCGATCATCCAGCGGTTCAGGGTGCGCACCGTGTGGCTGTCGGGGTCGTCCACGCGGTCGTAGGAGAAGCCGACGGCGCGCCACCAGCGTTCGCGGGCCGTTCCTTCACCGGGCACCTCCTCCACGAAGCCGAACTTCGCGAGCTGGCGCAGGTGGTAGCTGGTCTGGCCCGTGCTCTCCCCCGTCTCGCGCGCCAGGACGCTGGCGGTGGCCTGGCCCTGATCGCTCAGGAGGCGGTAGAGCTGCATGCGCAGGGGGTGCGCGAACGCCTTGATCTGCTGCGCCGTCGCCGGCCTGGAATGGGTCTTGCGCTCAGCCATGATGCAGAGGTGCCTTTGCAGAGAATTCTTTGCATAACTTCTTCTGCATCAGTCTAGTGGAGGTCCTCATGCCAGCGCGCCAGCTCGACCCACGTTCCCGCATCCATCTCTCCACGGTCGCCCTGGCCAACCTCGCCGACGGGGTCGTCGCCACCGGCGTGCCCCTCCTCGCGATCACGCTCACCCGCTCCCCCGGACTCATCGGGGTGCTCACCGCGGCCGTGTGGCTGCCATGGCTGCTGGCCGGCATCCCCGCCGGGGTGCTCGTCGACCGCTGGGACCGCCGCCGCACCATGCTCGTCGCGCTGGGGCAGCGCGCCGCGCTCCTCGCGGCCGTGGCGATGGTGGGCGCGGCCGGGGCGCTCAGCATCTGGTGGCTGATCGGTTTCGCACTGGCCTACGGGTTCACCGAGGTGTTCACCGACCTCGCCGCCCAGGCGCAGGTGCCGGCGCTCGTCGGCCGCGACGGCGTGGCGCTGCGCAGCGCGAACTCGCGCCTGCTCGCGGTCGAGCAGACCGCCGGCGGCTTCGTCGCTCCCCCGGTGGCAGGCCTGCTGGTCGCCGTCGGTGCGGCATGGGTGACCGGGGTGCCGGCCCTCATCGTCGCCGGGGCAGTGGTGGTCCTGGCCCTGGGGTTACGCGGCGGGTTCACCGCGCCCAGGGCCGCGGCCGACGTCGTGCCCGCCGCGGCCGGCGCGACCCGGCGCGGCGCCATGCGCCGCGATCTGGGGGAAGGGCTGAGCGTGCTGTGGCGACACCGCGTGCTGCGGCCGCTGCTCATCGCCGCCGGACTGTGGAACTTCGGGTCGACGGCGCTGTCGGCGGTGTTCGTGCTGTGGATGGTCGGGCCCGGCTCGGCGGCCGGTCTGACCCCACAGGCCTTCTCGCTGGTGCTGCTCGCGATGCCGGTGGGCGGGCTGCTGGGCAGCGTCGTCGCGGGGCCGGTGACGGCGCGCTGGTCCGAGATGCGGGTGCTGGTCGCCTGCTGGGGTGCCGCCGCGCTGGTCAACCTGCTGCCGTTGCTGTGGCCGGCCGCATGGTCCTTCGCACTGTTCCTCATGTGCGCGGGGGTGTTCGGCGTCGTCGGTAACGTCGTCAGCGGGTCGCTGCGGCCGCGGATGGTCGAGGAGCGCCTGCTGGGCCGCGTGCACGGAGCCGCCCGGGTCATCGGCTTCGGCGCCATGCCGCTCGGCGCCGTGGCGGGCGGGCAGGTGGCGCAGTGGTTCGGGATCCCTGCGGTGTTCCTCACGGTGGTGGTGCTGATGCTGTTGTCGACGGCGATCGTCGCGGTCCGGGTGCCTCAGTCGGTCGTCGACCGGTGGGAGCTCCGCCCGACAGACAGCGCCGCAGCCGAGCCGGACTCCGCTCCCGTCGCGGCGTAGCGGCCGGCCCGGCCGGGGCGTCGGCCGTCGGACGGACTCCGCGACTGTCAGCGGCGCGCCAGCCGCAGGCTCGGCATCCTCGATCGAGCCGGAACCTGACCCGGTCGCGGCCTGAGGCCGGCCCGCTCTCGGCCTGGCGCCTGCCCTACTCCACAACGCCTGCCCTACTTTCACGACGCCTGCCCTACTTTCACGACGCCTGCCTTACATTCACGACGCCTGCCTTACTGCGCTTCGCCTGCCCCGCGGCCCAGGGCGCCTGCCGTGATGCTCGACGCCCGTCCTAGAGGGCAGGCGACGAGAGGTAGGACAGGCGCCTCCCTCGCCGAGCGGCTCAGGCGAGGCGCGAGTCAGGGCGCCACCGACGTAGCGGGCATGTGCGCCATCGGGAGATGCGGGATCCCGGCGTCCAGGAACTCCTCCCCCATCACGCGGAAGCCGAACGTCCCATACCACCCCGCAAGATGGGACTGTGCGTCGATATCGATCCGCATGCGGGAGTGGGCGTCGATCGCCGCCTGCACAAGCACCCGCCCCAGTCCAGTCCCTCGCAAGGCAGGATGCGTGACCACACGCCCGATCCGCACGCCCTCACCCTCCTGCAAGACCCGCAGATATGAGGCGACACCCACCTCATCCACCGCACCATCCCCGGCGGGGAGCCAGAGGTGCCGGGTCTCCGGCTCGGTGTCGCGGCCATCGAGCTCCGGATAGGCACACGCCTGTTCCACGACGAACACGTCCACCCGCAGCTGCAGGATGGCGTACAGCTCGGTCGTCGTGAGCTCGGAGAAGGACTTGTCCATCAGCATGACGTTCACCGTAGCCCTCGACGACCCCCCAGCCCGCGTCTCGGCGACCGCACCACGGACCTCACGGCACCCGGCCAACCCCCAGCACGAACTCCGCGACATCGTCCAGCATCTCCACGAGGTGCTCAGGCTGGCCGGTCCAGATCTGCCGCGACGTCGGCAGTGCGGCCTGGATCATCGACGCAGTCAGGTCGTCGATCAGCATCCCGCGCGGCGCAGGGCGGGATGCGACGATGACGGCGCGCCCGCGTTGTTCGGAAGTGAGCCCCGCCCACCACGACTGCAGATTCTGCTGTGCGATCACAGGAACATTCAACCGCTCACAAGCCAGACTGTCCGAGGAGGGGTCGCCCACCACCTCCAGACGCGATGCGCGCGAGTAGCGCCCATACGCCACGTCGAACACCGCGCCTGCCATGCCTCGGTGCGCCTGCTCTCCAGGGCAGGCGTCGCTGGGGCGCCTGCCCTGTGTCGAGATGCCTGTCCTAGAGGACCGGCCGGGAGTCACCGGGCAGGCGTCGCCGGGGTAGCGATCACCCCCGACGAAGAAAGGACGGCAAGCCTTGTCAGGCCAGGGTGACGGCCTGGTCGAATTCGAGCCGCGAGCCACGGACCAATAATCCGGAGGAGGCACACGGAGGTCGTGGCCTGACGCTGCCACCGCCCCGGCGTGCCCCAAGCAGGCCGGCCGGTGCTAGCGTCGCGCCGAAGGAGGCGCCAGATGACCGATCCCACCCAGTGCCCGTGTGGCGGCGGCCCCTATGCGGGGTGCTGCGGGCCCCTGCACGCCGGTGACGCCCAGGCCACGACCGCTGAGGCTCTGATGCGGTCGCGCTACTCGGCCTTCGCGCTGGGCCTGCCTGACCATCTCTGGCGGACCTGGCACCCGCGCACCCGCCCGGAGCGGGTCACCGTCGACAGTTCCGCGTGGACCGGCCTGGAGATCGTCGATGTCGTCGACGGCGGCGAGCACGACTCGACCGGCGTCGTCGAGTTCATCGCCCACCACCGGGACGGCCGCCGCCCGGGCCGCGTGCACGAGCGGTCCCGGTTCGAGCGCCGGGCCGGACGATGGATGTATGTGGACGGCGATCTTCGCCCGTAGGCGGGCACCCCGCTGCCGGATTTCGCACGACGTGCAACGCTTGTCCCGTGCAGAACCCGTCTGATCTCTACCGCCTCGAGACCCACGTCGACCTCACGGACCCGGGCTCGGGCGTCCTCGTGGTGGCGCTGGGCGCCTTCATCGACGCCGGGCAGATCCAGCGCGCGCTGACCCAGCACCTCGTCGAGACCGGCGAGGCCGAGGTCGTCGCGACGTTCGACGTCGACCAGCTGTTCGACTACCGCGGCCGGCGTCCGGCGATGGTCTTCGACGTCAACCGGTGGGCCGAGTACGAGGCGCCGTCGATCATCCTGCAGCGGCTCACCGACCGCGACGGCCACACGTACCTGCTCCTCTCGGGAGCGGAGCCGGACTTCCAGTGGGAGCGGATGGTCGCGGCGATCCGCGAGCTGGTGGTCGCGCTCGGCGTCACTCTGGTGGTCAGCGTCCACGGCGTGCCGATGGCGGTGCCCCACACCAGGCCGGTCGGGATGACCGCCCACGCGACAGACCCCGCGCTCATCGGCGACACCCACTCCCCCTTCGGGCGCGTCCAGGTGCCGGGCTCGATCGGCGCGCTGCTCGAGCTGCGCCTCGGGGAGGCCGGGCACCGCGCCGCGGGTTTCGCGCTGCACATCCCGCACTACCTGGCCGCGTCGGAGTTCGCCGACGGCGCCCTCGCAGCCCTCAACGCGATCGTCGACCTGACGGGGCTCCACCTGCCCAACGACGGACTGGTCGAGACCGCCGAGGCCAACCGGCGCGCCATCGCCGCCGAGGTGGAGGGCAACGAGGAGGTCCAGGCCGTGGTCGCCGCCTTGGAGCAGCAGTACGACGCCTTCCTCGAAGGACAGCACCACCCCAACCTCTGGGCCCCGGAGTCGTCGCGGATCCCTTCGGCCGACCAACTCGCCGCGGAGTTCGAGAACTTCCTGCGCACGGTGACCGACGACGACGAGTGAGCCGGAACCGGCCCGCGGGCAGCGACGAGAGGGGACGTGAGATGCCGAAGGCCGTGTTCATCGACTTCGACGGGACGTACGCCGACCGCGGGCAGGTCCCAGCCGGCCACGTGGCGGCCGTGCGGGAAGCGCGACGCAACGGTCACCATGTGTTCCTGTGCACGGGCAGGCCGAAGGCGATGGTGCCCCCGCGCATCCTGGACTCGGTATTCGATGGGATGGTCGGCGCCGCGGGTGGGTACGTCGAGGTAGGCGACCGGGTCCTCGCCGACACCCGATTCCCGCGGGATCTGGCCGAGCGCGTCGTCGCCGTCCTGGCCGCCCACGACGCGACCTTCATCCTCGAGGCCCCCGACGCCTTGTACGGCCCGCCGGGGATCCAGGAGCGCATGCGCGAGATCCTGGGAGCCACGCTCGGTTCCGACGGGTCCGACGAGGGCGTCGACGACATCCTGCGTCACCTGCGCGCCGTGTCGGTCCCCGCCGCGGCCTCGTTCGGCAAGGTGACGATCTTCGCCTCCCCGGTCGCGATCAGCGAGTTGGCCCACATGGTCGGGCCCCGGGTGGGCGCACTGCCGAACTCCGTCACCGGGTTGACCGGCCACGCCGGGGAGATCCACCTGCGGGGCGTCAACAAGGCCGTCGGGATCGAGGTCGCGACCGCCCACCTCGGGGTCGAACGCGGCGACATCATCGGCATCGGCGACGGTCACAACGACCTGGAGATGCTGGCCCACGCCGGGACAGCTGTGGTGGTGGAGGGCGCGGCGCCGGAGGTGATGGCGCTGGCCGATCACGTGGTCGAGCCGCCGCACCGGTCAGGTTTGGTGCGGGGCTTCGCCGAACTCGGGCTGACCGCCGTCGCCGACCTCAGCACCTAGCCCACGCTCGTGGCCCAGCGCTCATGGTGCGGAGCCGGGCTGGAAGCCGACGGCCGCCAGAGCCTCGGCCATGGCCTTCCCGCCGGCCGCGCTGGGGTGGATCTCGTCGGCGATCAGGCCGGCTGCGCGGGCGTCTCGACGATGGTCGGGACCGTTGTAGGTGTCCAGCGAGGACACGAATGTCGCTCCGTGCGCCTCAGCCGCGCCCTGCAACGCCTCGGACATGGTCTCGAAGCTGGTCATGCACGGCTCGAAAACCCCGTGCTCCTCCCAGTCCGCGGTCAGCGGGATGTATGCGTCGGTCATCCGGATCGCGGTGGGTTTGCGGTCGCGGAGCTCCCAGATCGAGTCGACGATGTCACCGGCGAGCGCGGCGTACGGATCCCAGTCCGCCACGGTGTAGACCCCCGGATCGCCCAGGCCGTCGTGGTCGACGCAGACGTACTGGTCCATCTTCGCCCCTGAATGGGCCGGGCTCCCGAACACAACCACGATCTCGGCGTGCGCCACGACGTCGGGGTTGGCCGCGATGAGGGCGGGCACATTTCGGAGCGGGAGGCCGCCGACGCGCCAATCGACCAGTTCCACATCGACGCCGAGCTGTTCCTCGGCGATGGCGGCGTAGGCCTCGGCTGTCTCCCAGCCGCCGGAGTCGGAGATGTACAGCAGATGGACCGGGTTCTCGCCAGGGAAGGGGGTACCTGCGGGCGACGCCGTCGTCGCTGTCTGCTCGCCTGTGGTCGTGGTCGACGGCGGTGGGGCGGTTCCGCCGGCGCAGCCAGTGCCCAGCAACAGCGCACACCCCAGGACTGCGATTGTGATGGCCCGCATGATCGCCTCCGATCACGGGCCGCTCGCCCCGGTCAGGCCGTCGCGGCCCCTGCCCAGAGCCCGAACCAGACCCGTGGACCCTTCCAGTCTACGCCGGGGGTTCCTCGGCCGCGCCTGGTCCGTCGGCGACCGGGAGCCCGGCGTCGCGCCACTGCGGGTAGCCGCCCTCAAGCCGCACCGCACTGCGTCCGCTGTCTCGCAGCCGGGTGACGGCCGTGGCGGCCATGACGCAGTACGGCCCGCGACAGTAGGCGACGACGGTGGCATCGTCGGGCAGTTCGGACATCCGCACGGAGAGGTCCGCCAGCGGGATGTTGAGGGCGCCGTCGACGTGCCCGGCGGCGAACTCGCTGGCCGGCCGGACGTCGACCAGCACGACGTCGCCGGATCGGCTGAGGGTCTCCAGCTCGTCGAACGCGACCGGGCGCGTGCCGTCGGCGTCGGTGAAGAAGGCCTCTGTCAGTGAGGCGACCTCCGCGACCCGGCCCTCGGCAAGCGAGACGAGCGTCCGGTAGGCGGTCTCGACGCCCGGATCAGCGAGGCGATACACCCTGGCGGTGCCCTCGACGCGGCGGGACACGAGCCCCGCGGCGGAGAGGATCTGGAGGTGGCGGGAGGTGTTGGCCACGCTCGCGGAGATCTGTTCGGCGAGCGATTCGACGTTGCGCTCCCCCTGAGCGAGCACGTCGATGATCTCGACGCGCTTGGCGTGCCCGAAGGCGGCACCCATGCGGGCGAAGTGGCTGAACACCTCGTCCTTGAACTGTCGGCCGTCCATGCCCGCCTCCTCAACGATTCCTGCGAATAGTAGTGCAGCCCCGCGCGACGGGTGCTAGCATCCGTGTTCAAGCATATCGTTGAATAGGAGACGCAATGAGGCTCAACAACCTCGACCTCGACGTCCTCGCCGGAGTGATGGAGCGCGGCCGCAGCGACGACGCGGTCTTCCGCTTGCGCAAGCGCGTGGAAGGACGATGGAGCTTTGAGGCAGGGCAACCCGCGTTCACCGCGTCCATCCAGCACGGCAGCACCTCGACCGACCTGCAGGTCGACGTGGCCCCGGGCTTCGGTGGCCAGGGCCTCGCCCCCGACCCCCTGCAGTACATGTTGGCCGGGCTCGCCGCCTGCTACGCCGCGACCCTCGTCACCATCGCCGCCACCGAGGGTGTCGAGCTCGACGACCTCAGTGTCGTGGCCGAACAGGACGTCAACGTCGCGGCCGTGTACGACCTCGGCGACAGCCCCTTGATGGAACAGATCAGGGTGAGCGTCACGGTCGCGGCCGACGTCGACGACGTCACGCTGGGCCGCTGGCAGGACGAGGCTCGCGCCAAGTGCCCCTTCGTCTACACCGTCACCAACCCCATCCCCCTCACCACCACCGTCGAACGAATCTGACCGGACAAGGAACCCTCATGAAGACCCTCATCATCATCAACGGCTCGGCCTACGGGCTCGACTCTACCTACAACGCCATCCGGCTCGCCGCCTCCATGGCCAAGCGCGAGGGCATCGACACCACCGTCTTCCTCATGGGCGACGGCGTCACCGCGGCGATGGCGGGCCAGAAGACGCCCGACGGCTACTACAAGCTCGACCGCATGCTCGGCACGGTCACCCGCAACGGCGGCGAGATCCTGTGCTGCGGCACCTGCATGGACGCGCGGGGCATCACCGCCGAGATGCTGGTAGAGGGCGCCCGCCGCTCCACCATGGAGGAACTCACCGACAACACCCTCGCAGCGGACAAGGTGCTGGTCTTCTAGACCCATGAACGCTCCTCACCCGGCCATGGTGGGCCGCCCGGTCTACTTGGACTACAACGGCACCACGCCCGTCGACCCGGCGGTACTCGAGGCCATGCTGCCCTTCCTGTCGCGGGAGTTCGGCAACCCGTCGAGCAGCCATGCGTACGGCCAGGCGGCCCGGCAGGCCGTCGAGGTAGCGCGCATGCAGGTCAGCGACCTCATCGGCGGGCAGCACGGCCGGGTGGTGTTCACCGGCAGCGGTTCGGAGGCCGACGCGCTCGCCATCAGAGGCGCCGTTCTCGCGAACCGGCGGGAGGGCCGACGCCCGCACGTCATCACCCAGGCGACCGAACACCCCGCGGTGCTCGCGGCGTGCGCCGATTTGGCGGAGCTCCACGGTGTCGACGTCACCGTCGTCGGCGTCGACGGGGACGGCCTCGTCGACCCCGGGGCCGTCGCCGCGGCGATCACCGAATCGACCGTGATGGTCAGCGTCATGCACGCCAACAACGAGACCGGCACCATCCAGCCGATCGCCGAGATCGCGCGCGCCGCGCACTCCCGCGGCGTGCTGGTCCACTGCGACGCCGCGCAGTCGGCCGGGAAAGTCAACGTCGACGTCGCGGAGCTCGGCGTAGACCTCCTCACCGTCGTCGGACACAAGATGTATGCCCCCAAGGGGGTTGCCGCGCTGTGGGTCCGCGACGGCGTCCGACTACGCCCGCTCGTCGGCGGAGGTGGACAGGAGGGCGGACTTCGCGCGGGGACGGAGAACGTCGCCTACATCGCCGGGTTCGGGCATGCCGCGCTGCTCGCGGGCCGGTCCGTCGAGGCAGGCGAGGCTGGGCGCCTGACCAGCCTCCGCGACCACCTGCAGGCGGCCTTGGAGAGGCTCCTTCCTGGCCGGGTGCACCTCAACGGTCACCCCGTCCGGCGGCTCCCGAACACCCTCAACATCAGCATCGACGACACCCGTGCGCTCAGCGTCCTCAGCGCCGCGGCGGACATCGCGGCGTCCGCAGGCTCGGCATGTCACTCCGGACGCGACACGCCGTCTGAAGTCCTCGCCGCCATGGGGATCGAGACGGGCCGCGCGCTGAGCGCGATCAGGCTCTCCATGGGGCGCTGGACCACCCTCGCCGACGTCGACCGCGCTGCCGCCGCCGTCGCATCAGCCAGCCGGGAGTTGCGCTGACGCTGGCGGGGGCAGAATGGGCAGCGGAGGTGTGTGATCCATGGCAAAGCTTGTCTTCGGGATGAACCAGTCGCTCGACGGCTACGTCGACCACGAGGCGTTCGCGCCAGCCCCGGCGCTGTTCCGCCACTTCATCGAGGAGGCCAGGACCCAGGCGGCCTCGATCTACGGGCGCCGGATCTACGAGATCATGAGCTACTGGGACGACGACGACCCGGCCTGGGACGACGACGAGCGCGAGTTCGCCGCCGCGTACCGCGCCCAGCCCAAGTGGGTCGCCTCCCGGACGCTGACCTCGGTGGGCCCCAACGCGAGTCTCCTTGAGGGAGAGCTGGAGAGCGCCGTCCGCAGGCTGAAGTCGGAGTATGAGGGGGAGATCGCGGTCGCCGGCCCGCGCTTCGCCAAGAGCCTCACCGACCTCGGACTCATCGACGAGTACCGCATCTACCTGCATCCGGTGGTGATCGGCCGGGGCGATCCGTACTTCGCCGGTCCGCGGCCGCCACTTCGCCTGGTGAGCGCCGACCGGATGGACGACGACATCCTCAGGCTGAGCTACGTCCCGGCCTGACGCGCACCTCAGCCGTCGCCGACGTGCTGGTCCAGCCATTCCATCAGGGGTCGGTAGGCCCGCCAGTCCGCGGCCACGCGATCGATCACCTCACCCGTGGGCAGCCAGTCCGGGGCGCCGTACTGGCGTCCGGCGGTCAGCGTCCGGTGCCGCAGTAGGTCCAGGAACGGATGATCCGGGTCGACGCCACGCGGCCTGGTCTTCACACGGTCGCCGTCGATGTCGAACCCTCCGCGCCGCAGTTCGTCCACGATGCGCAGCAGCTGCGCCCCGGTCTCCTCGTCGCCGGCGGCGGCCCGGTAGCGGGCGACCTGCTCGGCGGTCGCGGCGTACCAGCCCGCCGCCGTCATCAGGCCCTCCGCGCTGATTTGCACGTACCAGCCCATGCGCGACGCCGTCGAGACGACGGCGCCCTGGTGCGTCTTGTACGGGGACTTGTCGGCCGAGAAGCGCACGTCGCGGTTCGGACGGAACACCTTGGTGGCCCCGAACTCCGCCTCCAGCGCGGCGGCGAGCGCCTCCATCGGGGCGCGCACGACGGTGTCGTAGCGGTCGCGGTTGGCGGCCCACCAGTCGCGGGAGTTGTTGACCTCCAAGTCTTCGTAGAAGTCCATTGCCTCGAACGGGATCCCCTCGAACGCACTCATGCCGCCCAGACTAGGGCCGTCGATCGGCCGCGTGGCCGGTGGCGTTCGCTCTACGGAGGGGAGACGAGCCACCCTAGCGAGTACCGGGCAACCGGCGCGTAGCCGATCACGAGTGGCCAGGCGCCGTGCACCACCAGCCACGCCGTGGTCCTCTTCCCCGATCCGGGCGAGGCCGCATCCACGCCGTGCTCGAAGGACAGCCGCAGCGGACCGCTCCTCACGCTCCAGGCCCAGGTTCGGGCCACCGCGTCGACGTCCTCGATGCGGAAGTGGGCGATCACACCCCCGACGCCCTTGACCCGCCCCGTCGTCCCCGGCCTGACGACCGGGTGCCCGTAGTAGACCTCGCGGAGATGGGGAGCCCACCGCGGCCACCATTCTGGCTGGGTGTAGCGCGCCCACACCTCCTCCACCGGTAGCGGACCGCTCGCCGCGAGCCGGAGGCTGTGCTGAGGGTTGGGCGTCATTGATCCACACCCTTATCGTCGTCGCCCGGCTCCAACCCCCATCCCGCAGTGAGGACCATCTCCGCCCCCTGCGTGTCGTCGACCAGCCGGGCCAACAGCTCAGCCGCGGTCGTCGAACACAGCAAGGCGTAGTGGTCGATCGAGCTGAGCGGCGCGATGCCCGCCACCTGCCAGATGCGCTCGTCGAGGTCCCCCGACAGTTCCACGTCCGCCGGCCACGGCAGTTCCACGAACTCGCTGCTCCTGGCGAGGGTTGCCCGCACCACCGCCTCAGCCTCGGCGAGCCTCGACGGGGTGGAGTCGTCGACCACCAGGGACGCGAGATCGCGCACCTCGGCCCGAGGGAAGGGGTCGTCCTCGAGCCACCGCACGACCTCGAATCGGGTGGTGCCCTTCGCCAGCAGGTGGATGGACCCGTCGCCCACCTCGACCGACACGATGCGCGCCACCGTGCCGACGTCGAAGCGCAGGTCTCCTCCCCCGACCTCGGAGCCTCGCTCGATCAACACCACCCCGAACTCGCGCTCGGTCCCGGCGAGCGAGGACGAGAGCATCGCCACATAGCGAGGCTCGAACACCTGCAGCTGCAGTGGCATTCCGGGCACCAACACGGAGCCGAGGGGGAACATCGCGAGCTCGCGCGTGGCGCCGGTCATGTCGGCGATCCTGCCCGACGACGCCGCGAGAAGCGAGAGACCCGCTGTGCCAGGGGGCGCCTGCCTTGGGTGGCGACGCCTGTCCTCCAGTGCAGGCGTCGCCCCGGCACCTGCCCTCCCTCGCGACGCCTGCCCTCGAGAGCAGGCGGGAAGCCCCAAGACAGGCGCCTCGGGCCTGCATCGAACGGAACTTCTGAGCGGGCCGGCCGACGGGGGTGGCCGTGAATGCTCCGGGATAGCTGGCCACCCATCAGTCGAGGCCCAGGAACCGCCGGAGTTCAGTCGCGCCGTCGACCAGAATCTCGTCTCCGCGCACGAACGTGTCCGGCGTCAGGAGCAGCCGCTGCTGCTCCGCCGGCTGCCCACGCCGCGACACCCACTGCCGCCCGCTGGGCTGATAGCCCACCTTGCGGCTCACCGCCAGGGATGCCGGGTTGTCGAGGAAGGCCGACGACGTGATGCGCTCGGCGCCGAGGTGGTCGAACGCGAACGCGCACACCGCCTGCCGCATGCGGGTGCCGATGCCGTGGCCGTGGAAGCGACGGGCGAGCCACGACCCGGTCTGGAGGGTGCGGGTCACGGGAAAGTCGTTCCCCTCCAACGCCTGGATCCCGACGACCTCGTCCCCGCGCCGGACCACCAGCTCGAGGTTGGTGGTCTCCGGTGTCTGGGCCGCGATCATGCGCCCGAAGTAGCGCATGTAGTTGGCGGGCAGCTCGTCTGCTGGCGCGTCGGTCCACGGGAACAGAAACGGCATGTGAGCCGGGTCATGGATGCCATCCAGCACGAGTCCGACGAGGTCGGGCAGGTCGCCCTCGCGGATCGCCGTCAGCTGCAGGTCGCCAGCGGTGATGCGGAGTCCGAACGGCGGCCAGATCTGCTCCAGCGGGACACGAGACATGCGCCCAGTGTGGCCCACACCGCGTGCACGCGCGACGCGCTGCGCCGTCCGGCGAGGACCTCACTTCGGGTGATGGCGGCGCAAAATCCGGGCATCTGGGGCCAGGACTCCGTGGGACGCGCGGGCGCTGAACACAACTTCCCGCGCACCTGTTCCCCATGGATCCACGGCTGCTTAACCTGTGGGCGCATTCACCCAGGAGGGATTCATGACAACCACTTCTGCCCGACGACTGGCCGTGGCCCTGGCGAGCGCAGGGCTTCTGGCGGCGTTCGCGGCGGCTCCCCCGGCCTCTGCGGCCCGGAGCGAACATATCGTCAACACCATCAGTGACGTCTCGTGCGTCTTCGAGACCGCCGAGACGGACCTCGTGTTCTTCGGGGCGTCGGCGTCGTCGGCGACGGGCGAGTCCGGATCGTTCATGTTCGTGGAGACCCTGGACTACGACACGGTCCTGGAGAGCACAAGCGGCACCGCCGAGTTCGGCGCGGACGGGTCGTTCTCGGCCGAGGTGGATCTGATCAGCGTCGCGTCGGGACAGCCGGTCGGCACGGCGACGGTCGAGGGCATCCGCACTGTCGTGGGTGATCCGGTGTTGGAGGAGGTGCGGGGTCGATCCGGCAACAGCTGGGAGGAGAAGGGCACCGTGATCACCACGGACTACCAGGTGGTGGTGACGTCGGTCACCGTGCCCGGCTACGACGTGCAGGTCGGCGCGGACGACTGCACCTCCCAGGACCTGGCCTTCGACGTCCGGACCACCAACCCCGAGGCGGTCGTCTACCGCGACAGCGGATTCGATTCCGAGATCTGCCAGCTCGCAGGCCTGGAGTTCGGCGAGGTGCGGCTGAGCGGATCCGGGCGCGACCCGATCTTCGAGGTCATCATCGACGACGGCGTCGACCCGCAGAAGGCCAGCGGCACCATCTCGCTGCGGGGCGGCTCCGGTGAGGCGACGGCGGAGCTGATCGACCTGATCACCGAGGAGGCGATCGGCGAGCTGACGATCTCCGTCGACCTGGCCAGGACCAGCACCCGGGAGCTCGAGACCGAGACGTTCGACGGCATCACGGTCCGGTCCGCTAGGACGACCTACATGAGCTCCATCACGGTGTCGATCGACGACGGCCGCAGCGGGACCGCCGAGTGCCCGGCCATGGCGTACACCGAGTCGATCATCATGCGACCCGGCTCGGGAGGCGACGACGACCACTGATCGGCTCGTCTCTCGGCGCGCGACCTCACGTGCGGTTCGCCGGTGGGACTCAAGACCCACCAGAAGGGCCAGCGGAACCTGACTCAGGCGGGACTCGAAGAGCTGGTGCGGTCGGCCGGCTTCACCGGGATCGACGGCGAACGGCTGACGGGCAGGGTGATGAGTGGCGCCTTCGTGCGGGCGGTGAAGCCCGGCGGTGAGGCCGTCGCCTAGTGCGCCCCGCCATGGGCATCCGCTACGTGACCGGCGTGCACTCCACTGGATCGGTCAAGGTACCCGCCTCGCCCTCAGCCGTCTGCGCCGCCACAGCAACGCTCACGCTGATCACCCTCGCCAGGCGCGACCCCATGAGGGGATTCAGCCTGCATCTTTCTCGCTGTGGAGCTCTTGCTGTGCATATGCACGCAAGAAGTCCCACAGCGAGAAACTTGCAGCCGCTCCCGCCCGAACGTTCGCTTCTTCGAGCCGAATCAGCGCGACCCGCCGCGCAGGATGGCGGCGAGGCGGTGATGACCGAGTGCCTCAGCGTGCTGCAGCGGCGTCACGCCGTCGCGGTCCCCGATGGTGGGGTCGGCCCCGGCGTCGAGCAGGATCTGCACGATCTCCTGGTGCCGGGGTCCCCCGTCGCCGAGAATCACCGCCTCGAGCATCGCGGTCCAGCCGAGGTTGTTGACATGGTTGATGTCCACGTTGGTCTTGACCACGCGACGCACGTACTCGACGTGCCCGCGCTCGCTGGCGGGGATCGGCGACAGCCCACCGAAGCGGTTGCGGATCGTCAGGTCGGGGTTCGCGGGAAGGAGCGCCTCGAGCATCGCCACGCTGCCGGTCACGCCCGTGACCAGCCAGGGCGTGTCGTGCCGGTCGTCGAGCGCGTCGGGATCGGCACCCATCGCGACGAGGACCTCCGCGACCGGCACATGATCAAACGTCGCGGACAGCAGCAGCGCCGTGCGGTCGCGGTCGTCGCGCGCCTCGATGTCGGCGCCGGCCCGCAGCGCGACGGCGACACCGTCGGCGTCGCCCGCCTCGGCCGCGCGGAGCAACGAGGCGTCCGGGTCGGCCGGACGATCGGCGGTCGTCACGGTCCGCAGGATCCACTCCAGCCCCGCGAAACCCCGTTCAACTGCCATCTCCACCGGCGTCAACCCAGCCGACGGCGACGCAAGGTCCATCTCGACGCCGCCCGCCGCGAGCACCCTGACGGTGGTGGCATACGTCGGGGTGTCATTGCCCAGCCAGACGGCCTCGTGGATGGCCTGGTAGCCGATCCGGTTGACGTGGTCGCGGTCGATCCCCGCCCGCAACAACTCCCCCACGACCAAGCCGTGCCCGCGTTCGGCAGCGCGGATGAGACCGGTGCCGTTCCAGCTGTCCTTGTCGTCCACCAGCGCCCCGTTGGCGAGCGTCAGGCGCAGCAGGTCGAGGTACCCCTCGCTCGCGGCGATGAGGTAGGCGGACTGCTCGGTCTCGTCCTTGGCGTTCACGTCCGCGCCCGCCTCGACGAGTCGCCGCGCAAGTTCGACGTCATTGGCCCAGGCTGCGTCCCGGAGCTGCTGGTCGAGGGTGGCTTGCTCCTGGGCGTCGACAGAGGGGTCGGGCACGGGTGGGTCCTTCCTGGGGGCTGCGCTAGCAGCAGGGCTGGGGGTCACGCTGGGTGTCGGCTCGGGCGTCAGGGTGCTGCTCGCCCGGTCTGTGGGCACGGTACTGGGGGACGCGGCGGGTTCGCCAGGCCCGCACGCGCTGAGGAGCAGCGCGAGAGGGATGGCGGCGACCGCTGTGCGGATGCAACACATCGCTTTTCACCCCCTACGCTCGCCGACCAGGCAGTCACGTTAACCCAGATGACCGCTACGTTGAGTCGCCATGGAGGGAGAATCAGCGTCTATCGCGGCCGTGAAGCGGATGAGGCTTCGCTACGCGGGCCGCTGCGCGACCTGCGGCGCCGTCCTGAGCGCCGGCGTTACCGCGGACTACCACCGCACCAGCAGAACCGTGACCTGCATGCCGTGCGCGCAGGCTCCCACGGACCAACCGGGGCCGGCCGCCCCTGATACCAGTGCCGACTCAGCCTCCACGGACAGTGTCCTCGGCCGAGCGCCCCAGACCGACGCAGAGGGTCACCCGGCCCTGGGAGTGGTCGACGGACATGGGGGCGCGTCGGCGGCGGCGGAGTACCTACGGCGCCACGATGCTCGCCGCGAGCGTGTCCTGACCAACCACCCCCGGCTAGGCCGTTTCCTGCTTGCAGTGTTCGATGATCCACAGTCCACCCGTGCCTGGTCCGTCGGCGCGGAGGGCGAACGGATGCTCAGCGAGATGCTGGCGTCCATGGCGGGCGACTCGCTGCGCGTTCTGCATGACCGGCGCATCCCGCGCACTCGGGCCAACATCGACCACGTGGTGGTCTGCCCCACCGGCGTGGTTGTGGTGGACGCCAAGCGATACCGCAACTCGCGGCCAGCGCTTCGGGTCGAGGGCGGCCTCATCCGACCTCGCGTCGAGTCGCTGACGGTCGGGGGTCGCGATCGGACCGCCTTGGTGGCTGGGATGCAGAGGCAGGTCGCCCTGATCCGGGCGGCGCTGGCTGATCGTCCCGAGGTGCCGGTGCGCGGCGTGCTGTGTTTCATTGACGCAGACTGGCCGCTCATCGGAGGCTCGTTCACCATCAACGACGTGGCGGTGGTGTGGCCCAAGAAGCTCAAGGCGATGTTGACCGAGCCCGGGCCCTTGAATGAGGCCCAGATCGCCGACTTGCAGTGGGAGCTCCACGAAGCCTTTCCCCGAGCTCGCGGGTGACTCGAGCAGCAGCACGCGAAGAGCTGGCGACGTTCGACTCAAGGTGCCTGGAGGCGGGCCGCGCAGCGAGACAGCATCTCGGAGACGGTCACGCCGAGTCCGTCGCAGACCACTTCCAGATCGGGCATGGTCCATACGGCGTTCCCAGCGCAGAGGGTTCGTGCCTTGCTGTCGCTGCAATTGAGCCAGAAGGTGATGGCTTTGGGCTTCAGTTCTTGGCGCTCAAGCTCTGCGCGCACCTCGCGAGACACCGCCATGTTCAGGCGCATCATGGTTTCGTTGATCCTCCGTCTAGACAGCCGCCATTGTGCCCGCGCAGGTGGGCAGAAGTGACGACGGGCCCGGCACCCATATTTGCATCAGCGTCTGATCGGCAGGCAGCTTTCCGAGCACGCGCCGCCGCCTCAGCGCGACGACGCCGCGAGCGGCCCCTCGAGCCATGCGCGCGCTTGCCGGTGCGACCGCAGCCGGACAATGGCCAGTTCAGGGCGCGCCCTCACCAGAGCGTCGATTCGCTCCCCTGTCCGGTGACGGGTCCTCCAGGCCCAGCGCACGATGTGGTTCGGCTCGGTGAACACCGTCCATAGCGACGGTTCGTGATTGCCGTTCCAGGGCACCTCGCGCCGCAACTGTCGGCGCACCGTCCTGACCGTGACCTGACGCATCACCGTGGCGACCGGCAAGTCGAGCCAGACCACCAGATCGGCTCGGGCCGCCAGGGCGGCGCGGGCACTGCGGTACTGCCATTCGGTCACCCACTCGTCCTCCGCCACGAGTGCAGATACATCCGCCAGGAACGACTCCCGAGGAGTCCAGTTCGGACCGTGGTAGAGAGCGTCGATCTCGACGTGAGGAATGCCCAGCTGACGTGCGATTCGAGACGCCAAGGTCGTCTTCCCCGACCCGGAGGTCCCCGCCACCAGCACGCGGCGCGGACACGCCTCAAGTGACTGATTGGAGGTGAGCACGGGCACGCCGCAAGCTTGGCACACCACCCGGCTCCCACAGCGCGCGATAGCTGCCTCCACATCCGCTGTCAGCGGCCATGACGGATGTTCGACGGGGTCCGCATGGAATGATCGGGTAGGTGGACATCCAGGTGGCGTTCTTCCGGAACATGAACCTCGGCCAGGCGCGGAGCCGGTCACCGCGCAGCGCCGAACTCCTGGATGCCTTCACCGCCGCCGGGGCGACCACCGCCGTGAACTTCCAGACCAACGGCACCGTGATCTTCACCGGCGACGACCCAGCAACACTCGCGGAGTCCGTCGTGACCCGCCTGACCGCAGTCACCGGCTACGCCGACCTTGTCGTGGTCCGCTCCGCCGCCTGGCTCGTCGACACCGTGGGACACATTGACCCCGGCCTAACCGCCGGGGAGTTCGTCCTCTTCGACGCCCCCAGCCTCCCGGACCTCGTCCTGCCGCACGTCGAACCTGCTGCTACCGGCGAGCTCGTCGTGCACGCCCTCACCCGCGACCACGCAGTCACCAGCGCCACCGGCGCGGGAATCTCCGCCGGACCGGTACTGACTCGGCTGATCGACGTCCCGGTCACGTGCCGCGGGATTCCCACGATGCGGAGACTCGTCGCGCGGCTGACAACCATCGCCGAGCTCCAACGCACGACGCAGGGGTCAGCGGGAGGCCCGGAACGCCCGAGGTGAGACCCCGTTGACGCTGGTGAACTGCCGCGAGAAGTAGAGGGGGTCGCTGTAGCCCACCAGTCGACCAATCTGCGTGACGGAGTAATTGGTGGTCATCAAGAGCTCACGGGCCTTTGCGCACCGCTGGTGCTTGATGTAATCGGTGATGCTCGTGCCAACGGCAGATCGGAACAGCGACGCGGTATGCGACGCACTCAGGTTCACGATCGACGCGAGTTCCTCAGGCGAGTAGTTCAGCCGATCACCCATCAGGGTTCTGACGGCCTCACGCGGAGCTGCGCGGGCGCGGACTGCGGCGGCCCCACCGCGCTGTGAGGGCGACGATCACGCCCACCACCAGCAGGATGAAGCTCGCCGCCAGGGCCAGCCACTTGCCGGCGGTGAAGAACGGCGCCAACTCCGCGAGCACCGGTGTCCCGGCCGGATACCGTGCCATCACCGTCGCGGCGCAGATGTTCTCGGCGTAGTCCAGCGCCACCGCGACCCCCGGCAGCAGGGCCACCCCTCGCCACCGGCTCCCAGAAACCGTCCCTCGCGCCCAGACCCACGCGAGCGCCGTCACCAGGAACGCCCCATACACCAGCGGCCAGACGACATCGAACGTCACGCGCGCGTCGACGTAGGCGGCTCGCCCCTCTCGTCCCCACGCCTCGGCCGCTGCGTACAAGTCGTCCGGGGAGTACCACAGGGATGTGTCCGGTGCGCCGTAGCGGACCGTGTAGGAAGCCGCGGCCTCAGCCTGGGCTGGCAGCACCGTCGCGGTGAACACCGCGAACAACACCAATGCCACTAGGACCATCCAGCCCCGCACCCCACGCGCCAAGCGCGCGGCTGCCCGGTCCACCACCCTCATCGCACCTCATCCCTTCTGATGCTGCGATGCTAGATGGTTCTCACGGCCGGAAGAGCGTCACGTCGAGGAAGCCGAGAATCGCTGGCGATAGGAGGTGGGCGTGGTCGCGTAGGTGGCGGTGAAGTTCTGCCTGAACGTCACGACGCTGGTGAAGCCACAGGCGGCGGCGATGCGCGTGACCGGCCACGCCGTCGTCTCCAGGAGACGCCGGGCCTCGTCGAGGCGGCGAGCCAGGACCCAGCGCGCGGGAGTGGTGCCCGTGGCCTCCGCGAACCGTCGCGTGAAGTTGCGGCGGCTCATGCGCGCGTGGGCCGCGAGGTCGTCGACCCCGAGGTCCTGGTCGAGGTGGGCCAGGGCCCAGTCGATGGTCGGTCCGAGGTGCCCCACGCCCCCGTGCTGGGGCATCGGCCGATCGATGTACTGGGCCTGGTCCCCGTCGCGGTGGGGCGCGACGACGAGGCTGCGGGCGACGGTGGCTGCGGCGGCCGAGCCCAGGTGGGATCGGACGATGTGCAGGCAGGCGTCGATGGCCGACGCCGTGCCGGCCGAGGTGAGGACGTCCCCGTGGTCGACGTAGAGCGCGGCGGGCCGGACCTCCACCTCGGGGCGACGGCGTGCGAGCTCCCCCGCTGACCCCCAGTGGGTCACGGCCCCGCGGCCGTCGAGCAGGCCGCTGTCGACCACCGGGAAGGCCCCCAGGCACAGGCCGGCGATCCGGCTTCCGCGTGCGTGCGCGGCGCGGATCCTGGCTGTGAGGGGCTCGTCGGTCATGGGCAGATCGATCGGCCAGGATGGCAGGACCACCAGGTCGGCGTCCTCCACCGCGTCTGGGCCCCTGACGTCCTCGATGCGGGGGCCTTCGGCTGTCCGGATGCCGCGACCGTCGCGGGTCCACACGACCGGACCCCACCCCGCGGCCAGGCCCTGACGGCCGACCTCACCGAAAACGAGCAAGGGGGCGGCGAGGTGGAACATCGTGATGCCGTCGAAGGCGTGAACAGCAATCCGCATGATTGGCCCGATTCCATCGACGAACGTCTTTCGTGCCACTCACGATACCCGCCGCGCCCCACGATGCTGGATCCCGTCAGTTCCCCCAATTGAAGGAGACAACCATGACCGCCCCCCGCCGAGCACTCATCGTCGTTGACGTCCAGCAGGAGTACTTCACCGGGATCCTCCAGATCCAGGCCCCGCCGCGCGACCAGACGCTCGCCAACATCGTGGCCGCCATCGAGGTCGCACAGCAGCAGGACCTGCCCGTTGTCGTCGTGCAGCACGAACTGCCGCAGGGTGCGCCCGTCTTCGCCGTCGGCAGCGAAAGCTGGTCGCTGCACCCGGAGATCGAGGAGCGCCTGAACCCGTCATGGAAGCGCGTCAGCAAGGTCAAGGGCAGTGTCTTCGCCGGCACCGACGTCGCCCAGTGGTTGGCCGAACGAGAGATCGACACCATCACGATCGTCGGCTACATGACCAACAACTGCGACATCGCCACGGCCGTGGGCGCCGAGGAGCTCGGCCTGGCGGCAGAGATCCTCTCCGACGCCACCGGCGCCATCCACCTGGCCAACGAGGCCGGCCAGGTCTCCGCGGACCAGCTCCACGAGACCCTGCTCGTACTCCTGCACTCCAACTTCGCCGCCGTCGCAACCACTCAGGCATGGACTGCGGCCGTCACCGCCGGCCACGCCCTCCCCAAGAGCGATCTGGGTACCTCCGCCACACAGGGTCGCGCTGCCTTCGGTGCCTGACCGACGGCAATGGGCAGGGGTCCCCACGCGCGTCCCAGCGCGGGGACCCCATCTCCCACATCCAACGCCGCGTGCCGGATATGACGCGTTGCGTTATAGTGGATGAGTGATCAGATCCTTCAGGGACCCGGCAACCGAACGGCTCTGGTCACGACAACGGGTCAAGAGCATCGACCCGCGAATCGAACGGGTCGCCCTGCGGAAGCTGGTGATGCTGGATGCCGCCGAGATCCTGGATGACCTCCGGATACCTCCCGGCAACCGGCTCGAGGCACTCCGCGGAGACAGGGCTGGACAGCACAGCATCCGGATCAACCAGCAATGGCGGATCTGCTTCACCTGGACCGACGCCGGACCCACTGACGTCGAAATCGTCGACTACCACTGAGGAGGTGCCACCCATGACATCAACAACAGCGATCCCACCGATCCACCCGGGCGAGATCCTGATGGACGAGTTCCTGGAGCCGCTGCAGATCAGCCAGAACCGGCTCGCCGTCGCGATCGGCGTACCCCCACGTCGGATCAACGAGATCGTGCACGGCAAGCGTCGCATCACGGCCGACACAGCGCTGCGGCTGGCTCGCTACTTCGGCACCACCGACAGGTTCTGGCTCAACCTCCAGACCCGCTTCGACCTCGAGGTCGAGAAGGACCACCTCGGCAACACCCTCGACCGGATCGAGCCGCTCAAGGCCGTCTGACTTCGTTGGAGCGGCATGAGCGCGCGTCGCTGGGGCCTCCACGGATGTCGGCATTTCTGCCATCGGGTGTCGCTGCCGGTGGATCAGATGTCACGCAGCCGTGCGGCCAGCGTGGCGAGTTCGTGATCAATGAGGTCAAGAATCAGGTCGGGATTCACTCGGAAGTACTCGTGAACAACGATGTTCCGTAGCCCCGCGATCGCAGCCCAAGGAATGTCGGGCATCCCATCTCGCGTCTCAACCGGAAGGGCTCGGACCGCCTCGCCGATCACGGCCAGATTGCGCAGAACCGCGTCGTAGGCCATAGAGGCGAACTCGTCGGTCCGGAGGTAGGGCTCGTAATCCTGGCAACGCTGAATGGCGTGGAGAATGTCGGCGAACCGCTCCTGATCAGATCGGGTCACAACGGCACCGCGTCGGCTAGAGCGCTGGACGACACGTTATCCCGCAGCAGTGACGCGGACACGACGTCGACCCTCGCCCCAAGGACCTGGCTCAACTCTTCGGCGACGCCGGAAACGCGGAGCAGGTCGTTCCCCCCGCCGGGCAGCAAGTCCACAAGCAAATCGATGTCACTGTCCCCAGTGGCGTCGCCACGGGCCACGGAGCCGAACAGTCTCGGGTTGGCCGCCCGATAGCGACGAAGGATGCCGTCCAGGGCATCACGATGCGCGACGATCGCTGCACGCAGCGACGCGCTCTCGGCCGTCACGATGCTCATGCACCGAGGGTACCCGCGACCGACCCGCTCGGCACTGCCGATCGCCCCGACAGCGGCAGATGCGGACGTCTTCAGGCCCTGGCCGGGGGTCTACTTCTTGTCTGCTGCTCGGATGCCCAGATCGCTCCGGCAGCAGGCCACGAAGTCGGCTAGTGCTTCGTCGAAACCGCTCCAGTCTGTCCGCCCTTTCCTTCGCCGCCTTCCCTTTGAGGAACCCGCCGCTCGTTCTTGTGCTCTGAGTGTTGCCTGCAGCGCTTCCGCGAGTTGCATCGTCGACTCGAGCACCTCTGGGCGCCCCACCACCGCGACGCCGAGAAAAGCATCATTAACGGCGGCCCCCATGGCCGGCAGCTGATGGAGAAGGCGGAAGCGGAGCGGCAGCGAGATGAGGGATCCCAGGAGATCAACCGGCAGCGACCACAAGATGTCCAGGACGGTCCGGATCTCGACGCACGACCGCCGAAGGCGCTCATACGCGGCAAAGCGCTGATCTGGAGTGCCACCGTCAGCTTGGTTCTTCAGTACTTTGCTCTGCAACTCTTGGCCCAATCGCAAGAACAGGGGTGTCGCCAACGTGCTGAGGGGCTTCAGGATGAGGTCGAACTCCATTACTTGGTCTCCAGATCGCGTGGGGTGAGTGCCATGAATGACTCTGGCAGCTCGATTCCACTGCGTCGCGGAAGCGGCCATCGTGTCGAGGCATCGCACGCCGCGCGGCGAGCTCCGTGAGCGCGCACTCGCGAGCCGGTCTCCCCTCGCGTGCGCGATGTGATCCCTGGGCCCATTCGCCGAACTTCGGCGCGGCCTACGATCAGTGTCCATGACCACTGAGCCATGGTTCGTACTTGACGAAGAGGGTCACTCAACGGGGAGGTTCAAGCGCGACCGTCTTGAGCACGCGAGGCGGGCTCAGCTGAAAGATCAACGCGATCTGGACGCTGCACTCACTCTGCTCGATGCCATAGGGGACTGGGTAGAGGCATGGCGCGACGGCGACACCGAGGAAGGCCGCTACATCACCGAAGACGCACTGCGCACGTTGCAAGTGATTTGCCATCGTCTCGGCATCGCAGCGGATCTCACTTCGGACCTAGATGTGAGTGGTAGTCGTCGGCGCGCCTACACGGTTTGGGAGATGCTTCGGCCAGCCCATGAACAACTACTAGCCTACGAGCGCGACCTGCTCGCTCGCGAGCTGGAGTCCACGGGGTGGCCCACTGTGGAGGTGGAGATCGAGTCGTTGCGAGCAGCGTGGCGGCGAGCCAACTCAGTTCAGGACTACAGCACTGTGGGCAACCAAGCAGTGCGCGTGCTAGAGGTGCTGAGCGATGTCGTGGGCGACGATCAGGTTCCTCGGGACCGCACGAAGAACCGCCTCATGAACTACTTGGATGACCGAGCGGGCGGCAACGCCAACGCGGACCTCAAGAAGCTCGTGGCGCGTGCCTTCGACCTGGCGCATGGAGTCAAGCACGACCGCCAGCCCAATCGGTTGAAAGCAGGGTCTGCGGCTTCAGCTGCGATTCTCATCGTAAGCATGGTGCGTACGGCGTCAGAACCAGGCTAGTCAACGTCGCCTCGCATCTCCGAACGGCGAGCGCCGAGCGAAGTGCACACGCAATACAACGGGAACTTCCAAGCAGCGGCATGTCCGGATGTTCGGTGAGTGGCTACTCGTAGTGGGTCCACATCCTCAGGATGTGGACGACGTGGCGCTCAGGGAGCACCTCATAGACAAGTCGGTGCTGGATGTTGATGCGTCTTGAGTAGCAGCCAGCGAGGGCGCCGACCAACTTCTCGTACTTGGGTGGGGTGGTGAACGGATCCTGGGCCAGAACCTCTAGCAGGTGCTGCGCCTTCGTCTTCAGCCCTGAGGAGGCCAGCTTCTTGGCGTCCTTCTGGGCTTGGCCTGAGTACACCAGAGTCCAGGGACTCACCAGTCCAGCTCGGTCGAGCCCGCGTCGACGCCCTCCGCGCGGGCGCGCCGGATGGAATCGGCCAACCCCGGTACCGACTCCAGGAACAGTGTCTCCTGGATGGCGAGCCAGTCCTCCTCGCCGATAAGCACCGCGTTGCCACGCTGGCCGGTGATGGTCAGCGGCTCGGACTCCTCGTTGACCTGGTCGATCAACCGGTACAGGTTCGCGCGGGCAGACGTTGCGCTTACAGCAGTCATGGGTACCACCTACACCAAGAAGCGTACGTTATGACGTACGTTCCTGCAAGTATGGACGGAAGAGTCAAGGTCACGCGGCAGGGGCACCGATGCGATTCGGTCTGGCCATACACCTGCCACACCGGATTCAACCGTCCCAGGAGCGGCATGATCAGACGTTAGTAGAGCGTTGCTGCAACGGATCAGGGTTCGCGAGACTGAATCGCCGTTGTGGCGAGGTTGAGGCAGGGACCGGGTAGGCGTGGCGGCACAGGCGGGTGTGTACTTCCGACATGAGTGATTTCGGGACCCGGATCCGGGAGAGTCTCTGCCGAGCGTCGCCAATCCCGGTTTCGGCGGTCCCGCTCGGTCCGGTCGACCGCGCCGCCCGACCGGGCCACCAACCTGCCGCCCCTACAGTACGGCGCTGGCTGGCGGCAGCCGTTGGCATCGTCGTGGTGGCCGGCATCGGACTGGCCGCCTCGGGCTGCAGCACGCCAGTCTCCGACGCGCCCGCGGCCCCGCCCGGCCGGACCACCGTGATGGTCGACCTTTACTCGGGACGGGAGAACCCGCAGCTCCCGCTCGACCCTGACGTTGCCGAGGAAATGTACCTGAGGATCGGCGACAGTGCGGCTGCCGGGGAGGTGATCCCTGCCGACCCGCCGGACCCCGGGCCCGGCTTCCGCGGCTTCGTCGTCACCCCCGCCGACGCGGACCTCCCGGTGCTGCGGATCCTGCCGACGGCCGTCTATCTGGACGAGTCGGGCACCCCCGGGCGCGTCGACGACCCCGGCAGCGGCTTCTACAACCGGGTGTACGACGCCGTCCGCCCGCTGCTTGACGACGCGACCCGGACCGCCCTGCCAGATTCGAACCCGGCGATCCCCGATGTCACCGCGACGATCCCGCCCCAGGTGGGCGCAGCCGCGACCTGGACTCTCGCCGACTCCGAGCGCGTGACCGCCACGTCGACGACCGTCACTATCGAGGTCACTCGCGCAGAATGCTCCAGCGGGGTGACCGGGGCGATCGCCCAGCCAGTTGTCTCACTCGGCATCGACGACATCATCATCCGGGTCGACGCCGAACCGCTCCCTGGCAACGAGCCCCAGAACTGCCAGGGCAAC
>NZ_MBQD01000019.1 GCF_001693815.1 Tessaracoccus lapidicaptus | reverse complement strand
CCCGAGCGCGATGACCGCGACCACCAACACGACGATGATCAGCCAACGCAGGCGCTGGGTTCGCGTGGCCCGCGTCTCTACAGCGGTGGAGCCGGGGGTGGGTGGCCTGTCGTGCTCGGAGAGTTCAGGCGGGATCTCACCGACGACGGTCACGGGAGCGTCGCCGGCTGGGTTAACCCAGGCTCGGGCGGGATCGGGAAGTGGATCGTTGATCCACCGCCCGGTGATCGGGTCGAACCGCTCTTCCGCGGGCGGCATTACGCGTTCCATGGGCCCAGTCTGACAGCGGGCCAGCCCTCTCGGACCCTGCAGCTGGGAACACCCCGCCCGTCGGAGTGGGTCCATGCCGCGAAACCAGATCGGGCTCCGGAGCCAAACGACCCGATGTCTGCCGACACCGGTTCCCACGAGGTGAGGCTCGGACCTGAGGAGCTGAGTGCGCTCACGGCCCGACGGAGGGCTGCACAGCCAAGGATGCAAACCACGCAGTGACAGCGACCAGCGAAAGCAGACCTGGGGCCACCGTGGGCCACAGTCGCTTGGCGACGTCATGGGCTCCAGCGGGTGGCTCCGGTTTCGCAGAAGCTGGTGCGGACTGCCGGGCCTTTGAGGCAGGCGGCGTCGACCAGGGCGCGATCGCCGATGGGCTCGTGAAGGGAAACGGTCATCTGGACGCTGTCGTTGCCCTGGCAGTTCTGGGGCTCGTTGCCAGGGAGCGGTTCGGCGTCGACCCGGATGATGATGTCGTCGATGCCGAGTGAGACAACTGGCTGGGCGATCGCCCCGGTCACCCCGCTGGAGCATTCT
>NZ_MBQD01000018.1 GCF_001693815.1 Tessaracoccus lapidicaptus | reverse complement strand
TGTACTGACCTGGGACGTTGGTCAAGCGGGTGATGGGTGGCTTGTTCTCGCAGGCTGAGTGGGGCCTGTGGTGATTGTAGGCATGCAGCCATCCAGGGAGGGCTTCACGGCGTTCGGCTTCTGAGAAGTAGTGACGGGCGTAACCCCAGCCGTCCGCGAGGGTCTTGTGAAAGCGTTCGATCTTGCCGTTGGTCTGGGGCCGGTAGGGACGGGTCTTCTTCGCCTTTATGCCGAGCTCGTCGCGGCAGACATCGCGCCACAGGTGTGACTTGTAGGGCGAGCCGTTGTCGGACAGGACCCGTTCAACGGTGACTCCCCGGTCGGCGAACCAGGCGACTGCGCGGCGCAGCACCCCCACTGCGGTGGCGGCGGTCTCGTCGTCGTGGACCTCGGCATAGGCCACGCGGGAGTGGTCGTCGATCACGGTGTGAACGAAGGCGTGTTTCATCAGTTCGTTGCCGTGCTTGCTGCGGGGCTTGTTCGGGGTGGCTTGCCGGTTCCAGCTGCCCTGCTGCCGGCCGACGAACCGCCAGCCGCCGCCGTCGGGGATGTTGCCGAGCTTCTTCACATCGACGTGGATCAGGGAGCCTGGATGGGGATGTTCGTAGCGGCGGACGGGTTCACCGGTGGCTCGGTCGACGTCGCTGAGCCGGTTGAGTCGGCAGCGGACCAGGACCTGATGCGCCGTCGATGCCGCGATACCGACCCGGGCCGCCAGCTGGACGGGCCCCTCACGAAGCCTCAACCGCAAGCTGATCAGGCGTTTCGTCACCGCCATCGAGGTCTTGTTCGGACTTGAGTGGGGACGCGAGGACCGGTCGAGCATCTGCCGGTCGCCCGCCAGGTACCGGTCGACCCACCGCTTCACGGTCGGCCAGGAACACTGGAACCGGGCGGCGACCTCGCTGATCGGATACCCGCCCTCGACGACGAGCTTGGCGACGAGCAGACGATGCCGAGGCGTCAGGGCTGCGTTAGCGTGGGACACGGGAGGACCTTCCTGGAGAGCGGATACCTTGAGCAGTTCCACTCAACCGCGGGGGGTCCTCCTTCTCACGTCTACTCAGATCGTGTCGTCACAATCCCTCGACCAACCTGTCCGGTCAGTACA
>NZ_MBQD01000017.1 GCF_001693815.1 Tessaracoccus lapidicaptus | reverse complement strand
CGAGTTGACTCATCGAAGATGCCCGCGTAGCTGGAGTCGTTGACTCATCTGAAGATGCCCGCGTGGGTCAGACTCGGGGATGGAGTTGACGATGGCGACACGTAGAGCGGTCACGCAGGCTCAGCTGGCGAAGTGGCCCAAGGCATCACGGGCCGAGAAGTCAGCCATCCTGGACGCCGTGGTCCAACTCACCGGCTGGCATCGCGACCATGCCCGCAAGGCAATCAGGACACTGCTGGCCGACCCCGACCGGGCAACCCGACCCCGAACAGCGCGGGAGCCAGTGCGCACCTACGACGACGCCACCGTCGCGCTCCTGGCCCGCTGCTGGGCGATCCTCGACGGCCCCTCAGGCAAACGCCTCCACCCCGCCGTGCCTGACCTGCTGTCCAACCTGGCCCGCCACGGCCGCCTCACCCCCACCGAGCAAGCAGTGGTCGAGGCCGTGCTCCGCATGTCACCGGCCACCATCGACCGCCGCCTCGCGCCCCACCGTCAGGGACTGGTCGCAGGCAAGGGCCTGTCACACACCCGCCCCGGATCACTGCTGAAGACCTCGATCCCGCTCAAGACCTGGGCCGAGTGGAACGACACCATCCCCGGGATCATCCAGATCGATCTGGTCGGACACGAAGGCGGCGACAACAACGGCCACTTCCACTACACCCTCGACGCCACCGACGTCGCCACCGGCTGGACCGAGACCATCACCGTCAAGTCCAAGGGCGAACGCATCGTCGCCACCGCCCTCGAACAACTACGCCTCCGGTTCCCCTTCCATATCGCCGGCATCCACTCCGACAACGGCTCGGAGTTCATCAACCACCACCTACTGCGCTGGACCACCAGCAACCAGATCAGCTTCTCCCGCGGCCGGGCCAGCCACTCCAACGACCAAGCCCACGTCGAACAGAAGAACTGGTCCATCGTGCGCCGCAACGTCGGTTACTACCGCTACGACACCCCCCGCGAGCTGGACCTCCTCAACCAACTCTGGCCACTGATCTCGATCCAGACCAACCTGTTCCTGCCCCAGCAACGCCTGATCTCCAAAACCCGCACCGGCGCCCGCGTGCAGAAACGCCACGACACCGCAGCCACCCCCATGCACCGCCTACTCACCGACTACAGCGACCTCGTCCACGACCACGACGCACGCCACCTCGACACCCTCCACCGCGACACAGACGTCGAAGACCTCAAACACCGCATCGCCGACATCCAAGGCAACCTGCTCGAACTCGCCCGCCGCCGGGGCGCCGTCCAACGCCGCGCCAAGACCAACCACGTCTACCTCTCCCGCCGGAAGATCAGCGATCCGAAGCGGGCAAACCCAGATGAGTCAACGACTCAAACCAAGCGGGCATCTTGACATGAGGCAACAGGA
>NZ_MBQD01000016.1 GCF_001693815.1 Tessaracoccus lapidicaptus | reverse complement strand
GATTGCGCCCCGCTGGGTGGTGGGCTTTCGGGGTGTTCCCCGGTTGCTCACGCGTCGCCGCCGGTGATGGCGGCGATGGGTTCATTATCGCGGGCGGGGAGCAGTAGCGCCATGGATCCTTCGGAGAGGTAGCGGCGTTCGTCGGTGATCCATTCGTCGTTGGTGTCAGCGAGGATCATCCCCACCAGGCGGATCACGGAGGCCTCGTTGGGAAAGATCCCCACCACGCGGGCGCGGCGTTTGATCTCCTTGTTCAACCTTTCCAGGGGGTTGGTCGACCAGATCTTGCTCCAATGCGCCCGCGGGAACCCGGCGAAGGCCAAGACCTCGGTCTTGGCCGTATCCATCAGGGGTCCGATCTTGACGATCCGGTCGGCGAGCTGGTCGCGGACCGAGTCCCAGGTGCTGCTCACGGTGTCGGGGTCGGGTTGAGCAAAGATCGTGCGGAACACGGCTGCGACCATGTCCATCTGGGATTTCGGGACCAGGGCGAGGAGGTTGCGGGCGAAGTGGACCCGGCAGCGTTGATGGGCCGCGCCCTGGAAACAGCGCACGATCGCCGCGGTCAGGCCAGCGTGCTGATCAGAGATGACCAGCCGGACCCCGTGCAGGCCGCGGCCCTTCAACGAGGTGAGGAACCCGCGCCAGAACACTTCGTCCTCACTGTCCCCGACGTCAAGGCCGAGGATCTCCCGGCGCCCATCGCCGGCGACAGCGGTCGCGACCACGACCGCTTTGGAGGTGACCAGATGGTTGCTGCGGACGTGGAGGTACGTCGCGTCGAGAAACACGTAGGGGTACTCGATGGCGTCGAGTCGTCGGGTGCGGAAACGGCCGACCTCCTCGTCGAGTTGCCCGCAGATCCTCGATACCTCCGACTTCGAGATCCCCGATCCGCCCAGCGCTTCGACCAGCGCGTCGACGTTGCGGGTCGACACCCCACCGACCCAGGCTTCCATCACCACGGCATACAGGGCCTGATCGATCCGGCGCCGAGGCTCGAGCACGGAGGGGAAGAACGATCCCTTCCGCAGCTTCGGAATCGACACCTCCACGTCGCCGCCTTTGGTCAGCAGGGTCCGCGGTCGGGAACCGTTGCGTTCGGTGACACGGTCGGGGGACCGTTCGTAGCGGGCGGCGCCGATCACCTCTGCGGCTTCGGCTTCGATCAGTTCCTGGAGCACGAGCCGCACGGACTCGCGCACCAGATCGACGCCGTCGCCGGCGCGGAACGCCTCGAGCAGTTCGGACACGGCAGACTGGGACAGGGCCATCGGTGTGAACTCCTTCACGGTGGTAGTTGGCGCTACAACCGAGGATCACGCCGATGGCCCCCTCCATCAGCTCAGGACACGCCCTCCCTGAAACCCCACCACTCCACGGGACTCACAC
>NZ_MBQD01000015.1 GCF_001693815.1 Tessaracoccus lapidicaptus | reverse complement strand
AGTTAAGTCCCTCATAGTGGTGTAGCCCTCGGTGGCCGTGACCGTCAGGGACGTCAGCGCGGTCACCGTGGGATCCTTCGAGTTCACCCTTGCAAAGCTCTCTCGAAAGGACATCGCCACGATGACCGCTCCTCACATTGTCGACCCCGCCCACGTGCTGGGCAACCTGCTGGCCGAAGCGTCGCCGGACATGATGCGCAGCCTGCTGCAGAACATGATCAACCAGCTCCTGTCTGCTGATGCCGACCAGGTCTGCGGCGCCGAATGGGGACAGGCCTCGCCGGGCCGGCTGGTTCAGCGCAACGGCTACCGCCACCGGCCCTTGGACACCCGCGTCGGCACCGTTGATGTCGCCGTCCCCAAGCTGCGTTCGGGGACCTACTTCCCGGAGTGGCTGCTGGAGCGCCGCAAACGCGCCGAAGCCGCTTTGATCACGGTGATCGCGGACTGCTACCTCGCCGGGGTGTCGACTCGCCGGATGGACAAGCTCGTCAAGACGTTGGGAATCGACGGGTTGTCGAAGTCCCAGGTCTCCCGGATGGCCGCCGACCTCGATGAGCACGTCAACCAGTTCCGCCACCGTCCCCTGTCCGAGGCGGGGCCGTTCACGTTCGTCGCCGCCGACGCGTTGACGATGAAGGTCCGCGAGGGCGGCCGGGTGATCAACGCCGTCGCGCTGGTCGCGACTGGCGTCAACGGCGATGGACACCGCGAAGTGCTGGGGCTGCAGGTCGCCACCTCGGAGACCAAGACCGCCTGGAACACGTTCTTCGCCGATCTGGTCGCCCGCGGCCTGGCCGGCGTCCGTCTGGTCACCAGTGATGCCCACGCCGGGCTGGTCGAAGCCGTTGCGGCGAACCTGCCCGGCGCGGTCTGGCAGCGCTGCCGCACCCACTACGCAGCCAACCTGATGGCCGTCACCCCCAAGACGATGTGGTCGGCGGTCAAGGCGATGCTGCACTCCGTCTACGACCAACCCGACGCATCCTCCGTCGAGGCCCAGTTCGACCGGCTGCTGGACTACACCGCCGAGAAGCTTCCCGCCGTCGCCGAGCACCTCGACCAGGCCCGGGCCGACGTGCTCGCGTTCACCGCCTTCCCGAGGGATGTCTGGACCCAGATCTGGTCGAACAATCCCGCCGAACGCCTCAACAGGGAGATTAGGCGCCGCACCGACTCCGTCGGCATCTTCCCGAATCGGGAAGCCATCATCCGGCTCGTCGGGGCCGTCCTGGCCGAACAGACCGACGAATGGGCCGAAGGTCGCCGCTACCTCGGCCTCGACATCCTCACCCGCTGCCGCCTCACAACCCTCCCCGGCACCAACACCGAGGAGGTGACCGAACCCCTCGCCCTCACTGCCTAAACGAAGGAACCCCCGCTACACCACTCCACGGGGCTTGACC
>NZ_MBQD01000014.1 GCF_001693815.1 Tessaracoccus lapidicaptus | reverse complement strand
TGTCAACGCCGGACGAAAACTGACCCCCTGTTGCCGATCGAAAATTGACCCCTCTCATGGTTGTTGTTGGTTCTACTTGGTTGGTTGGCGACGGTGGCCGCGGGTGCGGTAGGAGTCGCCGTCGAGCCCGATGACGTGGGCGTGGTGGACGAGGCGGTCGATGGTCGCGGCGGCGACGACGTCGTCGCCGAGGGTTTCGCCCCAGCGGCTGAAGGGCAGGTTTGAGGTCACGATCACGGTCCCGGTCTCGTAGCGTGAGGCGATGAGCTGGAAGAACAGGGCCGCGGCGGTGGTGTCGAAGGGCAGGTAGCCGACCTCGTCGATGATCAAGGCGCGGTAGCGTTTCAGCCGGCGCAGCTCGCGTTCGAGGGCGCCGGAGGCGTGGGCGGCGGCGAGCCGGTTGATCCAGCCGGTGGCAGAGTCGAACAGCACGGGATGGGCTGCTTCGGCGGCCTTGATGCCCAACGCGATCGCCAGGTGCGTCTTGCCTGTGCCGGGTGGGCCGAGGAGGACCACGTTCTCGCGTTTCGGGATGAACGTGCAGGTGGCCAGGTGCGCGATCAGGTCACGGGACGCGGCGGGGATGTGGTCGAAGACGAAGTCCTCGACGGTCTTGACGGCTGGAAGGTGAGCGGCCGAGATCCGCAGCCGGGTGCCGTTGGCGGTGCGGGAGGCGACCTGGCGGCCGAGGACGGCGGCGAGGTACTCCTCGTGGGACCAGCCCTCGGCGCGGGCCCGGTCACCCAGATCGGTGAACGTCTCAGCGATCACCGGGGTCTTCAGCTCCCGGGCCAGGAACCCGATCTCACCGGTCAGATCTTTGGTGCTCATCAGGCCACCGCCCCGGACGCGCTCGCCGGGTCGATGCCGGTCAGGTCGAACAGGTCGTCGTAGACGCTCAACGGCCGCAGTGCGACGTCTTCGCCCGCGCCGCGGGCATCGACACGGCCAGCGGTCTTCTGGGCCTGGTGCGCAGCACGCAGCGTTCTCGCGGTCGCGACGTGGGCAGGGTCGGTGAGGGTGCGCCGCTGGTCCCAACACCGCGCATGAGAGGCCACGGGTTGGCCGGCGCAGGTGACGGTGACGGTGTCCATGTCACAGCCGACGTCGACGAACCGGCCGATCACGGCGGGGTCGACCGAGTAGTCGTTACCCGCGACCCGCACGTAGTAGTCACGGCCCAGCCGGACCCGGCTACTCGACCCGACCAGCGGCGCCACCGGCGGCAGGCTGCTCATCGCCGCCGCCTCCGACGCCAGCATGTCTGCTGGTCTAGCGCCGGTGCGGCGCAGCAGCCGCTGATTCGCGCGCGGTAACCAGTCGGCGAGTTGGGTGTTGAAGTCGGCCGGGGAGACGAACTCGCGGCCCGGCATGAACGACGTCTGCAGGAACCCGTTGGCCCGCTCCACCACCCCCTTCGCCTCCGGGTCACGGGGATTGGTCTGATAGATCCTGGTCCCCAACGTTCCGGCGAAGCCCCTCGCGGGCACCGTGAGGCGTCGGTGCTGCCCGATCCCTGCCTCGTTGTCCCACACCAGCATCCGCGGGACCGCCCCGAAGCTCCCCGTCAATAGCTGCCACATGCCCGCCAGCAGGTCCCCGGTCTGACGGGTCGGCAGCAACAGGGCGGCGATGAACCCCGACCAGGCGGCCACCATCGTCAACACCGGCGGCGCCGCGAGCACCCCGTCAGCCACCGGCACGACCCTCGGCGGGAACCACAGATCGCACTGCACGATCTCCCCGGCCCGATACTGGGTCCGATCCGCCGGGTCCGCCGGCAGATACAACGGCCGTAACTCAGCCACCCTCGCCCGCAGCACCGACGACGAATGCTCCCAGCTGATCCGCTCCGCGATCACCGTCGCCGGCATCCGCGGCGTCGCCGCCAACAACGCCCGGATCTGCGGCTCGACGGCATCGACCAACGACCCCGGCGACTCCCGCTCATACCTGGGCGGAACGTCCGAGGCCAACGCCGACCTCACCGTGTTCCGTGCCACCCCCAACTGGCGCGCGATCGCCTTGATCGCCAACCCCTCCGACCTATGAAGCCGTCGGATCTCGGCCCAATCCTCCACACTGATCACTCCCTCACTCTGACGGAGAGGGGTCAAAATTCACTCGGCGCCACGGGGTCAGTATCCACTCGGCATCGACA
>NZ_MBQD01000013.1 GCF_001693815.1 Tessaracoccus lapidicaptus | reverse complement strand
TGATTGATTGATCCAGTTTTTGGGTCTTTGTCAGTGGTTGAAGTTTTTGTTGATTGAAACATTTTTGGCTGGCTGCTGCCTTTGGTGGTGGTTGGTTTTTGTTTTTTCGACGGAGAGTTTGATCCTGGCTCAGGACGAACGCTGGCGGCGTGCTTAACACATGCAAGTCGAACGGTAAGGCCTCTTCGGGGGTACACGAGTGGCGAACGGGTGAGTAACACGTGAGTAACCTGCCCCAGTCTCTGGGATAACTTCTGGAAACAGGTGCTAATACCGGATATTCAGCTTTCCTCGCATGGGGTTTGTTGGAAAGGTTTTCTGGTCTGGGATGGACTCGCGGCCTATCAGCTTGTTGGTGAGGTAGTGGCTCACCAAGGCTTCGACGGGTAGCCGGCCTGAGAGGGTGACCGGCCACATTGGGACTGAGATACGGCCCAAACTCCTACGGGAGGCAGCAGTGGGGAATATTGCACAATGGGCGGAAGCCTGATGCAGCAACGCCGCGTGCGGGATGACGGCCTTCGGGTTGTAAACCGCTTTCAGTGGGGACGAAGTTTTTTGTGACGGTACCCACAGAAGAAGCACCGGCTAACTACGTGCCAGCAGCCGCGGTGATACGTAGGGTGCGAGCGTTGTCCGGATTTATTGGGCGTAAAGAGCTTGTAGGCGGTTTGTCGCGTCGGGAGTGAAAACTCAGGGCTTAACTCTGAGCTTGCTTTCGATACGGGCTGACTTGAGGAAGGTAGGGGAGAATGGAATTCCTGGTGAAGCGGTGGAATGCGTAGATATCAGGAGGAACACCGGTGGCGAAGGCGGTTCTCTGGACCTTTCCTGACGCTGAGAAGCGAAAGCGTGGGGAGCAAACAGGCTTAGATACCCTGGTAGTCCACGCTGTAAACGGTGGGTACTAGGTGTGGGGGACATTCCACGTTCTCCGTGCCGTAGCTAACGCATTAAGTACCCCGCCTGGGGAGTACGGCCGCAAGGCTAAAACTCAAAGGAATTGACGGGGCCCCGCACAAGCGGCGGAGCATGCGGATTAATTCGATGCAACGCGAAGAACCTTACCTGGGTTTGACATATGCCGGAAACATCTAGAGATAGGTGCCCCCTTTTTGGGTCGGTTTACAGGTGGTGCATGGCTGTCGTCAGCTCGTGTCGTGAGATGTTGGGTTAAGTCCCGCAACGAGCGCAACCCTCGTCCTATGTTGCCAGCGGGTCATGCCGGGGACTCATAGGAGACCGCCGGGGTCAACTCGGAGGAAGGTGGGGATGACGTCAAGTCATCATGCCCCTTATGTCCAGGGCTTCACGCATGCTACAATGGCCGGTACAAAGAGTTGCGAGCCTGTGAGGGTGAGCGAATCTCAAAAAGCCGGTCTCAGTTCGGATTGGGGTCTGCAACTCGACCCCATGAAGTCGGAGTCGCTAGTAATCGCAGATCAGCAACGCTGCGGTGAATACGTTCCCGGGGCTTGTACACACCGCCCGTCAAGTCATGAAAGTCGGTAACACCCGAAGCCGGTGGCCTAACCCGTTTTGCGGGGGGGAGCTGTCGAAGGTGGGACCGGTAATTAGGACTAAGTCGTAACAAGGTAGCCGTACCGGAAGGTGCGGCTGGATCACCTCCTTTCTAAGGAGCCGTTGGCTGCTGCTTGTCCCTGTGGGGGTGGGTGGTGGTTGATGTGTTGCCGGGTTTCTGGTGCGAGTGTCACTGGGCCTGGTGGCTCTGGTTTGTGGAACATTGGCTGGAGATGTCTGTCTCCTGGTGTCTGGTTTGTGAGTACTGCTCCTGTTGGGGTGTGGAAAGTGGGCTGGGTGTTGGGGGTGGGTGTCGTGGAGTACGTTGTTGGGTTTTGAGGGGTCGGTTGCCTGTTGGGTGATCGGTTTTCTCTGTGCGGGGCTGGTCTGCTGCTGCTTGTGTGGTGGGTGGGCTGGTTTTCCGTGTGTGTGTTGATAATTTCACAGTGGACGCGAGCATCTTTGTAGATTTTGACAAGCTACTAAGTGCGGTCGGTGGATGCCTTGGCACCAAGAGCCGATGAAGGACGTTGTAACCTGCGATAAGCCTCGGGGAGCTGGTAAACGAGCTGTGATCCGGGGATGTCCGAATAGGGAAACCTTGAAGTTACCGGAGTCATGTCCGGCGACCTCTGCCTGAATGTATAGGGCAGTTGGAGGGAACGCGGGGAAGTGAAACATCTCAGTACCCGTAGGAAGAGAAAACAATAGTGATTCCGTGAGTAGTGGCGAGCGAAAGCGGAAGAGGCCAAACCTTTACTGTGTGATAGCCGGCAGGTGTTGCAGTGGGGGTGTTGTGGGGTTGTTCTTGGTTGTGCTGCCGTGCGACCGGGGAGTAAGAAATGATCAGTGAAGTCGAAGCGTCTGGGAAGGCGTGGCGTAGAAGGTGAGACTCCTGTAGACGTATGCTGGTCACTCCCTTGAGTGATTCCCAAGTAGCGCGGAACCCCTGAAATTCCGCGTGAATCTGGCGGGACCATCCGCTAAGCCTAAATACTCCTTGGTGACCGATAGCGGACAAGTACCGTGAGGGAAAGGTGAAAAGTACCCCGGGAGGGGAGTGAAATAGTACCTGAAACCGGCCGCATACAATCCGTCGGAGCTTTGCCCTTTGGGGTGGGGTGACGGCGTGCCTTTTGAAGAATGAGCCTGCGAGTTAGTGGTACGTGGCGAGGTTAACCCGTGTGGGGTAGCCGTAGCGAAAGCGAGTCCTAATAGGGCGTTTCAGTCGCGTGCTCTAGACCCGAAGCGGAGTGATCTATCCATGGCCAGGGTGAAGCGACGGTAAGACGTCGTGGAGGCCCGAACTCACTTGGGTTGAAAACCGAGGAGATGAGCTGTGGATAGGGGTGAAAGGCCAATCAAACTCCGTGATAGCTGGTTCTCCCCGAAATGCATTTAGGTGCAGCGTCGTATGTTTCTTACCGGAGGTAGAGCACTGAATGGTCTAGGGGGCCCACAAGCTTACCGAAATCAGTCAAACTCCGAATGCCGGTAAGTGAGAGTGCGGCAGTGAGACTGTGGGGGATAAGCTTCATAGTCGAGAGGGAAACAGCCCAGATCATCAGCTAAGGCCCCTAAGCGATAACTAAGTGGAAAAGGATGTGGAGTTGCGGTGACAACCAGGAGGTTGGCTTGGAAGCAGCCACCCTTGAAAGAGTGCGTAATAGCTCACTGGTCAAGTGATTCTGCGCCGACAATTTAGCGGGGCTCAAGTTATCCGCCGAAGCTATGGCATTCACATGTTTAGGCCGTGAGGCTGTGTGGATGGGTAGGGGAGCGTCGTGTGCGCGGTGAAGCGGCGGGGTGACCCGGCCGTGGAGAGCACACGAGTGAGAATGCAGGCATGAGTAGCGAATGACGGGTGAGAAACCCGTCCGCCGAATATCCAAGGGTTCCAGGGTCAAGCTAATCTGCCCTGGGTGAGTCGGGACCTAAGGCGAGGCCGACAGGCGTAGTCGATGGACAACGGGTTGATATTCCCGTACCGGCGAAATATCGTCCGTGTTGAGGCGAGTGATGCTAAGCGCGTGAGGCCGGCCGTCGGACCTTCGGGTCTGTGGTTGGTTGAGTGCGTGACCCGATCTTGTAGTAGGCAAGCTGCGGAGGGACGCAGGAAGGTAGCTCTTCCCGGGTTTGGATATCCCCGGGCTAAGTGTGTAGGGCGAGGTGTAGGCAAATCCGCACCTCTTGTGTCTGAGACATGATGGGTCGGCCGCATGTGTGTGGTCGTAAGAGTGATCCTATGCTGCCTAGAAAAGCTTCGTGAGCGAGATATGAGCCGCCCGTACCCCAAACCGACACAGGTGGATAGGTAGAGAATACCAAGGCGATCGAGAGAATCGTGGTGAAGGAACTCGGCAAAATACCCCCGTAACTTCGGGATAAGGGGGACCCGATGCGTAGTAGAACTTGCTTCGAAAGCGTTGAGGGTCGCAGAGACCAGGCCCAAGCGACTGTTTACTAAAAACACAGGTCCGTGCTAAGTCGTAAGACGATGTATACGGACTGACTCCTGCCCGGTGCTGGAAGGTTAAGGGGAAGGGTTAGCCTCACGGCGAAGCCTTGAACTTAAGCCCCAGTAAACGGCGGTGGTAACTATAACCATCCTAAGGTAGCGAAATTCCTTGTCGGGTAAGTTCCGACCTGCACGAATGGAGTAACGATTTGGGCGCTGTCTCCACCACGAACTCGGCGAAATTGCAGTACGAGTAAAGATGCTCGTTACGCGCAGCAGGACGGAAAGACCCCGGGACCTTTACTATAGTTTGGTATTGGTGATCGGTGTGACTTGTGTAGGATAGGTGGGAGACTGTGAAGCCCGGACGCCAGTTCGGGTGGAGTCATCGTTGAAATACCACTCTGGTCACTCTGGTTATCTAACTTTGGACCGTTATCCGGTTCAGGGACAGTGCCTGATGGGTAGTTTGACTGGGGCGGTCGCCTCCTAAAAGGTAACGGAGGCGCCCAAAGGTTCCCTCAGCCTGGTTGGCAATCAGGTTTCGAGTGTAAGTGCACAAGGGAGCTTGACTGCGAGAGAGACATCTCGAGCAGGGACGAAAGTCGGGACTAGTGATCTTCTGGTGGCACATGGAAGCGCCAGGACTCAACGGATAAAAGGTACCCCGGGGATAACAGGCTGATCTTGCCCGAGCGTCCATAGCGACGGCATGGTTTGGCACCTCGATGTCGGCTCGTCGCATCCTGGGGCTGGAGTCGGTCCCAAGGGTTGGGCTGTTCGCCCATTAAAGCGGCACGCGAGCTGGGTTTAGAACGTCGTGAGACAGTTCGGTCCCTATCCGCTGCGCGCGTAGGAGTCTTGAGAAGAGCTGTCCTTAGTACGAGAGGACCGGGACGGACTAACCTCTGGTGTGCCAGTTGTTCCACCAGGAGCACGGCTGGTTGGCTACGTTGGGAAGTGATAACCGCTGAAAGCATCTAAGCGGGAAGCACGCTTCAAGATGAGGGCTCCCACAGATTAATCTGGTAAGGCCCCCTATAGACCATGGGGTGATAGGTCGGATGTGGAAGTGCAGTAATGCATGGAGCTGACCGATACTAATAGGCCGAGGGCTTGTCTTTCTACAAAGATGTTACGCGTCCACTGTGAAGTTGTTGGTTGATGGTTTTCGGTCGCCCAGTCGTGTCTGGTTGTCCGGGTCCATGGCCCACGAAAGCTATATGTGAATAGTGTGTTGTGTTGATCGGATTCAACTGGCCGCGGGTGACCGTGGTGGTTGTTCCGGTGGCCATAGCGAGAGGGAAACACCCGGTCCCATCCCGAACCCGGAAGTTAAGCCTTTCAGCGCCGATGGTACTGCAGCGGGGACGCTGTGGGAGACTAGGACGCCGCCGGACACTTACTTGAATACAGCGAGGGGGAAGACACCCTGCCGGCCTGGCCGGTGTGTGTGTCTTCC
>NZ_MBQD01000012.1 GCF_001693815.1 Tessaracoccus lapidicaptus | reverse complement strand
TCTCCGAAGGATCCATGGCGCTACTGCTCCCCGCCCGCGATAATGAACCCATCGCCGCCATCACCGGCGGCGACGCGTGAGCAACCGGGGAACACCCCGAAAGCCCACCACCCAGCGGGGCGCAATCCAGATCAGATCAATGCTCAGAGACGACCTTCGTCTTCCGGGTGGCGAAGTATGCGTTTTCCCGGCGGTGCCAGAGGATCGCCGTCGCGGCACTCGCAGCCATCAAAATCGGCGCGAAGAGCGCGGCCGGTCCAAGTGTTCCGTAGATCGCGTAGCCGATGAGCGGCACCACAGCGGCTGCGATCAAGCATCCGATGGCGATCCACGACGGCGAACCCCTTCGGAGCCCAGGCAACAGCAGGATGACTCCTGCTACCCCCGCAATCAGCGACAACGGGGCGTCAAAGCGCGCATACCCCAGCAAAAGCGGGTCGAACCAAGAATGCCGAGTCATGGGCATCTCAACACCCAGTGACGGGTCGACGAGCCAGCGCATCTCCAGGGTCGGCAGCAACATCACCACGACGCCCCCCACAGCAAAGACCACGGCGACGGCGCCCAACCAACGCTTCATTGCCCGATCATCGCAGGGCCGATGTTGGCAAGGGTCGGAACCCAATCAAGTAGACTCGAGCTCGGCGCGGCATGTCCCAGCAAGCCCTTCGAGGTCGAGCTTCACTGTGTCACCCGGGGGTGACCGGGAAACACGCGAAACCGACTTCGAAAGCCACTCGAAGAACTCTTTGAAGTTGAGCCCACGGAGCCGGAGCGGCGGCCGGTTCGGGCTGAACCTTGCCAGCACACTCATGTCGGCATCAGCGCCGACAACTCAGCGATGGAATCGTTCTTCGCGTTGCTGGAGCTGCGATTCGTCTGAGCCGAGCCCCCGAGTGTACATCGACGTCAGCCCTCCGGCGAGGTGGGTGGACGTTGTCTTACTGCGGACCTTCGCAGAGTAGGAGGATGGCATCTCCTAGCAAGCGACGCGCTGACGCCGTCAACGAAGGGCCGCGATGATGGCGTCGTGGAGCTCGGTGTCGAGCTCAAGACTGTCGAAGGTTGCGGCATGCTCCCAGATGAGAGCGGCCGTGGCTCGGATTACATTCATGGGCTCCTCCCCCGTGGCGACAAGGCGGACCCGACGCCCGTCGGCGGCAACTACTGCATCAGCGGCGGCCGACTTGAGGAACTTGCCGTTGCGCGTGAGACGGATCGGGGGGTACGGCAAGGTGAGATCACGAAGGTCGCGCAAGATGAAGTCGGGTCTTGCATCGGGGTGCGCGGCGAAGGCATCTTGAGGCTGACTGATGCCAGTGAAGACGAGGGCGCTACTCATCCCGGATCGGTTTGCGCCTCTGATGTCTGTGTCGACCTGGTCGCCGATGAATAGCCATCGGGAGCCGGGGAATCGTTCGCGCGCGGCGTCGAAGATCGCCTCTTCGGGCTTTCCGGCCACGAGCGGTTCGCGGTTGACGACAGCGCGTACGGCTGCGACGATCGCACCATTGCCGGGGGCCAGGCCGCGCTCGAGTGGAAGTGCGGTGTCGAGGTTCGTCGCAACCCACGGAATCCCGGAGGCCAGAGCGTAAGCAGCTTCGGCGAGGTCATTCCAGCTCACGTGTGGTGAGAAACCTTGCACGACCGCATCGGGATGCTCATCCGCCGTGCGGACAAGTCGGTATCCCGCCCCTTGGAGCACCGTCGTCAGCCCCGGACCACCGACGACCAGCAGAGACGTTCCAGGCTCGACGACCCTTGAGAGGAGCAGCAGTGTCGCCTGCGGTGAGGTGACGACATCATCTGCGTCGACGCCGAGTCCCATTGTCGTCAGCTGTTCCGCGACGTCCGCTGCCAGCCGAGAGGCGTTGTTCGTCAGGAACCCCACCGTCTTCGTCTCTCGAGCCGCGTTCAAAGCGGTGACGGCGTGCGGTATGGGTGCTGCGCCGCGGTAGACGACTCCGTCGAGGTCGGAGAGGATGACGTCCGCGCTGTCAAGAGGGGTGGGGTGGGCGTCTCTGGCCATGCTGTCTCCCAGGTCGATGGGTGGACTACAGTCCGGTCTTCCATTCTACGCCGATTCGGTCTATGATCAGCTAGACAGGGCTATACAGGTATAGATAGGAGTCCCGTATGTTGATTGGCATTGGCTGCGACCCGAATGCAGCCACCCTCAAGGATGCCGTCGCTGATTACCTTCGCGAGCTCGGCCACGAGGTTCGTGATTTCGGCTCCGACGACCCCCTGTACCCGAAGACAGCCATAGCGGTGGCGGAAAGCGTCGCGGCGAAGGAGGTCGAGCGTGGTGTCGTGATGTGCGGCACCGGCATCGGCGTCTCCATCTCTGCGAATAAGGTTCCCGGGGCGTACTGCGCACTGCTCACGGACGCGTACCAAGCCGAGCGTGCTCAGCTGAGCAACGACGCCAACATGGTCGCATTCGGAGCTCAGGTCACCGGCGTCGAGTCGATCAAGCGACTCGTTCGCGAATACCTCTCGGTGTCGTACGGGGAGAACGAGCGGAGCGCTCCGAAGCTCGCCGCTCTGTACGACTACGAAACCGAGAACACTCGCGTATGAATACCGTCCCGCTGCAGATCGAGGCGGAACTCGCACGCCTGAACGTCCTGCGGATGGTGCGGGCAGGCGGTTCTGGCCACCTTGGAGGAGCACTCTCGTGCATCGACATCGTGACCGCGCTGTACTTCGCGACCATGCGCGTCAACCCGCAAGCCCCGAAGGACCCGAACCGCGACCGGTTCCTGCTGTCCGCGGGCCATAAAGCAATGGCGCAGTACGCCGTCCTCGGCCGGCGCGGCTACTTCGAGGAGACGCTGTACGACACCTACGGCTCCGTCGGCAGCAAACTCGGCGGTCACCCTGACCTTCACAAGCTTCCGGGGATTGAAGCGAACACGGGCGCCCTGGGTCACGGGCTGTCGATTGCCGCAGGGATGGCACTTGGCCTTCGCGCAGCGGGCAACGGAGGACGGGTTTTCACCGTCCTTGGGGATGGTGAGCTCCCCGAAGGGGCGAACTGGGAAGGCGCGTCCATTGCGGCCCACCACCGACTCGACAACCTCGTCGCTTTCGTCGATGTCAACGATCTGCAGATCTCCGGGCCGACCGCTGAGGTCATGAACATGGAGCCGATTGCCGACAAGTTCGCAGCGTTCGGGTGGAACACCGTCACCATCGACGGGAACGATATCGATGCCGTCCTCGGCGCCGTCAGCACCGCGGACGGTGAAAAGGGCCGGCCTACTGTCGTCGTTGCTCGCACGACGAAGGCGAAGGGCATCAGCTTCCTGGAAGGGACCCTTGCCTCGCACTACTGGAAGCCGACGGTCGAGGAACTCGACCGAGCCGAACGTGAAGTGCACGCCCGCATCGACAACCTGCGCGAATGGAACGACCATGGCTGCTGAGACGCCTACTCTTATCGATCCGCGAAAGACCTTCGGGCAAGCAGTGACCGACCTCGCTGCGAGCGATGACCGTGTCGTCGTCCTCTCCGCCGACAGCGGGCTGTCGTCGGGATTCGGCTCATTTCGCGAGCGCTACCCCGACCGCTACTACGAGTTCGGCATTCAGGAACACGGAACAACGGGCGTCGCGGCAGGTCTCGCAACAACCGGGAAAATCCCCGTCTTCGCAGCCATCGCAGCGTTTGTCACCAACCGGAACTACGAAGCATTCCGTAACGACATCGCGTACATGGGTCAGAACGTCAAGATCGTCGGTCGCAACGGAGGGATCACTTACTCCGACCTCGGGCCCACACACTACTCCCTCGAAGACTATGCAATCATCCGCATGCTTCCCGGGGTCGTCGTCCTCTCACCCCAGGACCCCGGAGAGATCCGGGAGGCAGCGAAGGCGATGATTGAGCACGACGGGCCCGTGTACATGCGCATCGGGGGCCCATCGATCCCCGATCTGTTCCCGCAGGCACCGTTCACCATCGGGGAAGGGCGGATGATTCGGGAAGGGTCTCGCGCAACGGTCGTCACGACGGGGACCATCACCCCGGAGGTCGTGGTCGCGGTGCAACGGCTCGCGGACGACGGCGTCGATGTGGAGCTCATCGGGATGCCAACTGTCGAACCTGTTGACGCGGCGCTTATCCGCGCGTCCGCTCATCGCACCGGACGCGTCATCACCGTCGAGGAGCACTACACCCGCGGCGGTCTCTCCGCGGCCGTTGGCGAGGCTCTGGCATCCTCGGGAATTCCCGTGCACGCCATCGGGTTGCCGCATGAGCACATCGTCACCGGTACGTACTCAGGTCTGCTTGCCCGATACGCGCTTGACGCCGCGGGACTGTACGAGCGCATTCGGCTGCTCGTCCGCTAGGCGGACCCGCTGTGGTGGGCCCCGAGTTATCCACCACGGCGGGTTCACTCACGCTTGTAATCGAACTTCAGCCGCACCGCATCGCCGCGGAAGACGATGGTCGAGTACTCAAAGGCCGTCCCTGCCGGGTTCGTGATGACATCCGTCAACAGCAGTGCCGGGTCGCCCTTGCGCAGCTCCAGCAGCTTGGCGTCGGTTCCGTCCACGGCGATGACTTCCAGATCTTCGGAGACACTCTTCATCGACAGATTGAATTTGTCTTCGAGAACCACGCACAGCTGCTCGTTGACGACATCCAGCTGATCCAGTCCCGGCGCGAGGCTCGCTGGCACGAAGGAGCGGTGGACGCTCAGAGGCTTCCCGTCTACCGTCCGCAGTCGCATGATGGCGATGACCTCGGCGCCCTCCGGCAGATTCAGGTGCTCACGCACTCTCGTCGGCGCGGGAGCGCGCTCCGTAGAAATCAACGTCGTCACGATGTCGTACCCGAGCACTTCGAGCTGCTCACGGATTCCTTTGTATGCAGGAGAGACCGCGTTGATCTTTTGCGGGGCGACGAACGTGCCCTTGCCAGGGACGCGGATGAGCAGACCCTCACCCGCCAGCTTGTTGAGCACACCACGAATCGTCATGCGGCTCAGGCTGTACTCCCGGTTCAGCTCGTTCTCCGACGGGATGCGCTGCTCGGGTGCCCACTCACCACTGGCGATCTTCGCGTGAAAGATGTCCTCGAGCTGCTGATAGATCGGTGTCGCTGAGTCGCGCTCAATCACGTCGGTCATCCTTACGCCTCCAGAATTTTCCACATGATCTTACCAAGTAGGTCTTGTATAGAGTTGTATAGCCATGTACTCTGGGTCCAGACGGACCGGAACGAAGGATGTTCTGGCCCGAGCTCGACACAAGGAAGTGAGATCGGACTATGGCCGTATCAACTCGTCGTCTCACGACGGGAGCTCGGAAGCACGGATACGCGGTTCCCGCCGTGAACGTCTTCGACGAGATCAGCATGCGCGCGGTCATCGCCGCAGCCGAGGAGAAGGACTCGCCTCTGATTGTCCAGGTCTCGACAAAGACTGTTCGCACCTCGGGGACCGCTTTCATCACGAGCCTTTTCCAGGCGCTCACGCGGCACACATCCGTGCCGGTCGCGCTCCACTTGGATCACTGCCCGGACCGTTCTGTCCTCTCTGACGTCATTGCCGCCGGGTGGTCATCGGTTCTCTTCGATGCTTCTGACCGTGATCTTGCTGATGCAGAGCGTGAGACGACGGAAGTCGTCAAGGAGGCTCACGCAGCGGGCGTCGACGTCGAATCCGAGATCGAGAACATCCTCGGGGTCGAAGACGGAGTCGGCAGCGACGAAGCCCACCACGCGTATAGCGTCGACCAGCTCGCAGCCATCGCGGAGCGCACCGGTGCTGACCTGCTCGCCCCGCAGTTGGGCACGAGCCACGGCCTGTTCACGTCCAAGCCGACCCTTCTCCCTGAGCGCGCCCGCGAACTCGCGCACCTCACGGACAAGGGAATTGTTCTTCACGGGGGAACCGGCCTTGAGCCCGCCGACTTCCGCGCCTTCATCAACAATGGCGTCTCCAAGATCAACATCTCCACAGCCGTCAAGCACGCGTACATGCAGGCATCGGCGGAGCATCTCGATTGGGCACGCGCCAACAACCATTGGGATCCGCCGAAGTTGATGACTGCCATCGGTGATGCTGTCACCAGCGTCATCGGTGACCACATCGAGTGGTTCGGCTCCGATGGCATGGCAGCCAAGGCGAAGGCCGTCAAGCCGTGACTCGCGCCCTGATCTTCGACTGCGACGGAGTGCTCGCAGACACCGAGCGCTATGGTCACCTGCCCGCCTTCAACGACACCTTCGCGCATTTCAACCTTCCCGTGCACTGGTCCGAGGAGGACTATGCCGAGAAGGTACGAATCGGCGGCGGCAAGGAGCGTCTCGCCTCGCTTCTCACCAGCGACTTCATTGCGTCGGCGAACTTGCCCACCGACGAAGCTGCACAGATCGAGCTCGTCAAGCGGTGGCACCGCTTCAAGACGGACCGCTATACAGCGAAGGTTCGAGCTGGTGAGATGCCCGGGCGGCCCGGAATCGCCCGAATCGTCGCTGCTGCACACGACGCAGGATGGCTGCTCGCTGTCGCATCCACGTCCGCCGAAGAATCGGTGCGCGCCGTGCTGGAGCATGCGGTCGGTGCAGAGTCCGCCTCCTGGTTCCGTATCTACGCGGGAGACGTGGTCCCGGCGAAGAAGCCGGCACCGGACATCTACCTGCTCGCTCTGCGGGACCTCGGTGTCGACGCGGCGGACGCTGTGGTCGTCGAAGACAGCCAGAACGGGCTGCGGGCCGCCGCCGCGGCCGGCATCACCACGGTCGTGACGGTGTCCAGTTACACCGCCGACGAGGACTTCACCGAGGCGGCACTGGTCGTTGACAGCCTGGGTGACCAGCCGCAGACGCCAGCGCGCTTCCTTTCCAACCCGCGTGGCGTCGAGGAGACCGGTCAGGTCACCCTCGACACCCTCACTGCCCTCACCATCCGATAACCCAACCCGAGGATCATCATGAGCAGCACCTTCAGCCAGGCGGGCGTCGCCCGCGTCGAGAGCGTCATCAAGCTCATCGCACAGACGTGCGTCGACAATGAGAAGTACTTCAGCGACCTGGATGCCGTTGTCGGCGACGGCGACTTCGGATACTCGCTCGCTCGCGGATTCGAGAACGTCATCGCCGAATGGGACGAGTACGACCGGTCGGATCTCAGCACCTTCATCCAGAAGGTTGCGACTACGATGTCCGGCCGTATCGGTGGCTCGTCCGGCCCGATCTGGGGCACGGCGTTCCTTCGCGCCGCTATCTCCGTGAAAGACAAGAACGACATCAGCCAGGCCGATGTGGTCGCGATGCTTCGCTCGGCCGTCGAGGGCATCATGAAGCGCGGCGGCGCCTCCCTCGGAGACAAGACGCTGCTGGACGCTCTGGTCCCGCTCACCGATGCCATCGAGGCGGACCTCGATAAGGGTCTGGACGGCAAGGCTGTCGCTCAGCACGCAGCCGAGGTCGCACGCGCCGCCGCCGAAGAGACCGCGAAGCTCGAGGCACATCGTGGCCGCGCGTCCTACACCGGTGAGCGCAGCATCGGCTCCCCCGACCCGGGCGCCATCGCGATGGCAGTGCTCGCCGAGCGCGTCGCCGAGACCTGGTAACGACTCACCCTCCCTCCACCCCCATCCCACACAAGGAAGTGAGAACACAATGAAGAAGTTCATCAACGACCCGAAGGCGTTCGTTCCGGAGATGCTGAAGGGTCTGGCCCTGGCGAACCCTGACACGCTCACGTACGACCCGAAGTACAACCTCATCGTCCGCGCCGATGCGCCCAACAACGACAAGGTCTCCATCATCCAGGGCTCCGGCTCTGGCCACGAGCCCGCACACGTGATGATTGTCGGCAAGGGCATGCTGGACGCCGCCTGCCCCGGTGACGTGTTCGCCGCCCCGCCCACCGATTTCGTCGTCGAGGCCGCACGCCGCGTCAAGAGCGACAAGGGTGTGCTGCTGCTGGTGAACAACTACACCGGCGACAAGATGGCATTCGAAATGGCAGAAGAGCTCGCTGCCGCAGAGGGCATCAAGGTGCGCACCCTCTTCATCGACGACGACGTCGCGGTGAAGGACTCGCTGTATACCATCGGTCGCCGCGGCGTCGCTGGCAACTTCTTCGTCATCAAGGCCGTCGGCGCTGCCGCTGAGGCCGGCAAGGATCTCGACGAGATCGTCCGGATCGGCGAGAAGGTCAACGCCGTCACCCGCACCATGGGCGTGGCGCTCACCGCCTGCACCCCGCCCGCCAAGGGCGAGCCGCTGTTCGAGATCGGCGACGACGAGATCGAAGTCGGCATCGGTATCCACGGTGAGCCCGGCCGTGCACGTCAGAAGTGGGTCCCGGCGAACGAGATCGTCGACCTGCTTCTGGAGCCCATCGTGAGCGACATCCCCTACAGCAGCGGCGATGACGTCGCGCTGATGGTGAACGGTCTCGGTGGCACGCCCATCAGCGAGCTGTACCTTCTGTACGGCATCGCACACGAGAAGCTCGCGGCCCAAGGAATTACCCCAACCCGTAGCTATGTCGGCGAATACTGCACCTCGCTGGACATGGCGGGCGCGTCCATCACGCTTGTCAAGCTTGACGACGAGATCCGCGAACTTCTCGAGGCTCCCGCGGAGATCCCGATCCGCACCTTCTAAGGAGCCCCCCGCTGTGCGGCGCAGGTCACGCTGCGCCGCACAGTCTCACACTGAGCAATCCCCGGGTGGGCCGCGGTTGGCCCTCGACTGTCCACCCGGCGCCGCTCGCACGCACACCATCCCTTGTACCACGCTCAATCCGAGCCCGCGGTTTGACCTCCGCGGACACAGACGTCCGCGGATGGGTGCCCGTGGCCGGCCCGCTCATCGGAGGCGCGCTCGCCACCGGGTTGTCCATCGCACTGCTTCCTGTCATCTGACGGGAACCCCTAGCCCTCGGTCGGTCCACTGTCTTTCAAGTCATGATCGGGACCGTCCGAGGCTCCACCCCAGTCGTCGCTCATGCGACGCCTAACACCCGCAACACCTGACCTTCAATGAAGAGGAGACACCATGTCGAACCCCAAGATTCAGGACACCATCACCCTTGAGGACGCACTCCGCGTCATCGATGCCGCCATCGCGCGCGCTGAGGAGATCGGACAGCCCCAGGACATCGCCGTCGTGGACGCCGGAGGCAACCTCAAGGCACACGTGCGGATGGATACTGCGAACATCGGCAGCATCCACATCGCTATCAATAAGGCGTATACGTCCATTGCCTTCCAGACCCAGACCAAAGACCTCACGGGAGCAACACGCCCGACCGGCGACCTGTACGGTCTCAACGATGCTCACGGCGGCCGCATCGTCGTGTTCCCCGGAGGCATTCCGCTCGTCCGCGACGGTGTCATCGTCGGTGCCATCGGAGTGTCCACCGGCAGTATCGAAGAGGACCAGACAGTAGCCGAGGCCGGAGCCGCCGCACTCTGACCTAGGGCGTGTCTGACAATGTCTTGACCCAGGCGATGACGGCGTTGAGGACGACGGCCGCGCGGCAGACGATGGCGTGTTTGTCGTGAAGCGCCCTGAGAAGGCCGCAGCAGTGGAGACCTGACCGCCCGGTTGATGCGCTCTGCGGGGATCGAGGGCGTGAGGGGTTCGAAGCGGATCAAGACGACGAGGCCGGACCCGGCGTCGGCGCGGCACCCTGATCTGGTGAAGCGGGAGTTCACCGCGACCGCACCGAACCGGCTCTGGGTCACCGACCTGACATTCGTGACGACCTGGACCGGGCGTCGCCTACGTGTGCTTCATCATCGACGCGTTCAGCAGGATGATCGCGGGGTGGCGGGTCGCATCGCACATACGCACCGAGATGGTCCTCAACGCGATCGAGATGGCCCGCTGGTCCCGCGGCGCCCGGCACGAGAATCCGCGGTGTTGCATCGACCGGTTGAACTCGCCCAATTCACCTCGATTCGCTACGGCGAACCCCTCGCAGACATCGGCGCCACGCCCTCGATCGGAACCGTCGGCTGTCGACGACGGTTGAAAACTGAACACTTTCGACGGTGAAAAGTGGACACTCCCACGACGATCGGAGAGTGATCACTATGGAGGATTGGGCCTTGATCAGGAGGCTTGCCGCGGAGGGTGTGCCGAACGCGCGGATCGCGGCGAGGTTGGTGTCAACGCCGGACGAAAACTGACCCCCTGTTGCCGATCGAAAATTGACCCCTCTCATGGTTGTTGTTGGTTCTACTTGGTTGGTTGGCGACGGTGGCCGCGGGTGCGGTAGGAGTCGCCGTCGAGC